>NZ_JBHUIX010000029.1:0-2735 GCF_042683065.1 Rhodobacter lacus | reverse complement strand
AACACGCGCTACATCGTCGATGTGATCGAGCTTTCCTGCCTGCCGCAGGATCTGGCCGGGCTCTGGGTCGATGACGAGCGGGCCGAATGGTCCACCGGCGCGGTAGCGCATGCCTTTGTGACGGCGGGCGATGATCCGGGCGATGTGGGGCCGCTGGCGAAATCGGCGAGCGCCACGCCCGGCGCGGGGCAGATCTACGTGGGCCGCTCGGTCGCGGTTTATGACGGCGATGATGGCCCGCATATCTTCGTCAAGCACTTCGACGGCACCCAGACCGCCGCCGACCCCTATCTCGTCTGGGCCTTCGGGGCGGATCCCGATTACCCCTGGACGGCGGACCATATCGGCACCGGCAAAAGCTACGTCGTGGTGACCACCTGCTACAACAGCGATGAGCTCACGAGCTATCCCACCTATCTGTGGGAGCTCGCGCCGCTCCCGATGTATGACCCGCGCCTTGACACCACGGTGGGCGGGGCTGGCGCGCACCGCTGGGGTGACCGGGCGAGCTATGCGCCCACCCGCAACCCCGCTGTGATCGCCTATAACATCGCGCGCGGGGTCTATCGGGGCGCCGAATGGATCTTCGGCGGGCGCAACCTTGCGGCCTGGCGGTTGCCCTTTGCCGAATGGGTCGCGGCAATGAATGCCTGCGATGCCCCGGTGGCGCTGGCCTCCGGGGGCACCGAGCCCGCCTATCGCTGCGGCGCCGAAATCACCGTCGACATGGAGCCCTTGAGCGTGCTCGAGGAACTGGGCCGCGCCGCAAACCTGCGCTTTGCCGAGGTGGGCGGCATGCTCAAGCCGCTCGTTGATCTGCCCGGCGCGGCGGTGTTGTCGATCACCGATGAGGATATCCTGATCACCGAGGGGCAGAGCTATCGCCCCTTCGCCGCGGTGAGCGAGACCTTCAACGCGCTCTCGGCCACCTATCCCGAGCCGCAAGAAAAATGGGCCAGCAAGGATGCGCCGGAATATATCGACGCGGTGGCCACGGCTGACGATGGCGGGCGGTATCTGCCCACATCGCTGAGCTATCCGGCGGCGCCTTACGCGGATCAGGTGCAGCGGCTGATGCGGATGCAGATGCGCGATTACCGACGCCAGCGCACGCACCAGTTCCACCTGCCGCCGATGGCCTATGCGCTGGAGCCGCTCGACATGATCAGCTGGAGCTCGGCGCGCAACGGCTATGCGGCCAAGGCATTCCTCGTCGAAAGCGTGCAAAAGACCGCGGGCATGTGCGTGGGCGTGACGCTGCGCGAGGTCGATCCTGCCGATTATGACTGGTCGAGCGATTTTGAGCTGCCGCGCACGGTGACGGTGCCTGCCAACCCGGTGCAGACGGCGCAGGGGATCGAGGGGTTTGCCGCCAGTGCCGTGATGGTGACGGATGCGCGCAGCCGGGCGCGGGTGCCCGCGGTGCGCGTCTCCTGCGCCTCTGATGAGGTTGGCGTCTCGGCGCTGCGGGTGCAGATCCGCAAGGACGGCGAGGCCACCGCCAGCTTTGACACCGCATTGCCCTATGGCGCGCCGCATCACTGGACGCTGACCGGCGTGGCGCCAGAGACGACCTATCATGTGCGCGGTGCGCTGCTCTCCGATCTGACCGGCGCCTTCGTCTGGTCCGGTGAGATCGCGGTGACCACGGGCGCGGTCGAGATCACGCGCGACGATCTCGCCGCCGATGTGCAGGGCGCGATCGACGCGGCACAGGCGCGGGCCGAGGCGGCTGCGGCTGCCGCCAATGAGGTGCAGGGCAATCTGGATGCGGCGGTGGACACGTTGCGCACCGAGGCCGCCGAAGCCCTTGCGCCGGTGGCGATCGATCTGGCCGAAGCGCGGGCCGATCTTGAGGCGATGCGCCCCGATCAGCGCGCCGTGGCGGCGCGGGTTGATGCGCTCGGCGCGGCCCTCACCTCGGCGCTCCTCGCGGTCTCGGCGGCCCAGACCCGGATGGCGGATGCCGGGATCTATGTCGATCCCGCCACCGGCACGGCGCGGATCGAGGCGGTCGGGCGGATCGACGATGCGCTCTCGGCGGTCAGCCTGAGCCTTGATGCGCTGGCGGGCCAGATCGCGCTCAGGGCAACCTATGCCGATGTGAGCGCCGCCGTCTCCGAGGCGCTGCTCGATCCGACGCAGATCCCGGTGATCGACGATCTGACGGCGAGGATCACCGATGTGCAGCTGACGCTCGACAGCCTCGCGGCAACGGTGGCGCTCTCGGCCTCGCAGATCGAGATCGACGGCATTGCCGCCACGCTGGGCACGGTCTCGACCGCGCTTGATGCGGCGCTGGCGACCCTGGAAACTGTGGTGACGCGCAGCGAGTTTGACGCTGCCGCCAGCCGCCTCACCACGGTCGAAGAGACGCTCGGCGCCTTTGACGGGGCGCGCTATAGCCTGATGCTCACCGATGCGGTGGTGCAGGGGCGCCGCCTCGATGACGCAGCCCGCGCCTCGGTTGCGGCACTTGTGCAGGGCTATGCGGCGCGCGAGGTGACGCGGACAGACATTGCTCTCGCTGGCCAGGACATGCGCGCGCTCGTCGATGAGGATCGGGTGGCGCTGGCCACGCTGCGCACCGAGCTTGGCGCGGCGATCGACGGCTCCGCCGCGCTCGTGGTGCAGGAGGCGCGCGCGCGGGCCACGGCAGACAGCGCGCAGGCTGCCCAGATCAGCGCGCTGCAGGCGAGCGTTGCGGAGACGAGCGCCGCCGTGAGTGGTGAGGC
>NZ_JBHUIX010000028.1:0-2332 GCF_042683065.1 Rhodobacter lacus | reverse complement strand
GAGATTGCGCAGCCCTTCTGCGAGCCCTCGATTGCGCGCGAGGCCGTCTCGGGGGCGACGATTGCCCTCGATGTCGGCTATGCGCCGGGCGCGGTGGTGCCGCCGCAGCTTGGCCAGGCGATCTTGATGCTGGCGATGGAATGGCACGAGGCGGGGATCACGGTCGAGGAAAGCTACACCGCGCCGGTGCTGAGCTTCGGGTTCCGGCGTCTGGTGACGCAGATGCGCTATCGCCGCCCGCAGGTGGTGGCGTGATGGCGTATCTTGGCCGTAAAATCCAGTTCCGGCGCGCGGCGATCACGGACACGGGCTTCAGCGCGGAGCGGCGCTGGAACACCACCGATCCGGCGGCGGATGATTTTGGCGCCCCGATCTGGGCCAGCCGCCGCGATGTGTCGGATGCCGAGCGCGCGCTGGCGGGCTGGACCGAGGCGGTGGTGGTGAGCCGGTTTGTCGTCGATGCCAATGCGACCACGCTTGCGATCCGGCCCGATGACCGGCTTGTCGCGGGCGGGCGGGTCTATGAGATCACCGGCATCAAGGAAACGGTCACGGGGCGGCTGGAGATCACCGCGCAAGCGCGGGTGGCGTGATGGCAAAGAGCACGCGGCTCAGGATCGAGGGGCTGGCCGATCTCGAACGGGCGCTCGACAATCTGAGCAAATCGGCGGGGCGCAGCGTGTTGCGCCGCTCCCTGCGCAAGGCGGCCGAACCGATGGCGGAGCGGGCGCGCGCGCTCGCCCCGGTCAAGACCGGCAAGCTGCGCGAGAGCATCAAGTTCGGCTCGCTCCTGAATGGTTCGCAGCGCAAATTGCACCGCAAGCTCACGCTGGAAGAGCGCACGGCGATCGAGCTCTTCCTCGGGCCGTCTTACGTCAAGGGGAGCGGCGGGCGCGTTGGGCACCTCGTCGAGTTTGGCACCGCGCCCCACGGCAATGGCGGGCTGTTTGCGGGCACGCTGCATCCCGGCACGCCGCCGCGGCCCTTCATGCGCCCGGCCTTTGATGCCGAGGCAGGCCCGACGATCGCGCGGCTGAAGCCGATCCTCTGGGCCGAGATCGAGAAGGCGGCGGCGC
Organism: Rhodobacter lacus; assembly: GCF_042683065.1. Classification (NCBI taxonomy): domain Bacteria; kingdom Pseudomonadati; phylum Pseudomonadota; class Alphaproteobacteria; order Rhodobacterales; genus Rhodobacter; species Rhodobacter lacus. The sequence goes on along the minus strand of NZ_JBHUIX010000028.1, from coordinate 1,256 downwards.
GGGCAGCGCGCAAGGCCGCGCGCGCCGCGGCGAAGGGGGGCAACTGATGGACCGCAAGCATCCTGATGATGTGGTGAAGCTCTTGGCAGATTTGGCCGCGCAGCATGGCTACAGGTTGGTCGCGCTGGAATTGACGGGCACTCAGCCGGTCGGTCTTTGTGTGCCCCATCACACTTACAAAGCCGGGTGAGCGATGCAACAGGCGTTGCGCGCGCTTCTGGGCACGGTGATCGGCGCGGAAAAAATCGCCTGGGGGCGGCTGCCGCAGGGCACGGCGCTGCCTGCGGTGGTCTTGCATCTGATCGACCATGTGGACGGGATGACGATGCAGGGGCCGGATGGGCTTTGGCGCGGGCGGGTGCAGGTTGATTGCTATGCGCCGGGCTATGACGACGCGGAGGCGCTGGCGCGTGCGGTGATCGCGCGGCTGCACGGATACCGGGGCGGGGGCTTTCGCGGGATCCTGCTCGTGGCGCGGCGCGATGACGATGAACCGGGGGCGAGCGATCGCCCGGTTCGCGTGTCGATGGATTTTTTGACGAACTGGAGAGAAGGCAATGGTTGAGGTTCCCTCTCAGGCCGATATCGGCTGGCAGGATGAGCTCTGGATCGGGCGCAGCGCGAATGACGTGGTGAGCTGGACGCAGATCCTGGGCGTCGAAGAGGTTGCGATGCCGGAAAAAGCGCCCGACGACATCGGCACCACGCATATGCAGTCGCCGGGGCGCTCGAAGGAGACGATGCCGGGCATGCTCGCGGCGGCGGACTGGTCGCAGGATCTGCAGTTCTGGCCGGAGCATCCGAGCCATCTTTTGCTCGATGAGCTGGCGGGGCTGACCGAGGCGGGCACGCGCGAGGATGTGCAGATTGCCTTTGTCGTGGGGGGCTTGCAGCGCACCTACCGCGGCTACGTCAACACCTACGTTCCCTCGGGCTCGGTCGGCGAGAAGCGCATGGTGGCGCTTGGCTGCAAGATCTTCGAGCGGATCACGCCGAACCCGACCCTGCCGCAGGAGGGCTAAGCGATGGCAAATCCATTCAAGGGCGAGGTCGATCTCACGCATGGGGGCGTGCGCTACACGATGGTGCTCGACTTCAATGCGCTGTGCGACTTCGAGGGGGAGACGGGCAAGAACGCGCTCACCGCGCTCGAAGGGATGGAGGCGGGGAAGATCTCGGCCTCGGATCTGCGGGTGTTGATGTGGGCGGGGCTGCGCCAGCGCCATCCCGAGATGACGCTCGCGCTCGCGGGCCAG
>NZ_JBHUIX010000027.1:0-1953 GCF_042683065.1 Rhodobacter lacus | reverse complement strand
CAGATCATGGCGCGGGTGCGCGCCGAGATGGGGCAGATGGCAGCGGCGCAAGAGAAGGCGCTGCCCGCGAAGATCCAACGTCACCTTGCAAAACCGAGGGAGCGTTACTGATGGCCCTGACCTTCCCTTATCCGCTCGCCTTCCTCTCCGCGCATATCAAGGAAACGCAGATCCCGCTCGGGCTGCGCCGGTTTGACGAGACCTCCGGCACGGCGCGCGGGCAGGTCTGGTCGGCGCGGCTCGCCACGCCGCTCTGGACCGCGACGGTGCCGCTTGTGGCGCGCTCCTGGGCGGAGGCGCGCGAGGTGGACGCCAAGATCCTCGCGCTCGATGGCATGGCCAAAACCTTCCTCTGGGCCGATCCGGTCTATCTGCCCGCGGCGGGCGGCGCGCCGGGGGATGGCGTGATCGTCTCCGCGATCGCGCCAGATCGCACCGCGGTTGCGCTCTCGGGGCTTCCGGCGGGCTATGCGGTGGCGATCGGGGACCGGCTCAGCATTGCGCACAGCGCGGGGCGGATCTGGTTTGCGACCTTTGCCGAGGCGGGGGTGGCGGATGCTTCGGGCACGCTCTCCGCACTCTCGGTCTATCCTTACGTGCATTTGGGCGTGGCAACCGGCGATGCCGTCGAGATGGCGCGGCCCTCTTTCAAGGCGATGGTCGAGGATTACACCGGCTTTACCGCCATGCCGGGGCGCTACGCCCAAGGCGCCTCTCTCACGCTTTTGCAAAAGGTCTGACATGCGGATCATGGAGTCTGCCCTTGCGGCGCGCCTCGCGGCAGCGCCCGAAGAGGGCATTGCGCCGGTGCACTTTGTCTGGATCGTGGCCAAGGACCGCGCGAGTGGCACGCCGTCGCCCATGGGCATCTGGTCTGGCGATGAGGATCTGACGGTCACGGTGGCGTTGCCCGATGGCACCACGGCAAGCCGCGCCTATCTGGGCGGGCTCGGCCTTGAGGTCGAGGGGCTGCAGTATGTGGCTGACCTCACGGACAATCCGGTCACGGTCACGCTCAGCCAGATTGCGCCCGCGGCGCAGGCGCTGGTGCGCGGCCTTGATGTGCGGCTCGCCCCTGTCGAGGTGCATGCCACGACGATGACGGGCGGCGCGCTCACCTCGGCGCCGCAGCTGCAATGGGTGGGCATTGTCGATGAGGGGCCGATCTCGACGCCCGCGGCGGGGGGCGCGGGGGGCATCGCGCTCTCGATCCGCTCGGAGATCATGACGCAGCTCGGGCAGGTCAACCCCGCCAAATCCTCGGATGTGCACCAAAAGCGCCGCGCCGCCGGGGATCGGTTCTCGGAATATGCCGCGGTGATCGGCGAAAGGAAGATGCAATGGTACAAGCGCTGAAACGCCGCGCCGATTGGCATGCGCGGCTGCATGCCGAGATCGAGGCGCACCGGCGCGAGGCCTTTGCCTGGGGGCGCCGCGATTGCGCGCTCGGGCTTGCGGCGGGGGCCGTCGAGGCGATCACCGGGGCGGATCTGCGCAAGGGCTGGCGGGGCACATACCGCACGGCAGCGGGGGCCATGAAGGCGCTGCGCAAAGCCGGGTATGCGAGCCTCGGCGATGCGGTGGCGGCGGTGCTGCCGGAGTGCCATCCGTGCATGGCGATGGACGGCGATATTGCGCTCCTTGATGAGGGCGAGATCGGCGCGCTCGGGATCTTCAATGGCGGCACGCTGATCGTGCTCGGCCTCGATGGCATCGGCCCGCGCGAGCGCGCGGCGGCGATGCGGGCCTTTGAGGTGGGCGCACGATGAAGCGCTCTCGGCTGACCTTCCGGCGGGCGCTCGCACTTGCGCCGGTGCTGCTTGCCGCGTCCGTGGAGGCGGCGCAGGCCGGGCCGGGGATCCCGCTCTTCACGATCTTTGCCGGTGGCGCGGCTTATACCTTTGCGCTGCCCTCGCTTGTGGTGGGGCTTTTGCTCAATGCGGCCTCCGCGGC
>NZ_JBHUIX010000026.1:0-9100 GCF_042683065.1 Rhodobacter lacus | reverse complement strand
GCGGATGGTGCGGTTTCTGGATCTGGTGCGGGAGCGGCTCGCCTTGATCGGCGACGGCGAGATCGATGCGCTCGAGCGGTTTTGCGACGGCGGGGGGCTTGTGCGGCTGGTGCAGGTTGCGCCCGAGGGGGGCGCGCTGGTGCTGCTGGCGGTGCCGAGCCTGCGGATGCTGCATTTTCTGGATCGGTTTGACTGCGCGCCCTGGGCGGCGCTGGCGCAGGCTTTTGCCGGGGTCGATGTGCCGCCGGAGGTGACGGAGGCCGATGACCTGCTGGCGCGGGCGTTTTGAGGGCCGGGCGGTGGGCCGGGGAAGGAGGGATGCGATGAGCGTGGAGCGGATCAGCGGGCCGGGGGCGCCGCGGGCGCGTGCGGGCTGCGATCAATGCGGGCGGGCGGAAGTTGTGGCCTGCGCGCCGCCGCGGATGACCCGCAGGCGGGAGGTGAGCCCGATCGAGGGGCAGGTGAACACAAAACTTGTGCGCCAGGGCTGGGCGATCGTGAAGGGGCGGCTTTTGTGCCCCGGCTGCGATGCGCGGCGGCGGGCGTTTGCGGAGAATGGAGGCAAGAGCAAGGTGGAGAAGGCAGGCAAGACCGGGGTGCTGCGCGCGCCTTCGCGCGAGATGCTGCGCGAGATCAACCAGATGCTCGACGTTGTTTATAACGTCGATGCGGGGCGCTATCGCGGCGCGGAGACCGATGTGACGGTGGCGGAGGCGATCGGCAACGGCTGCCTTTTTGGCTGGGTGGCGGAAGAGCGGCGGCGCGCGTTTGGCGACAGCGGCGAGAACGACGAGATGCAGGCGACGAAGGTCGATCTGGGCGCGCTTGCGAAACGGGTCGAGGCAGCGCTGGCGGATCGGCACGCGCGGCAGTGCGAGATCGAGAAGGCGGCGACGGCGATCCGGCAGGAGGGCGAGGCGCTGGCGAAGCTCTTTGGGGAAGTGCAGCGCGCGATGAGCAAGCTCGACACGCTGGCCAAAAGCGTTCTGCCGCGGGGGGCGAAGTGATGCCCCCGCTGGCGGAAGACCGGGCAAGCGCTGCGGGTCGACCGCTGGTGGCGGTCGATCTGGCGGCGCTGCCGGAATACGAATTCAACGATTTGCGGCTTGAGGGGCATTTCTTTGTGCCGTGGCACTTCGGGCGCTGGCTCAATTCCGCGATGCATCTGTGCGCCTCTTATGAGGTGCAGGGCGTGGCGCGGGCGCTCTTCGACATCGCGCAGATGCAGTTTCCGACCGGCACGCTGCCCGATGACGATGTGCAGCTCTCGCGGCTGTTGCGGATCGATATCACGCATTGGCGGGGGCTGCGGGGGCTCGAGTTCGGCCCGCTCAGGAACTGGTTCCGGGTGCGCTGCGGCGATCAGGTGCGGCTCGCGCATCCGGTGGTGTGCGAGGTGATCTCGCAGGTGCTGGATCGGCGCGAGGAACGCGAGCGGGCGAATGATGCGAAAGCCGTGGCCATGCGGCTCAAGCGGCTGCGCGACGGGTTGCGGGCGCTTGGCGCGGCGGATGCGATGGTGCGCGATCAGGTGCTGATCGAGCGAATGGACAAATGGCTGCTTGAGCATGTGCAGGGACAGCGCCGAGTCGAGGCCTATGAGCGGGTGTTGATGGTGGCGGTGCGCGAGCGCTGGTTCGAGGCTCTGCGACCTGTGTGAGGATCTGTTACCGGAACAGTTCGTAACTGTTCTGGAACGTTCCGCCACGTGGGTAACAGTTACCGACAATAAGATAAGAAACGAAAGAATAACAAAAAAACAACACGCCCGGCAACAGCATGACCGGGGCCGCCTGTGGATAAGTCGCGAGGGATGCAATGAAGAGGGACGAAGATGGGGCAGGAGCGGGGGCGCAGCGAAGCGCGGGTTCGCGCCGAGTTGCTGGAACCGATGAGCGGGCTGAAGCGGGGCCGCAAGGTGACGGTGGAGAAGCATGAACGCGATCAGGCGCTGATCGCGCGCAAGCTTTCCTATATGAGCGCGGAGAACTTGCGGGGCCTGTGCGAGATGGCGCTGAAACAGGCGCGCGGGGTTTGGCCGGATACGGCGCTCCTTTTGAGCTGGGGATATGGCCTTGAGGCCCCGCCGCCGCGGCAGAGCGATTACGTCTCTTCCTTGATGCGCTCGACGGCGGGGCGGGCGGCGCGCGATGGCGGTTATCTGGTGGAGTTGATGTGGATGGCCAAGAAGCTCGGGCCGCCGCCGGGGCGTTATCTGATCTCGAAGCTGCGCGAGGAGGCTGCCGACAATGCGCGGCGCCGCGCCGGGCTGCGGCGGATGGTGGAGCGGGGCACGAGCTTGCGCCGCGAGGATCAGGCATGGCTCGATGCGTATCATGCGGATCTGGCGCTGGCCGAGGCGATGATGGGCATGGGCGATGTCGAGACCGACGCGGGCAAAGAGGAGCGGGCAGCATGAGCATGATGGGGTTTCCGGGCGGGCGTGTTGTGCCTGCGACGGTATTGGCGGAGCTGGCGGTTCGGGAGCTGACGGGGACGGCGGATCCTGCGGCGATCCGGGGGCTTTCGGGGCGGGACCGGGCGCAGTTCCGGTCGTGGGTGGAGGTTCTGGATTGGGCGTTGTCGACGCGGGCGGTGACGCGGGGGGAGCTTTGGGCGCGGCGGGAGGGCTCGGGCGGGCCGGTGGAGGTGGTGCTGCCGCTTTCGAAGATGCAGGCGCTGTCGCAGGCCTATGTGCTGGCGCAGGCGCGCGCGCCGGAGCGCTGCGGGCCTGAGATTGTGGCGGCGCCCGCGCGGGGCGCGTGCCGGGTGATCACGCTGCGGCAGATCCGACCGGGCACGCGCAACACGATCGAGGAGGCGGGCTATCAGGGGCCGGGGGAGGCGCGCCCCCGCAAGGCGGTGCGGGCGGCGGATGTGTTTGACCGGATGGAGGCGCGGGCGCGGGCGACGGGCAAGCCGGTGCCGTTCACGCCGGGGCAGATCGCGATGGCGCGGCTTTACCGGACGCTGGTCGAGCGGCATGCGGCGGGCGGGGTCAAGCTTTCGAGCCTTGAGGGGCGGCGGGGCGGCGCGGGCGGGGGCGCTCTTGATGTGACGGATCTGCGGCTGGAGGAAGCGCGCCGGATTGCGCTTTTGCGGGCGCGGATCGGGGAGGGGGCGGCGATGGTGGTGCGCCGGGTGCGCCCGAGCGCCCGCGGGCCGGGCGCCTCGGTCATTCTTGATCGACGGCTCGTTGATGCGGTCTGCCTTGAGGATCTGGACCCGAGCGCGGTGCTTGCCGCGCATGGCTGGGCGGCCAAGGGGGAGCATCGGGAGCGGCTGCACAGGGCGCTTGGCGCCGCGCTGGAGCGCATGCAGGGGTATCCCTGAGAAAGGGGCTTGACGCTTAAGTCCGTCAGCGGCATATCTCTTGGCATGATCTACACGAGCGCCCGGCGGGAACCCACCCGACCGGGCGCTTGCTTTTCCAGACAGCGATGACGAGGCGAGCGATGCGCAAACTGTGCCGCGCGCCGGGCTGCGATGAGCTGGCGCTTGAGGGTCTGGCGCATTGCGCCGAGCACGAGGCCGAGCGGCAGGCGAAGTGCGCCGCGCGACGCAAGGCGGCGAAGGCGGGGGCGGCGGCCCGCGCGGGCGCCGCGTTCTACAGCACGCAACGCTGGCGCAAGGCGCGCGCGACGTTCCTCGCCCGGCATCCGCTGTGCGAGGATTGCGCGAGCCTCGGGCTTGTCGTGGCGGCGCGCGAGGTGGATCACCGGACCCCGCACCGCGGCGATGCGGGCCTGATGTGGGACCGCACGAACTGGCAGGCGCTGTGCAAATCCTGTCACTCGCGCAAGACCGCGCGCGAGGTCTGGCACGGGGATCGCCGCGGTCCCTGATCGCGGGGGCGGGCGCCGCCCCCCACCGGGGGGTGCCCTCAAAATCTCGCGCCGCGTTGGGGCACCGGCCCGTGGAGGTGCATTTTTGCGCCCGGCTATTTGGCAAAAAAAGCCCATCTGTCTGAGCGTTATGGAGGATGAACGATGAAGGGGCCGAAGCCTTCGCTGCACAATGTCATCCCGATGAAGGGGGACATGACCGCGCCGGTGCCCGCGGCGCCCGAGTGGATGACGAGCGAGGCGCGCGAGGCCTGGGATCGGCTCGCGCCGTCGCTGGTGGCGAAGGGGCGGCTGGAGCCCGCGTTCGAGGACAGCTTCGCGGCTTACTGCGAATGCGTGGCCGATGTGATCCGGCTCACCGGGGATCTGGCGATCATGGGCAGTTACTATGAGGTCAAGACGCGCAACGGCCTGCAGCAAAAGCACCGCGCCGCCTGGACACAGCGGGGGCAGGCGATCGGGTTGATGAACCAGCTCTCGGCGCGGTTCGGGCTGACGCCGGTTGATGATGCGCGGCTGAGCTCGGGCGGGCAGGGCGATCTCTTTGCGGACCTGCTTGAGCAGATCAATGGATCCCGTTGACCATCCGGTCTCGCGCTACGCGCGCGATGTGATCGAGGGAAGGGAGGTGGCGGGGGAGCTGGTGCGGCTCGCCTGCGCGCGGCATCTGCGGGATCTGGAGACCGGGCGCGACCGTGGCCTTTACTTCGACTGTCAGGCGGCGAATGCGATCACCAACTTCTCGAAGCTGATCCAGCACACCACCGGGCCGATGGCGGGCCAGCCTTTGGCGCTGCAGCCCTGGCAGGTGTTCCGGCATGGCTCGGTGTTTGGCTGGAAACACGAAGAGACCGGGCTGCGGCGGTTCCGTGCGACCTACCACCAGGTGGCGAAGAAGAACGGCAAGACCACCGATACCGCGGTGCCGATGCTTTACACGCAGCTCTTTGACGGGGAGGCGGCGCCGCAGGGCTATTGCGCGGCGACGACGCGCGATCAGGCGGGGCTGCTTTTTGGCGAGCTCAAGCGGATGATCGGCAAGAGCCCGGCGCTGACGCGGCTGATGCGCAGCTGGCGCTCTTCGATCGACACGCCCGCGACGAACGGGGTGATCAAATGCCTCTCGCGCGACGGCAACACCTCGGACGGGATCAACCCGCATTTTGCGGCGCGTGACGAGGTGCACCGCTGGAGCGACCGGGAGCTGGCCGAGGTGGTGGTGAACTCGATGATCGCGCGGGCGCAGCCGATCGACTGGGCGATCACCACGGCGGGGGCGGACATGGTGTCGGTGTGCGGGGAGATGCGCGAATACGCCTCCGAGGTGCTGCGGGGGAATGTGACGGATGACGCCTTCTTCGGCTATGTGGCCGAGCCGCCGCTCGACTGCGACGTGAATGATCCGGCGGTGTGGAAGATGGCAAACCCGAACCTCGGGGTGACGTTCACCGAGGAGCGGTTCCGGGCGATGCTGCACGAGGCGCAGGCGATTGCGGGGAAGATGCCGAACTTCCGGCGCCTGCACCTCGATCTGTGGACCGAGGGCGCGCAGTCGTGGATCGAGCGCGAGGTCTGGGACAAGGGGGCGGCGCCTTTCGATCTGCGCGCGTTGCGGGGGCGCGATGCCTGGGTTGGGATCGATCTTTCGAAGACCACGGATTTGACCGCGATCTGCGTTGCGGTGCCGATGGAGGGGCTGATCTATCTGATCACCTACACCTTCCTGCCCGCCGGGCCGAAGGGGTTTATTCAGCGCGCCCAGAAGGAGAAGCGCGAATATATCCAGTGGCGCGATGACGGCTGGCTGGAGGTGCACCAGGGCGGTGTGATCGACGATGATCAGGTGATCGAGCGGATGGAGCAGATCCGGGCTTTCTTCACCGTGCAGGAGGTCGCGTTTGACCGCTGGGGCATGAAGTATGTGGCCAAGGAGCTGGTGCGGCGGCGGTTTCCGCTGGTCGAGCACGGGCAGGGCTATGCCTCGATGTCCTCGCCGATGAAGCGCTTCGAGGAGGCGGTGGCGAAGACGCGGCTGCGCCATGGCGGCAATCCGGTGCTGGCCTGGGCGGTGGGCAATGTGCACCGCGACGAGGATGCGGCGGAGAACTGCAAGCCGAACAAGGCGAAGTCGCGGGGCCGGATCGACCCGGCGGTGGCGGCGATCATGGCGGTGGGGCGGGCCGAGGCGGCGGAGAGAAAGCGCAGGGCGCGGGAGATCGAGACGATATGAGCATGATCGCAAAACTCTTTGGCCGCCCGGCTGTGGGCCGCCCGGCTGTGGCGGCGGTTGCGCGCGCCGAACCGGTGCTTTGCGCAGCGGCTGAGACGGGGGCGGCACAGACGGGCGCGGCGGAACCGGCCTCGGGGGTGACGGCGCCGCAGGGCTGGCTTTCGGAGATCGGCTGGGGCGGGCAGAGCCGGGTGAAATCGCTGCCGCGGGTCTCGCCGGGCGCGGCGCAAAAACATGCGACGGTGTTCAGCTGCTGCAACGTGATCGCGGGCGATCTGAGCAAGGTGCCGCTGAAGCTCTATCAGCGGGGCGCGAACGGGCAGGAACAGCGGGTGCGCGATCATCCGGCGGCCTATCTGCTCAATGTCGAGAGCGCGCCGGGCATTCCGGCGATCGTGATGCGCTTTGCGCTCGCCTATGTGTTTGCGCTGCGCGGCAATGCTTATGCCTATGCGCCGCGCGATGGCGGGGGCGATCTGGTTCTGGTCGAGACGCTGTTGCCCGATGCGGTCTCGGTGCTGAAGGCCGGGCGGGCGCGGTTTTACGATATCGAGGATGGGGCCGGGGTGCTGCGCCGGGTGCCTGCGCGGGCGATGGTGCATCTGCGCTATATGGCGCTTGATGGCTGGAGCGGGCGCTCGCCGATCGAGGTGGCGGCGGAAAGCGTGGGGATTGCGCTGGCCGGGCAGGAGGCGGCGGCGCGCAATGCCTCGGGCACCTTTCTGAAGGCCTATGTCAAGATGGAAGAGGCCTATGACGATGACGAGGCCTATTACCGCAACCAGCGCCGGTTGCGCGCCACGCTCGACGATCCCGAAGGGAAGGGCATTCCGATCCTGGGCGGGAGCGACGAGATCAAGAGCCTCGATATCAGCGCCGCCGATCAGCAGCTTTTGGAAACGCGCCGCTTTGACCGCGAGCAGATCGCCTCGATCTACCGGGTGCCGCCCACGAAGCTGCAGATCCTCGAATACGGGGTGAAGGCGAACTCCGAACAGGCCGCGACGGATTATCTGACCGATTGCCTGCTGCATTGGGGCGGGCTTCTGGAGCAGCAATATGCGCTCTCGCTGCTCACCGATCGGGAGCGGCGGGCGGGGTTCTTCTTCCGCCATGACTTCGACACGCTGCTGCGCCCGACGACGAAGGAACGCTATGACGCGCTGAAGGCGGCGATTGGCGGGCCGTTCATGACGCCCGACGAGGGGCGGATCAAGGAGGGGCTTGCGCCGATCACGGGCGGGGATCGGCTCTATCCGCCCTCGAACATGACGCGCGACACCAAGGGAGAGAACGATGCGCAGTGAGATCGGGGCGATGCTGGCGGGGGCGCCGGTGGCGATTGCGGCGGAGTTTGCGCGCGAGATGCTGGCGCGGGAGGTACCTGAGGCGGCAGCGCGCGGGGCCGAAGCGGCGGCTGGCGCGGAGCGCTTCACGGTGCAGCGCGGGCTCGCGGTGGTGCCGGTGCGCGGGATCCTGACGCCCAACAGCGCGGTTTTGGAGGCGTGGTTTGGCTGGTCCACCTACTTCGGGCTGGCCGAGACGATGGCCGAGCTGGCCGAGCGGGCCGATGTGGCGGCGATCGTGCTCGATCTCGACAGTCCGGGCGGGCTGGTGCTGGGCTGCGAGGATGCGGCGCAGGCGGTGGCGGTGGCGGGCGCGCGCAAGCCCGTCCATGCGATTGCCGCGCCGATGGCGGCCTCGGCGGCCTATTGGCTGGCCTCACAGGCGAGCTCCATCGCGCTCACGCCGGGCGCTGTGGTGGGCTCGATCGGGGTGGCGCTTGAGGCGACAAGCGTGGTCGGGCCGGATGCGCGGGGTGTGCAGGCCTATCGGCTGACCTCACGCCATGCGCGCGCCAAGCGCCCCGATCCGGGGACCGAGGCGGGGATGGCGGAGCTCGTGCGCGCGCTCGACGAGATCGAGGCGGCGTTCCACGCGGCGGTGGCGCGCGGGCGCAATATCGCGCCGGGCGATCTTGCCACGCGGCTTTCGGTGAGCGGCGATCCTTGCAATGGCGGGGCGTGCTTCCGGGGCGCGGAGGCGGTGGCGCGCGGGCTCGCCGATACGGTCGAAACGCGGGCGGCGTTTTACGCGCGGATGATCTCGGCGCATGGGGCGGCGGCGCGCCCGGCCCCTTCGGCGCGCTTTGGCGCGCTTGCGGCGGCGGCAAAGGCCCGCGCCGCACTCTGAAACTCTTCACCTTCCTGCCGGTCGCGGCAGGTCCACACCGCCGCCTTCGGGCGGCTTTTTGCACTGGGGTATACCATGACCAAACTTGACGATCTGCGCCGCGACCGGAAGGCCGCTGCGAGCGCGCTTTCTGCCGCCGCCGAGGCGATCGAGCAGATCGAGGCGGCGGGCGCGGGGGCAGAGGCGCCCGAGCATGGCGCGGCGCTTGCGGCTTTTGACGCGGCGAAAGCGGCCTTTGACGGGCTCGATGCCAAGGTGAAACGCGCCGAGACCGCGGAGGCGGCGCTGGCGGCGGCAGCCGTGGGCGATGAGGGCGCGGGGGCGGGAGGCACCTTGCCGCGGGCGGCGGCGCAGCCGCAGGATCCGGCGCAGAAGGGGGTTGAGGTGGGTTTTGTCGTGCATGCGCTGGCGCGGGCGCGGGGGGATCGCGACAAGGCGGCGGCCTATCTGGAGGGGGAGGGGCATTCGGGGATCTCGGCGGCGCTTTCGGGGGCGAGCGAGGCGGCGGGGGGCGTGACGATCCCGCGCCCGATGGCCGAGGGGCTGATCGAGCTTTTGCGCGCGCGCGTTGTGGTGCGCGCGGCGGGGGCGCGGACCTTCCCGATGCCCGCGGGGCAGATCCGCCACGCCAAACAGCTCGCCGCGGCGACGGCGACCTATCAGGGCGAGAATGCCGCGATCACGCCGAGCGAGCCGAGCTTTGACAAGATGGATCAGAGCTTCAAGAAGCTGACCGGGCTTGTGCCGATCGGCAACTCGCTTTTGCGTCACTCGGGGCTCGCGATGGCGCAGATGGTGCGCGACGATCTTTTGAAGGTGATGGCGCTGCGCG
>NZ_JBHUIX010000025.1:0-971 GCF_042683065.1 Rhodobacter lacus | reverse complement strand
GGCTATGAGGTGCACGGGATCAAGCGCCGGGCCTCGCTGTTCAACACCGGTCGGGTCGATCACATCTATGAAGACCCCCATGTCGACAACTCGCGCTTCCGGCTCCATTACGGCGATCTGACCGACACTTCGAACCTCACCCGCATCCTGCGCGAGGTCGAGCCCGACGAGGTTTATAACCTCGGCGCGCAAAGCCATGTGGCGGTGAGCTTCGAGGCACCCGAATATACCGCCGATGTCGATGGCATCGGCACGCTGCGGCTTTTGGAGGCGATCCGCTTCCTCGGGCTGGAACAAAAGACCCGGTTTTATCAGGCCTCCACCTCGGAGCTTTTCGGCCTCGTGCAGGAGATCCCGCAGCGCGAGACCACGCCCTTCTATCCGCGCAGCCCCTATGCGGTGGCGAAGATGTATGCCTACTGGATCACGGTGAACTACCGTGAGAGCTACAACATGTATGCCTGCAACGGCATCCTCTTCAACCACGAGAGCCCGCGGCGCGGCGAGACCTTCGTGACACGCAAGATCACGCGCGGGCTGTGCAACATCGCCCAAGGCCTCGAACCCTGCCTTTACATGGGCAATATCGACAGCTTGCGCGACTGGGGCCATGCGAAAGACTATGTGCGCATGCAGTGGATGATGCTGCAGCAAGAGGCGCCCGAGGATTTCGTCATTGCCACCGGGGTGCAATATTCGGTGCGCGACTTCATCACCTGGACGGCGGCAGAACTGGGGCTGACGCTCGCCTTCAGCGGCACCGGCGTGGACGAGATCGCCACTGTCACCGCGATCGAGGGCGACATGGCGCCGGCGCTGAAAGTGGGCGACGTGGTGATGCGGATCGACCCGCGCTATTTCCGCCCCGCCGAGGTGGAGACGCTTCTGGGCGATCCGGCCAAGGCCAAGCAGAAGCTCGGCTGGGTGCCCGAGATCACCGCGCAGGACATGTGCGCCGAGATGGTGGTCGA
>NZ_JBHUIX010000024.1:0-2500 GCF_042683065.1 Rhodobacter lacus | reverse complement strand
GGTGACAGCCCCGTACACGAAGTTTGATCGGACGCATTAAGTAGGGCGGGACACGTGAAATCCTGTCTGAAGATCGGGGGACCACCCTCGAAGGCTAAGTACTCCTTGCTGACCGATAGCGAACCAGTACCGTGAGGGAAAGGTGAAAAGCACCCCGACGAGGGGAGTGAAACAGTTTCTGAAACCGGACGCCTACAAGCAGTCGGAGGGGCCTTGAGCCCTGACGGCGTACCTTTTGTATAATGGGTCAACGACTTGGTCTTACGAGCAAGCTTAAGCCGATAGGTGTAGGCGCAGCGAAAGCGAGTCTTAAAAGGGCGTTGAGTTCGTGGGATCAGACCCGAAACCAGATGATCTAGCCATGTGCAGGATGAAGGTACGGTAACACGTACTGGAGGTCCGAACCGACACCCGTTGAAAAGGGTCCGGATGACGTGTGGCTAGGGGTGAAAGGCCAATCAAATCTGGAGATAGCTGGTTCTCCGCGAAAGCTATTTAGGTAGCGCCTCGGACGAATACCTGCGGGGGTAGAGCACTACATGGATGATGGGGGCCCACAGCCTTACTGAGTCTAAGTAAACTCCGAATACCGCAGAGTACTATCCGGGAGACACACGGCGGGTGCTAACGTCCGTCGTGAAGAGGGAAACAACCCTGACCAACAGCTAAGGCCCCCAATTCGTGGCTAAGTGGGAAAGCATGTGAGACTTCCAAAACAACCAGGAGGTTGGCTTAGAAGCAGCCATCCTTTAAAGATAGCGTAACAGCTCACTGGTCTAGTTAAGAGGTCTTGCGGCGAAGATGTAACGGGGCTCAAGCCACGAGCCGAAGCTTTGGATGCGCAGCGATGCGCGTGGTAGCGGAGCGTTCTGTGATAGAACACCTTCCGACTTTGCTTTCCGCAAGGAAAGCGGTGGTCGGAAATGGTGTTGACTGTGAAGCCGGCCTGTGAGGGATCCGGTGGAGTGATCAGAAGCGAGAATGTTGACATGAGTAGCGACAAACAGGGTGAGAGACCCTGTCGCCGAAAGTCCAAGGGTTCCTGCTTAAAGCTAATCTGAGCAGGGTAAGCCGGCCCCTAAGGCGAGGCAGAAATGCGTAGTCGATGGGAACCAGGTTAATATTCCTGGGCCAGGAGGATGTGACGGATCTCAAAGGTAGTTCGATCTTATCGGATTGATCGGGCTGCTCAGAGGTCCCTGGAAATAGCCCTCCATGAGACCGTACCCGAAACCGACACAGGTGGACTGGTAGAGTATACCAAGGCGCTTGAGAGAACCACGTTTAAGGAACTCGGCAAAATGCCTCCGTAAGTTCGCGAGAAGGAGGCCCCATTCATGGGCAACCATGGGTGGGGGGCACAAACTAGGGGGTGGCGACTGTTTACTTAAAACATAGGGCTGTGCGAAGCCGCAAGGCGACGTATACAGTCTGACGCCTGCCCGGTGCTGGAAGGTTAAAAGGAGGGGTGCAAGCTCCGAATTGAAGCCCCAGTAAACGGCGGCCGTAACTATAACGGTCCTAAGGTAGCGAAATTCCTTGTCGGGTAAGTTCCGACCTGCACGAATGGCGTAACGATCTCCCCGCTGTCTCAAACGTGGACTCAGCGAAATTGAACTGTGTGTCAAGATGCACACTACCCGCGGTTAGACGGAAAGACCCCATGAACCTTTACTCTAGCTTTGCACTGGCATCAGGATTGTGATGTGCAGGATAGGTGGTGGGCTTTGAAGCCGGGACGCCAGTTCCGGTGGAGCCTCCCTTGAGATACCACCCTTCGCACTCTTGATGTCTAACCGCGGCCCGTTATCCGGGTCCGGGACCCTGCATGGTGGGGAGTTTGACTGGGGCGGTCGCCTCCCAAATCGTAACGGAGGCGCGCGAAGGTTGGCTCAGACCGGTCGGAAATCGGTCGTTGAGTGCAATGGCAGAAGCCAGCCTGACTGCAAGACTGACAAGTCGAGCAGAGACGAAAGTCGGCCATAGTGATCCGGTGGTCCCAAGTGGGAGGGCCATCGCTCAACGGATAAAAGGTACTCTGGGGATAACAGGCTGATGATGCCCAAGAGTCCATATCGACGGCATCGTTTGGCACCTCGATGTCGGCTCATCTCATCCTGGGGCTGGAGCAGGTCCCAAGGGTATGGCTGTTCGCCATTTAAAGAGGTACGTGAGCTGGGTTTAGAACGTCGTGAGACAGTTCGGTCCCTATCTGCCGTGGGTGTAGGATACTTGATGGGAGTTGCCCCTAGTACGAGAGGACCGGGGTGAACGCTCCACTGGTGGACCAGTTATCGTGCCAACGGTAGTGCTGGGTAGCTATGAGCGGACAGGATAAACGCTGAAGGCATCTAAGCGTGAAGCCCCCCCAAAAACCAGGTATCCCTTGAGGGCCGTGGAAGACCACCACGTCGATAGGCCGGAGATGTAAGTGCAGCAATGCATTCAGTTGACCGGTACTAATTGCCCGATTGGCTTGATTTGATCCAGTAGCAGCAAG
>NZ_JBHUIX010000023.1:0-1056 GCF_042683065.1 Rhodobacter lacus | reverse complement strand
CCGGAATGGGGACGATGGGCATAGACCTTCTCCGCCCAGTCGTTGCACCACTTCTGGAACTCGGGCAGATCCATCTGCACGTCGAAGAGGTCGGCATCGGACATGCCAAGCCGTTTCGAGAAGGCTTTGCGGTTCTCGATCACCTTGCGGTCGGCAACCGAGTGCCCGATGAAGCCCGGACAGGTGGCAAGGTCGCGCTGGAATGTGCCGATCGCGCGCTCGACATGGCCCTTGCTCTTTGGCTCGTAGGGGGCAGACAGCTCGTGCTCGATGTCGAGCGCCGCGAGCAGGCGGCAGATGGCCTTTGCCTTGAAATCGCTGCCGTTGTCGGTCTTGACTCGCCGCGGAACACCCCACCTGCGCCCGCTTCGCCACGCCGCGGGGCGAGGCTGGCAGGCCGGGCAGCTTGGCCTCGGCAATTTCGGCGATGGTCATCCAGCGTTTCATGATCGTTCAACGGTGCTTGAAGGTCTCGCGAAGGGGAAATTCAGCGGCTTGAGGGCCAAGCCCCCACCAGAGCCATGCTCTCCTCGATCGCGTCGAGGTGCCCGAGTTCGAGCAGCGTGCCGAGATCCGTCACCAGCGCTTCGGCGGCGAGCACATAGGCCTCCGCGGCAACATCCCGCGCGGGCCCATCGTGTCCGTCATAGTCCGTCATGATCGGCGCCTGGCGCCGCACGACGCGCAGGCTCTCGATCGAGCGGCGCCACAACGCAACTGGGTTGGTCGGGGACTCCGCATTCTGGCATGGGGCATAGTCGCGCATCGTTCGTCTCCTCAGGAAAAGCCCGGCTGGGCGTTGAAAACGGATCAGATCAGCGGTTCACCGGCACAGCTCGACGATGATCGGCAGAAACAGCGGGATCAGGATCACGAAGGCGAGGATCGAAAGCGCGCCGAGCACATCGCCGATCCAGCAATTCTCGATCCGGTCCGCGAGAGATTTGAGGCGGCGGAGCAAGGGGAGGATGCTCCGGCGCCCGCCGCGCCGCCCGTTCGGGGTGGTGGCTTCTGCGGCGCGGTATTCGACGAAGTCGGCCATCACGCTGCCTCCTT
>NZ_JBHUIX010000022.1:0-1951 GCF_042683065.1 Rhodobacter lacus | reverse complement strand
GCGAAGATGATCAGCCCCAAACATCTCGCCCCGACGACGCCTTGGAAGGCTCGTCAGCGCCCTCAGGCTGCCCCGTGAGTCGCATCTTAAGGCCGCCGCAATACACCCTAACGCCACCACGAAGGCGCTCCAGCGTGCCCCACAGGCGCACCCAGAGCATCACCTTCACGCACCCCGGCAGGTTTCCCCACCGGGGCCGTTGGGGTGCTGGGCCTGTCCCTCGCGGTGCAGGGGCATCGGCCTCAGCGTTACGCCTGCGCCTGTGAGGCAAACTGGGCCTTGTACTCCGCCAGCCTTGCCAGCCCTTCGGGGGCATCTCCTGAGACCCGCCGATGGTAAGGAGGGGGCGTTTCGCACCCCCCTTTCAATGCTACTCAGGCGTTTGTGGTGATGAAGGTGGTGGGAGGGGTCTCGTCGGCGCGGAGCCGAGGCAGAGGTGCGCCGGAAGGTGTCCTGATGGCCCGCGCAGGATGCGGCCCAACATCAGTTGCCCCGTTCTGTCGTCGATCATCCGGCTTCGCCGAGGGAGACCAAGGAGGAGGTGTTGGCCTCGGAGCCATCCCGAGGTCGAGGTGTCATTGAGAGGTGGGCTTGAGGGAGAGCGTTGCTCTTGCGCATCCTGCGGCCCCCAACGGTCAGCCCTCACGGGAAGCGTGGAGGTTCCCGCCATCAGTCCCTGTTCTGCTGTGTCGTTGGAGATCTCCGCCACCGTGGCCACCCCGTCGATGACACATGGTCACGAGACCACGGCCACCCTGCACACTGGCACTGCGATAGGCTTGATCTCCTCGGCGGGGACACCCCCGCCACCGAGGCACCTCTTGCCACCTCACGGGAGCCGATGCGGTGCAACTGGGCGGGAACCGTAAGGTGCACCTCTAAGGGAACATAGGGGGGGGCTCTCTCTATGGGTGGTGTTAATCGGAACGGGTCTTCTGAGAGCAAGCCTCCCTCCTCTGGGGCAGCGTCAACGTGGCCTCTCAGGTCTCCATCATATGTGTGGAGGGACGTTTGGGGTCGAGGGTCTTCCCCGAGAAAGCGCCCGGCGTTCTGGTCTCCGGCGCAGACCGTCATCAGCATGGCCCCAGAAGGTGCCCCGAAAGTTGCCCTATATGAGTGTGGAGGGACGTTTGCGGCGGCGGGCGCCCCCTTTGCAGGGCGAGGAGAGAACTCGGCGAAAGGCGGGGAAGCGCCACATCAGCCCCGCCGCTGGCTTACGCGCCCCACTTCTCCAACGCCTTCACGGCCTCCTCGGGATTGTCGATCACCCGCCGCACCGCGCCCCGTGACAGCCCGAGTTCCTTCGCTATGGCCAGCGTGGCGACCCCGCTGCGGTTCATCTCAAGGATGCGTTCAAGCGTCGGGCGGTCATAGCTGGGCTTGCGTCCGCGATAGGCTGTGATGCTCTCCCGTGCAGCGGCGATACCTGCGCGCTGGGCTTCCTTGATCGCTTCCGCCTGCGCCTGTGCCGTTGCCGCCATGAAGGCAATCAGCGCATCCCTCACGGCTTCCTGCATGGGGTCCGTTGTGGCCCCGTCAAAGGTCAACCCATTGATGACCGTGCGGATGACCACGCCCTTGCGCATGAAGTGGCGGATGGTGTCGGTCACGTCCTGATAGTTGCGGCCCAGCCGATCAACCCAGCGCACGACAAGAACGTCGCCCCGGCGCAGCACATAAAAGAGCCGCTTGCCTTCGGGTCTTTCCTCAAGTGCGGTGCTGACGCCAGAGACGCCATGATCGGCGATGACCTCGTCAATCTGAAACCCGGCGCTCTCGGCCTGCGCCTTCTGAATGTCGATGTTCTGTTCCACGGTCGAGACGCGGGCGTAAAGGAAAGTCGCCATGAGATCTCCATGTGGCTACAAAGGTGCTGGCTTTTGATAAGATGGCCGCTGAGGCAAGTCAACAGTCAACGGCCACATCTTTGCGGCCAATACGGGGTGGTCGT
>NZ_JBHUIX010000021.1:0-76110 GCF_042683065.1 Rhodobacter lacus | reverse complement strand
GCGCTTGGCAGGAAAGGCGGTCTATTCGGCCGCCTCAAGCCCCTCTGCCTCGTCCTCGATCATGTCCTCAGCTCTCAACCACTAGCAATCGCGCTAGAGATCTCGCTCTTTCTCTGGACAAACAAGGAGACCTTGCGCCCTTGGCAGACAGCTGCTCAATTCTCCTGTTTGGGCGCCTTGGGCCTCCGAGCTGGTTCGCCAGAACCATCGAGAATGTGTTCAAATATCATGCGGAACCGATCATCGATCTCTCGAAACCGATATCCGCCACGATACCCATCACTCAAGACATCGCGGAT
This sequence comes from Rhodobacter lacus, assembly GCF_042683065.1. Taxonomy (NCBI): domain Bacteria; kingdom Pseudomonadati; phylum Pseudomonadota; class Alphaproteobacteria; order Rhodobacterales; genus Rhodobacter; species Rhodobacter lacus. The sequence goes on along the minus strand of NZ_JBHUIX010000021.1, from coordinate 75,811 downwards.
GCGATAGAGAACTTCGTCAAACCTCTGACGGGAAGTGGCAACATCCGAAGTCGATCGAAAGCGTTCCACAACATCGAAAACACGGCGTTCGAAATAGTGAAGTTCTTCTGCGGCTCCCGGGAACGACCCCGTACCGAAGCTTCGCTGCAAATGGTCGATCGAGCCCCTGCTTTCGTATCTCCAAAAATCCGACTGAAACCTACGATGATGGCGCATGCCGTCGAACTTGCTTCCGCTTGCTTCAAGCATCAAGCTAAGAAGAACGTTTTCTAACTGTGTAGTCCGTAAGGCAGCTCCAAGTCGCTCTACTGCATCGGACAGCGGAATAGTTAGTCCGCGCACTCCTTGGAGAAGCACGGGAGCTATCGGCGGAAATGCAATATCAACCTTCTCTTGCCCGACTGAAGCAGTGTCGATCCTAGTAAGCCCTCTTTCTGAAAAGGTCGCATCGATCTGAATTTCGCCACTGAGGATCATATGGAGAAGCCGAATAAGTGCTTGCGCTGGGATGCTGACGCATCTGTCTTTCTTTCGGTCCAGTCGATCTATTCGATTTGCCAGGGCAACAGAAACGAAAAGTAGGGCAGAGGCGTAATTTCCAAAGCTCTCAAGTGGGCTAAGGCGTGGCCTTTGCAGTTTGGTAATCTGAGCGATGACATCAAGGTAGTTGCCACCACTGAAGTCAACAAGCAGTTCCTCAAGGCGCTTCAACTTAATCTCGAGGCTGGCAAGAAGCTTACTAGAAGCGGTTCCAGTTAGCTGTGCGCTATCCCCATCAAGGAAGGACCTAAAGTCGCCAAGCATGGGCTCCAGCATTTCCTGGACTTCCGCGGTAAGAAGGCGCATCGAAAAGAGTGAACCGAGCGATTGGGTTGCGTCATGGACACTCATTGCCCAGGTCTTTTCCTTGGATCCCCACTGCTGTGTCTGAAAACAAGCTTTCTCTAGGGATGTAGCAATGACTTCGGCAGCAAAGTACTCAGAAAAACTCTTGTGAACGAACTCAAACCCTGTCTCTTCTCCCTTTGTAAGCTCGGGTTGATTGACGATTGTCACGTCTGCAAGCTCAGCCAAATCGGCATCAGTTGCTGCCGGTAGGATTGACCGCAAGATGGGCAAACCTTCATTTACATCGAGCGCCTCTCGTCCGGTACTATACATTTCCCAGGCTATCGCCTGCACAAACTGTCGCATCTGCTCTGGGTTGAGGCGGCCGTGGCCGCTAGCCTGATTCTCCTGGCGCAGAGCTGTATCCGCAACAATTGATCGATACAGAACGGCCTTTTCGACTAATCTTGCATTCTCGGGTTTTAAGTCGATTGACCCGGAGGTGTGTGCCCGTGCTACAAGGTGAAGCGTTAAAGGCCAAGAAACAAGGTGCTCAAGGGGTGACCGATCTCGCCCTTTTGCCTTGCCATCCGATAGCAACTTTTCTGGGAAGAAGTTATCGACCCCTCGACCCTTATGTAGCACCCTCCATTTTGATCCCCATTTCTCTACGCGCTGTCGATCAAATGGTTCAAGAGAAACAACATGCGCCCCGATTGGAAGCCCCGCGCCATTGGGAAACAGGGTGTCACGCCCGGAAACAATGGCCTTGGCATCCCGGAGAGGACCGCTCGATAGGTCATCTTTCAATGCGTTGAAGAACTCTCTAAGCTTTGAGCGACTAGCCATTACTAGTTCGTCGAAGCCGTCGAGGATGAGCACCAAGTTTTGAACACTTCCCAAGTCAGAAAATTTATCTATGAGGCCCTCATTCTGGAGATGCCCTTCAATGAAGCTGGCCACGTCTTGGGTGTCTGTGAGGCGGCGAAGCCGCAGGAAGATCGGGTGGATCTGATCATTCCCGGCAAGCTCACTAGCAAGTACTCTGCAGAGAGTGGACTTCCCAGACCCTGGCCCTCCGCAGAGCAGGATGAGATCATCGGCCGGGGTTCGTGCACTTATCAGCGTACCTAGAAGCCCGGCAACATCTGCTACTGGAACGGGTTTAGATCGCTTCACCCCTGCAACACGGTAAGTGGCCGTCGGTTGGACAAACACGTTGCGCACACCGAAGGCTTCATCGAACATCGTAGCTCGATCGTCCGGAAGCGAAGACAAGGTCTTTCGGTAAGCCTGCCACTTCTCCTTGCGTTTTTCTTCGGCGCCGTTTGTTGGCAACCAGTCCTTCAAGGCCAGTATTAGGCCGTTGACATTGTCGATTACCGAATTCTTGGTGGCATGTTGTTGTTCGTAGTTCAGAAACGAACGAACTGCGGTTGCTGCTTCAGTGTCTCCTGATATCCATGCCGAATACTCATGCATCGATAGCTCAATGCAGCGCTTCAATGGCTCGCGATCTAGAGTTGCTACTTCTGTCGGGTCAACTAGACAAGAAATAAGCTCCTCGTAGTCCTTGAAGTAGGTGGAAATCTGGGACGATGGATGCTCCGTCATCATGTAAGGCAAATCAATTCCGGCTGCGATTTCTGCAGCTCTTTCGATCACATCCTTTCGCTCACGAGAAGCTTTGCTTCTTTCGGCTGGTTGACGCTTGTTCTCACCTTTGCCACTGACTTCGAGATTGTTTAACAGAGTCTCGACACCTCTGAGAAAGGCGCGCTGAGCAGATACAAAGTGCAAAATTGCAAATTTTTCCAGCGCTGAGATAGATGAAACGCTCAGCGCGCTAACAGTTTCTGTGGAGAGAAGTCGTGCACTTGCAGATAAAGCTTGTGTTATGAATGACAATACACGAGTTCTGAAGTCGTCTCCTCCGGAAGAGACGGATATGCAATTACCTATCGACTTGTATACAAGTGCTAGGAGCTTGAGGTCTTCACAAATGTCTCGCCGGTTGCCGATCTTCTCTTCGGCAAAGCTTGTGATGAACTGGATGTTTATCCTTATAGGCATTTTGGGTCCTTCAATTTAGTTGTGTCAAAATGAAATGAGTGCTTCTGACAATTGATCGGCCCAAGAGAAAGGCACCAAGACTTCCACCAGCGAGCAGGCTCATGACACAAATCAATCTGGCGGCAGGTTTTTGCCAAGTAGACTGATCATAAAGAATTTCAGCGTTCTTTGCCTCATGGAGCCATCTTTCTCTGCTGAACTCCGAGATACGTTCGGGGCAGGCTAGAAATGTTGTCGCCGCCACCGCAAGGAAGAAGAAGCTTGCAATCACACCTAGGTGTATCCAGCTGGGGGTAACTTCTTCAAATATGGGTGCCGATACCATGGGGTATGCATCCCGGATGGTTATTTCGACTTTTCGTATTCCAAAGTTGATCCATGAGATTGCCCCCAAGTATAGTACTGAAATGGTCAAGGAGGCGTAGGATGGCACAAAGATTGACACAGATGAGAGGAAGCGTACGCGATCCCATCCAAAATAGCGGTCGATCGCAGGCAACACCGATTTATCGTATTTAGGTGCCTTCTTTGGATTTTCACTGATGATTAGGGTTGCTATTCTCCCAAGGCTCGGCACATCAGTAAGATCACACCCACTCATCTGAACATCTTCGAACCGAGTCGATCTAACTGATGCACCTGAAAAATTTGCCGAGTCGAGATTGCACTTATCGAATTTAGCGTGATCGAGTAGAGCACGGGACATATTGCAGTGTCGGAGGTCACAATTTGTGAACTGACATTTTCGCAAGTCCGCTTTCTCAAGGTTTATTCCGGAAAGATCGAGCCCATTGAAGGTCGACCCAGCTGCTTGGATTGTTCCATGAGGATTGGTGATCCGCCAACTGCCGACAGCAGCTGCACCCATTCGGATCAGTTGGTCATTGGCTGTCATCCAGTCCGTCTCGCTGCATCGCTCCGGCGCAGTGTAGTCTCAGGGATCGGACGGGCGCAAGGTATGTGAACTTGATCTGCTCTTTGACGGAGGGCCGCACCGACCGGAGTTCTAATGAAATTCCTTTGCGTGCTCCCTCTACTTCGCTGATGTGCCTGCCCTGCTGCGGGCCTACGCGGATATCGCCAGCGAAATGTCTGAGGCTGGCTATTCCGATCATGAAGCGGACGGCATCAGGGCCGATGTTGACCACTTTGAGAAGGTGAGGAATGAAGTGAAGCTTGCGAGCGGCGACTACATCGATCTGAAGATGTTCGAGCCTGCGATGCGGCATTTGATCGATACCTATATTCGGGCCGAGGAAAGCGAGGTCATTTCCAAGTTTGATGACCTCTCCTTGATCCAGTTGATCGTCGAGCGTGGAACTAAGGCCGTGGCGGCTTTGCCGAGCGGCATCCGCAAGAACAGGGAAGCGGTCGCTGAGACCATCGAAAACAACGTCCGGAAACTGATCATCGACGAGACGCCGATCAATCCGAAGTATTACGAGAAGATGTCCGAGCTGCTGGACGCCCTTATCGCCCAGCGAAAGACGGAAGCGATCGACTACGAGGCCTATCTGGCGAAGATCGTCGAACTGACGAAGCAGGCAAAGAGTCCGGAAAAGACGACCTCGTATCCTGCTGTTGTGAACACGCCCGCCAAGAGGGCCTTGTATGATAACCATTCTGATCGCTTCGTGGCCATCCTCGAGCAAAAACTGCCAAACTGGCGACTGATCAGGGATGAACTCAACGCGGCGCCGCTCGCACATGAGGAGTGGTCGGAATGAAAGGCTATTTCGGACTGGGTGGCTGTCGAGGGGAAGGCAAAACGGCAACCGAGCGCAAAGCCGGGTCAACAATAGGTCAACCTGTCGACCGACCTCGTTCACGGTTTGGGCTACAGCCGCATCCGCCGGTTGCGTTTGAGAGCGGAAAGGTAATCAAGCGAGATCAATGGCTTGCCGCGTAAGTTGTTGAAATCTAAGGGTCTGATGTTCTCCTTTTGGTCCGCCTCATAACCTGAAGGTCGTAGGTTCAAATCCTACCCCGCAACCAAAAAATCACGCAAGATCAACAGCTTACGAACGCATCGCCGTGCCGTTCGACACAAGTTGCACCTCCGTGGCCCCAGTTCCGGCTGCGCCGCGCGTCACCACATGCACGGGCTGACCCGTCGCCAGACGCAACAGCCCTGCCAGCGAGCCGTGAAGGTCTGCCACCAGGTCCACGCCCCCTTTCGCCGTCGTTGACGGCACGGGACGCTGCACGATCTTCTCGATCAGGCCGCGGATCGCATCCTTCGCCTCGCTCGCATGCGCGGGCTCAGTCAGCGCTGCGATCAGCTCCCGGATCCGCTTCCGATACGTCCCTGCCATCGACGGGTGAAACCGCAACCACCGACGGGGCAGGGGAGGCCGCAAGCAACGCCTCAAGCTCCGCCTGACGCGCCGCAAGCGCCTCCATCTTCGACTTCATGCTCGGATAGAACATGCCTTCCGTGATCGCCGTGACGATATTCTCGATCTGGCGCGAAAAGGTATTGAAATACAGCGGGCGGCAGCTCTTGTTGCAGGCCTCGGCCAGCCCGTTGAGCGCGCGGTACGAGACGGCGCGGGATCTGGCGGGTGAAGCTTTTGCGGCGCTTGGCATCCCGCGAGGGGAGCGCCGGGCCGAAGCTGTGCGTGCGGCGAAAGCGGCGGGACACCGGCCGCCGGAGCGGCGGGCACATGTTCCCCGTCGCAATGGCGGGCGAGGCTGTTGGCAAAACCGGCGCGGTTCAGGGAATACATGAAAGCCGCGCAGCAGATCCCCCTTGCCGGGAGGAGGCAGCCGGTTTCACACACGGTGCAGGCGCAACGATGTGATTGGCCGTCAGCAACTGTTGGTTGGACCTCCCTGCGCCGCGAGCGGAGATTGCGCCGCGCGACCGGTCTTGACCCCGACCGGAATTTGCGTGTCTCAGGCTCATGACAAGGTGATCCGACATGTCCTCATCCGCGACGGCTTCTGCCCTGCCTCAGGACGGAAACGCGCCTTGCCCCACCCCACAGACGGAAGCCTTCACGCAGGAGCGCCCGACGATCTGGACCCGTCTTGCCCGCATTCAGGGGCTTCTGGCCGCGCTCGCGATGCTCGCCGTCTTTGCACTCATGGTCTGGTCGATCCTGCGCCTGACTTCCGAGGTGCGTTATGATGACGTGCTGGCCCAGATGCAAACCCTGCACCCCTGGTCGATCGGGCTTGCGCTGCTCTTCACCGCGCTCAGCTTCGCAGCGCTCGCATTTTACGATGCGAATGCGCTCGACTATATCGGCCGAAGGCTGCCGTTGCTGGTGGTCTCGCTGACCTCCTTTCTGGCCTATGCGATCGGCAACACGATCGGATTCGGAGCGCTCAGCGGCGGTGCGATCCGGTTTCGCGCCTATTCGAAACTCGGCCTCGACCCGGGCGAAGTGGCGCAGGTGGTCGCCTTTGTCACCCTAGCCTTCGGCATGGGGCTGATGCTGATGGCCGGGATTTCCACCCTGATCGTGGCGCCGCAGATCGCCCGGGCGATCGGCTGGGATCCGGTCGCCCTGCGCGTTCTGGCGGTGACAGTGCTTGCCGCACTGGCGCTGCTTCAGGCCTTTGGCGGCCGGGCACGGGGCGTGCGGCTTGCGGGCATCACGCTGCATCTGCCCGATACCCGCACCGCCTCGCGTCAGGTGCTGGTTTCCGCCCTCGACATGGCGGCCTCCGCCTCGGTGCTCTATGTGCTGATGCCGGGGCTCGATGTCTCCTGGCCCGGCTTCTTCGCCATCTATTGCGTGGCGGTGGGGGTGGGGATCATCAGCCATGTTCCCGCCGGGCTCGGCGTGTTCGAAGCGGTGATGCTCGCGGGCTTGCAGCAGAGTGCGGGCGCCGACAGCCTTCTGGGCGCGCTGATCGTCTACCGCGTGATCTATCATGGGCTGCCGCTCACGCTGGCACTGGTGCTGCTCGTCGTCACCGAATTGCGCCGCTTCGGGCAAACCGCCCTTGCGGTGCAACTGGGCCAGTCGATGGCGCGGCTGGCGCCCTCGATCCTCTCGGCCTTCGCCCTGATCGTGGCGGCAATGCTCGTGTTCTCCGGCGCCACCCCGGTCAGCGAGGGCGCGATGAATTACCTCTCGGCGCGCCTGCCGTTGCCGATCATCGAGGCGGCGCACTTCCTTTCCAGCCTGCTTGGCCTCGTGCTGTTCGTCGCCGCGCGGGGGCTGGGCCAGCGGCTCGACGGCGCCTGGCTCGTTGCCGTTCTGGCGGCTGCGCTCGCGCTTGTGCTCTCCTTGCCCAAGTCGGTGGCGCTGGTGCAGGCCTCGGTGCTGGCCCTCTTCGTGATCGCGCTCCTGATGAACCGGCGCGCCTTCAATCGCCATGCCTCGCTGACGCGCCAGGTGCTCGGCGTGAACTGGCTCGCCGCGATGACGGTGCTGATCGGCGCTTCGGTGGCGATCATGGTCTTCGTCTATCGCGACACCGGATACAGCCACGCGCTCTGGTGGCAGTTCGAATTCGAGCAGGATGTGCCGCGCAGCCTGCGCGCGCTCCTCGGGCTGATGATTGCCGCGCTCGCGATCGCAACCTGGAGCCTGTTGCGCCCGGTTGCCAGCCGCCCCGCGCTGCCCACCGTGGCAGAGATCGACCGCGCCACCGCGATCGTGCGCGGCCAGGATATTGCCGATGCCAATCTGGTGCGAATGGGCGACAAGCCGCTGCTCTTCTCCGCAAGCGGTCGATCCTTTCTCATGTATGGCGTGCAGGGGCGGTCGTGGATTGCGCTGCTCGATCCCGTGGGCGACGCGCAGGACTTCCCCGAACTGGTCTGGCGCTTCATCGAGACAGCGGCGGCCTGCGGTGGACGGGCCGTCTTTTATCAGATTTCGCCCGCGCTTCTGTCAGCCTGTGCCGATGCCGGGTTGCGGGCCTACAAGATGGGCGAATGCGCGCTGATCGACCTTGCCGGCTTCACGCTTTCGGGGCGGCGCAATGCGGGCCATCGCGCCGCATGGAACCGTGGCCAGCGCGAGGGGCTCGACTTCGCGATGATCCCGCCCGAAGACGTGCCCGCGGTAATGGCGGATCTGCACCGCGTCTCGCAAGCCTGGCTCGCGCAGCACGCCGCGCGCGAAAAGCGGTTTTCGCTCGGGGCCTTCGATCCGGCCTATGTGGCGGCGCAACCCGTGGCGGTGCTGCGCAAAGCGGGCGAGATCATCGCCTTTGCAACCGTTGCGGTGACCGAAACGAAAGCAGAGGCGACAGTCGATCTGATGCGCTTTGCGCCCGATGCGCCGGACGGGACGATGGATTATCTCTTCCTGTGTCTCTTCGAGCATCTGCGCGCAGAAGGATTTGCGCGCTTCAACCTTGGCATGGCCCCGCTCGCCGGGCTCACGCGGCATGAGCTCGCCCCGGTCTGGGACCATCTCGGCGCGGTGCTCTTTGAGCATGGTGAGCGGTTTTACAATTTCCGCGGCCTGCGCGCGTTCAAGGCGAAGTTTCACCCCAGGTGGGAGCCGCGTTACCTCGCGGTTGCGGGCCCGGCAGGTGCCGCCTTGGCCCTGATGGATGCAGCCCTGCTGATCGGTGGCGGAATGCGTGGAGTGATCGGGAAATGATGAAACGCCTTGCAACGGTAATTGCGCTTGGCGCGCTGGTGCTTGCCCCGCCACTGTGGGCCGGGACGGGCGCCGCAACCGCTTCCGCAACGGTGGCGCTCCCCGGCGACCCCGCCGGGCCACGCTTCGATCTGGGGATGATACCGCCCGATCATATCCTTCGCCCCGACGGGGCGCCAAAGGCGATGGTCGTGCTGATCTCGGATCAGACCGGTTGGCAAGACGCCGATGAGACTACGGCAGAGGCCCTGCGCGCGGAGGGCGCGGCGGTGATCGGGATCGATCTGCCGAGCTATCTGCGCCGCCTCGACGCCGATCCCGGCGATTGCGTCTACATGGTGTCCGACATCGAAAGCCTTGCCCATCAGCTGCAGCGCGCCGGCGGCGGGCAGGCCTATGCCACTCCGATCCTTGCGGGCACCGGCGCCGGGGGCACGCTCGCGCTCGACATGATCGCGCAAAGCCCGCTGGCAACGATTGATGCGGGGTTGGCGGTCGATCCAAGGGCGGGACTGGCGCTGCAAAAGACGATCTGCACCGATGCCCCGCACCGGAACGAGGCCGCGGCCACGGTTTACGACCTCGCTCCGGGCGATCTGCCCGCCGCCGTCGAGGCGCTCTTTTCCCCAAGCGCCCCGGCAGACGGGCGCGCCCATCTGGCGCAGCTGCAAGCCGCCCATCCAGATCTCGTTACCCGGGATGTGACCGACGATCCGCACCGGGCGCTGCTCTCGGCGCTGCGTGACCGGATCGCGGTGCAGACCGGAACGGACAGCCCGCTGGGGCTGCCGCTGACAATCTACGACGCCAAACCCGCGCAGGATACGATGGTCGTGTTCTACTCCGGCGATGGCGGCTGGCGCGACATCGACATGCAGGTGGGCACCGCTCTGCAGGCCAGCGGCGTGCCCGTCGTGGGGGTGGATTCACTGCGCTATTTCTGGTCCGAGCGGACGGCGAAAGAGACCGCCGAAGATCTGGTGCGCATCATCACCGCCTATCGCGCCAAATGGCATGTGCATCATGTCGTGCTTGCGGGCTATTCCTTCGGGGCCGACATCCTGCCCGCCACCTATGATCTTTTGCCGCCCAAGGACCGCAAGGCGGTTGCGCAGGTCACGCTGATGGGGCTCTCGCATCAGGTGGATTATCAGGTCTCGGTAGATGGTTGGCTGGGGCTCGAGCAAGCCGGGGGCGCGGGAGATCCGCTTGACGACATCGCGCGGATGGACCGCCCCGATCTGGTGCAATGCTTCTATGGCGCGGGCGACGACGACGATGCCTGCCATGACGTCAAGACCCCCGGCATCGAACCCGTCGCGATGACGGGCGGGCATCATTTCGACGGCAATTACGACGTGATCGCCAAGCGCATCATCGCCGATCTCTCCAAACGGCTTGCGGGGCGCAAGTTCTGACCCCTGACGCAAAGGACGGATCTGCATGCGCTCGCGCATCCGCTGGCGCCCCGGACCGTCACCCCGGAACGGCCGCGCACAAAGCGGGAGCCGAGCGCCAGCCACAGGCGCCAAGGCTGCGGGGCGCGGCGGACGCTTTTGCGCAGGCGCGAAGCCTCGCCTTGCCGAACCGGGGGCGGCCTTTGCAACGGGGGCACCGCCGGGCCCGTTGCTGGGCCATCGCGGGTCGGGGCGTTGGAAAGCCCGGCCTTTCGCGTTACCCTGTGCGCATGTCCTGCGCTGATCTTCCCTTTTTCCCGCTGCGCCCGGGCCGCGTCCACGAGGTCTGCGGCCCCTCTGCCCCCGCCTTTGCCGCCTGCACCGCCGCGAGCCTGCAGGGGCCGGTTCTGTGGCTGCGCGAGACCTGGCTGACCGAGACCCTCAACCCTTTGGGACTTTTGCCCTTTGTTGACCCCGCCCGGGTTTTGATCGCGCGCCCGCCAACCCAGACCGACAGCCTCGCGCTCGCCGAGGAGGCGCTGAAAGACGGCAGCCTTGCCCTTGTCGTGCTGGAAATCACCCGCCCGCTTGATCTGCGCGAGGGGCGGCGGCTGCAATTGGCGGCCGGTGCGGGCGCCACGACGGGGCTGTGCCTGATCCCCGAAGGCATGGGCTCGAACGCCGCCGAAACGCGCTGGCGGGTCCTGCCGATCTTTGATGCGGCGGGCACGGACTCGACTCCGATGCGGTGGGAAATTATAAAGAACAAAATGGGAACATTGGGCGCGTGGAATGTTTGCTGGAACGCAGAGGCGAATCGTCTCGATCTGGTTTCCCCGGCTGGCAAGTGACCGGGCCCTGCGCGCCTGCCCGGTCGATGGCCCCTTCGCGCTGGTGCAACGGTTGGGCAATGCCGAAACGCTCTTTTGCCTGAACGCCGAGGCCGAGGGGGTGGGTCTGCACCGCGGCATGCGGATGGCGGATGCGCGCAGCTTCTGTCCCGGGCTGGTCAGCCGTCCGGCGCGCCCCGATCTCGACGCGCGGTTTCTGGCCGGGCTGCGGCGCTGGGCGGAGCGCTATTGCCCCTGGGTCGGGCTGGAGGGCACCGACGGTCTGGTGCTCGATGTCACCGGCGCGGCGCATCTGTGGGGCGGCGAGGGGGCGATGTGCGCCGACATTCGGGCGCGGCTCGAACGGGCGGGGATCACCGCGCAGCTGGGGCGGGGGGCGAGCCGCGGCGCCGCCTGGGCGCTGGCGCATTTTGGCGATCCTTCCGCCGAGGCCCCCGAACCCGATCTGCTCGCCTTGCCCGTCGCGGCGCTGCGGCTCGCCCCGGACACGGTGACCGGGCTGCAACGGCTGGGGCTGCGCCGCATCGGCGATCTGGCTGCCAGCCCGCGCGCGCCGCTTGCGCGCCGCTTTGGCCCCGAGCTGCTCGCCCGGCTCGATCAGGCGCTGGGCCAGAGCCCCGAGCCCGTCACCCCCGCGACCGAGCCGCCGCAGTTCGCCACCCGGATGACCCTGCCCGAGCCGATCGGGCTGGAAAGCGACGTGATGGCCGGGCTGACCCGGCTGCTGGACCCGCTCTGCGCCCGGCTTGCCGCGCATCAGGCCGGGGCGCGGCGGCTTTGCCTTACGCTGCGCCGCGTCGATCAGGCGAGCCAGCAGGTCGAATTGCGTCTGGCCGCGCCGATGCGCGACCCCGCGCGGATCCTGCCGCTTTTCGCCCGCGGTCTGGCCGGGGTCGATGCGGGGTTCGGCATCGACCAGCTGCGGCTTGAGGCGACGCAGGTCGAGCCGCTCGCCCCCGCGCAGCTGGGCGCGACCCCGGTCGCCAGCCCCGACCGGCTGACCGATCTGCTCACAAGGCTGGGCACCCGGATCGGGCTTGAGAACATCTACCGCTTCCTGCCCGCCGAAAGCCACATCCCCGAACGCGGCTTCCTGATTGCCCCTGCGGCCTTCAGCACCGCGCAAGGCGGGTTTCACGCCCCGCGCCCGCGCCCGCTGCGCCTCTTTCCGCCCGAGCCGATCATGGCGAGCGGCCCCACCCCGCCCGCAAGGTTCCGCTGGCGGGCCATGCCGCTCACCACCGCCCGCGCCACCGGACCCGAGCGGATCACCCCGGAATGGTGGCTCGAGGATGAGAACTGGCGGCACGGGCTGCGCGACTATTGGCGGGTGGACACTGCCGAGGGCCGCCGGCTCTGGCTCTTCTTTACGCCGCAAAACCCCAGCTGGTTCGTGCAGGGCGAATTCGCATGAGCGGTTTTCCTGGTTCAAATACGCCCAATTCCGCCGCTTATGCCGAGCTCTGCGTGACGTCGAATTTCACCTTCCTCACCGGCGCCTCGCACCCCGAGGAACTGGTGGCCCGTGCCGCCGAACTCGGGCTCGCCGCCATCGCCATCACCGACCGCAATTCGCTGGCCGGGGTGGTGCGGGCCTTCTCGGCGCTCAAAACCCTGCGGCAGGAGACCGAGGCGCTGCGCATCCGCTCGGCCAGCCAAACCGACCCGTCCTCGCGCTTGGACCTCGCCCCCGCGGCACCCCTGGCGCGGCCCGCGACGCCGGATCTGCCGCGGCTGATCATCGGTGCGCGGCTTGCCTTGCGCGATTGCGCGACCGAGTTTCTGGCCCTGCCCACCGACCGTCCGGCCTATGAGCGGCTCTCACAGCTTCTGACCCTTGGCAAGCGGCGGGCCGGCAAGGGAGAATGCGCCCTGACCCTCGACGATCTGGCCGCGGGTGGCGCCGGGCTGATCCTGATCGCCTTGCCGCCGCCCGACCTTGCGAGCGCGCTGGCGCCCTTGCACCGGTTGCAACGGCAGTTCCCCGGCCATGTCTTTCTGGGCGCCGCGCCGCGCTATGACGGCACCGATCAGGCCTGGTTTCGCAGCTGTGCCGATCTCGCCTTGCGGGCCTCGACGCCGATGGTGGCGGTGGGCGATGTGCTGATGCACCGCGCCGCGCGCCGCCCGCTCGCCGATGTGCTGACCTGCCTGCGTGAGGGCCGCACCATCGACGCCATCGGCACCCGGGCGCTGCCCAACGCCGAACGCCGCCTGAAAGCTGCAGACGAGATGGCGCGGCTGTTCCGCCACCACCCCGCCGCGATCCGCCGCACGCTGGAAATTGCCGCGCGCTGCGCCTTTGACCTTGCAGAACTCAGCTATGATTACCCCGGCGAGGACGACACGGAACCGCCGCAGGCCCGGCTGGAACGGCTGGCCCGCGAAGGGCTCGCGCGGCGTTATCCGCAAGGCGCGTCCGAGCGGGTGCATCAGCTGATGGCCAAGGAACTCGGCCTGGTCGGAGAACTGGGCTATGCGCCCTATTTCCTGACGGTGCATGACATCGTGCACTTCGCCCGCGCCCGCGGCATCCTTTGTCAGGGCCGCGGCTCGGCCGCCAATTCGATCCTGTGCTATCTGCTGGGGATCACGGATGTCTCGCCCGACATGATCGGCATGGTGTTCGAGCGTTTCATCTCGCGCCATCGCGGCGAGCCGCCCGATATCGACGTCGATTTTGAACACGAACGCCGCGAAGAGGTGATCCAGTGGATCTATGAAAAATACGGCCGCGACCGCGCCGGGCTTTGCGCCACGGTGATCCATTTCCGCACCCGCGCCGCGATCCGCGAGGTGGGCAAGGTGATGGGGCTCTCCGCCGATGTGACGGCGGCGCTCTCGGGGCAGATCTGGGGCATGTCGAACCAAGGGGCAGACCCGGCGCGCCTGCGTGAGATCGGCCTCAACCCCGACGACCGGCGGCTGGCGCTGACGATCCGGCTGATTTCCGAGATCATCGGCTTTCCGCGGCATCTGAGCCAACATGTCGGGGGCTTTGTCATCACCCGCGGGCGGCTTGACGCGCTCTGCCCGATCGAAAACGCCGCGATGGAGGGGCGCACCTGCATCGAATGGGACAAGGACGACATCGACGCGCTCGGCATCCTCAAGGTCGATGTGCTCAGCCTTGGCATGCTGACCTGCCTGCGCAAGAGCTTTGATCTGCTCGAAGCGCACAAGGGGCTGCGGCTGGATCTGGCGACGGTCCCACAGGAAGACCCGGCCACCTATGCGATGCTGAAGCGGGCCGATGCGGTGGGGGTGTTTCAGGTTGAAAGCCGGGCGCAGATGAATTTTCTGCCGCGCATGAAGCCCGCCACGTTTTACGATCTGGTGATCGAGGTGGCGATTGTGCGCCCCGGCCCAATTCAGGGCGGCATGGTCAAGCCCTATATCCGCCGCCGTCAGGGGCTGGAGGCGCCCGAGCCCTTTGGCCCCGCGCTGGCCGCCGTCACGGCAAAAACCCTGGGCGTGCCGCTTTTTCAGGAACAGGCGATGCAGATTGCGGTGGTGGGGGCGGGCTATTCCGCCGAAGAGGCCGATCAGCTGCGCCGCTCGCTCGCCTCGTTTCGCCGCATGGGCACGATCGGCGCGCATCGCGACCGGTTCATTTCCGGCATGACGGAGCGCGGCTATCCCCTGGCTGTGGCCGAGGCCTGTTTCGCCCAGATCGAGGGTTTTGCCGATTACGGCTTCCCCGAAAGCCATGCCGCCGCCTTCGCGATGCTGACCTATGTCTCCTCCTGGCTGAAATGCCACCACCCCGAGGTCTTCGCCTGCGCGCTTTTGAATGCCCAGCCGATGGGGTTTTACGCCCCGGCGCAGATCGTGCGCGACGTGCGCGAGCATGGGGTGGAGGTGCGGCCCATTTGCGTGAACCGCTCCGACTGGGACAACCGGCTGGAGCGGCGGGCCGACGGGCGGCTGGCGTTGCGGCTGGGCTTTCGGCAGATCAAGGGCTTTCGCGCCGAGGATGCGGGCTGGATCGTCGCCGCGCGCGGCAATGGTTACCCCGATATCGAAAGCCTGTGGCTGCGCGCCGGGCTCGCGCCCGCCACGCTCGAACGCTTGGCCGAGGCGGATGCTTTTGCGGGCATGGGGTTGACGCGGCGCGATGCGCTTTGGGCGGTGCGCGCGATCCGGGCGCCAAAGCCCTTGCCCTTGTTTGCCAATCCGCTGGATGGCGAGGGCGGGATCGAACCCGCCGTGACCCTGCCGCCGATGCATTTGGGCGAGGAGGTGGTGGAGGATTACATCGCGTTGCGGCTGACCCTGCGCGCGCATCCGATGGAGCTGTTGCGCCCCGGCCTGCCGGGCCTCACCTGCCATGACCGGCTGGCCACGGCACCGTTGCAGCGCAGCTCCGTTTGCGGCCTTGTCATCACCCGCCAGCGCCCCGGCACCGCCTCCGGGGTGATCTTTCTGACCCTTGAAGACGAAACAGGGGTGGCGAATATCGTGGTCTGGCCCAAGGTCTACGAACGGTTTCGCCGCGCCGTCATGGGCGGGCGTCTGCTGCGCGTCACCGGGCGGCTGGAACGCGAGGGGATCGTGGTGCATCTGATCGCCGAACGAATCGAGGATCTGTCGCCGCGGCTTTCCGAGCTTGGTCACCCGCTGGATGCGGCGGTGGGCCTGACCCGCCCCGAGGCCGACGACGCTCCCCGCCCCGCCGCGCGGCCTGCCCGCCAGCCGCCCCGGGCGCAGCATCCGCGCGAACAGGCCAAGCGGCTCTTTCCCAGCCGGGATTTCCATTGAGCCACAGCATCGTTGACCGCCGCAACTGCCGGGGCAGAGGGCCGACACAAAGAGGGCGCCGCCGCGCGCTTTCTGCATCGAGGCGCCGGAACACCCCGTCAGATTGTGGCGCTGTCGCCCTCGGCAATCGAAAGCGGCCCTCCGCCCGATCGGGAGCGGCAGGCGATAAAAGCGGGCGCGCCGCGATCATGGCGGCGAGGATCATGGGGTCAGGCGGGCAGATCGTTGAGACGAGGCGGGCGGAAAGTCGCAGCGGGGCCACTGGCGGGGGCCTGAAGGCGAGCCGACCCGGTCTCAACCAAAGCGGCATCTCTGGATCACCCCAGCAGATCCTCAACGAAAAGCGCGGCGAATTGCGCCCGCCCCGAGACGCCCGATTTTGCATAAACCCGCGCCATCTGCGCGCGCACCGTGCCCGCCGCGGCGCCACGCAGCTCGGCAATCTCGGCCACATCGAGCCCCTTGAGGGCGAAAAGCGCAACGTCGCGCTCGGCGGGGGTCAGCCCCCAGCGCGAAAACTGCGCCTCGATCACCTCGGCAAGCGCCCCCCGCGCGACATCGAGCGCCCGCGCCTGCGCCCGCTGCGTTTCGAGCGCGCGGCGCAATTGCCAGCCCCCCGCCACCACGCCCGAACTGAGCGCAATGGCGATGAAGCCCTCAAACAGCGTTTCCGGCCCCGGCCCGTCGCGCAGGATGTCGGAGGCCGCATCGCCCACGAAAAAGAGCACGGCAACCGCCTGCAGCAGCACCACCGCGGCAAGAACCGCGGCATGCCGCCGCTCGGCATCGGGCGTGGGACGCCTCATGCCTCCGGGCCCCGCTTGGTCCGGCGTTGCCAGAGCATCGGTCGCACGAGGTTGTGCCCGAGTGCGCGGCTTTCCACCGCCACGCCAGCCACATGCACGGCCGCGAAGATCAGGATCAGGTTTGCCATCAGCTCATGCACGGTCTTCACCGTCTTTTTGATCTCGCCCGAGGCGCCAGTCTCGCCCGCAGCGGCGGTTTGCACAAGCGCCGACCAGTCGCCCGAGAGCACCGCCGCCTGATCCGCGGCAATCTGCATCGGCGAGCGGGCATCGGTGAGCCAGAGCCCGGTGAGGCAGATCACCAAAAGCCCGCCCCAGAGCGCATAGACCATCATCGCGCCCGCAGGATTGTGCGAGGGATGTTCGCGCGCCGGATGCCGCCGGGCGAGCCCGTGCAAATGCGCAAGGGCGGCGCGCGGCGCGGGCGGAAAGGCCGAAAAGCGCGCCTCGATCGGGCCAAAGAGCCCCCAACCAAACCGCAGCGCAAGCAGCGCGAGCACGGCCCAGCCCAGCCCGACATGGAGCGCGCCCCCGGCCTTGGTGAAAAGCCCGTTTGCCAGCACCGCCGCGGCAACGCTCCAATGCGTGAGCCGGATCAGCGGATCCCAGACGGGCGGCTGGGCAAGGCCGGTGGCCGGAGAGACGGTGGTTGGAGAGACGGTGGCGGAGGGGACGGAGCCCCCCGCCGGCCGCGCCGCCAGACCCGCCTTTTTGTGGTCAAGCGGCCCCGGCATCAGTCTTTTTCCTTGATCTCGGTGACGGCGCCCGAGGCCGGGTCGATCACCACTTCCCAGACCGCTTTGGCCGCATCGGTGCAGACCGCCTCGACCTTGCCATCCTCGGCTTCGAAGTCGGAAACGGTGCAGCCCTTCGCGGCAAGCGCGGCGGACACATCGGCGGGATTGCTGCCCACGACATCGCCCACGGCGGGCATCGCCAGCGCCGCGACGGGCGAGAGGATCAGCACGGTGGCCAGAAGAGTTTTCTTCATCGGATACTCCATTGTTGAGGTCGACCCGTCCGCCGGCCACTGAGGCGGGGCGTTCGGGCAAGCCGTGTCGGCTGGGGCAGGAATGGCCGTGAAAAACCGCAGCGTCGATGCGCGGATCGCTGACATCGGCGGCGATAAGCACGTGCTTACGGACAGAGGGAAGCGCGGCTCGGGCTTGACGCGACATTTTCGCGGGCCGGTCTGGAGCGGCAATCTTTGCCGCGCGGGAGCCCCCATGCGCGCCCTTGATCGGCCGGTGCGCGCATGGTGCAACGGGCGCTTCCCGCACACCTCTCCAGCAGCGACTCAGGGATGGCCGCTTTTGCCAAGTTGCCGCGGATGTACTTTCGAACCCTGTTAAGCTGTCGCCATCTGGATACACCGAGGCCGCCGGCGGAGCGTCTACGCCATCGCTTGCTCAACTCAGCTGGTAGTCAATCGGCGCGAGGGGTGGGGGAGCGTCCTCTCCCAGATGCGCCGCAAGGCTGATTTCCATCGCTCTGCAGAGTGCATCAAGCGGCAGCGCGTTGGGGGCATCCCCGAAGGGCTGAGACATCTGTTCGCTCACCTCCGCCAGCCCGAGAAAGACATAGGCGACAATGACGACAATCACCGGCGTGAGCCAGCCCGCCGCCGCGAAGAGGGCGACTGGCAGTATCAGGCAGAAGATGTAGATCGTGCGATAGATCAGAAGGGAATAGACAAACGGCAGGGGGGTAAGCGCGATCCGTTCGTTGCCCGCCTGTGCCAGTGAGATCGACCCCAGTCGCTGGGTCAGCGCGCGCGCGCCGAACCCGTCGATCATGCCGGCGCGATGGGCTTCGGCAAGCTTTGCCGTCAACCGATCCAGCGCGGCACATGCGGGATTGGGCGCCGCCATCAGGTCTGGCGCCCGGCGCTGGCAATCCGGGTCCGCCGGGCGCCCGCGCAGCCGCGCCCGGTGCAAATGGGCAAAGGCCAGCGCATCGCGCAGCACCTCGCGGCGCAGCGCGGAATCGGGAATGAAGATCTCTGCCTCGCGGGCGAGCATCCGCAGGTCGGCGAGCAAGCCGCCCCAGAGCTGGCGCGCCTCCCACCAGCGCTCATAGGCGGCATTGTTGCGAAACCCGAGAAAGAGCGAGAGCGCCAGGCCGAAAACGGTCACCGAGACAGGATCCAGCACCGGCAGCACCTGGAACCGCAACCCGAGCCCGGTAAGCGCGGTTGCCACCACCGCAACCACCGCGACCGGCCGCGCCACAGCGGGCATGATTGACCCTTTGATGGCGAGGGCAAGATCAAGCGGGCTGGGCTTGTCGCGCAAGATCATCGGACATCCTTCCGGGGCTTTCCATGTTCGGGTCCGCCTCTCCTGATCTGCATTGACCGGCAGGGCAAGTCCCTGATGCCGCGTGCGTCACCACGAAAGCGCGAGGGGCTGCCGGTCAGACAGGATCGCGCCTCAGTGCCCCAGATCAAGCACCCCGCTCGCTTCGAGATCACCAAGACCGCCGCCGCGTCGAGGCCAAGGTCGAGGCCAAGATGCCCCTGTGAAACTGCCGGGGCGGCGCCGCATCGCATGACCGCTTGCCGAGCTTCCGCGCGGTATCGCTCTCCCGGAGACCGTGAGACAGGCCGGGCCGGGAAAGGGGCGCGTCAGCTCAAAAGCTGATTTGCGCGCTCTGCCCATCCCATTGCGTGATTGCCGTCGCATAAATCGCCCGCGCGGCGATCAGGCGGTCGATCGACACAAACTCATCGGTCTGGTGCGCGAGCGCGGGATCGCCCGGACCCAGGATCATCGTGGGAACGTCGCCCAGAACCGGTGTGAAGATCGAGGCATCGGTGAAATAGCTCACCACCGTGGGGCTGGTGTCCACCCCGGCGATGCGCGCGGCATGGCTGGCCAGCGCCGCCATCCAGGGATGCGCAGGTTCCGTCCAGACCGCGGGCAGATCAATGATCCGCTCGATATTGATCTCCGGCCCCAGCCGGCCCGCCACGAGCGCATGCAGATCGTCATGCGTGACGCCGGGAACCGAACGCAGATCCAGCGTTGCAGTGCAAAGGTCCGGCACGGAATTGGTGTTCAGCCCGCCCGCAATCGTGCCGAGGTTCAGCGTCGGCGGCCCCATCACCGCATGGGTCGGGCCAAGGCAGAGCCCTTCCAGACGGGTCAGCGCATGGGCCATCTTCATCACCGCATTCACCCCGTGATGCGGCATCGCGCCATGGGCCGTTTTGCCCGTTGCGGTGAGGCGCAGCCACAGCGCGCCCTTATGCCCCTGCACCGGGCGGTTCAGCGTCGATTCCGCCACGATCATTGCGCCGATCTTTGGCAGAGGCGCCGCGGCCATGGCACGGGCCCCCTCGGCGCCGGTTTCCTCGCCCGCGGTGAGCAGGATAACAATCCCGCCCGGCGGCAGCTTGGCCTCGAGCGCCGCCAGCAAAAAGGCCGCGACGCCGCCTTTCATGTCGGAGGTGCCCCGGCCATGGATGCAGCCCTCAGCCACCACCGCTTCATGCGGATCATGCCGCCACGGCTGCGCCCCCAGGGGCACCGTGTCCAGATGACCCGAAAAGGCGAGCGCGGAGCGCCCCGGCTCAAGCCCCTTGCTGGCCAGGAGGTTGCATCGCCCAGCCCCGAACGGCGTCAGCCGGCAGTCGAACCCGGCCTCCCGCAACAGGTCCGCGCAACAGGCCATGGCCTCGGCTTCACGCCCCGGCGGATTCACCGTGTCAAAGGCCACAAGGCGGCGGGTCAGTTCAACGATGTCGATCATGCTCATCCCCCGGGTTCGTTTGAAAAAGGGGCGGTCGAGCCGCCCCCCCGTGCCTAGTCCAGATAGGCCGCAGAATGAAAATCGATCTCGAGCTGCTGCACATGGCCAAAGACGCGCACGGCCTCGTCTTTCTGCGCCGCGCTCATGTCTTGCGACAGCCGGTCGATGCGGTCGCGCAGCCATTGCGCCTGGGCCGCAAAGCCCGGTGCGGCATGCATCGCCACCCAGTCATGCACCATCGGATCGCTCATCTTGTGCGCCATGCCCGCCGAGCACCACGTCCAATACATCCATTCGGCGGCAAACATCGCGGTGATGATCGCGGTGAAATCGCCATCGCGCGCAATCGCCAGCATCCCCTCGCGGAAGGCCGCCACCCGCGGCTCTGCCTGAAGCGCCGGATCCGGCGCAATGCCGCGCGCGGCAAAGGCGTTCTCGAAATAGGGCATCTGCTCATTGGCGAGCGCGTCGAGCGAGGCAATCAGCTTGCGCCGGTCCCCCATGTCGGAGGTTTTCGCCACCGCATAGCCAAAGATTGCAATCGCGGTTTCCACGAAAGCCCCCTCGATCAGCAGATAGCGGTCGAACACCGCCTTGGGCAGCGTGTCGGCGGCAATGTCCCGCGTGAAGCGGTGAGCCACCATCGCATTGAAAACCAGCTCATTTTCGCGCAGGATACGGTCACTGAGACGTTCAGACATCATGGCGTTCCTTGGCGGCGGCAACGAAGGATTTGACCCGCGCCGGATCGACCGGGTTCCACCACACGCCGCCTTCCTTGAGCGAGGAGGCGACGATCACGCCATTGGTGCGATCCAGGATCATGCCAATGTTCTCTTCGGTGACACCCGAGCCCACCAGCAACGGCAGATGGGTCGCGGCGCCGATCTCCTCGATCTCCTCGACCGTTGCCGAGTTGCCGGTGCGCTGGCCGGTGGCGATGATCGCATCCGCATCGAAAAATGCCAGATCGCGGGTCAATTCGCCAATCGTGCGGTCCGCCACAATCGCATGGGCGCCGTGCTTGACATGGCTGTCGGTGAAGATCTTCACCCGCTCGGCGCGCAAAAGCGCGCGGTAGCGCATCGCCTCGGCCGCGCGGCCTTCCATGAAGCCCTCGTTGGCGACATAGGCATTGGCCCATTGATTGACGCGAATGAACTGCGCCCCCCCCGCCACGGCTGTGGCCAGCGCCGGAAGCGGCGCGTTGGCAAGCACGTTGATGCCAAGTGGCACGCCAAAGGCCGTGCGCAGACGATCGGTCACGACCGCCATCATGGCCGGGGTCTCCGGGCCGATATCCTCGGGCTTGGAAAACGGCACATCGCCGTGGTTTTCGACGATCAAGCCGTGCAGCCCGCCCTCGATCAGCCGTTCGGCATCGCGCATGCAAGCGTCGTAGATCGCGTCGACCGTCTCGCCGCGGTAGCGCGGCGCCCCCGGGAAGGCGGGGCAATGGATCATCCCGATCAAGGCCTTGTCCCGCCCGAAGATCTCACTTATCGCACCACCTGTGCGGTCAGAGATGAGTTGCATGATTTACCTTTCACGAAGTGAGAATGAGAGATGAAGGCCTACGTCATCGGCAATGCCGCGCTCGACGAAACGCTTGCGATCGATCGGTTCGTGCAGCCCGATGCCTCGGTTTTCGGGCGCCCTCTGTCGCGCGATCTGGGCGGCAAGGGCACCAATCAGGCGATTGCGCTGGCGCGCACCGGGGTGCTGTGTCGGCTGTTTGCGGCCGTCGGCCGCGATGCACGGGGGCAGGAAATCGCCACGCGCTTGCAGGCCGAGCCGGTGCTGGCGGAGTTGATCGCGCAAGACAGTGTTTCCACCGATGCCTCGACCATCCTGATGGCGGCGACGGGCGAGAATGCGATCATCACCACCCGCGAGGCCGCCGAGGCTTTTTCCCCCGAACAGGCACGCGCTGCGCTGGCGGGGGCCGAGGCGGGTGATTTGCTGGTGATGCAGGGCAATCTGAGCGGGGAGACCACGCTGGCCGCGCTGCGCGCGGCCAAGGCGCGCGGCATGACCACCGCCTTCAACCCCTCGCCGCTGCAAGATTACTTCGCAAGCCTCTGGCCGCATGTCGATATTGCCTATGTCAACGAAGGCGAGGCCGCCGCTTTGGGTGGCGTGGCCGCGCTGCATGGGCAGGGCGTGACGCAGGTGGTGCTGACCCTTGGCGGCGACGGCGCTCGGCTGATCACGGCGCAACAGAGCCTGCATGTGCCCGCACATCCCTGCAAGGTGGTCGATACCACCGGTGCGGGCGATTGTTTCATGGCGGTCTCGCTCGGATCGGCGGCGCTGCGCGGCACCGATCTGGATGCCCGCGCGCTGGCCCATGGTGCCGCGGCCGCCGCCCATACCGTGGCGCGCGCAGGCACCGTCAGCGCGTTCCCGACCGTGGCCGAAATGCGCGCCCTCCTTGCCGGTTGAGCCTTGCGCGTGGCGGGGGCAGATCGCCCCGCCACGCCCGTTCAAGACTCTGCTCACCGCGCGACAAGCCAGCCGAGAACATTGAGCCAAAGCTGCTTGTAACCGGCCCAGTCGCAAAACGCCGGCGAAAGCCAGTGCGGGCCGATGTCCGAGGTCCAGGCCGCCGTGCGCCCCTGGCCAAAGCTGCCGGTGACCAGAAGCGGATGGCCGCCCTGCTCCTCGGGCAGGCGGGCGAGCACGTTGCTGCCCGCCTTGGCTTCGACTTCGTTCACGCCAAGGATCGGCGGCCAGGCACCTTCGATGCCCTTGAAAATCGCGTTCTCGGGCGCAAGCACCTCCGCCACGGCCCCTTCCGGGATCTCGACACGGTCATCCCACGGATGGCAGGTCACGGGCAGCACATCCTCGACCGGGGTGCGGCGCCAACGTGCCTTTCCATCGATCCCCTGAAACGAGAAATAGCCCCCCATCATGATCAGGTTGCCCCCTTGCGCCACCCAATCCTTCAGCAGCCGCAGCCGGTTCGGACGGCATTGCGAGCGCAGCCAGACATCGGGCGGCAGCAGGAAGGTGTTGGCACCGATGTCGGACAGGATGATGATGTCATAGGCCTTGAGCCCCTCCATCTCGAAGGGGAACCCTTCCGCCGCCTCGTGGGCCGTCATGTAATCCACCTCGAACGCGGTGCCCTTGAGCGCCTTGAGAAGCGGATCGGCGCCGG
This sequence comes from Rhodobacter lacus, assembly GCF_042683065.1. Taxonomy (NCBI): domain Bacteria; kingdom Pseudomonadati; phylum Pseudomonadota; class Alphaproteobacteria; order Rhodobacterales; genus Rhodobacter; species Rhodobacter lacus. The sequence goes on along the minus strand of NZ_JBHUIX010000021.1, from coordinate 52,603 downwards.
TGTGGAAATGCACCGAACCGAATTGGTCGAAGCCCTTGTAGTGGGTTTCGGAAGTGGTCCAGCTTTCGCCGACCAGCAGAACTTTGAAGGCCATGTTGGGTCCTTTTGGCAATAATCAGAAAGTGGCGTCAAAGACCCGGCGCGGGTTCGACACCATCAACACGTCGCGCATCGCCGGGTCGAGCCCGTGGCGCAGAAGGCGCGGCAGGAAGTGGCGCGACACGAAGCCGTAGCCATTGCCGCCGTAGCGCGTGAGCATCATCTTGACGAAGACATCGTGCGACAGAAGGATCTTGTCGCCAAAGCCGCCGTTGATCAGGTTCAGGATCGCGCGCGCGACCTCGTCATCGGAGGGGCATTGCACGTTCTGATCGGCATAGAAGAAATCCATCCCGATCATGTCGAACTCCAGGTAGGCGCCGCGTTGGGCAAGCGTGGCCTGATAGATCGGGTCCATATGCGAGGGGTTCATGTGGCACAGCACGCAATGGTTCAGATCGCCCCCCTCTTCCTCGACGATGTCGAGCACCCTGTGGGCAAGCCGGAACCAGCCGGGCAGGTGGACCATCAACGGCAGCCCGGTGCGGGCCTGCGCGCGCGCCGCGCCGCGCAGTGAGGTTTCCTCAAGCGGCGTGAAATCGGAAGAAACGCCGATTTCGCCGATCAGGCCGATTTTCGCATCGGTGCCATCGGTGCCGATGAGCGCCTCCGCCACGATCTCGTCGGCGATGGCATCGGCCGAAAGGCCGCGCGCCGCCTGCGGGATCGAGCCCTCAAGGTAATAGCCCGCGCCCATCACGATGTTGACGCCCGAACCCTTGGCGATGTGGCGCAGTTTTCTCGGGTCCCGCCCGATGCCGCGGCAGGTCGGGTCCACCACCGAACGCCCGCCCACCGCAGTGAAGGGTTTCAGTTCCGCAATCGCAAGATCGGGGTCATCGAGCGTTATATTGTGCTTGTTGACGAAGGGGTCCTGCCGCAACTCGCCCAATATCTCGATTGACACCTTGGCATCGGCCAGATGGCTGCGCTCGGGCTCCTTGGGCGGGTTCCACCAGCAGGAACAATCGTTTTGCAGATGCTCGTGCATCAGCGTGTGGCCCAGCTCTGCGCTCGGGATGGGGCCATTGACCGTCATCACGAGCCCGGAGCCGACATGCGCCTCGGAACGTTCACTCATGCCTTTTTCCTTTTGCCGAACCGCCAGTTCCGTTCGAACAGGCGCGTGTTCATCCAGATCGCGATCAAGATGATCGTGCCGGTGACGATTTGCGTGAAGAAGGGCGAGATATGCAGCAAGATCAGCCCGTTGCCGATCACGGCAATGGTCATCGTGCCGAGCACGGTGCCAAACATCGAGGCCTTGCCGCCCAGAAGCGAGGTGCCGCCCAGAACCACCGCCGCAATCACCTGCAACTCAAATCCCTGCGCCGCGTTTGACGAGCCAGAGCCCAGACGCGCGGCAATCAGGATCGCCGCAACACCGCAGGCGATCCCCGCCACCATGTAGACCGAGGCGAGCACCTTGAGCGCGGGCATGCCCACCCGGCGCGCCGCCTCCATGTTGGAGCCGACGGCAATGACCTGACGGCCATATTGCGTGCGCAGCATCACGACAAAGCCGGCGATGGCGATCAATATCGCGATCAGCGCGGGCACCGGCAATCCGAAGATTTCCCCCCGGCCCAGCCAGAAAAAGCCATCTGCATCGCGGATCGGGATCGAGTAGCCCTCGGTCAGGTAAAGCGCCGCACCGCGCAGGATCGACAACCCGGCCAGCGTCACGATGAAGGCCGGAATGCCCTGATACGCGATGAACCAGCCCTGAATGCCGCCGATCACCGCGCCCATGATCAGCATCAGCACGATCGCCAGCGGCCAGGGCAGCCCCATCGCCATCAGCACCGCCGCCGTCGCATTGATCAGCGCCACCATCGAGCCGACCGACAGGTCGATCCCCCCGGTGGTGATGACCAATGTCATCGCGACCGCCACCACCATGATCGGCGCGGCCTGACGCACGATATTGAGCAGGTTGCCCATGTTGAGGAACGTCGGTGTCAGCACGCCAAAAAACAGCACGCAGAGCGCGAAGAAGGTCGCAATCGACAGAACCTGAGCGTGATCGCCAATGAAATCGGCCAGTTTGGAGCCGGCCTGACGCTCTGTGTAGGCAACCATCAATGGCCTCCTTTGCCGACGATCAGGTCGACCAGTTCTTGCAAATTCGTCTTGTCGATCTCGCGTTCCGCGATTTTCGTGCCCTCATACATCACCGCGATCCGGTCGCAGACACGGAATAGATCCTGCATCCGGTGGGTGACCAGCACCACGGCGACGCCGCGCGCCTTGACACGGTTGATCAGCGCCAGAACCGCCTCGACCTCGGCCACGGCAAGCGCCGAGGTGGGCTCGTCCATGATCAGCACTTTCGGATTGAAGCTGGCGGCACGCGCAATCGCAATCGCCTGCCGCTGCCCGCCCGAGAGCTTTTCGACCCTGGCGGTCAGCCGCGGAATGCGGATCTCGAGCGCGGCCAGCATCTTTTCGGCCTCTTCGAGCATGCGCTTTTGGTCGAGGAACGGGCCACGCTTGAGTTCGCGCCCCAGAAACAGGTTGCCCACCACATCGACATGGTTGCACAGCGCCAGATCCTGATAGACCATCTCGATATGCAGATCACGCGCCGCGGAGGGCGTGGCAAAGCGCACCGGCTTGCCGTCCATGGTGATCTGGCCACCATCGGGCACATAGGTGCCGGAAATCACCTTCGACAGCGTCGATTTCCCGGCCGCGTTATCGCCGATCAGGCCCAGACATTCGCCCGGGCGAATATCCAGATCGACCCCGCGCAGCGCCTGATGCGAGCCGAAGGTCTTCTCTATTCCACGCAACGACAAGATCGGAGCGGGAGTCGAGAGGGGGGCATCCCCCCTCCCTTGCTGATTCACATCCGCCATGCTCATTTAAACAGCGACCGGAAGTCGTCCACGTTGTCTTTCGTCACGATGGTGACCGGCACCGCGATTTTCGGCTCGACTGTCTGGCCGTTCGAGATGGCCAGAAGCGCCTCGACCGCCGCCGCGCCCATCGCCGCCGGGTCTTGCTGCACGACGCCCTTGAGATACCCCGCATCGATCGCATCAATCGCCTGCGCGGTCAGATCCCAGCCATAAAGCGCGATGTCCGATTGCTTGCCCTGGCTTTCCACGGCCGCGAGCGCGCCCATCAGCGCCGGCTCGCCGGTGGCATAGATCGCGTTCAGATCCGGGTTGGCGGTGATGAGGTTTTCCGCCGCACCGAGCGCCACATCCTGAATGTTCTGCCCGTCGACCGTGTCCGCGAGGGTGACATCGGCGCCCAGCGCTTCCTTGAAGCCGTCCATCCGCACGTTCTGGATGTAGGAGTTCAGGGCACCGACGATCCCGAGCTTGCTCGGCCCGGTCTGGTTGGTCCCATAGAACGCGGCCAGATCGGCCCCGGCCTTGGCGTTGTCCACGCCGATTTGCGCCTTTTGCGGCCCTTCGGGCAGGATCGCGTCGATCGCGACCACCGGGATCCCTGCCGCATCGGCCTGTTTCACCGCCGGCATGATGCCGTTGACATCGATCGCCACGACGGCAATCCCGTCGACGTGCTCCTGAATATAGGTCTCGACCGCCGAGTTTTGCGCCGAGGAATCGTTGTTGGCATTGAAGATCACCAGCTTCACGCCGGCTTTTTCGGCCGCTTCCTGCGCGCCACGGTTCATTTCGTTGAAGAACAGCGCCTGCTGATTGATCTGCACCAGCGCAAGGGTCTTGGTCTCTTGCGCCACGGCAGGCAGGGCAGCGCACAGGCTGGCGGTGGCCAACAAGGCAGCGAAACCGCGACGGGTCAAGGGAGACAGCATGGGTAGTCCTCTCTGTTGGATCGGTGTCAGGATGACATCGGCGGGGCCACCGAAGCCCGCTCGATGAGGGTGACCGGCAGCAGCACCTCTGACGGGGGCTTGTTGCCGTCCGCGGCCCGCTCCAGCAAAAGCGCAAGCGCACTTTTGCCCAGGTCACGAACCGGTTGCCGCACGGCGGTGATCGCCGGCGCAAACAGATGCAGCGGGCCGACATCGTCGAACCCCACAACGGAAACCTCTTCGGGCACGCGAATGCCCGAGGTCTGCAAAACTTCCATCAGGCCGATCATCAACTCGTCAGAGGTTGCAAAAATGGCGCTGGGGCGCTGATCGACCGGAGATTCCAGAAAGCGACGGGCCGCGGCGCGCCCGGTTTCAAGCGTATAGGTGCCCTGATGGCGCAAGATCCGCACCTGCGGCCCCGCCACCTCATGCAATCCCCGCATAAAACCGGCATGGCGGCGCTCGCCCGAGATCATCTCTTCGCCGCCGCCGATCAGCATCAGATGGCGGTGCCCGGCCTCGGCCAGATGCCGCCCGGCCAGGTAGCCGCCCTGCTCGTTGTCGGAAAACACCTTGGGCAGATCGGTGCCCGAGACATCTTCATCGACGATGATGCAATTGCCTGCCGCCTGCAGTCGCCGCCCCAATTCGCCATCATCGGCATGGTTGGTGATGAAGATCAGCCCGTCGGCATGACCGCGCGCGACCGTGTCGATATAGGACAGTTCCCGGTCGCGGCGGTTCAGCGTGGCGTGCAACGACAGCGACAAGCCGCGTGCATCTGCTTCGGCCTCCACCGCCGCCACGAAAGTGGCAAAGAAGGGCGAGGAAATATCGGGCACGATCAGTGCGATGGTATCTGACCGCCCAAGGCTGAGGCGGCGCGCATGCGGATTGGGGCGATAGTCCAGATCGCGGATCGCGGCGCGGATCTGGTCTGCCGTGCGCAGCGGCAGATCGAGGGAGCCGTTAAGGAAGCGCGACACGGTCGTCTTCGACACGCCCGCCGCATTCGCCACATCCTGCAAGGTTGCCAAGACTCTCTCCCCGCCGCAAAACCAAAGGTAAAGCGGTTTAGTAAACTGGTTTACTTGATTAGCAACGCGATTCCCGGCCCTTGTAAAGGGCAAATCTGTCGCAGGATGCGCCCCCGAGCCAAACGATGAAAAATAGAGCGCCGGATATGAAAAAGACATCGCCGACGAATCGCGGTGCGGCGGCCCCGCGCGTTTCGCGCCCCCCCCCCGCGCTTCATGCCGCCATGCGGACGCAGACACCGGGCTCCTCGGCTGGCCACATATGAGGAGGATCAGAGAACCGTCCGGGGGCCGGTTGTCCCGAGAACAGCTTCGGACGTTCCATTCGTGCAGCCGTCAGCCAGCAAAGAGTGCTCAACGAACAGGTCTCCTTTGGGGAGCCTGAATCTCGCCAATGGCTCGACTTGAATAGGGCTGGAGCATGGCTTGGCCCGCTGCCTGTAAACCGGCAGCGGGCCATGGAAAATAATCCGGGGCAGGTCGGCGGTGCGATCTTGCCGCACCGCCTTTGGGGACTGGCTCAGCCGTTGTAATCCGCGTCAGCCACTTTTTCGAGCCAGGTCACCGGGGAGCCGTTGATGCTTTCCTGAATCGCGATATGGCTCATCGCGGTTTCTGCGGATGCGCCGTGCCAGTGCTTTTCACCAGCCGGGAACCAGACGACATCGCCCGCGGTCACTTCTTCCACCGGGCCGCCTTCGCGTTGCACACGGCCGCGCCCGAAGGTGATCAGGATCGTCTGGCCCGCCGGATGGGTATGCCATGCGGTGCGCGCGCCGGGCTCAAAGGTGACATGGCTGCCGCTGGTGCGGCCGGGCTCTTCCGCGACAAACAGCATGTCGACGCGGACGGTGCCGGTGAACCAGTCTTCGGGGCCTTTCATCGAATGGGTTTCGCCGGAGCGGATGATTTTCATGGGAGGGGTCCTTTCGGTTGGTGCGCTCAAGGGCGCAGTTTTTCAAAACGGTAGGTCAACGCAGGGCCGCCGGGCTGCTCATAGGCGAGTTCGGCGGTGATCATTGCGAAGGGCTCGACAAAGCGTGCGCTGCGCAACCCGCCCGCAGGGCAGGGCGCAAAGCCGATGTCACGAATGAGGGTCTGGGCGATCTCCAGCGCGCCTGCATCCGCGCCATAGACCAGAAGCTGTGGCGGATCTTCCTGCCCCTTGCAGGCAAAGACAGATGCAAGGCATTCGGACGGCGAGGTGTTGAAACACCCGACCCAGTGCGCCGCGGGGCGCAGCCGGGCAAGTTCTTCCGCGCCCGAAGTGGTGGGGCCGAGCACCAGCGTGGTGTCGGTTTCATCCAGTGGCACGCAGCAGTTGAGCACGACCTTGCCCGCAAGATCGCCCGCCTGTGCGAGCACATCGGGCACGCGGCTCCAGTGCACCGCAAGCAGCAGCACATCCGATTGCGCGACGACCTCCGCCACGGTGCCGGTTGCGCCGCCCGTTTCCCGGGCGAGCGCGGTGAGTGTGTCGAGGCTGCGCGCATAGGCAAAGCGGATCTCGTGACCGCAGCGCGCCCAAAGGCGGCCCAATTGGCCCCCCATTCGCCCCGCGCCGAGAATACCGATCTGCATGATGCGTCCTCAGTTGTTGCGGCTTTCAAACACGGCCTTGGCCACCGGCAGTGCCGAGAACACTTTGGGCCAACCCGCATAAAAAGCCAGATGCGAAAGCATTGCGCCCGCCTCTTCCTGCGTCAGGCCGTTGTCCATGGCGCGGTTGAGGTGAAAGGTCATCTGCTCGGGCTGGCCCGCGGCGATCAGCGCGGCCACGGTGATCATCGAGCGGTCGCGCGGCGCAAGGCCGGGGCGCAGCCAGAGATCCTTGAACAGGATGTCGCGCGTCGTGTCGACCACGCCGGGGGAGACAGAGCCGAAGGTGCTTGAGACGAAGGCGTCGCGCGTGGCCTCGGCCTTCTCGTCGATCGGCAGCAGTTCGGGGTGGGCGGGGGGCAGCATGTCGGCGGTGATGCCACGCGCGTCATAAACCGGCGCCATCGCCTCGGTCGCGGCAATCGCATTGCCCCAGCCGGTATAAAAGGCGAGATGGGTGATCGTTTCCGAAAGTTCGGCCGGCGTCACCCCCGCCTCGAGCGCAAGCTCGCCATGGCGCGCCAGCGTGTCGATTTCGTGCCGGGTCATGAGCGCGGCAAAGGTGACAAGCGCCCGATCTCGAACCGACAATTCCTTGCCGTTCCAGACCGAGCCAAGCAAATCATCGGTTGCATAGGCCTGCAGCGCCGGAGCAACGCGGCCAAGGCTTTCCGGTTGGGTGCGCGAGAGCGCCTCGGCCGAGGCGCCGGTGGCAAAAAGCGCCAGGGCGGATGCGGCAAGGGTGGTTTTCATCAGGGCCTCCATCGGGTCTTTGTTACCCTGCGTCATGTGGCCCTTTGCATCCCGAGTTTAATGGCAAAAACGATCACCTCACTCATGAGCGCCACTCATGGAACCAAGGGCCTCACGCGCGTTCGCGCAGCGCCTCCAGCACCGCGGTGAACGCCGAAGACGGGCGCTGGCGGCTCGGGTAGTAAAGATAGAACCCCGGAAAGGCCGGGGAATAGTCTTCAAGGCAGGCGCGCAGCGCGCCGCTTTGCAGATGCGGTTCGACCATCCGGTCTGGCAGGCAGGCGAGCCCATGCCCTTCAAGGGCCGCGCGCATCACCGGGACCACGGTGTTGAAGCAGCACTGACCGCGCACCTTTACCCGGATCTCGTTGCCGTCCTTGTCCTCGAACTCCCAAGCGTAAAGCGCACCATGCGTGGAGAGGCGCAGGTTGATGCACTCATGTGCCGAGAGATCCTGCGGCGCATCCGGCACCCCGGCGCGCTCGTAATACTCGGGCGCAGCCACGCACAGCATCCGCTCATCCGGGCCGATCCGCGTGGCGATCATGCCATCGCTCACCGCCTCGCCATAGCGCACCCCGGCATCGCATTGCGCAGAGGCGAGGTCGGTGAAGCCGTAATCCATCACCAGTTCAAGGTTGATCGACGGGTATTTCTTCAGAAGCGGGGAGAGCTTGGGCCAGAGCACCGTGTCGATGGCATAGTCGACCGCAACGATGCGCACCGTGCCGGTGGGCTGGTCACGGTTGTCGTTGAGTGCGCGCAGCCGCGCCTCGATGGTTTCGAAGCAGGGGTTGATCGTCGCCAGAAGGTCTTCCCCTTCGAGCGTGGGCGCGACCGAGCGGGTGGTGCGTGTCAAAAGCCTGAGCCCGAGCCGCGACTCAAGCGCCTTGATCGTATGGCTCAGCGCCGATTGCGACACGTTGAGCCGCGCCGCCGCCCGGGTAAAACTGCGTTCCTCGGCGACGGTGGCCAGAGCGATCAGGTCGTTGATGTTTTCGCGCAGCATGGCGGGGGGATCGTTCGTTTGAGGGGCGGGCATCACTGGTGCTCCTTGCAATATATGCGCGCCTTTCATGAAGTCCACGCATTGATTTTGGGTGCGGCGGGCATCCTAGCGCGGGCGCGATCCAGTCTTAATGGGGGCGATGCCGCAGACATTGATGAGTGCCGCTCATGGGTGGCGTGTCCTGCGGCACGGTTGTCGTGCCCGCTTTTCTTGCCATGTTGAGGCAATCGAAAACGAGGAGCTTTCCCGGATGTGCCAATCCTGCAATGACAAAATCGAACTGTTGACCCGCGAAGGCGAAGATCGGCGCGCCTTCCTGCGCGCAGGTGCCGCGCTTGCGGCCGCGCCGCTCGCGGGGGCCGCGCTGGCAAGCCCCGCCGCCGCACAAGAGAGCACCGCCAACCTCGCTGCCTCCGAAGTGCAGGCCTGGGCCACCAATGACACGAGCGGCACCTTCGCGCCGCAAATGATCAAGCGCCGCGCCGCAGGCCCGAAAGATGTGGTGATCGAGATCATGTATGCCTCGATCTGCCATTCCGACATTCACACCGCGCATGGCGACTGGGGGATGCCGACCTTCCCGTTGGTGCCGGGCCACGAAATGGTGGGCCGCGTTGTCGGCGTTGGTTCGGAAGTGATCAAGTTCCGTGAGGGCGATTACGCGGGCGTCGGCTGCATGGTCGACAGCTGCGGCGAATGCGCGAACTGCCTTGCGGACCGCGAGCAAAACTGCCTGAACGGCACCACCTTCACCTATAACTCCGAAGACAAGGTCTCGGGTGGCGTCACCTATGGCGGCTACTCGAAAAAGGTCGTCGTCACCGAAGATTTCGCGCTGCGCATCCCGCCGGGGGTCGACCTTGCCGGGTTCGCGCCGCTTCTGTGCGCGGGCATCACCACCTTCTCGCCGATCAACCACTGGGATCTGAAACCGGGTGAGCGCTTTGGCGTGATCGGCATGGGCGGGCTCGGCCATATGGCGGTGAAACTCGCCGTGGCGAAGGGCGCAGAGGTTGTGGTTTTCACCACCACTGAAGAAAAAATCGCCGATGCGAAAGCCTTTGGTGCGAAAGAGGCCTACCTCTGGACCGACGAAGAGGCGATGAAGAAAAACATGGGCAGCTTTGACCTGATGGTCTCGACGGTGCCCGTGGCCTACCCGATGCAGCCGTTCCTGAACCTGCTCAAGCTCGACAAGACGCTCGTCAACGTGGGCGCGCTGTTCCCGATCGAGGGCGCGCAGGGCATGCCGATGGGCTTTGGCCGTCAAAGCCTCGCGGGCTCCATGATCGGCGGCATCGCCGAAACGCAGGCGGTGATCGACTTTGCGGCGCATCACGGGATTGCGGCCTCTTATGAGCTGATCACCCCGGATCAAATCACCGAGGCTTTCGTGAAAGTGGTGAACAAAGAAGCCCGTTACCGCTATGTGATCGACATGACCAAGGCCTGACCGGCCCGGCCGGGGCGGGCCTTGTCCGCCCCGGCCTGATAACGAGAAAGGGGCCGCCATGCATCGTCGCGCCTTCGTGTCGCTTGCGCTTGGAGCGCTCGGGCTGGCCGGGCCGGTGCGGGCCGAGACCTCCGCTTCCGAGAAAGAGACCAAAATGACCAGGATTCGTGTGATCCTCCCCGATACCACGCTGACGGCAACGCTCGACGATACCGCCGCCGGGCGCGATTTTGCCGCCCTTTTGCCGCTCGATCTGACGCTTGGGGATTACCACGGCATCGAGAAAATCTCGGATCTGCCGCGCAAGCTCGACACCACCGGCGCGCCGCGCGCCTACAAGCCCGAAACCGGCGACATCACGCTTTATGCGCCCTGGGGCAATCTTGCGATTTTCCTCAAACCGTTTTCAAGCTCGGCCGGGCTGGTGCGGCTGGGTGCCTTTGAGGGCCCGATCACGGCGCTGCAGCGCTCGGGCGGGCTGCCGGCGCGGTTTGAACGGATCGACTGAGCGCGCGGTCCTCACCGCATGAAAAAGCCGGGATGTTCGCATCCCGGCTTTTCCGTTTGGGGAAGGGTCACTCCGCGGCGTATTCCGCGTCGGTCACATGCTCGCCCCAGGTCACGTTTTTGCCGTCCACCGCCTGCTGGAAGGCGAAATGGGTCATCGAGGTGGTGTCGGTCGCGCCATGCCAATGCTCGACGCCGGGCGGGCACCAGACCACGTCACCCGCCTGCACAACCTGTTTGGGCTGGCCACGCTCCTGCACCCAGCCGGTGCCCGAGAGGATCACCAGTTTCTGGCCCGCCGGATGGGTATGCCAAGCCGCCCGTGCGCCGGGGAAGAAGGTCACTTCACCCGCGCTCACATCGCCCATCTCGGGGCCAAAGACCGGGGCAACGAGCACGGTGCCGGTGAAGAAATCGGGCGAGCCAAGCGCACCTGCGCGGCTTTCGGCCGGGGTCACCGTCATCTCCTGCGCGAAGGCGACAGGGGCGGCAATGAGCAGGGCGAGGGTCGCGAGGGGAAGTTTCATCTGGAAGATCTCCTTGGAACGTCGAGCGGCCGGAGCCGGCAGCCGTATAGGTTCGGCTGCATTGAGTGAGATAGTCCGGGGTGCGCGTGAGAGAATGCTCCGTGCCGGGATGCATTCATGAGCAGATTTCACGAAACGCAGGCGCACTCATGCCGGGTGCGCATGTTGCGAAAATGCGCGAGGGGGTGTGCGTAAAAAAGGGGGCGCATGAAAAGGGGGGGCGCATGGGCTGCGCCCCCCCACAGGTCCGGCAGGGCAGTGCCGGGCCTGTTACCAGGGCAGGGCGCCCTGATCGTTGTAGAAGCCGCCGGTCGGGCCGTCGTTCTCCAGCAGCGCCATTTGCAATATCACCACCGCGGCTTGCTCCACGGTGCGGTCGGGCATGAAGTTTGTTGCCGCCGTCGCCGTATAGCCCGGGCAGATGGCGTTGACCTTGATCCCTTTCGGCGCCAGCGCCAGCGCATAGCCGACCGTGAGGGCATTCACCGCCGCCTTCGAGGCGGCATAAATCGGCATCACCTTGTCGTGGTGCTCCCAGGCCGGATCATGGCGCAGCCCGAACGAGGCCAGTTCCGATGACACATTGACGATCCGTGCCGCCGCGCTTTTTTCCAGAAGCGGCAGCATCGCCTCGGTCAGGCGCAGCCCGCCCACCACGTTGATCGCAAGCGTTGCCTCCATCTTCTCGACGGGGCTCATGCCGGGCACGTAATCAAGCCCGACGCCGGCGTTGTTCACCAAAATGTCGATATGGCCGTAATCATCGGCGAGCTTCTCGGCGAGGGCCGCCACGCTTTGCGGGTCCGTCACATCGAGTTGCACCGCCGTCACCGATCCCCCCGCGGCGCGCAGCGGGGCCGCCGTGGCTTCGCCCGCGGCGAGATCGCGCGCGCCCAAAAGCACATGCACGCCAGCTTTGGCGAGCCCCGCGACCACCGCCGCCCCGATGCCGCGGTTGGCGCCACTGACCAGCGCAATCTTTTCAATCTTGTCGGACATTCCCTGTCTGCTCCGTGTCTTGCGTGACGGGGAGCAGCCCCGGCCCGCCAATCCACCCCGATCCGGCAAGCGTCCGGGGGGCTTGCACCCACAAGCCGACATGCGGTATAAAACCTCATGTTAAGATGAGGTCAAGCGGGGAATGCCTGTGCAGCACGCGACAAATGCGCCCGGGGGGCGGCGGGAACCTGCCGCGGTGCTCAGTGTCGGGCAGGTGGCACACCGGGCAGGCGTCACCGTGGCGACGCTGCATTTTTACGAGAAGAAGGGGTTGATTGCGGCTTTGCGCAGTTCCGGCAACCAGCGCCGCTATGCGCGCGACGTGCTGCGCCGGATCGCGATCATCCGCGTGGCGCAGGATCTGGGCTTTTCGCTGGCGGAGATCGCGGCTTTGCTGCGCCCCTTTCCGCCCGACAAGACCCCCGATGTGCATGAGGTGCGCGCGATGGTGGCAGGTTGGAAGGCGGCGCTGCAGGCGCGTATCGACGGGCTGACAGAGCTGCGCGACACGCTCGACGGCTGCATCGGTTGCGGCTGCCTCTCGAAGGAGATCTGCCCTCTGCGCAACCCCTCTGACACGCTCGCAACGGAGGGCAAGGGGGCGGTGCTGCTCAAGGCAGGTCGGCGGATTGATGAGGCTCATTCATGAGAACTAGCCATTAGAGTGAGATTATCCTCCAACGGAGGCCGCACTATATCCGCACCAGACGGGTAGACTGCCCAACGGACATGGCTCCCCGGAGCCGCAAGCACAGGAGGCATAACGATGCTGAAAGAAACCATGATCCTGCCCAACGGCGTTGCGATCCCCAAGCTCGCGCTGGGCACCTGGATGATCGAGGATGACAAGGCCGCCGAAGCTGTGAAAGCCGCGATCGCGCTCGGCTATCGCCATATCGACACGGCGCAGGCCTATGGCAATGAACGCGGTGTGGGCGAAGGCGTGCGCACCTGCGGCGTGCCGCGCGAAGAGATTTTCGTGCAGACCAAGCTGGCTGCCGAGATCAAGGATTACGAGGGCGCGAAAGCCGCGATCGAAGGCTCGCTGAAAACTCTCGGGCTCGATTACATCGACCTGATGATCATTCACAGCCCGCAGCCCTGGGGCGATTGGGCGGTTGAGGACCGCTTCTTCGAGGGCAACCTCGCGGCCTGGAAAGCGTTGGAAGAAGCGCTCGCGGCGGGCAAGCTGCGCGCCATCGGCGTGTCGAACTTCCAGAAAGCCGACATCGACAACCTGGTCGACAATGCCACTGTCAAGCCGATGATCAACCAGGTGCTGGCGCATGTTGGCAACACCCCGTTCGAGCTGATCGAGTACAGCAAGTCCAAGGGCATGCTGGTGGAGGCCTATTCGCCGATCGCCCATGGCAAGATCCTCGACAACCCGGACATCGGCGCAATGGCCGCGAAATACGGCGTGACCGTGCCGCAGCTTTGCATCCGCTATGTGCTGCAACTCGACTGCCTCGTGCTGCCGAAGACCTCGAAGCCCGAGCGCATGAAGTCGAATGCCGAGGTGGATTTCGAGATCTCCGCCGCGGATATGGATGTGCTCAAGGCGATCAACGCGAAAGACTACGGCGACGCGAGCGTTTTCCCGGTTTACAGCGGCAAGGTTTGATCGGCGCCCCGATTGCGCCTATCCTGCGGCGGAACCGTTGAAAGGACCGCGCATGGCTGAGGTGATCTTTTGGGAAAAGCCCGGCTGTGTCGGCAACGGACGGCAGAAGGCAGCGCTGCGGCAGGCCGGTCACGTGCTCGAGGTGCGTGATCTGCTCACCGCGCCCTGGACCGCAGAGACCCTGCGCCCCTTTTTCGGGGCGCGCCCCGTGGCGCAGTGGTTCAATGCCGCTGCGCCACGCATTCGTTCGGGCGAGGTTCGGCCCGATGCACTTTCCGAGGCGGAGGCGATGGCCGTGTTGCTTGCCGAGCCGCTGTTGATCCGCCGCCCCCTGATGCAGGTGGGCGCGGAGCAACGCGCCGGGTTTGAGCCTGATGCCGTCGATGCCTGGATCGGGCTGGCGCCAGAGGGGCTGCGGCCGGACGATGCCTGCCCGCGCAAGGTTGACCCCGAGGCACCAGCCTGAGCGCTGCCAAGGGCCTCAGCGCGCTGCGTGCTGAGGCTCCGCGACGGCGGGAAGGCGCGCGCGCTCCGACACGTGCCCCTTGGTGTGCCGGATCAGGATGATCGCCGGATTGGCGATGTTCTCGCGCCGGATCGTGGCGGAAAGATCGGCCAGCACGCTGGTGGCAATGCGCTGGCGCGGCGTGGAAATTTCGCTCACGATCTCGACCTCTGCCGTGCCGGGCACACCGGCCTGCAGCAAATTCGCCTCAATGATTGGGGCCTGTTTCACCCCCATGTAAAGCGCGAGCGTGGTGCCCGGGACCATGCTGGCCCCCCAATCCGGGTTGGGCGCGCCCGGGCGGCAGGTGCCGGTGGCAAACACCACCCTGTCGGTCGCGCCGCGCTCGCTGAGCGCGCGCCCGAGGGCCGCCCCGGCAGCAGAGGCCGCCGTCACGCCCGGCACAATCTCCACCGCAATATTGTGCGTCCGGGCCGCTGCCAATTCCTCGGTGGCGCGCCCGAAAAGGCCCGGGGCCCCACTCTTGAGCCGCACCACGCGCTGCCCGCGCAAGGCCGCCGCCACGATCACGGCATCGATGCGCTGTTGCGGCCAGTCATGCGCGCCCACGGCCTTGCCAACATAGATCTTTTCGGCCTCGGGGCGGGCGAGCGCGAGCATCTGCGGGTCGACGAGCCGATCGTAAAAGATCACATCGGCCTCCTGCAGGCGCTGCAGGGCGCGGATCGTGAGCAGATCGCAGGCGCCGGGGCCCGCGCCGACAAGCGCGATCGTGCCCTGCGTCACGGCACCGTTGCGCGGTTCGTTCTGTGCGGATTTTGCGCGTGCCGCCGCGCTGGGCGGGGCGATGAAGCTCTGGATCTGGCGCAGGCCCGCCTCTGCCACCCGCAACAGGGCGAGACCCAAGGTGCGCTCGCCCAAAGGCCGGAACAGGAGGAAGGATCTCATCGCAGGGCTCCTTTCAATGGCTGAGGCGGTTCGGGGGGGGCGTGTCATTGCGCCGTGCCCACAGGCTTTCTGCAAGGGGCCGGGCCGCGGCGTGGCCCGCGGTTTGCAAGGCAAGCTCCGCCGTGCCCAGAACGATGGCCGTGGCAAACGGGTCTTCGCACGCGCCGGACCAGAGCCGGGCAAGGTCTTGTGGATCGAGCGCGGCCCCGGTTTGCTCCGGCGCAAGGCGGCGCGTTTCGTCGCACAGGGGCGGCGCCTCGCTGCTCCACTCGGCCCCGTCACGGCGCCCGAAGAGCGCAACCGCTTTTGACGGATGGCGCTCGAATTCCCCTCCGCCCCCTTTGAGAACGGTGAGATTTGCGAGATCAAGAAGCCCGCAGGCCTCGGCCTGCAGCGCACGGTAAGGCGGATGGAACACGCCTTGCACCGCGGCGGGGGCGCGCGACGGGTTCATCACCCGCAGCACCGTGTTGACCGCCGAGCGCAGGCCCAGAACCTCCCGGAGCCGCAAAAGCTCCAGCGCGCGCGGCGCAAAGGTTTCGAGCGGCAGATAGGTGATGCCCGTGGTTGCAAGCTGCGCCGCCGCCGCGTCCATCCCCGCAGCCACGGGGATGCCCGCGATCTCAAGCGCGCCGCGCACCGATGCCGGGCCGCTTTGCGCCCCGTTCCAGCCATGCAGCAGCACCGGCACACCGGCCATCGCCACAAGCCGCGCGGAGAGCAGGAACCATGGCAGGCCGCGCGATCGCCCCGCGGCATAGCTGGGCCAGTCGAGCCCCGCCGGCGGGCCGGGCCAAAGCGGCAGGCTGGCACGCAGCGCCTCGGCACATCCTGCGATTTCGGGCGCGGTCTCGCCACGATAACGCATCAGCATCAACAGCGCGCCCACCGCCTCGGGCGCCGCCGTTCCGGCGATGATCTGGGTCATCGCATCGCGGGCCTCGTCCTGTGTCAATGCGCGCGAGCGTCCCGGGCCACGCCCGAGGGCATGCACATAGGCGGCAAGGCTCATGCTGCGGTCTCCTTTTTGCGGGCCTGTGCCAGAAGCGCGGCCAATTCCGGGCGGCACGAGCCGCAGTTCGTTCCGGCCCGCAGCGCTGTGCCGATCGCCTCGACCGAGGTCAAGCCCTGCTCGGCGATTGCGGTAAGGATCGTGTTCACGCCCACGTCAAAACAGGCGCAAAGCGTGGCGCCGGGGTCGGGGCGGTCGGCGCCCGGTCGGCCTGCCAGAAGCGCGGGGTGATCGTGCTCGCCCAGAAGGGCCGCGACATGCCCGCGCGCAAGGGCCACGGGTTCGGGCGCCGCAAAAAGCGCCGCGCAAACCCGCCCCGCGCGCAAAAAGGCGATCCGCGCAAGGCCGCGGGCCGGGTCGATCATGGAGATCGGCTGCGCCCCGTGCTGCCCGAACAGATCCGCCGCAAAAGCCACCCAGTCCGCGGGCGCTTCCTGCCCGGCCAGCTCGATCCGCCAGCCCGCCTTGCTGCGCGCCTTGGCCCAGTAGGCGCAACCCGGCCGCACATCGTCCACGCTCACCGCGAACCCATACCAGCCCGCGCGGAACGGGGCGATCTGGACCGCCGCGCCCTTGCTTTCGGGCTGGCCCGAGACCGGGTCGACAATGGCGGGGACCAGCGCATCAATGCGCCCCGCCGCGGCGGTTTCTCCGGTCCAGTGCATCGGGGCGAAAACGCTGCCGGGCGCGATCCGCGGGCTTTCGAGCACGCGCAGGATCGCGCGTCCTTGCGCGTTGGAAACCTCTGCGAGCGTAGCCGGGCCAAGCCCGAGGCGGGCGGCATCGGCGGGGTGGATCTCCAGATAGGGCTCGCCCATATGCGCCCCGAGGCGGGGCGATTTTGCAGTGCGGGTCATCGTGTGCCAATGATCGCGCACCCGCCCGGTGTTAAGCCGGAACGGCGTGGCGGCGCTGAGCACTGATTGCGGCATCCGGGGGGGGGTGGCGAGCATGCGCGCCTTGCGGTCCGGGGTGTAGAAATGCCCCTCAGCAAAGAAGCGCCCGCCGCGTTTCGCCCCCGATTGCGGCCAGACAAAGGGGGCGAGGGTGTCATAGTCCTCCTCGGAAATCGTGGCGAAGTCGGAAATATCGAAATCCCGCCCGAGAAGGCCCGCAAGCCCGGAAAGCGCGGCATATTCCCGAAAGATCTCGGCCGGGCTCTTGTAGCTGAACTGGTCGCCCCAGCCCATCCGGGCCGCGACATCGCACATAATCTGCCAGTCCGCCCGTGCCTGCCCCGGCGCGGGCAGCGCCGCGCGCTGGCGCGAGATGCGGCGCTCTGAATTTGTCACCGTGCCGTCTTTCTCGCCCCAGCCTGTGGCGGGCAACACCACATCGGCGAGCCGGGCGGTATCGGTTTGCGCCGTCAGATCCGAGACGACGACGAAATCGCAGCCCGCGATCGCCGCGCGCACCCGGTCCGCCTCGGGCATCGAGACGGCGGGATTGGTGCAGATGATCCAGAGCGCCTTGATCTGCCCGGCCTCCACGGCGCGGAACATGTCCACGGCCTTCAGCCCCGGCCCCGGTGCGATGGCGGGGCTGGCCCAGAACCCCTGCACCGCGGCGCGGTGATCGGGGTTTTCGATGTCGAGATGGCAGGCGAGCATAGTGGCAAGCCCGCCCACCTCGCGCCCGCCCATCGCATTGGGCTGGCCGGTGACCGAAAAGGGCCCCATGCCGGGGCGGCCAATCCGCCCGGTGGCGAGGTGGCAATTGAGAATCGCATTGACCTTGTCGGTGCCGGAAGACGACTGGTTCACGCCCTGCGAATAGACGGTGACGACCTTCTCGGCGCCGATCCAGAGCCGGGTGAACGCTGCGAGGTCCGCCGCCGGGAGGCCGGTCAGGGCGATGTCGGAGGCGCGGGCCGCCTCCAGCGCCGCATCAAACCCGCTCACATGGGCCGAGACATAGTCCCGGTTCACCGCGCCTTGCGCGGCGATCTCGGCCAAGAGCCCGTTGAAAAGCGCGGCATCCGCCCCCGGCGCAATGGCAAGGTGCAGATCGGCAAGGTCGCAGGTCGCGGTGCGGCGCGGGTCAACCACCACCACGCGCAAGGCAGGGTTGGCGGATCTGGCCGCGGCGATGCGCTGGTAAAGCACCGGATGGCACCAGGCGAGGTTCGAGCCCACGAGCACGATCACCTCGGCCTGATCGAAATCCTCGTAAAGCCCGGGCACCGTGTCCGTGCCAAAGGCGCGGCGGTGGCCGGCCACCGAAGAGGCCATGCAAAGCCTGGAGTTCGTGTCGATATTGCCCGAGCCGATGAAGCCTTTCATCAGCTTGTTGGCAACATAGTAATCCTCGGTCAGGAGCTGCCCGGAAACATAGAAGGCCACCGCATCGGGCCCGTGTTCGGTCATCGCCGCGCGGAATTTGCTTGCGACCAGATCAAGCGCCGCGTCCCAGCTTGCCTCCTGCCCGCCGATCTGCGGCGCCAGCAGGCGGTCTTCAAGCCCGACCGTCTCGCCCAGAGCCGAGCCCTTGGAGCAGAGCCGCCCGGCGTTTGCCGGATGCGCCCGGTCGCCGCGGATCTCAAGGCCTCCTGCGCCGTCGGGCCGGGCCAGCACGCCGCAGCCGACGCCGCAATAGGGGCAGGTGGTGCGGATCGTCTCCGCCGCGCGCTCCGTCACCTCTTCACCTGTGCCCATCGTTTTCGCCCTCTCACGCCGCGCTTTCTGTCGTCAGCTGTGCGGCATCGAGCAGAACCCGCCCGGCCTCGACCTTTGCCGCAAAGGTCTGCACCTGCCCAGCGTCCGCCCCCTGCGCCTGCCCGGTTTCGAGGCTGAACACCCAGTTGTGCAGCGGGCAGGTGACCTTGTGGCCATGCACGATCCCCTCCGAGAGCGGGCCGCCCTTGTGCGCGCAGCGATCTGCAAGCGCGAACACCCGGTCATCGGCGGTGCGAAACACTGCAACGCAACCCAGCTTGGTGCGCACGACGCGCGCGCCCTGCGCGGGAATGTCTTCGAGCGCTCCGATATCGACAAAGCTCATTCGGCGGCCTCCTTGGTGAGATCGGCAAGCGGAGACCAGGCGCGCTGATAGTGCGGCGTGGCGCGCTCGGCCCAGGGGTCTTTTTGATAGATGGATTGCGAGAGATCGAAGCGCGCGATCAGGCAAGCGCGGTTTGCGAGGTCGTCCACCACCTGCGCGCGAATCCAGTCGAGCCCGCCGGTCTTGGCGATCCATTTGTAGGGTCGATCAAGGTAGTTTGCGCTCTCGCGGTAGAGCTGCAGGAACGCCACGGTGATGTCGATCACCTCCTCCTCGCTGGCGACTTTGGCGAGCGGCTCGGTCTCTTTCAGCTCCATCCCGGCGGCCCCGCCAACGCCGATCTCGTAGCCGCTGTCCACGCAGATCACGCCCAGATCCTTGCAGGTGGCCTCGGCGCAGTTGCGCGGGCAGCCGGTAACGGCGAGCTTGAACTTGTGCGGCGTCCACGCGCCCCAGAGCCGCTTTTCGAGCTTGATGCCAAGGCCGGTGCTGTCTTGCGTGCCAAAGCGGCACCAGTCGGTGCCGACGCAGGTTTTTACCGTGCGCAGCCCCTTGGTATAGGCATGACCCGAGACCATCCCCGCTGCATTCAGATCAGCCCAGATATGGGGCAGATCTTCTTTTTTGATACCCAGAAGGTCGATCCGCTGCCCGCCCGTCACCTTCACGGTGGCGTTGTATTTCTTTGCCGCCGCGGCGATGGCCAGCAGTTCGTCGGGTGTGGTCATGCCGCCCCACATCCGCGGCATCACGCTATAGGTGCCGTCTTTTTGAATATTGGCGTGGTTGCGCTCGTTCACAAACCGGCTTTGCGGGTCGTCTTTATACTCCAGCGGCCAATCGGCGAGCAGGTAATAGTTCAGCGCCGGGCGGCAGCTGTGGCAGCCGTTTGGCGTTTTCCAGCCAAGCTCCTGCATCACCGCAGGCATGGATTTGAGCGCCTTCGCCTTGATCAGGCGGCGCACATCCTCATGCGGATGCTCGGTGCAGCCGCACATGGGCCGCGCGGTGGGGGCAACGAAGGCATCCCCCAAGGTCACGGCCAGCACCTGCTCGACCAGCCCGGCGCAATTGCCGCAAGAGGCGCTGGCTTTGGTGGTGGCCTTGATCGCATCGAGCGTGGTGGCGCCATTCTGGATCGCCGTGACGATGGCGCCCTTGCACACGCCGTTGCAGCCGCAGATCTCTGCGTCAGCCGGTAAGGCTGCAACGGCCGCCATAGGGTCCGCGGGTGCGCCCCCCTGAAAGGCCGGGCCAAAGATCAGCGTCTCGCGCATCTCGGAGACATCGGCCGCGTCCTTGATCAGGCCAAAGAACCAGTTGCCATCCGCCACATCGCCATAAAGCACCGCGCCAACGAGGCGGTTTCGCTCCAGCACGAGGCGCTTGTAAACGCCGCGGGCGGGGTCGCGAAACACGATATCCTCGCGCTCCGGGCCTTCGGCAAAGTCGCCCGCCGAGAACAGATCGCAGCCAGTGACCTTGAGCTTGGTCGAGACCTCGCGCGGGGTGAAGCTCGCGTTTTCGCCAATCAGCGTTGCGGCGGCGACCTTGGCCTGGTCATAAAGCGGCGCGACGAGGCCAAAGAGCTGGCCCTTGAATTCGACGCATTCCCCAAGCGCCAGCACGTCAGGATCGGAGCTGCGCATCTGCGCATCAACCTGAATGCCGCGCCCGACCGCGAGGCCCGCCGCGCGCCCCAGGGCGGAGGCCGGGCGGATGCCCACGGCCATCACCAGGAGGTCGCAGGGAAGTTCGGTGCCGTCCTCCAGCCTCAGCGCCCGGACCTTGCCGTTTTCGCCCACGATCTCTTTGGAATTGGCCGAGCACAGCACCTCGATGCCGCGGTCGACGAGCGCGCGGCGCAGCAAATAGCCCGCCGCCGCATCCAGCTGGCGCTCCATCAGGTGCCCCATCAGGTGAACCACCGTCACCTCCATGCCGCGCAGGCGCATGCCCGCCGCCGCCTCAAGGCCCAGAAGGCCGCCGCCGATCACGACGGCGCGCGCGCCCGGTGCCGCGGCCTCGATCATCCGGTTGGTGTCCTCAAGGTCGCGGTAAGCGATCACGCCCTCCAGATCGCGCCCCGGCAGCGGGATCATGAAGGGCTCCGAGCCGGTGGCGATGACGAGCTTGTCATAGGCCACCGCGCCCTTCTCGCCCGTCACTTCCATGCGGAGGGTGTCGATGCCCACCACCCGTTCGCCAAAGCGGCAGGTGACGCCATGGGCCTCATACCAGCCCGCATCATGGGTGACGATTTCCTCAAAGCTCTTCTCGCCCGACAGCACCGGCGAGAGCATGATGCGGTTGTAATTGCCACGCGGCTCCGCGTTGAAGAGCGTGACGTCCCATTCTCCCGGCGCCGCCTCGAACAGATGTTCGAGCATCCGCCCCGAGGCCATGCCCGCCCCGATCACGACCAGTTTTTTCATCCGGGCCTCCTCAGATATACCAGGCGACGATATGGGCGATCTCTTCGCCGCGATGGATCGGCAGCGCGACCATGGTGGAATAGCCCGCCGCAAGCGTTCCGCCCCACGAGACAACCGGCAGGCCCGAGCCCAGCACCTGCCCGATCGGCCCTTGCCAGATCTGCGCACGGCGGGGGCTGTCTTCATTCCAGAGCGGGCCTTCGCGCTCGCAGAGGCCATCGGTCAGCACCGCGCCGCCCTCCTTGCCGAGCCGTGCCTCGCGCGCGTCCCAGATCTCGAAGCGGCGCGCGATGGGGGTTCCGCGCGCGGAGAGAAGTGTCGCCACATAGGCGCGCCCGCCCGGCACCGGCACCGGCAGGCCAAGCCCCGTGGTCAGCCCCGCTGCGCCCGCGCTTTCTGAGCGGATGAAGCGGTAGCCCGAGCCCAGATCACGAAACAGCATCGGCGTTTGCGCCGCCCAGACCCCGCCCGGCAGGCCCTGACCTTTTGGAAAATGCGTGTGCTGGCTGACCCATTCAAAATGTTTGGCCGCGCCGTAATAGCCATCGTCGAGCAGCAAAAGCCCGTCGTGCTCGGCCCAGACCTCGATCGCGCCGGTGGTGGTCTCATCGTCGCCGCACAGCACGACGAGCACCGCCTTGAGGGTCTCGCCCGCAAACACCGGCAAAGCCACCGCAGAGGTGAGCCCCGCCGCTTTCGCGGCCTCGGTGCGCTGGAAATAGCTTCCGTCAAAGCCCTTGAGCACGACCGGGCGCGCCTCGGCCCAGGCCTTGCCGGGAAGGCCCTCGCCGCGCCCGAAGCTGACCCGGCGCGAGGCCTCCTCAAAGGCGCCCATCGCGCCATAGGCGCCCCCGGCATGAACGAGGCGGTCCCCCTCGGGCACCCAGACTTCGCTGACGCCGATGAAGGCGCGGGGAGAAGGGGCGGTTGCAATATCCATCACGCGGCCTCCGATGTGCTGGCGGGCTTGTGGCCCTTTTCATATTCTTCAAGGAAGTTGAGCACCTGCTCGCGGTAGAGGTAATAATCGGGGTGTTCGAGCAGGGCCTTGCGGGTGCGCGGGCGCGGCAGATCCACCTTCATCACGCGCCCGATTGTGGCGCGCGGCCCGTTCGTCATCATTACCACCCGGTCGGCGAGCAGGATCGCCTCATCCACATCATGGGTGACGCAGACGGCGGTGACCTTGGTGCGCGACCAGACCTCCATCAGCACCTCTTGCAGCTCCCAGCGGGTGAGGCTGTCGAGCATGCCGAAGGGTTCGTCGAGGAGCAGCAGTTTGGGCGAGAGCGCGAAGGCGCGAGCAATGCCGACCCGCTGGCGCATGCCGTTCGACATTTCGCTTGCGGGGCGGTCCATCGCATCGGCAAGGCCGACGCGCTCGAGGTAGTAATCGACCACATCCTGCCGCTCGGCGCGGCTCGCCTTGGGGTAGACCTTGTCCACCCCCACGGCGACGTTTTCGCGCGCCGAGAGCCAGGGGAAGAGCGAGGGTGACTGGAACACCACGGCGCGTTCCGGGTCTGCGCCCTTCACCTCGAAGCCGTCGAGCTTGATACCGCCAAGCGAGACATCGGTGAGCCCCGCGGTCATCGTGAGCACGGTGGATTTGCCGCAGCCCGAATGGCCGATGAGGCTGACGAACTCGCCCTTTTTCAGCGTCAGATCAAAATTTTCCACCACGGTGAGCGGGCCTTTCGGCGTTGGGTAGACCTTGTGCAGCCGGGAATAGTCCAGATAGCGATCTTCCAGCGCCGAGCGCGCCGCCTCGGACACCGCCTTGGGCAGCGCATGGAGCGGCACCACGTCGGGCAACTGCCGCGCGCCCTCGCGTTTGGCCGAAATGCCGACATCCATCAGATAGGTGGTCACATCGGCGCGAAGGCGCTTGAAGGCACCATCATGGTTCATCGCGCCGCGGTCGCGCGGGCGGGGGATCTTCACCTCGAAGCTTTGGCCGAGCGTGCCATCGGGATTGAGCGCAATGATCCGGTCCGCAAGCACGATCGCTTCATCCACATCATTGGTGATCAGCACGCAGGTCTTGCGGTCGGCCTCCCAGATATGCTCGATTTCATCCGCCAGATTGGCGCGGGTGAGCGCATCGAGCGCCGAGAGCGGCTCATCGAGCAGCAGCACCTCGGGGTTCATGGCGAGCGCGCGCGCCACGTTCACCCGCTGGCGCATGCCGCCCGAAAGCTCGGCCGGGCGACGGGTTGCGGCATGGCTGAGGCCAACCATCTTGACGAAATGCGCCACCTTTTCTGCGCGCTCTTTGCGTGGCAGGCCGGGGAAGATCGTGTCGACCGCGAGCGCCACGTTTTCGCTCACCGTCAGCCATGGCATCAGCGAGTAGTTCTGAAAGATCACGCCGCGCTCGGGGCCGGGGCCGGTGACGGGGGCGCCCTTGAAGCGGACCGCCCCTTCGGTCGGCATTTCGAGCCCGGCCATCAGGTTGATCAGCGTGGTCTTGCCGGTGCCCGAAAAGCCCAGAAGCACGAGGAACTCGCCTTCCTTCACGCTCAGGTCAATATTGCGCAACACGGGGGTGGTGCCGAAGCTTTTGGAGACGTTGGAAAACTCTAGGATCGCCATGGCCCTCACCGATTGTTCGAGAAGGTGAAAAGCGACTGGATCGCGAACATCATCCGATCAAGCACGAAGCCGATGATGCCGATGGTGAAGACCGCGACCATGATCCGCGCGAGGCTGTCCGAGGAGCCGTTCTGGAACTCGTCCCAGACGAATTTGCCAAGGCCGGGGTTTTGCGCCAGCATCTCGGCGGCAATCAGCACCATCCAGCCCACGCCGAGCGACAGCCGCAACCCGGTGAAGATGAGCGGCAGCGCCGAGGGCAGCACGAGCTTGGTGATCTTGGTCCAGGTGCTCATTTTCAGCACTTTGGAAACGTTGACGAGATCGCGGTCGATCGAGGCAACGCCAAGGGCTGTGTTGATGATCGTCGGCCAGAGCGAGCAGAGCGTGACGGTGATGGCCGAGATCAGGAAGCTTTTCGAAAACATCCCGTCGGTGGTGGTGTAGAGCGCGGAGACGACCATGGTGACAATCGGCAGCCACGCGAGCGGCGAGACCGGTTTGAAGATCTGGATCAGCGGGTTCATCGCCGCATTGGCGGTTTTGGAAAGCCCCGCCATGATGCCCAGCGGCACGGCGATCACGGTGCCGATCAGAAAGCCGAAAAACACGGTCTTGATCGAGGTCCAGATCTGCGCCGGGTAAGTGGGTTTGCCGGTGTAATCGCGGCTCTTGACCTTGTCAGCCTTGCCCTCGGCAATGAGCATGGCGTTGCGCGCGTCTTGCCGGGCATAGAAGTCAGCGGCCTTTTGCGCCTCGCGCTGATGGTCGGCCCAGAGCACGCCGACCTGATCCCAAACCTGCGCCGGGCCGGGGATGGCGCCAAGCGAGGTTTGCACCTTGGGCGCGAGCGCGGCCCAGGCGCCAAGGAAAAGCGCGATCGCAAGCAGCGGCACGCCAAGCAGTTGCCAGATCTCGCGGCCCTGCGCTTTCGGATCATCGCCCGCCGCAATGCGCAGCATCGGCGTCAGCCAGGCGAGGCCCAGCACCTTGAACCAGCCATCGGCGCGGGTGATGCGGGCATGAAACGCGGCGCGGCGCTCGGCGCGGGCGGCGCTTTGGGCGAGGGTGTCAGGGTCAATCGCGGTCATGGCGGGTCCTTTGGGGAGTTGGCGCGGTCCGGGCGAAAAAATGGCGGAGGGGGGGCACCCTCCGCCCGGGCGGATCAGCCCTCGATCTTGTTGCCGACGAGGTGTTGATCGCCCTTCAGCCCGAAGGGCAGGCTGTCGATATAGGCGTTGGGGTGGCGGCCGTCGTAGCCGATGCCGTCGATCACATCCGCGCCCGGTGTGGGCGCCTTGTAGCCATCGCTGGTCCAGGGGAAGTCGGCCTCATTGGCATTGCCTTCCTCAACCAGCATCTTCGCGGCGTCGAGGTAGATCGCGGGCTTGTAGACCGATTTCGCGGTCTCGTCATACCAGGCGTCCGGGTGGGCTTCGGCAATCTGGCCCCAGCGGCGCATCTGGGTGAGATACCAGATCGCATCCGAGTAGAAGGGATAGGTGGCGTTGTAGCGGAAGAACACGTTGAAATCGGGCACCTCGCGCTTGTCGCCCGCTTCATATTCAAACGTGCCGGTCATCGAATTGGCGATCACCGCCGCATCGGCGCCCACATATTCGGGCCGCGACAGGATCTCCACCGCCTCGGCGCGGTTGGCGTTGTTGTCGGCATCGAGCCAGATCGCCGCGCGGATCAGCGCTTTCGTCAGCGCGAGCGTGGTATTGGGGTTCTCCGCGACGAATTTCTCGGTCAGGCCGAACACTTTTTCCGGGTTGTTTTTCCAGATCTCGTAATCGGTCACCACCGGCACGCCGATGCCCTTGACCACCGCCTGCTGGTTCCACGGCTCGCCCACGCAATAGCCGTAGATCGTGCCGGCTTCGAGCGTGGCGGGCATCTGCGGCGGCGGGGTAACAGAAAGAAGCACCTCGGCGCCGATCTGGCCGGAGACATCATCGGGCGCATAAAGGCCGGGGTTGATGCCGCCCGCGGCAAGCCAGTAGCGCAGCTCGTAATTGTGAGTCGAGACCGGGAACACCATGCCCATGTTGAAGGGCTTGCCCTCGGCGCGGTATTTTTCGACCACCGGCTTGAGCGCGGCCGCCGAGATCGGATGCGCGGGCTTGCCATCGGCGCCCACGGGCACATTGGCCTTCATCTCTTCCCAGATCGCGTTCGAGACGGTGATGCCGTTGCCGTTGAGATCCATCGAGAAGGGCGTGACGATATGCGCCTCGGTGCCATAGCCGATGGTGGCGGCCAGCGGCTGGCCTGCCAGCATATGCGCGCCGTCAAGCTCGCCCGAGATCACGCGGTCCAGGAGCACCTTCCAGTTTGCCTGCGGTTCAAGTTTGACGAACAGGCCTTCGTCTTCGAAAAAGCCCTTTTCATAAGCGATGGCGAGCGGCGCCATATCGGTGAGCTTGATGAAGCCGAGCGTGAGTTCATCCTTTTCCACGTCGAGCATTTCCGCAAAGGCGGGGCTGGCGAGGAAGGTCGTGGCGGCCATCACGGCCAGGAGCTTTTTCATCGGTTCTGTCCCTGTTGCATCTGCATGCGCCGAAAACGAAAAAGCCGCCCGACCCAACACGCGTCTTCCGGGGAGGCGGAAGAGATGCGATCAGGTCGGACGGCTTTGTCCTGAGCCCCGCTGCGATGCGGGGCGGAATGTCGAGGTTCGGAACGCCCTTGCTCCGATAATTCCAAGGTGCGCGACCTGCCGCCGCAGGGTCAAGCCTGCCGAACCATTCGGCGCCCGCGCAGGCTGCGTTTTCTGCGGCTGCGTTAAGAACTGCTTACGAAAGCGTCATGCCGGCGCGGAAGGGTCAAAAATCCATCCGTCGAAAAACGCATCGGCAGGCAGAATCACCTTTCCCTGCGTGGCGGGAAAGGCTGTGGGGCGTTGCAGGCCGCCCTCGATCTTGTCGCGCGCGGCGGGGAGATCCGCCCCCAGATCGGCCAGATTCGCGGCATAAAGATCGGTTCGGCAGATCGCGCGGGCGGCGGCGCGGGCGGGGTCGGGGGCCAGGCCGTGGCGCGCGGCGAGCCTTGTGGCCACAAGGGCCGCTTGCGAGGCCCAGGGGAAACTGGCCGCGCCCGCATGGAAGGTCATGTAGCCGGGCGTTGCCCGCATCTCGCCGCGCGGCGAAATCACCAGATCGCCCGTCAGCGAGCGTTCGATCAGCTCGGGCGGAAGGTCCAGATAGTCGGGCCGGGCAAGGATCTCGGCGGCGGTGAGCAGGTTCTCCGCCGCGCCAAGCCAGCGCGTGGCTTGCCAGACCGCGCGCATCAAGGCCCGCGTCAGCGCGGGCTCTGCTGCGGCCCAGTCGTGCCGGACGGCCAGCACCTTCTCGGGCGCAGTGGCGCGGATTGCGGTGCCCGGAAGGAGCATCTCTCCCACGCCCAGTTCCACCGCAATCGAGCCCCAGGGCGCGCCCACGCAAAAGGCGTCGATCTCGCCTGCGCCGAGTGCCTTGGCCATCAGCGGCGGCGGCACGCTGCGCATCTCGAAATCGTCCGGTGCGCGCAGGCCGAGC
This sequence comes from Rhodobacter lacus, assembly GCF_042683065.1. Classification (NCBI taxonomy): domain Bacteria; kingdom Pseudomonadati; phylum Pseudomonadota; class Alphaproteobacteria; order Rhodobacterales; genus Rhodobacter; species Rhodobacter lacus. The sequence goes on along the minus strand of NZ_JBHUIX010000021.1, from coordinate 25,205 downwards.
GCCGCGAACCAATGCAGCAGCAGCTCTGCATGCATCGAGAAAGGAAACGGCACGCCCACCCGCAGCGGGGCAGAGCGCGCCGCGATCAGCGCCGCGCCAGCGGCGCGCGCATCGGCAAAATCGAACCCGTGGCCCGCGGCGCGCATCTTTTGCGCCAGATCGCACGAGACACCGATCGAATTGCCATTGAGCGAAAGCACTTGCAGGATGTCGAGCCTGCTGGGGGCGTCGCCAAGCCCGAGTGCTGCGGCAATCGGCATCGGAAACAGCATATGTGCCGCAGCGATCTGCCCGCGCATGAGCTGATCGCGCAAAAGCGACCAGCTCGGCGCTGCCGCAATGGAAAGCGCAAGCCCTTCTTGCTCGGCAAAGCCGATCTCGCGCGCGATGATCAGCGGCGCGGCATCGACAAGCGGGATATAACCCGCGGTGATCGGCGATCCGCTCATGAGAGCAGCCCGGCTGCCGTGACGAGTGCGGCGGCCACATCGGCCACTTTCCGGCCCTGATCCATCGCTGTCTTGCGCAAGAGGGCATAGGCGGCATCTTCGTCGATGCCGCGCGCCTTCATCAAAAGGCCCTTGGCGCGGTCGATCACCTTGCGCTCCTCAAGGGCGCGCTTGGTGGTTTGCAATTCGGTGCGCATCCGCGCCACCATGTTGAACCGCGCAATCGCCGCATCCATGATCGGCTGGATCCGGTCGGCGCGCAGACCGTCGACCACATAGGCAGAAACGCCCGCGTCGATCGCGGCCTTGGTGGCGCTGCTGTCGGGCCGGTCCACAAACATCGCCACCGGGCGTTCGAGCGGGCCCGAGGCGAGGGTGAGTTCCTCCAGCATGTCGCGCGAGGGGCTTGTCATGTCGATCAGCACGATATCGGGGTTGATCTCGGCAATGCGGCGCGCAAGCCCGACCGTTTCGGGGATCACGGTGATCTGGTTGAGCCCCGCGTCGCGCAGGCTTTCGGCCATCAGCCCCGCGCGTTCGGGGTCCGTTTCGATCACGACGATGGAAAGCGTTTGGGCCATCTGCGGCGTCCTTGAGCGTTCTGCCCAGTATCGTTCCGCTCGGTATAGCGACGGCCCTGAAGGACCGGAAGGCGCAATGCGTCCGCGCTGCCTTGCGCAGCCTGACGGATCATGCCTGTGGCGGTTTGCGCTGCATGTGCCTGTTTTTCGGGCTGCGGCGGGGCGCCGCTCAGGCCTGCGGGCGCCGGGCCTTGGCGCGGCTGAACTTCGTGGGGGCCATGCCGAACCGCGCGCGGAAGCTGCGGGAAAAATGCGCAACGGTGGAGAAGCCACAGGCGAGCGCCACTTCGATCAGCGGCATATCTGTCGTGGAGAGCAGGTTGCGCCCATGGTCGAGCCGGAGCCCGCGATAATAATCGCCCGGCGTCTCCCCCAGAACGCTCAGGAACATCCGCTCCACATGGCGGCGCGAATAGCCCGAAACGCGTGCAAGTTCGGCCAGGGGCAGCGGGTCTTCAAGATGCGCCTTCATGCGGGCCACCATTGCAATCAGCCCCGGATTGCGTGAGCGGATCAGCACCGAGAGCGCCGAGCGTTGCCCGGCATCAACCCCGACCATCACCTTGCGCAGGCACATTTCCGAGACCATCGCGGCAAATTCCGCGCCATGATCCTGTTCGATCAGGGCAATCATCATATCGGTCGAGGCCGCCCCGCCGCCGCAGGTCATCACCTTCGGGGCAATCTCGAACATCGTGGCACAGGGCGAAAGCTCGGGAAAATCTTCGCAAAAGGCGGGCTGGTTTTCCCAGTGCAGCGTGAAGGGCGCCTGATCCAGCAGCCCCGCCTCGGCCAGAGCCACGGCGCCGGTGCAGATGCCGCCCACTGTGCCGCCAAAGCGGGCATGGCGTTGCAACAGCGCGACCACGGAGGGCGCCGCGGCGGCCCGGGCCGGGTTGCCCGAACAGACAAAAACCCGCGTGTCGCGCGGCTGCGGACCGAGCGGGCCATCGGTGCAGACCGAAATGCCGGAGGAGGAGGCAACCGCGACCCCGCCCTCGGAAAGCAGCCGCCATTGATAAAGCGGCTGTTGCGAGAGCTGGTTGGCAATGCGCAGGGGTTCGACGGCGGAGGAAAAGGCCAGCAGCGTGAAGCCCGGCACCAGCACGAAGGCATAGCGCCGGGTGGGGCCCGGGGTTTTCACCGGAAAGAAGGCAGCACCTTGCGGCACAAGGGCCGCGGGTTCGGGCGCAGAAACGGGCATCGCCTTGGCCTTTCGTTACTCCGGTTCTGTCGTGGCACGGGATCAAGGCGAATGGCAACCACCCCGATAGGGGGGCCGCGCCCGCCGCCCAGATCTTGATGCGACGGGCGACGGGGGACGGGTTACGGGGCGGCGCCTGGTGTCAGCGGAACAGGTTCGTGCGCGCCAGTTCCACCACCTCGTCGCCGCGCCCGTTGATCAGGGCGCGCAGCATGTAGAGGCTGAAGCCCTTGACCTGCTCGGCCTTGATCGCGGGGGGAACCGACAGCTCCTGCCGGGCGGAAACGACATCGACAAGCGCCGGGCCGTCATGGGCAAAGGCCGCGCGCAACGCGCCTTCAAGATCTTCGGAGGCTTCGACGCGCTGGGCGTGGATGCCAAGCGCGCGTGCCACCGCGGCAAAATCGGGGTTCTCCAGCGCCACATCGCGCGGCAGATAGCCCGCGGCCTTCTGCTCCATCTCGACAAAACCCAGCGTGCCGTTGTTGAGCACGACGATCTTGACCGGAAGCTTGAGTTGCACCGCGGTCATGAGTTCGCCAAAGAGCATCGCCAACCCGCCATCGCCAGACATGGAGATCACCTGCCGCCCCGGCGCCGCCGCTTGCGCGCCCAGAGCCTGCGGCAGCGCATTGGCCATCGAGCCATGGTTGAACGAGCCCAGAAACCGGCGCTTGCCATTGGCCGCAAGGTAGCGCGCCATCCACACGACGGGGGTGCCGACATCGGCGCAAAAGACCGCATCCTCGGCGGCAACGTCATTGACGACCTTCGAGACATATTGCGGATGAAGCGGCTGGCCTGCGGCGCGCGGCTTGGCCAGATCATCGAGCTTGCGGCGCGCCTCGGCATAATGTGCGCGCGCCTTTTCCAGAAAACTGCGCGAGCGCCCCGGCGCAATTTTCGGGGCAAGGGCCCGCGCCGTTTCCCCGGCATCGGCGGCGATCGCGCAGGCAAGCGGCACCCGCTTTCCAAGCGCGCCGGGATCGCGGTCAACCTGAATCACCGGCACGCCCTTGGGGTAAAAGTTCCGATACGGAAAATCGGTGCCGAGCATCACAAGCGCATCGCACTCCAGAAGCGCATGATAGCCCGAGGAAAACCCGATCAGCCCGGTCATGCCGACATCATAGGGGTTTTCCCATTCCAGATGTTCCTTGCCGCGAAAGGCATGCACGATCGGGGCCTGAAGCCGAGCGGCCAGCGCGACCACATCGTCATGCGCGCCCGCGCAGCCTGCGCCGGCGAGAATCGTGACCCGCTCCGCCTGGTTGAGGATCTCGGCCGCATCCTCAAGCGCATCTGCGGCGGGCAGGAGCCGGGGCCGGGCGGGGGCGGCAAAGGCGGGCGTCTGGCCCACGGCCTCCAGAAGCGAGACATCGCCCGGCAACACGATCACCGCCACGCCTTGCCGCCCGATTGCGGTGGCCATGGCGCGATGCAGCACCGCAGGCATCTGTGCGGGGGTGGTCACGAGTTCGCAAAAATGGCTGCATTCGGCAAAAAGCTGTGTCGGATGCGTTTCCTGAAAATAGCCGAGCCCTATTTCGGAGGAGGGAATATGCGAGGCGATCGCCAGAACCGGCACGTGATTGCGCTGGCAATCGTAAAGACCGTTGATCAGGTGCAGGTTGCCCGGCCCGCAGGAGCCCGCGCAAACGGCAAGCTCTCCCGTCACGGCGGCCTCGGCGCCGGCGGCAAAGGCGGCGGCCTCCTCGTGGCGCACATGCATGAAAGTGACGGGGCTGTTGCCCATCGCATCGGCGATCGCGTTGAGGCTGTCGCCCGTAACCCCCCAGATCCGCGATATGCCAGCCTTGGCAAGGGTTTCGATCAACTGCTGGGCTATGGTCGGCATCGGTCTTTCCTTCAATCTGCGCGCCTCCCTCCCTGCTCGCATCTAACACGCGGCGTGAGCTCTGCACCCGTCTGCGGGATCAAGTTTCCGGGAGCCGCTTTGGGCGCGCCTTGGCGCTGATTTGCCCGCAGCCGGAACGGCGCCTATCGCGGCAACAGGTTCAGCAAAACCGCCTTTGCCAGCGCCTGATCGCGGGTGCGGGCCTTCAGCTTGGTCTTGGCGCTGCAAATATGCTTTTCAAACGTGCGTTCGGAAAGGCTCAGCGCAAAGCAGATCTCGCCGGGGCGCTTCCCGCTCAGCAAGCCTTTCAGGCACTCTATTTCCCGCGGTGTCAGGCCGATCAGTGCATTGGGGCGCTGCTCGCGCAGCACCTGATCGAAGATCTGCGCCGCCTGTGTCAGCCACGGCCCTGCGGCCCGCCAATAGCCGGAAAACCCTGCCGCATCCGGTTGTGTGGCGCACCAGAGCCCAAGCGCCGCGCCCCCTTCATGCCCGGAAAAGAGCCGCAGCGACACCCCTGAAACAAGGCCGATTTCGCGGGCACAGCGCCGATGCGCGGCCCTTTCTGGAGCCAATGGCTCCGGCGTTTGCCAGAAAGCGTGCTGTTCGTGGCGGCGCAGCACGCTCAGCGTCGGATCTTGCGCGAAAAGCGCGGTGCGCGCGATCAGCTTGGTCCAGTCCGCGGGGTAGGTGTGGTGCTGAAACAGGGCATGCGCTGGCGGGGGCTCCAGCAATTCGCCGGGGCGCCAGAGCCGCAGGTAATGAAACCCACGCACCTTGTGCCCGGCAAGAAAGGCCCCAAAGGCGGCAAAGGGGTCGTGGGCCCGGATCAGCGTTTTGCGCAGATCCGCCACCTGCGGCAGCACCGCGGCCTCGCGTTCGAATGCTGCATTGTGAGAATGTTCCGCCGCACTCATGATTTTACCTGCCGTTTCGCTTGTAGCAATAAGCGGGACGGTCTGCCACCTTCAACGGAGCGAAGTCTGGTCCGGCTGGGCAAAGCGGAAAATGCGACGAACAAGCGCAACCGAAGCGGCGGAGGCGACAGGCTTGGCCGTGCCTGACGCCTCTTTTTGCGAACCGGGCGGGGGGCGGCAGATGCCGCTTCTGGCCCGAGGCGCATGAGGGGAGACCTGTCATCTAATCTTCACTGGACAGATCTTATAGTTCCTGTATTCAGGAAATATGGATATAAGATCAACCGCCACTGCCTTTGCCACTCTTGGCCATCCGGGCCGCCTTGCCGTGTTCCGTTTGCTGATGCGCTTTGCGCCGCGCGGTGTGCGCCCGACCGAAATTGCTGCGGCCCTTGAGGTGAAGCCCAACACGCTCAGCCATCATCTCTCCGACCTGACCGCGGCAGGCCTTGCACAGGTCGAACGGCGCGGGCGGTCCTTGCTTTACGCGGCCAATCTGGAGGCGACCGAGGCGCTGATCGGCTATCTTGCGCTCGATGTCGGACGGGCGCGGCCCGACCTGCTCGCCGCCTTCCCGGCCCCCGCCTGTGCGCTTTCCGCCGGGCCGGGAAGGGTCTGGAACGTGCTCTTCCTCTGCACAGGCAATTCGGCGCGGTCGCTTATGGCGGAGGCGCTGTTGCGGGATCTGGGCGGCGGCCGGTTCGCGGCCTTCTCTGCGGGCACCCGGCCGGGAAGCCAGCCCAATCCCTTCGCGCTGGAGGTGCTTGCACGCAACGGCCATAGCCCCGCCGGGCTGCACGCGAAGGATATTGCCGAGTTTCAAAGACCGGGCGCCCCGGTGATGGATTTCGTCTTCACGGTCTGCGACAGCGCCGCCGCAGAGGAGTGCCCGCCCTGGCCCGGCCAGCCGATCACGGCGCATTGGGGCTTGGCCGACCCGGTGAAGGCGACCGGAACCGGTGCCGAAAAAGCGCTGGTCTTCGCGCAAACCTATGGTGCGCTGCACCGCCGGATTGCAGCTTTTGTCGCGCTTCCTGTCGCCAGCCTTGACCGGATGTCTTTGCAACGCCGCGTTGACGACCTTGGCGCGGACCCGAAAGAGGATTGACCATGCCGCGTATCGCGCTCAACGGCCTTGGCCGGATCGGAAAACTCGTGTTGCGCAACCTCATCGACACAGGGGCGGGAGGCGAGATCGTGCTTCTCAACGATGCCGAGGGCGAGGCCGAGCAGCACGCTTTGCTGATGGAATTCGATTCGGTGCACGGGCGCTGGCGCACGCCGGTTGCGGCGGGGGAGGGGGCGCTGGTGCTGGGCGGAAAAACCATCCGCCTGACGCGGGAAAAGAGCATCGAGGCGCTGCCCCTGGCCGGGCTTGGCGTCGATCTGGTGATTGATGCGACGGGTGTGTTCAAGACCGGGGCCCGGCTTGCGCCCTATTACGCTGCGGGGGTGAAAAAGGTTGTGGTGTCCGCGCCGGTGAAAGAGGCGGGGGCGCTGAACCTTGTCTACGGCGTGAACCACGGGCTTTACGATGGGTCGCAAAGCCTGATCACCGCCGCCTCCTGCACCACCAACTGCCTCGCGCCGGTGGTGAAGGTGATCCATGAGGCCTTGCGCATTCGGCACGGGGCAATCACCACGATCCACGATGTGACAAACACCCAGACCATCGTTGACCGCCCGGCCAAGGACATGCGCCGCGCCCGCGCGGCACTGACAAACCTGATCCCGACCACGACCGGTTCGGCCACGGCGATCACGCTCATCTATCCAGAGTTGACGGGGCGGCTCAATGGCCATGCGGTGCGGGTGCCGCTGCTCAATGCCTCGCTCACCGATTGCGTGTTCGAGGTGGCGCGCGCCACCAGCGCCCAAGAGGTCAATGCGCTCTTTGAGGCCGCTGCGGCGGGGCCGCTCAAGGGCATTCTCGGCTACGAATCGCGCCCGCTCGTGTCGAGCGATTTTACCAATGATGCGCGCTCGGCGATCATCGACGGGCCCTCCACCATGGTCATCAACGGCACGCAGGTGAAGGTCTACGCCTGGTATGACAACGAATGGGGCTATGCCTGCCGGCTCGCCGATATTGTGCGCATGGTCGCGGGGTCGCTGTGAGCGCGGGGCGGCAAACGGCGCCTTCGCCGCTGCGCGCCTATGCGGCGGTAACGGCGGCCTATTGGGCCTTCATGCTCTCGGACGGCGCGCTCAGGATGCTGGTGTTGCTGCATTTCAACGGCCTCGGCTTCTCGCCGGTGCAACTGGCGTGGCTGTTCCTGCTTTACGAGATTGCGGGCATCGTCACCAACCTCGCGGCGGGCTGGCTGGCGGCGCGCTTCGGGCTTGCGGCAACGCTTTACGGCGGGCTGGCCTTGCAGATCGGCGCGCTGGGCGCGCTGGCGCAACTTGATCCGGGCTGGTCTGTCGCGGCCTCCGTCGTCTTCGTGATGGCGGTGCAGGGGGTTTCGGGCGTCGCCAAGGATCTCGCCAAGATGTCCTCCAAATCCGCGGTCAAACTGCTGGCCCCCGCAGAAGAGGGGGGGCTGTTTCGCTGGGTGGCAGCGCTCACCGGCTCGAAAAATGCAATCAAGGGGCTGGGCTTCTTCCTTGGCGCGGCGTTGCTTGCGCTTATGGGGTTCACCGCCTCGGTCTGGGCGATGGCGGCGGTGCTGACGGTCATTCTGATTGCGGTGGCGCTGTTCCTGCCTGCGGGCCTGCCGGGGCGGATGAAAGCCTCTGAAAGCTGGTCCGGCTGGCGATCAAAAGATGTGCGGGTGAACCGGCTCAGCCTTGCGCGGATGTTCCTGTTTGGCGCGCGCGACGTGTGGTTCGTGGTCGGGATACCGGTTTATTTTCAGGCGATCCTCTCCGATGGCACGGCGGAGGGGCGGCGCGAGGCCTTTTTCCTCGTTGGAGGCTTCATGGCGCTCTGGATCATGGCCTACGGGCTGGTGCAGGGGCTGGCGCCACAGCTTTTGGGCCGCAAGGGGCAGGCCGAGGCCGAAACGCTGCGCAAGGCGGTGCGCTGGGCGGGCGCGCTTGTGCCGGTGCCGTTTGGTCTGGCGGTGGCGGTGTGGTGGGCCGGGGGGGCAGCGCCTTGGCTCACCGCGCTTCTGGTGGCGGGGCTCCTGTTCTTTGGCTTTATTTTCGCGGTAAATTCCTCGGTCCATTCCTACCTGATCCTTGCCTTCGGATCGGCCGAACGGATCACCCGCGACGTGGGCTTTTACTACATGGCCAATGCGGCTGGCCGGCTCCTCGGCACGGCCCTTTCGGGGCTCAGTTATCAGCTTGGCGGGCTCGCGCTCTGCCTTGCCACTGCGGGGGCGATGGCTTTGGCAAGCTGGCTTGCGGCGCGGCGGCTCTTGCCCGCGGCGTAAGCGGCGTTCTCTGACCCATGCGAGCGGGAGCCAGAGGCCGGGCTGATCTGGATCAAGGCGCAATCGCGCGCTTATGCGCAAATGCGCATGAAGGGAGCCGCCGATGATGCTGTCTGTCCTGTCCGCGCTTGCCGAACCGACCCGCCTGCAGGCCGTGTGCCTGCTCGCCGATGGCTCGGAGCATTGCGTTTGCGAGCTGATGCAAAAGCTCGGCGCGACGCAAAGCCGGATGTCGCGGCACATGCAGGTGTTGCGGGGGGCGGGGCTGGTGCTGGACCGGCGCGATGCGCAATGGGTGCGCTACCGGCTCAACCCGGAGATGGCGCGCGAGGTCCGCGCCGTTCTCGACGCGGTGATCTGTGCCGAGCGCGCATCGGCGCCCGCGCGCAGAGGGGGCAGGGAGGTCGCATGAGCCTGCAGATCACATCCGGCCCTGCGCCAAACCGCCCGGCCTGGTTGTGGCATCTGGGCGTTGTGGCGTGCCTGATCCTCTGGGGGCTGGCCTATCGCGCGCTCGCGCCGCTGGCCGGGGGGCTCACCGCCTTGTTGCCGCTTGATCCCGAAAGCCATGCGGGCTCGGCGGTCGCGTTTTTCCTTTATGATGTGCCCAAGGTGCTGATGCTGCTCACCCTCATCGTCTTCGTGATGGGCGTGGTGCGCAGCTTCTTCTCCCCCGAGAAGACCCGGGCCCTGCTGTCGGGGCGGCGCGCGGGCCTTGGCAATGTCATGGCTGCGGGGCTCGGGGTGCTGACGCCCTTTTGCTCCTGTTCGGCGGTGCCGCTGTTTGTGGGCTTTGTCTCCGCTGGCGTGCCGCTCGGGGTGACCTTTTCCTTCCTGATCGCCGCGCCCATGGTGAACGAGGTGGCGCTGGTGTTGCTGTTCGGCCTAGTTGGCTGGCCGGTGGCGCTGACCTATCTTGGCTTCGGGCTCGCCATTGCCATCCTTGCGGGTTGGGTGATCGGCAAGCTGCGGCTTGAGGGCTGGCTGCAGGACTGGGTGCGCGATCTGCATGCCGGCGCCACCTCTCCCCCCGCTTTTGAGGCGGAGCGGTTGACGCTGGTCGAGCGCTACCGGGCGGGCCTTGGCGTGATGCGCGAGATCCTCGCCAAGGTCTGGCTCTGGGTGATCCTTGGGATCGGCATGGGGGCGCTGATCCATGGCTATGTGCCGCAAGATCTGATGGTGCGGATCATGGGGGCAGAGGCCTGGTGGTCGGTGCCTGCTGCCGTGGTCATGGGCATTCCGATGTATAGCAACGCAGCCGGCGTGATCCCGATCGTCGAGGCGCTTTTGGGCAAGGGGGCGGCACTCGGCACGGTGCTCGCCTTCATGATGAGCGTGATCGCGCTCAGCCTGCCCGAGATGATCATCCTGCGGCAGGTGCTGACCCTGCGCCTGATCGCCGTTTTCATCGGTGTGGTGGCGAGCGGCATCCTTGCCGTCGGCTTTCTCTTCAACCTGATTTTCTGAAAGGAATGGCCATGAAAAGCATCAAGGTCTATGGCCCGGGCTGCAAGCGGTGTGAAACCACCGCCGCGATGGTGATGGAAGCCGCCGAAAAGCTTGGGCTCGCTGTCGAGGTCGAGAAAGTCACCGATCCGAAGGCGATTGCGATGGCGGGGGTGCTCTCCACGCCGGGCATCGCCATCGACGGCAAGCTTGTCCATGCGGGCGGATTGCCCGAGGCTGCCAAGCTGGAAAGCTGGCTGAGCGCCTGACAGAAAGCGGCCCGCCCCGCCGCGCGCGGCGAGGATTGATTTTGCGCGCGGCGCGCTCGGGCGGCTGGTGGCGGTCTGGCTTTTTGCTTTTTCGACCGCGGTGATCTGGGGGCAGGGGCGCAGATTGGGGGCTCTTCGCTCTGACGAGGCCAGAGGATGGCCGTATAATGGTTTGAGAGGCAGCGCCACCCTTTCGCCCAGACGTTCCAGCCGCCGGCCCCGCCGGCATCGCCCCTGCGCCCCTCGTCGATCTGCTCGACGGTGGCGGGATGGCGCGCAAGGATCTGCTGCAGCTCTGCTTGCGGCATCTGCCAAAAAGAACCTGGGGCGGAAGCACAAGAGAGCCGTCCGAGACGGTGTCGATCCGCGCCGCGCCCGCGGTGATCAGAGAGCGGCGGCGGGCGAACATGGGGCGCCTTTCCGGCTCAGCCGAAGATGGCCTGGGTAAAGGCCTCATACCAGCTTTGCGCCTCCTCAAAGGTTGCGCGCCGGGTTGCGGCCGCCTCACCGGCGGCGGAGACAAAGCTCTCCACCTGCGTGATCCCCTCGGGGCGCGGTTCGTAAAGCCCGGCAAGCTTCACGGCATCGCCCGGCGCCAGCACAGACCAGCAGATATTGGCATAATGATCAGGCAGGCGCGCGCGGCCAAAGAGATCGGCGCGGAGCGCTGCGGCCGCCATCTCGGCTTGCGAATGCGCGGCAAAGGCCCCCTTCGGCATCGCCCCCTGCGCGCTGGCATCGCCCAACACCCAGATCTGCGGATCGGCCTGCGCGCGCATCGTGAACGGGTCGACCGGCACCCAGCCCGAGGCATCGGTGAGCCCGGCGATCCGCGCCAGCGCGCCAGCCCGTTGCGCCGGGATGACATTGCAGACATCGACCGTTTCCGCCGCGCCCTCGACCAGCACTTCCATCGTGTCGGGGCGCACGGCCAGATCCGTCGCGCCGAACTCCGGGCCGAACCATGTCACCATGCCGTTGGTGTAGCTGGCCCAGGCATTCTCGAAGAGGGTCTGTTTCGAGAAATGCTCTTTCGGGTCAAAGATCAGGATCTTGGCGCGCGGGTTCATGTGCTTGAGCCGATGCGCGATCATGCTCACCCGTTCGTAAGGCGCGGGCGGGCAACGGTAGGGATTGGGCGGCGCGATCAGCGCGACGGTGCCGCCCTCGCGCATCGTCTCGATCTGGTGCTTGAGGCGCAACGTCTGCGGCCCTGCCTTCCACGCATGGGGCATGATCTCGGCCACCTCTTCCGACCAGCCGGGCACGGCACCGGGCACGAACTCGATCCCCGGAGAGAGCACGAGCCGGTCGTAAGCGCGTGTCGCGCCCGAGGCGAGCCGGAGCCGCCTTTGCCCCCTGTCCACCGCGATGACGCTGTCAATCACCACCTCGGCGCCCGCTCGTGCAAGCCCCTCATAGCCGAATTGCAGGCTCTCAAACGGCCTGAGCCCGCCGATCACATGGTTGGAAAAAAAGCAGGTGGTGTAGCGCGGGGAGCGTTCGATCAAGCTGACCGCGATCCCGCCTTCCTCGGCGAGCAGCCGCGCGCAGGAGGCGCCGCCCGCGCCGCCCCCGACCACGACAACGCGCGGCGGGGATTGGCCCAGCAGGGCAGGCGCCGCAAGAGCGGGCGCGAGCCCCATCGCAGCCGCCAGCATCCGGCGGCGAGAAAGCGCGCGCATGGCTCAGATCCCGCTGACGCGGACGGCCTCGGAGGGGGGCACCCGCACTGTGCCGAGCTTTTTCACATGCGCCTCGATCACATCCCAGATCTGCGGCCCCTCCGTGCCCTCGGTCACCGAGGCCCAGCCCGCGACCGTATAGGCGCGCCCGGGCTCGACCGCGGCGCCATTGTCGGAAAGCTCCATGGCCGAGATGCGGTTGCCGATGGGCTGGCGCACGTCGCAGGCAAAACGAAGGCCGCCGACCCGCACCATGTCGCCGCCCTGCTGGTAATAGGGATCGGTGTTGAAGATGTTGTCGGCCACGTCTTCGAGGATTGTCTTGAGCGCTTCGCCCGTCATTTCCGTGCGGTAGCACTGGCCATAGGTCATCGAGGTGACGGCGTGGATATCTTCGCGGGTGATCGCATCGCCCGGCAGAAGCGAGGGCCCCCAGCGCACGCCGGGAGAAAGCGCGATCTCGGCGTCGCGTTCGGAGCGGATCGCATCGCAGATCAGATCGTCCCAAGTGCCCTGAAAATTGCCGCGCCGATAGAGCAGGCTCTCGGTGGTGCCGATCTTTTCTTCCGCCTCGGCCTTGAAGGGCGCGCGCTCGGCCTCGATCAGCGCGGCCATCTCGGGGTCTGGGGGGAGCGCATCGGAAAAGATCGGGATCAACTTGTGGCGAAAGCCCATCATGCGGCGATCACGCACGTCCAGATCAATGCGGGAGACGAATTTTCCCATCGAGCCGGAGGCGATCAGGATCGTCTCGCCGATCCGCACCGGTTCGGGCAGGGCGTCATGGGTGTGCCCCGTCAGGATCACATCAATCCCCTTGACGCGGCGCGCCATCTTGCGGTCGACGTCAAAGCCGTTGTGGCTGAGGCACACCACGAGATCGGCGCCTTTCGCCCGCACCTCGTCGACCATCGCCTGCATCCGCTCCTCGCGGATGCCGAAGCTGAATTCGGGGAACATCCATTTCGGATTGGCAATCGGCAGGTAAGGGAAGGCCTGACCGATCACCGCCACCTGCACGCCGCCGCGCGCGAAGATCGTGTAGGGCGCAAGCGCGGGCTCGTCCCATTCCACGTCAAAGACATTTGCGCCGAGGAAGGGGAAATTGAGCCCGGTGTCGACCAGATCTTTCACGCGGTCTGCGCCAAAGGTCCATTCCCAATGCGAGGTCATGGCATCGACGCCCAGAAGGTTCATGGCATTGACCATGTCCTGCCCCTTGGTGCGCAAGGAGGTCATCGAGCCGTGCCATGTATCGCCGCCATCGAGCAAAAGCGCCTCGGGCCGCGCTGCGCGAATGGCCTTGACCACGGTTGCGACCCGGTCAAGCCCGCCCATCTTGCCATAAGCCCGCCCGAGCGCGGTGAAATCCTCATAGGTGAGGGCATAGGCCTCCGGGCTCTCGGGGCGGATGCGGAACATTTCGAGGAAGGCCTTGCCCACCACATGCGGGGGCTGGCCGCGCACCGCGCCCACGCCGATGTTCCACTCGGGTTCGCGAAACCAGACCGGTTTCATCTGCGCATGGAGATCGGTCAGGTGGATCAGCGTCACATTGCCGAAATCCTCGAAGGCGAGCAGGTTGTCCGCGGTGAGCGCCTGTTGTGCGGCGAGCCTGGACCAGTTGCCCACGCCGGAGCCGCCCCAGAGGGCGGAGGCGGCGAGCGAGGCTTGCAGAAATTCGCGCCGGGTAATCATCGGCCTCTCCCTTCATGAAAATGCGCGGCCAAACCGGGGGCGGGTGGCCGCGCCCGCGGTCAATGGCGCACCGAGACACCCTCGACCGAGAGCCCGTTGCCGCGCGAGGCGACATAGAGCTCAAGCGCCTTGAACTCGGGCGAATTGGGCTTGAAGGTCTCGGCCCGCGTATCGCGCACGCAGCCGACAAAGCGCTTTTGCGCCGAAAGCAGGCCCGCATCCTTCAGCCGATAGACCGGGAAGCCGTTTGTCTGCCCCTGGCTGAGGTGGTCGGCCCGGATCATATGGCCAAAATACTGCTCGTGGCAGTTGGCGCAGGCCATCTCAAGCTGGCCGTACCGGGTATAGTAGATCTCCTTGCCCTGCTCCCAATAGGGGGCGGCGGGCCCGTCAATCGCCACATTCACGGCCATGCCGCGCGATTGCATGGAGATCAGGGCGAGCATGTCCGACATGTCGGTGGAGGTCCAGTTCCAGCTCTCAAGCCCCATGCGCTGGGTGAGGCAGGTGTCGATGTAATTCTCCAACGTCATCAACGCGCCCGTCTTTTCATCCACCCGCGGCGTGACCGCGCGCAGCCCTTTCAGGGATTCCGGCCCGCCGTGGCAGGAGGCACAGCTTTCGCCCTTCGCACCGATGGCGGCGTTCCATTTGTCACGCCCGCGGTCCACAAAGACCATGCCGGGGTTGTCGAAATCGTCGCGTTCCAAAGCGCGCGTCTCGGCGTTGCGGAAGCGCCAGCCGGAATAGATGGTTTCCAGCACGCCCTTGAGATGCACGGGCGCGGGCGCCTCGGTGACGATCTCGACCGGGCCATTTTCCCCCTCGATCACCAACTGGTCGTCAACCGGGGTGGCGTGGAGGGGCAGGGCGAGGGCAAATACGGCAAGAACAGGTGACAGACGGGCTCCGAGGGTCACTTTGCGTGTCATGACACTCCCCGTCAGGCGAGGGCAATCGGCTTCGTCTCGGTGTAGACCGAGCCGTCGTCGTCATACCATGTGAAGAGAAACTCCCCCGCCGCATCGACGCGGGCATCGAAATCGAAGTAGGGGTTCGTCGAGACCGAAGGGTTGATCGCCACATCGATCACATTCGCCCCGTTCAGATCGCAGGTGAAGCGGTGGATGATCGAGCGGGGGATAAGCTGCCCCTCGCTGTCCTTGCGTTGACCGGTTTCCATCTTGTGACTGATCAGCGCCTTGATCGTCACCACCTCGCCAGCAGCGGCGGTGGCGGGCACTTTCACCCGCGGTTTTGCGTCTTCTGCCATGATTTTCTCCCCTCAGCCGCCGCAGCCGCCGATTGTGACCTTCACCGTCGATTGCGCCTGAACCACCGAGCCATCGGCCATTTTTGCGAGCGCGATGACATCTTGCGTCTTCGCCAGCCGGATCCGCGTGGCGGCGCGCTGGCGGCCCGCGGCGGGACCAAAGGTGAAGGTGGCCACCGAGGGCTCTGGGTTGCCCGGCGCGATCAGCATGATCGCCACGGCGCCCGGCGCCTCCACCCCGATCGGCACGGTGTTGCCGTTCTCTGCAATTTCCGGTGCGGTGAGCGTGATGCCGCCGCTGCCGGGCGTGGCGCCGGCGGCGAAACTCGCGGTCAGCTCCTCGACCGTGGCGGCGATCCCGGCGCCGGGCAGGGCGGCTGCCGCCAGAGTGCCGAGCCCGAGCCAGAGCGCTTCGCGTCGTTTGAAATCCATTCTGTCCTCCCTCCCTGGCCCGTGGGGCTCAGTCTTTCAGCGTCAGCACGAAGGCCAGCACATCCTCGATTTGCGCCGCCGTCAGGATCGGCGGCAGCGGCTCGGTTGCGGCTTTGCCGCTGTAGGCATCGCCGGGCCGGATATAGCCTTCGGTTTTATAAAAGGCGGGCATGAAGCTGCCCTCGAACGTATGCTTGGAATTGGCGATGATGCCGCGCAGCTGTGCCTCGGAGTAACGGCTTGCGGCCCCATCGAGCGCAGGCCCGATATCGCCCGGAAAAGGCACATCGGGCAGCGCGCTGACGAGATGGCAGGCGACGCAGTTTCCGAGCGCATTGGTGGTCATCACCTTGACGCCCGCCTCCGGGTTGCCCGGCGTGCCGGTGAGCGAGGCCGCCACCGCGCCCTTTTCATACTGCACCGCTTCGGGCATGGTTTCAGACAAAGCCGGGGCGGCGGCGGCCAAAGCCACCGCGACCGCCAGCGCGCGCCGACGTGTCATTTGCTTCTCCCTGAAGTCTCCCTGACCCAACGATACTCAAGGTTTCCGCGCCGGGGCAACAGAAATATAAGAATCCGCGAATATACCTATGTATCGTTTGCGGCCGTGGGTGGTGTGTTAGTCCTGCGCCGTCATCCGGCGCGCAACATATTTCTGGAAATTCTCGCCGCTCTCGTCTCCATGGTCTTTTACCCAGGTGAGCAGCGCCTCGGTCATGCCCTTGTCAAAGGCGCCGGGCATCATCGCCACGGCGGCCTGAGTTGCGGTTTTGCCTTCAGGCACCTCTTCCGGCAGGAAAATCATCGTGGGCGTGAACATCACCCCCCAGCGCATCGCCATCTCTTTTTCGCTGACCATGGTGCCGTCGAAATCAGTCACCTCGACATCGCCAAAAAGGTTGAGCTGCACGACAAAGTAATGCTCCCGGATCAGAGCGTCGATTGCCGGATCGGGAAACACCTCCTCGTGCATCTTCGTGCAATAGATGCAACCGCGCTGCTCATAGATCAGCAGCAGGCGCTTGTGCTCGGCATTGGCCTCGGCCAGATCCTCGCGCAGATCCTTGAAGGTTTCGCGCAGCCAGTCGGGCTTGTGCAATCCATCCTCGCCGAGTTCCGTGGCAAAGGCGGGCAGCGCGGCGAGCAGCATGGCGGCAAGCGTGGTCAGTCGGATCATGGTCCCTCCTAACGGAGCATCGCGCTCCAGTCGAAATTGCGGATCAGCCAGTCCGAGATCCGGTTCACCGATTGTGTGGCAATGAGCAGGCCAAAGAGGATCAGCATCGCCCCCATCGCCTTCTCGACAGAGCCCATCAACGCGCGGTGGCGTGCGACCCAGCCAAGGAACGGCGCGGCGAAAAGGGCCGCGAGCACGAAGGGCAGGGTCATCGAGAGCCCGTAAACGAGCAGCAGAAGGGCGCCGCGTGTCAGATCGCCCATGCCCGAGGCGACCATCAGGATCGCGGCCAGAGCGGGGCCAACGCAGGGGGTCCAGCCAAAACCGAAGGCGAGCCCCATCACATAGGCGCCGAGCAGCGTGGTGGGTTTTGCCTCGGTTTCGAGCCGCGCCTCGCGGTAGAAGAGCCCGATCCGCAGCACCCCCAGAAACTGCAGCCCGAACAGGATCAGCACCGCCGCGGCGATAAAGGAGAGCTTGTCCTTCCACGCCGCGAAAGCCTGCCCGAGCGCCGTGGCGCCAAGGCCGAGCAAGACGAATATGCTGGTGACTCCAAGCGCGAAGAGCCCCGCTTGCAGCACAAGCCGCGCCTGCGCACCGGGCGCCAGCGTGCCCCCCGCGCGCAGGTCCTTCACCGAAAGGCCAGCCATGTAAGACAGGTAGAATGGCACCATCGGCAGGATGCAGGGCGACAGGAAGGACAAAAGCCCCGCCAGCGCCGCGCCGCCAAACGAAATATCGAGCATCGCCCCTCCCTGAAACCATGCCCTGAAAGCCCCTGAAGCGGCGCCCCCCTCCCTGAGAGCGCGCCTTGCCGAAATGATGGGGAGTTATTAGCATATTTCTATGTTCTAATGGAGCTGTCAACATGCTGCTGCGCGCATTGATCTTGTGGGGGATCGCGGCTCTTCCGCTTTGGGCGGGAGAGTTGCAGCTTCTGATGGTGGAAAAGCCGGGATGCCCATGGTGCGCGCGGTGGGAAGAGGAGGTTGGCCGCGGCTATGCGCGCTCTGACGAGGGGCAGGCCGCGCCGCTGATGCGCGTGCGCCTGCATGCGGCGCTTCCCGAGCCGGTGGCGCTGGCGCGTGCGGTGAGTTTTACCCCCACCTTCATCCTTCTGGACGACGGGCGCGAAATCGGTCGGATCGAGGGCTATCCGGGGGCGGATTTCTTTTGGCCGATGCTCGATGCGCTGATCGTTTTGGCACAAACGCCCGCAGGCCGCGAGTGATTGCGCCCCTCTGCAAAGATAGGTTGCAGGTAATTGTTTTGCGGTTGCACCCGATACCGCGCTGCGGCAGGAAAGGGGCAGGAGGAGCCGCGATGACCCTGGCGCAGACCCGCAGAGAATTCGATGCCGAGGCCCTGCCGGAGGCGGCGGCCCTGCCCGATGGGCTCGACGGTCTGGTGTCGGCGGCGGAGCCGGCCGCGAATTTCCTCAAGGCGCTGGGCCATGACGGGCGCCTTGCGATCCTGTGCCATCTGCTGCGCGGTCCGCATAGTGTCTCCGAACTCGAAAACCTGCTCGCCGCGCGTCAGGCGGTGGTGAGCCAGCAGCTTGCGCGGCTGCGGCTCGAGGGGCTGGTCGCGGCGCGCCGCGAGGGGCAGACGATCTACTATTCCCTGCTTGACCCGAAGGTCGAAGAGATGCTCCGATTGCTGTGCCGCCTTTACGGCCTGCCCGCGGCCGCGCACTGATCCCTTTCGGGGCTGGGCCGGGCGGAGGTCAGCACTGTCTCGGGGAGGAGAGAGATGGGCGTTTTGCGGACGATACTGGCCCTTGTGGGCTTTTTGGCGCTTGTCTGCCTTGGCTGGGGGGCGCTCACCTTTCGGGGCTTTGATCCGGCGGCGGGGCGGTTGTATCTGAGCCTCGCTCAAGAGCTTGCCCGCACCGGCAACCCGGCGGAAGCGATGGTCTGGAAGCGTCAGGTGGCCGAGGGGCTGAGCTATGACGAGGTGGATCAGTCGATCCGCTCGCTGGCGATGGATCTCAACATCCGCGATGTCGGCGCCTTGCCGCTGGGCGATCAGGTCGCGGCGATGAAGGGCGCGCCCTGGCGCAAGATGAAGGTCTATCTGTACTGCAACCCGCTCACCGCGGCGGCGATGGTCGATTATGCCACCGCTTATGCGGCCTGGCTGCCCTGCCGGGTGAGCCTGGTGGAAGATGCAGAGGGGCGGCTTTGGCTCTATACGCTGAACATGGATTACATGCTCCATGGCGGACGCCCGTTGCCCGCCGATGTGGCCGCGCAGGGCGAGGCGGTGCGCAGCGCGATTCTTGCGCTGATGGACAAGGCCGCGGAGGGCGATTTTTGAAAAAAGCCGCGTCCCGGAGGGCGCGGCTTGTGTCATTCGTGCGGGTGTCGCGCGGGATCAGCCCGCGATCGAGGCGCGGTAGATGCTGTCGATCGCCTCGGCGAGCGCGGCGTCGAATTCGGCATCCGACATCTGCGCGGTGAGCCCTTCGGAGAGCGCGCGGCTGAACGAGGCGATGATGCCGGTGTTGCGCGCAAGGATCTCGTTCGCTTCGGCGCGGGCATACCCACCCGAGAGCGCGACGACCTTGATGACCTTCGGGTGATCGACGAGGGCCTTGTAGGCATTGTCGATCGTCGGCAGCGAGAGTTTCAGCATCACCGGGGCGGAGACCGTTTCGAGCCCGGCCAGCAGCGCATCGCGCAGCATCGCCTCGGCGTCGATCTTGTCGGAAATCGAGATCGTCACTTCCGGCTCGAGGATCGGCACCATGCCCGCGGCCAGCACTTTCTCGCCCAGTTCGAACTGTTGCGCCACAACCGAGGAAATGCCCATCGGATCGGCGGCCGAAATCACCGAACGTTCCTTGGTGCCAAAGATCCCCTGTTCCGCGGCCCGCTCAAGCAGCGCATCAAGGCCCGGAATCGGCTTGAGCATCTGGCAGCCGTTCTTTTCTTCCTCAAGACCCTTGTCGATCTTCAGGAAGGGCACAACGCCGCGCTTTTCCCACAGATAGGTCGCGGTCGGAATGCCCTCGACATCACGGTCCATCGTCTGTTCGAACAGGATCGCGCCAACCACTTTGTCGCCGGTGAAGGCGGGGGAACGGATGATGCGGGCGCGCATCTCGTGGATCAGGTCGAACATCTCGGTTTCGTTCGAATAGGCATCCTCGTTGATGCCGTAGAGTTTCAACGCTTTCGGCGTCGAGCCGCCCGACTGATCGAGCGCGGCAATGAAGCCCTCGCCCTTCATCATGTGTTCCATCATCGTCTTCGCCATCATCGACCCCCGATTTCGGGCCCGGCTTCCCCCGGGCGGCACTTTGCAATTGCAGCACCGGGTTAAACGCTCGCGCGCGTGAAGGCAATTCTGGTTTCGCTAACGCGCTCCGAACGTTGCGGGAACATTGCCTTGCCGGGGCAGTTTGCGCAGCCTTTGCGCAGGGTGCGCATTTGTCGCGACCGGGATGGCGCCGAGCGGGGAGGGAGCGTGGTATCATGACACCATTGCCTGCTGGGAGCCGTTGCGGCGCATGTGATCGCCGCGCGGCTCGAAGGCACAAACCGTTGTTTGCGTGCGAGGAGGAGGGTTTATGCCGATGATCCGTCTGGCGATGATCCTTGCGATGCTGGCCGGTCCGGTCTTTGGCGCTGCGCCGAAATCCGCCTGCCTCTGGCTCAAGCTCGCGCGGCCCGAGGTGGTGCTTGGCGCCCCGGTCACGCTGACGCCCGGTTTTTCGCGCCGCAATGACGATACGGCGGTTTCCCTCTGCACGGCGCGCACCGAGGCGGGCGAGCAACTTGCACTGCTGTATCGCGTCACCCCCGCGGAGCCGCGCAGCCTTGAGGTGCTGGTGCAGGACTATTGTGCGGAACTCGGGGCGGTGATGGGGCCTGCGCCCGCCTTTGAACTGCTCGATCTCGGCGGCGCGGCGCTTTGGGAGGACAGCCTGCATCAACTCACCGTCTGGAGCCATGACGGGGCGCGGATGATGGTGTTGACGCTCTTTGGCGCACAGGCGCGCGCGCGCTGTATTGCGGCGGCAGAGGCGATTTTGGCCGCGGGCGGCTGACCACGGGCAGGGCGGCCCCCTGCGCGCTCTCGCCGCAGGCCGGGCAGGCTGGACGTGTGACGCGCGGCGGCGTTAACTGTTGCGGCCATGCCGCAACCGGCGTGGCGCCACGATCAGCCGCTGCGCTGCGGCTGTCAGACCACTGAATATGAGTCATCGGCCCCGGGCCTGGCCGCGGGGGTGTCATCTGACCTCAGGGGGGTATCATGCCATTTGGGACTGAAGGATTGCACGACGGGATCGGCCTTGCGCTTTCGGGCGGCGGATTTCGCGCAGCGCTTTTCCACCTTGGCGCGCTGCGGCGGCTGGTGGAGCTGGGGGTGCTCACAAATGTCGACCGGATCTCTTCGGTCTCGGGCGGCTCGATCGTCACCGGGCGGCTGGCAGAGGTCTGGGAAGAGTTTGCGGCCAACCCGGAGGTGGCCACTTTCGAGCGGCTGGTGGGCGACCCGGTGCGCGCGTTCTGCAGCCAGTCGATCGACCTGCCCGCGATTTTGAAAGCCGCGGCAAACCCGTTCAGCTCGGCGGGGGAGATGCTGGAAAAGGCCTATGCCGAGAGCCTGATCACCAAAAGCCTTGATGCCTTGCCCGATCATCCGACCTTCATCTTCAATGCCACCAACCTGCAAACCGGGCGCAACTTCCGGTTTTCGAAGGCATATATGGGCGATTGGCGGATCGGTTTGTTGCCGGGCCCGCTGCTGCCCGTTGCGCGTGCGGTGGCGGCGTCTTCTGCCTTTCCGCCGTGGTTTGCGCCGGTCACGCTGGCCCATCCGGGCCCGTTCGAGCCGGTCGAGGGCGCCGATCTGAACGGCACTCCGGCCTATACCCGCACAATCCGCCTCGCCGATGGCGGGGTTTATGACAATCTCGGGCTGGAAACGGTCTGGAAGCGCTGCAAGACCGTGCTTGTCTCTGATGCGGGCGCGCATTTCCAGCCGACGCCCCATCCGGGGCGCGATTGGCTCAGTCAGGCGTTGCGCGCCTATGACATTGTCACCGATCAGTCGCGCGGCTTGCGCAAGCGCTGGCTGATCGACCAGTTCGTCGCCAGCCGCTCGGAGGACGGGACGGCGCGCAGCGGCACTTATTGGGGGCTCGAGACCAATATCGCCCATTACGGCCTGCCCGATTGCCTGCCCTGCGCCCCCGCGGTGACGGCGGAGCTTGCGCGCCTGCGCACGCGCCTCAACCCTTTCACCGATCGGGAAAAGGGCATGTTGATCAATTTCGGCTATGCGCTCACCGATGCTGCGCTGCGCCGTCACACGCCCGACATCATCTCTTCCCACATGCCCGCGATCTGGCCGTACCCGGCCTATGCTCTGGGCTGAGCCCCCGCTCCCGGCGTTGCGACAATGTTTTTCTGGCGCGACGCCGGGGGACGGGCTAAGGGGGCGGCATGAGTGACACCTTGCCCCCGTGCCCCGAATGCGCCTCCACCTACACCTATGCGGTGGATGCGCTCCTTGTTTGCCCCGAATGCGGGCATGAGTGGTCCCCCGCCGCGGCAGGGGAGGCAGAACCGGTCGTGCGCGATGCGGTGGGCAATGTGCTCGCCGATGGCGACACGGTGACCGTGATCAAGGATCTCAAGGTCAAGGGCTCCTCGCAGGTCGTGAAGGTCGGCACCAAGGTGCGCGGTATCCGCCTTGTCGATGGCGATCACGACATCGATTGCAAAGTGCCGGGCATCGGCCAGATGGGGCTGAAGTCGCAATTTGTGAAAAAGGTCTCGGACTGAGACCGGCGGCGCAAAGAAACATATCGGATGCGCCATAGCGGAACCATTCCGCTGCCACCGCGTTGCCCCTGAAATCAACTTTCGGGGAGAACGGCGATGGACTTTTACAATGTCACGGGGATTGGCGGGGTCGTGCTTCTGGTGCTCGACCTCTGGGCGCTGATCTCGGTTCTGGGTTCGGGCAATTCGACCGGCAACAAGCTGCTCTGGGTGCTCCTGATCTTGTTCCTGCCGCTTCTGGGGTTCATCCTGTGGCTCTTTGCCGGGCCGCGTGGGCGCGCGCGTGCGCTGTAACAGCCCTTGCCGAAATTTGGCGCCGCCCCATCCTATGACTCCCGGCCAGATCAGGAGCCTGCCATGAGCCAGACCGAAGATTTCCGCGAAACGGCCGCCGACACCGGCGCGGAGGCGCCGCGGCTGTCGGCAAGGGATGTGCTTTTGCCCATCGCCTGGGTCACGGCGGGGCTCGCGCTGGGCGCGGTGGCGCTGTTGCGCGGCAAAGCTGATGCCGTGGCGCAGGCGGAGCCCGGGCCTGAAGCCGCGCCGGAAGATGCATGGATGGAAGCGGCGCGCGCGGCGCGTGCCGAGGCGCGCGAAAAGCTGCTCGTGCTGTACGAAGAGGGGCGGGCGAGCGCCGAGGCCAAGGCCGAGATCGCGGCGGAAATGGCGCGCAATCTTGCCGAGGCCTTCCGTCAGGGGCTGTCCGACGTAAGCGAGGAAGCGGCAGACCGCATTGCCGTGGCGCGGCAGCAAAGCTGGGAAGAGCAGGAGGCGCGCCGCGCGAGTGCGCGCGCGCGCACCGAACGACTGACGCGCGCGGCCGAAGAGACGGTCGAGGCGGTCTCATCGGCTGTCGCGCGAGAGGCCACCCGCGCCCGGCAGGGGGCGCAGAGCTTTGTGCGCCGCGCGGGCGCTGCCGCACAAGAGGGAAGCGACGCCCTTGCCGAGCGCTTCGATGAGGCGCTGGACGCGGCAGAGGGAGCCTTGCGCCGCGCCGCGCGTGCGACCGCCACACCCGAGACACCCGAGCCGGAGGCCGCATCGGCGCCGGAAGCGAGCGCAGAACCGCGCCCCAAGGCCGACCCGCGGCCACGCAAGGGCACGGCCAAGCCTGCGCCGAAGCGCCGCCCCAAAGGCTCGGTCTGATCTTTCATGGAGCGTACCGCCCAACTCTCGCTGATCGCCCTTGGCGCAATTGCGACGGTGGCGGCGCTTTCGGCGCTGCGCGAGCTTGCGGCGCCGATGGCGCTTGCCCTCGTCTTTGGCATCGTGCTCTCACCGCTGTCCGATTTTTGGGAGCGGCGCGGCCTTGCCCCGTCGATCGGCGCGTCTTTGAGCCTCGTGCTGACACTCGCAACGCTCGGCACGCTCGGGCTTTTGCTGCAACCGCTGGTGAGCGACCTCGTCGCGCAGGCGCCCAAAGTCTGGGCCGACAGTCAGGCGCTTTTGAAAGCCTTTCATGACCTGCTCAAGGGCCTCGTCGACGCCAGTCGCGAAGTATCGGGGGCTGGCGGGGGAGAGGCCGCTTTGCCGCAAGGCATGGTCGGGCTGCCATCGCTGTCCGGGGCGCTGATGATCGCGCCGCAGATCGCGGCGCAGCTCCTCACCTTCATCGGCACGCTGTTCTTTTTCCTGCTGACCCGGATCGAGATCTATGATTGGGCGGCGCGGCGGCTGGCGAGCCCTGCGGGTCGCGGCCAGCTGGCACAACGGCTGCGCCATGCGGAAACCACCGTGTCGCGCTATTTCCTCACGATCACCCTGATCAATGCCGCCCTCGGCATTGCCACCGCGGGGGTGCTGGAGCTGATTGGCCTGCCCGGCGCGCTCTCCTGGGGGATCGTTGCTTTTGTGCTCAACTTCGTCGTCTACCTTGGCCCGGCGGCCACCGCCGTGGCGCTTGCACTCGCGGGCGTGGCCGCGTTTGACGGCGCGGCGGCACTCTTTCCGGTGGCCGCTTATGGGGCGCTGATCACGCTTGAGGGGCAGTTCGTCACCCCCGCTCTCGTGGGGCGCCGGATGGCGCTCAATCCGCTCCTCGTCTTCGTTGCGCTGCTGTTCGGCCTCTGGCTCTGGGGGGCGATCGGCGGCATCGTCGCGATCCCGCTTATGCTCTGGGGGGTTGTTTTGCAAAATGGCGGGGGGATCGAACCGCGGCAGGGGTGAAAGCTGATGGAAAAAATCAGCTTTACATACCCAAGTGAATCAGTCAGGATAATGGGGTAGCGAACAAGGAGCCGCCGATGACCCCTGTTTCATCTTTTTGCCAGACCGTGCCGATGATGGCGCCCGAACTGGCCGAGCATGATCCTTTCGGTTTGACCGATCTGATTTCCGCCTTGTGCAAGGGGCTGGTGGCATCGCCGCTCTCATGCGCCGGGCTTGAGGCCGTGATCGATCGTGTGGAGGCGCGCGGATGACCCTTTATCAACCCCTCACGACCGGCGCCCCTGCCGCCGATGCGCTGTTGCAAGATCGCCCGTTTCCCGAGGCCGTGCGGCCTCAGGATTTGCCTGCGCATGATGCGCGCAATCTGACCATGGGCGGCAACTTGGCGCAGATCGTGCTCGACGGACAAATCTATACCCTTCGTATCACACGACAGGGAAAGCTGATCCTGACCAAATAGTCCCCATTCAGGATAGCGTCTCATCGCTGACTCGGGGCCGGGCAACCGGCCCCTTTTTTATGTCCGCGGATGAGGCGTGGCCCACCTGAGTCGTCCCCACCCACTCGCAGTGGCTCTTTGAGGTGAACCGCTGATGCGGTCGCGCTCGGGTCTTCCCGTGTCGCGGCGGGCCGCCCCCCCCTTTTTTTCGGCATCGGTCGCGCCTCCCGCCTGCGATGGGGCGCGATTCTTGCTCTGCGGGCGCGGCGCTCCGCGAATCTGGGCTGTGTTGGCGAAAATATTATTGCGTATTTGCGGGCCCCTCGCGCAATATTTCGTAATTCGAGCGATTTTGGCGCTCTTTTGGCGCGGCGTGGGGTGGGATGAGCGGAGCGACGGCGGGGCGGGTCTCGGGGGCTGTGCGCGA
>NZ_JBHUIX010000020.1:0-39966 GCF_042683065.1 Rhodobacter lacus | reverse complement strand
AGGATCTCAAATCCGCCAAACGCCTCAAGCTCCTCAAGGCCCACGGCCTCGAACTCCCCGTCAGCGTCGAAGGGTAAACCACCCCTCATCGGAGCCGAATGCAGAAACACAGGAGATATCATGGATACCCCCACCGCTTCGGCTCCGACCGCCGCCAGAGAGGCTGGTATTTTTGGCCTCGCCCCGGAAAGCGAGAATTTCCTTCATCTCGATCTGATGCGTTTCATCGCCTCGATGGGGATCGTGATCATCCATTTTGCCGGGCGCCTCGGCTTTTCCGATCTGCAGGTGGCGGGGCTGAACTTCTTCGTGGACATCTTTTTCGTGATCTCCGGCATCGTCATCACCTATGTTTATCAAGATCGGATCGCGACCGCATCGCAGACCGGCGATTTTCTCGTCGCCCGCGCCGCCCGTCTGCTGCCGCTTCACTTCCTGATGACATTCGCCTTTGTCGCGCTTGGGCTGCTCTCGGGCCTCATCGGCGTCGCGGTGAATGACGCGGACAAATACGATTTCGCCTGTCTGCCCGCGAGCCTCTTTCTGACCCATGCCGTTGTCGGCTGTGATCACCCGGTCTTCAACTTCGTCAGCTGGTCGATCAGCGCCGAGTTTGTGATGTATCTGCTGTTTCCCTTGCTGATCGGGGTGTTCGCGCGCCGTCGCGGGATCCTGCTCGGCCTTGCCATTGGCTTCGTCCTTCTGTTCAGCCTGTTTGACTGGGGGTGGTGGGAGCGCACCTATGACCACGGTGTCATGCGCGCGATCCCGGCCTTCATGCTCGGAATGGCGGCCTGGCTGTTTCGCGATGACCTCGCGCGCTTGCCGGTGCGCAGCTGGATGTTCGTGCCGCTCGTGCTTGCCCTGCTTGGGGCAATGGCCGTTCTGGGCGAGAGTTTCCCGGCCCTGCTGTGTTCCTATGCGGTGGTGCTGGTGCTGCTGGCGATGGACCTGCGCACCGAGGCCTATTCCGCGACCGTGCGTTATCTTGCGCCACTCGGACAGCTCACCTATTCGACCTACATGATCCACACGCTGTTCCATGCGATTGTGCTTGCCTTCATCGCGCAGCGTATTTTGCATCTGCAGGGGCTCGCGCTCCACGCTGCCAGCTGGCTGAGCCTGCCGGTGCTGATCGCGCTGTCTTATGCTTCGCTGATCTGGTTCGAGACCCCGGCGCGAAAATGGTTGCGCGCACGCTTCAGCCGCCGCGTCGCAGTGACAGGCAAATGAGTTTCCGGGATCCGAAACCGATGGATTTCTTGAGTAACCATACTGTTTTAGCGCGTTTTCCTGGCCCTCTGCCCCAAACGCAGCCCCCCGGGACGGCGGCCGCCCCGGGCCGGAGAGAGTGCCAAAAACGTCGGACAGGGGGGGGAATATGAACCGCTATCAGGATCTGTCGCTGTTTCGCGTGCCTGCCGGGTTTCGGGGGCGCAACGGGGGCGTGGTCCAGCTCTGGTGGCTCGTTCAGGCCACCCTGTTTGGCCTGTCGCCGCAATTTGCCTATCGGTGGCGGCGGATGCTTCTGCGCCTGTTCGGAGCGCAGATCGGAACGGGTGTGATCATCCGTCCCACCGCCCGCATCACCTACCCGTGGAAAGTCGAGATCGGCGATCACAGCTGGATCGGCGATCATGCAACGCTCTACAGCCTCGACAAGATCCGTATCGGCGCGCATTGCTGCCTGTCGCAGCACAGCTATCTTGCCACGGCGGGTCATGATACGCGGCGGATCTCGTTTGATTACGTCACCGGGCCGATCCTCGTCGAGGACGAGGTCTGGATTGCCAGCGGCGCCTTCGTGATGCCGGGCCTGCGCATCGCGCGCGGGGCCGTGATTGCCGCCGGGGCGGTGCTGACCTCCGAGGTCGAGGAAGCGGCGATCATGGCCGGGGTTCCGGCGCGCCGGATCGGCACGCGAGCGCGCGCCGACGCGGGGCAGGATACCGCCGCAAACGGAGAGCGCTAGCATGGCACGGCCCCCCATGGCACGAGGCCCTCGGGCAAGAACAGAGCTTACGCCGCTCCGCCGCGCGCGCGCCGTGGCCCGCAAGGCGGCGCGGTTGCACTGGCGGTGCCCCCTGCACATCGGATCGCGCAGAATGATGCAAACGGATTGCAACAATCAGGATCGAATGGATGATATACAAGGCACCTGACTTCGCATTCGAAGCTTCCCCGATTTATGATGCCATCGTGATCGGCGCGGGCGCCGTGGGGATCCCGCTCGCGGTCAAACTCGCGCGCAAGGGGCTGCGGGTGGCCTTGCTTGAGGCGGGGCCGGGCAAGCCCCGGCAAGCATCGCAAGCCCTGTTCGAACGCGCCCGCGCGGTCGGCCATGCGCTCGCCGGGCTGCATCTGGGACGATTTCGCAATCTGGGCGGCTCGACCGCCTTCTGGGGCGGGCAACTCGTCCCCTTCGAACCGATCGTTTTCGAAGAGCGGCCATGGGTCAGCCCCGCAACCTGGCCGCTCTCCCATGACGAGGTCGCCCGCCATTATGAGGAAGCGTTCGAAATCATCGGCATGGGCGACGTGCTGCGCAGCGATGAGGAGGTGCGCCGGGCGCTGAAGCTGCCGCCGCTTGAGGCGACCGAGACGATTCAGCCGTTCTTTACCCGCTGGGCGCGGGAGACCAATTTTGCGGTCGCCTTTGCCGAAGATCTCAAATCCATGCCCAATCTCGATGTGCTGATCGAGGCGCAGGTGAGCAGCCTCAGCCTTGAAGGCACGCGGGTCACGGGGGCGATGCTGACCCTGCCCGGAGGCCGGCGCGTCGCGGTGCGCGGCGCCCAGGTGGTGCTGGCCAACGGCACGATTGAAATCGCCCGCCTGCTGCAATTGCCCGACAGCGCCGGGCGCCCTGCCCCCTGGGCCGACAACCCCTGGCTGGGGCGGTGCTTCATGGATCACGTCGATATTTTCGCGGGCCGGATCGAGCCGACAGATCGCAAGCGTTTCAGCGAATTGTTCGACAATGCGGTGCTCAAAGGCATCAAATACGCCCCCAAGCTGCGCCTGACGGCCGCGGCGCAAAAGCGTGACCAACTGGTCGAGATTTCCTCGCATTTCGTGTATTCCAGCTCGATCTCCGAGAGCCTTTCCAACCTCAAGATCCTCGTCAAGGGCCTGCTGCGCGGGCGGCTGAACTGGCGCACGCTGAGCGATCCGCTGGGGATCTTGGGCAGTCTGCGCTTTGTGGTGCCGATGGCCCTGCGCTACATCCGCTATCGCCGCGTGATGAATGTCGCCGACCGCGGTATCTTGCTGCGCCTGACCTCCGAGCAGCGCCCGCGCGAAGACAGCCGCATCCTGCTGGCCGATACGCGCGACGCTTTCGGACTTCCTGAGGTGCTGGTCGACTGGCGCATTTCTCCCGAAGATCTGGAGACGATGCTGGCCTTCGCGCAGCATCTCAAGGCCTATCTCGAGGGCAACGGGCTGGCACGGGTCGAGATCGACCCGGCTTTGCTCGAGCGCTCGGCCTCCGTGATCGAAGCCGCCGACGATGCCAACCACCATATGGGCGGCGCCCGCATGGCGCGCGATGCCTCGCAAGGGGTTGTCGATCCGAATTGTCAGGTCTTCGGCAGCGACAACCTGTTCGTCGCCGGGGCGGCTGTTTATCCAACCTCCGGCTTCGCCAATCCGACCTTTACCGCGATCGCCTTGAGCATGCGTCTGGCAGATTTCCTGCTGACTAAGGAAAAAGGAGCGGGACATGCCACGGCTTCCTGACAGCGCGCATGACACAACGGCGATCGGCATCGGCTGCGCCTATCTACGCGCGGGGAGCCCGACATGGCGCAGCCATCGGCTGGTTCACGCCGCGCTTGATGCGGGCGCGCGGCATTTCGATGTGGCGCCGCTTTACGGCCGCGGGACGGCAGAAACCGTGCTTGGGGAAGCGCTCCGGGGCCGCTCCGAGGCGGTGACAATCACCACCAAGGCGGGGTTGCCGCCGCGGCGGATGTCGCGTCACAAGATGATGGTGCACGGCCTCGCTGCGCCCGTGCGCGACCTGCTGCGCCGGCATCGTCCGGGCCTTCATGGCACGGCGCTCGCCAGCGTGGTTCCCAAGGAATTCGCCCGCGATTTTGCGCCCGCGGCGATTGCCGCCTCGCTTGAGACCAGCCTGCGCGCGTTGCGGCGCGATCACGTGGATGTCTTCGCCCTGCATGAGGTGCTTGCGGAAGAGATCACCGAGGAGCTGCTGGAGACGCTGCAGCGCGCGCAGGCCGCCGGCAAGGTCCGCACGCTCGCGCTTGCCACCAGACGCGCCGAAACCTCGGACATCCTCGCGCGCTGGCCGGGGGTCTTCGGGCTTGTCCAATATAGCTGGTCAGCGCTCGACGCCCCGCTGACCCCCGAACCGGGCCAGCCGTTCCGAATTACCCACCGCGCGGTGATGCGGGCCTTTGGACCGCTGCAGCAGCTCTTCGCTCAGGATCAGGCCTTGTGCAACAGGCTCTCGGCGGCCTGTGATGCCGATCTCGGCGCCCCGGACCAGCTTGGTCAGGCCCTGATCGGCGCGGCCATGGCCGCCAATGCGGGCGGCATCACGCTCGTGGCCTCGCATACGATCGCGCGCACCAAAAGCAACGTCGCACTCGGGCTTGATCCGCAAACCCCGCGCCTTGGCGCGCGCTTTCTGAAGGCGCTCGCCCCCCTTGATCGCTCTCTCCTGCCAGACGTCACAGACCCTGCATGAGCAAGGCGCAGCGCGCCGATGCTCCCGCAAAGCACGGTCACAAAGGAACAGCCTCTTGCATCGCCTTTCCAATGCACTGAAAATGTTCAAAGATCCGGGCCCGCGCGGGCGCATGCTGCGCGGTGTCTTGTCGAATGTTTACGACAAGAGCGCGGTCACCTTCGTGCAATTCGTCAGCATCCCGGTGCTGACCGCCGCCTGGGGGGCGGAGGGCTACGGGATCTGGCTGATGCTGCTGACCGTGCCCACCTATATCGCGCTGTCGGATCTGGGTTTTGGCACGGCCGCGGGCATCATCTTGACGCAATGCGCCAGCAAGGGCGAGCTTGAGCGGGCCAATGTGGTGTTGCAAAGCACCATCGCCTTCGTGATGGGCACGGTCACCATCGCCGCGGCAGGCGCGCTTGGGTATGCCTATTGGTATGCGCATCATGGCGCTGCCGAGGGCCCCTTCGCGGCCGGGCAGATCAGCCTCGCGATCCTGTTCATCACCGCTTACGCCTTGATCATGACGCAGATGAGCATCGTCACGGTCGTTTATCGTGCAACGCATAAATTTGCCCAGGCGATGGTCTTTGCCGGAACCTGGATCATGCTTGAGGGCTCCGCGCTCGCCGTTCTGTCCTATTTCGGCGCAGACATCGTTGTCGTGGCGGCGGCCTATATGCTCATCCGCCTGTGCGGATACATCTTGTTCGTGGCGCGGCTCAAGCGCTACGAGCCTTGGGTAAAAATCGGCATCGGCCTTGCCAATCGCACGATGATCCGGGAACTTGCCAGCCCCTCAGCCGCCGCCCTCGGCCTTGTCTTTGCGATTGCGGTCTCGCTGCAGGGCATGATCCTCGCTCTCGGCGCCTCGGCGGGCACTGCGGTCGTGGCGCTTTTCGGCGCCTCCCGAATGCTCAGCCGCGCGCCCCTGCAGCTGGCCGGAATGGTGATCCGGCCCTCGATCCCGGAGCTGACCCGCGCCATCACCGAGGGGAACAAGTCGCTGGAAAGACGGCTCGACGGCATCAACCTTGGCATCTCGCTGGCCGTGACGATCCCCTTCGGGATCTTGCTGATCGTGATCGGCCCCTGGCTTTTGGGGCAGATGTCTCATGGCGCTTTCGAGACCGATCGGATGCTGTTTGGCCTGCTGTCTTTTGCAGCAGCCGTGAATGCCACCTGGACAGCCCTGGCCACGCCCCTGATCTCAATGAACCGTCAGGGGGAGTTTGCGCATATTTATCTTGTGGGCGCCCTGCTCTCCGTGGTTGTCATAGTGCTTATCTCGAACCCGACCGCGCATATGGCCGCTTTGACGATGTGTCTCCTCGAAGTTGCTGTTCTGGTCCGTGTCGTGCAACGGCGCATGCGCACGTCAACACAGGGGAGCACTGCATCGTGAAGCTGTTTTGCTTCTTGTCGTTCTTCGTGCTCTACTTCTCGAACTGGCCCGGCCTCGCGACCCAGTTTCAGGTGCTTGGCGTCGCGTTTCTCGGGGTTTCCGCCGGTTTCGCATTCTTTGGCAGGCGCTGCCGGATCATCGGCTTCTCTTACACCGAATATCTGCTGTTCGGCACCACGATCACGTCCCTGCTCGCCGGGATGCTTGCGAGCAATGCCTTCGTGGTCCTTTTGACCCTTGTTGCGATGGTCGCTTACAGCAGCCTTGCACTGTTGCAACGGGCCATGAGCTTCGAGGAAATTGCCCGGATCTGTGCCTTTTCTTATTGTGCCGTCATCCCGGTGGCGATTGCGAGCGATCCGCTGGGCTATTTGGCGAGCGTGATGGGCGAAACCGCCCACGGGATCGGGCTGCTGCGCTTTCGCCCGCTCGGGCTGCACCCGAACCTGACCGGGTTCATCTTCGGATTTGGCGCGATCCTCAACTTCTATTTCTTTCGCAGCACGCTCGGGCGCCTGCGCTGGATGTTCCTTGCCGCCTCGGGGTTGAGCCTCTCCATGGTGCTCGCCGCCTCGTCGCGCGCCGGGCTCGTCGCCGTGGTCAGCGCGGTCCTGCTGGCCAATGTGCTGCGCTTGCGCTTGCGCCTTCCAAAGCTGCGCGGGGCGCGCCTCGCGCTGGTGCTGACGGGGGCGCTCTGCCTTGCCGTTGCGCTGCTTTTGAACATGTCGACCGTGCAGGAGTATTTTGTCCGCATCCTTGATCTCGAAAGCAAGACGCGCGGCTTCGGCTCCGGCGGGACCGGACGTGTCGATCTCTGGATGCAGAGCGTCAAAGAGCTGGAAAGCCGCAATATCGCGGAACTTCTGTTCGGCACGGGCTATCGCAGCAGCAGCTATGAACAGATCGGCTACAGCACCGAAAGCTCCTATTTCACGCTGATGCTTGAAAACGGCTTGCTGTTTTCTGTCCTGTTCATTCCGGTGATTTTCATGTGGGGGCTGATCCAGCTTCGCAGCGCAAAGAGCCGCGCGGAAATCGGCTTCCTGATCGGCTCTCTGATCGTTTTCGTGTTCACGCAATCGGCCTTCAATCGCTACATGATGGCCTTTGCCAACCCGGCTTCTCTGCTGATCCTCGCAGGCTATCTCGGGATCGGCTCTCCCCTCTCCCGGCGGCAGAGTGCCGCCGTTGGAGAAACGCTCCCGCACCTACGCCCGAACGGTCAGCCCTCCACGGGCTGACGGCTTTCCCC
Organism: Rhodobacter lacus; assembly: GCF_042683065.1. NCBI lineage: Bacteria > Pseudomonadati > Pseudomonadota > Alphaproteobacteria > Rhodobacterales > Rhodobacter > Rhodobacter lacus. The sequence goes on along the minus strand of NZ_JBHUIX010000020.1, from coordinate 32,610 downwards.
AGACCAGAGTGCCACACCATGCTCATCCTTCCCGAGAAGAACGCGATTTTTTATCACGTCTATAAAGTTGCCGGATCGTCGATCCGCAACGCGCTTCTGCCCTATGCCGCGAAGAGCCAGATCGTGGGGCAATATGTGAACCACATCCTGACAGTGGCGCGCCTGCCGCACAGCGCAAATCCGCTTCTGTCCTATCACCCCAAGCTGAAAGACGTGCGGGACAAACTCGGCCCGTCCTTCTATCATTACTATCGCTTCGCCTTTGTCCGCGACCCGATGGATTGGCAGAAATCGCTCTATTATTTCATGCTCAAGAAACCGCATCTGCCGGGGAACAAACGGATCGCCGGGATGAGTTTCGACCAGTATCTGGAATGGCGCATGGACAATGAAATGCACTTCCAGACCGATTATCTCTATGATGGCGACGAATGCCTCGTCGATGATATCTTCCGGTTCGAGACGATTGATGCGGATTTCGCCAAGCTCGCTTCAAAGCTGCAGATCGACGCCACGTTGCCCCATCTCAACAAGGCCGGAAGCGGCAAGAAGGTGGAGATCTCGCCGCCTGTCCTGCAACGCTACCGGGACGTGCACGCCACAGAATACGCGCGTCTGGGCTATTCCCTCCCCTGAGCCTTGGCAAAGCGCCCCTGACGCGCGGCAGGGGCATTGCTCTGGAGCAAGACGAAAAATGGCGTGACCATAAAACGGCAGGCGATCTGCCCCCCCGGGGCGGAGCGTCAGCGCGCGCTTTCGTCTCTCCGCCCGCCAGAGATATGGGTCAGAGCTTGTAATAGGGCTCCGGGCGCGGCCCGCCTTTGCCACGCTGATAGGAAACGATGTCGAGAAGGTATTTGGCACCGACATCGCCCGAGAGATGCGACTGCGCATAGGCAATGCGGGCCTTGCGCCCCTCGGCATCCAGCACGCCGCGCGCCGCAGCCGCCTCGATCGCGGCCAGATACGCTTCCGGCGTGTCCGCGCGCACGCAATCGCCGATACGCCCGTTATCGGCGAGAATCGACGCCCCGACGCGCACCCCGACAACGGGATAAGCCCCCGCGAACAGCGCCTCTGAAACAACGGCGGCCCATCCGTCATCGGTCGTGAGCGACGGCACCACCACAATATCGACATCGCTCATGAGCGCGGAAATCTCTTCCATCGGCACCCTGCCCCGGAACTCGAGGTTCGGGGCAGCGCCGATTTCTGCGGCCATGTCGCCCGTCCCGGCGATGACAAATTCATGCCGACCGCGCGCCGCCGTGACAAGGCTCAAGAACACGCCAAACCCCTTCGGTTTGACGAGCCGCCCGATATAGGCGATGCGCAAACGTGCCGGATCCGCAGAGCGTTGCGGCCGCATCTCTCCCGCAGGCGGATCGACGAAATACGCAAAGGGAAACACGCGATCGCCATATCCGGTCATGCGGAACCATCCGGGCCCGTGCCGACCGATGGCCGCAACGAATTTCGCATGTTTGCGATGCAGGCCCTCCGTCATCAGCGAATGCAGGTAGCGCAGCTTGCCCTTCAGGCCCTCGAACACGCGCGGCTCACTCATCAGGCCAAAAAACCGGTTCTGCTTCACGGCCTCGGGCAGCCCGTCGACGATGCAGGGCACCCAGTGCATTCCCGAAAAGACATGCACGGACCCCGGGGCAGATTCGCGAATGAGCCGCAGCACCTCTTCGCGCTCGGGGGCCACCACGACCTTGTCGGTATCGAGCAAATGATCGCTCAACCCCTGTTTGACGCGATCTCCGTTGAGACGGGCCTGCGCGACGTAATAGACCTCGCCCACATCGCTGCGGCGCGCCAAGGCCCGGGTCAAAGGCAGACGGTGCGGGTTCACTTCGGCTTCCCAGAAGTAGAAATCGGGCGCGTCCATCAGCAATTTTCCTCACACTTCATGGGCGCAGCGCCATCAGGCGCCCCCGTAAATCCAGCTGGCTGTCAAACTGTGCTTCGCCGCCAAGATTATCGCGCCGCCATGCGCGGGGTCAACGCTTCGAGGGGAAGTTTACGCCCCCGTCGGCGCGGTGCATGACCAAGGGCAATCCTTTGTTTCGGTGCCTTCCTTTGCGGCGACAGATGCATGTTCCGCCCCGAAATGGCGCGGTCTCGCGCGCGTTTCCCCGTTCGACCGGAGCGCGAGCGCCACAGAGTGGTGCCCCCCTGCACCGGCGGCAGTTTTTGCTTCAGTTGCTCACTTAAATCCTTGTCACACGAAGGGCTGCATGCAACCTACTTGTTAATTGGGTGTAACTGCCCGTTCTGTCCTCTTTCAAGCCGTAGTGAAAACCGAATGCCCCTGAACGAAAATTCTCAGAGCCGTCCGGCACTTGCTGCTATTCTCATGACGAGCCTTGCCACGGTTGCCCATGCAGACGGGCTCTCCAGCTATGGCACTCCCGGCCTGATCGACATGCCGAGCGCCACAACCGCGCCCGATGGCACGTTGCGCTGGACCACCTCGCTGATGGATGGGCACACCCGGAACACGCTGCTGTTCCAGATCAGCCCGCGTCTGACCGGGGTGTTCCGGTATTCGATCCTGCGCCACTACTTTTCGGGAGACAGCAACCTCTACGACCGCAGCTTCGACTTGCATTATCTGCTGCGGCACGAGGGGCAGACCCTGCCCGCCTTCGCGTTCGGCCTGCGCGACTTCGGCGGCACGGGGATCTTCGGCGCGGAATATCTCGTTGCCTCCAAGCATTTCCTCGATGATCGTCTGACCGTGACGGCGGGGATCGGCTGGGGCCGGCTCGGAACCTTTGGCGGGTTCCGCAACCCGCTCTCCGTCTTTGGCGACAAGTTCGACAACCGGCCAAGCTTCAGCGGTGACATCAACGATACCGGGCGCGTCTCCTTCAACCGGTTCTTCCGCGGCGAGGCCGCACTCTTCGGCGGGATCGAATATCAGGTGAACGACAAGCTGCGCCTGAGCGTCGAATATTCCTCTGATGCCTATAAGGAGGAAGTGGCGCGCATGGGCTTTGAGCGCCGCACCGCCTTCAACTTTGGGGCCAACTACCAGCTCAGCAAAAATTGGACGATGAATGCCGCGCTGCTCGGCGGGACCGAAGCTGGAGTGGGGTTCACCTATGCGCTCGACCCGCGCGCGCCGCGGATGCCGGGCGGGCAGGAGCGCCCTGCGCCGGTTCTGCGCCCGCAGGCAGAGATTGCGTCGCTCGGCTGGTCTGTTGCGGATCTGGGCGGCAACCGCGCCCGGCTTGACGCGGCCTTCCGGCGTGAAAACCTGACCTTGCAAAGCTATGTGCAGGATGGCGCCACCGCTCGGGTGGTGATGGCAAATTCGAGCTATCCCAACAATGCTGAGGCGCTGGGGCGCGCGGCGCGGGAGATGGCCAACAGCCTGCCCGCGGCGATCGAGACATTCGAACTTACACTCGTGACAAACGGGGTGCCGACCTCGCGCACGGTGATCCGGCGCGGCGATCTGCATGAGCTTGAACATGCCTGGGATGGCAGCTGGCAAAGCTTTGCACGTGCCGATATCAGCGATGCGCCAACGCGGCTGCCGCCTGATCCGGGTGTCTATCCGCAGCTGAGCTGGAGCCTGTTGCCCTATTTCCGCTCTGCGCTCTTCGACCCGGACAGCCCGATCCGTATGGATGTTGGTCTCTCGGCCAGCGGCTCCTATCAGATCGCGCCGGGGTTCTCGCTCAATGCAATCGTGCGCCAGAAAGCCTTTGGCAACCTCGATCAGGCGAACCGAGATTCGGATTCGGTTCTGCCGCATGTGCGCTCGGACGCCTGGCTCTATGACAAGCTGCAAGGCCCGCAGGTGGTCACGCTGACCGCGGATTACATGTTCCGGCCCGGCAAAAACCTCTATGGCCGCTTCTCGGCGGGCTATTTCGAGACCATGTTCGCCGGCGCCTCGAGCGAGCTTCTGTGGTATCCGCAAGGCAGCCGGCTCGCGCTTGGCGCAGAGCTGAACTACGTCAAGCAGCGCGATCCCTATTCGCGCATGGGCTTTGCCGATTACGATGTCACAACCGGGCATGCCTCGGCCTATTACGATTTCGGCAACAGCTATCGCGGCCAGCTTGATGTCGGCCGCTACCTCGCGGGGGACTGGGGCGGCACGCTGACGCTCAACCGCGAATTCGACAACGGCTTCAAGATCGGCGCCTTCATGACGCTTACGGATGTCTCCTTCGACGACTTCGGCGAAGGGTCTTTCGACAAGGGGATCACGATTTCGATCCCGCTGACCTGGATCACCGGCGAACCCGACCAGACCGGCTTCTCGCAGACGATCCGGCCGATCCTGCGCGATGGCGGCGCGCGCGTGGCAATTGCCAACCGGCTCTATGAGGAAGTGCGCGGCGCCAATGCGAGCGAACTCGAACACGGATGGGGTAAGTTCTGGCGATGAAAATGCGTAACTTTGCCGGTGGTCTGTTGGGCGGTCTGGCGGTGCTGGGCTGGCTTTCGGGCTGCACCTCCGATCCGCGCACGCAGCAGATCATCTCGAGCACCTGGCCGTTTTCCAAGCAGACCGCCCGCGCCAACCCCGACTTTGTGGCCGCGCAGGCCGCCAATGCGCCGGGCATTGCCGCTGCCATTGAAGCGCGGCCAGACGCGATTGCCGTTATGCTCCGCCAGACCCGGTCCGACACCAGCGGTGTTGAAACGATGATCAGCGCGGATGGGGCGCAGCTCATGTTCGACGCCGGGATGCTGGTCGGCAGCCGCGGATTTGGCAACGACCTGATGGCCGCCGATGTCTCGCAAAGCGGGGCGCTGGTCAGGGGGCTGCATGCGGGCACCTCCACCCGGATCATGAGCTTCATCGACGGCAACGACAACGTCGCGCCCCGCGCCTTCAAATGCGAGATCACACCCGGTGACGCCGCCTCGGTAACAATTGGCGCGCGCGAGGTCTCAACCCGCCTCGTGACAGAGCATTGCCACGGTGAGCTGGCCGATTTCTTCAACTATTATTGGGTTTTACCCGGTAACGGCGAAATCGTTCAGTCAAGTCAATGGGCAAGCCCGTTGATCCGCAGCATATCCATGCGCAAGATCGCGCAAGTTCGCAGCTGAGTCGGCACGCCGGTTCATACAGCTGATTTGCAGAATGGAGTTTGATTTGCGCCCGATCCTGAACGCTCTGCTTTCCGGAACGATGCTGTTGCTGCCTCTTGCGGGCTGCGGCGTCATTTATCACAGCACCTCGGTCAATCCCGGAATAACGGCCGAAGGCAAGGTTCGGGTTCTGCCGCTCACGGCGGAGTCGGTCATGCTTGCGAATGCCGCGCCGTTTGAACCCAAAAAGCTGCCAGGATATTTCAATCAAAGCGCCGGGATAAACGGCACGCTTGCCGCCCCTGTCACGGCACCGGAGACCGCGTTCAATCAAGTCAACCGCCCTGACGCGCTGACAACGCGCCTGCCCCCTCCCGTGGCGGCGCCCAGCTACCGGATCGGCGTCGGCGATGTGGTGCTGCTCGCCGTGCCCCAACAAGGCTCGACGGTCGAACAACTCACCGGCATTCTTGCCGCCCAGACCGCGCGGCAAGGCTACACGGTGCAAGATGACGGGTCGATTTCGGTGCCCTCCGTGGGGCGCGTGCAGATTGCCGGGCAAACCGTGGAAGACGCAGAGGCAACGCTGTTCCAGCGCTTCCTTGACAAGCAGATCGACCCGACCTTCTCGCTCGAAATCTCCGAATTCCATTCGAAGAAGGTTGCGATTGGTGGCGATGTGACGACCCCGGGCGTGGTGCCGATCACCTTGCAGCCGCTGCACCTCGATGAGGCGCTGGCCGCGGTGGGGGGCGCCAAATCCGCAGATCTCGATACCGCGCTCGTGCGCCTTTACCGAGACGGCAAGCTTTATGAGGTGCCGCTCAAATTTGTTTACGAACAACCCGAGATCGGCCGGATGCTGCTGCTTGCGGGCGACAGCATCTTTGTCGACACCGCCTACGAACTGGACAAGGCTGCCGCGTATTTCGAAGAGCAAATCAAGCTCGCCGAATTCAAGCAAAATGAGCGCAAGAGCCGCCTTGAAGCCTTGTCGAGCGAAGTCGGGTTGCGGCGCAGCGAGTTGCAGGAGCGGCGCGACCTGTTCGCAAGCCGACTCGAACTCGGCGCGGAAGCGCGCGACTACGCCTATCTGACCGGCGAATTGCCCAAACAATCACGGTATCCGCTGCCGTTTGACCGCAAGGCGACGCTTGCCGATGCGCTCTATGAGGCCGGAGGTGGGTTGACGTCGGCGCGCTCGAACCCGAAAGAAATCTATGTCCTGCGCGGCTCGGCCAATCCGCTGGAATATGACTCGATCACAGCCTGGCATCTCGACGGACGCAATGCCGCCTCGATTCTCTTGGCAACACGCTTCGAGTTGCATGCGAATGATGTGATCTTCGTGGCGGCGCAGCCGGTCACGCATTGGGGCAATGTGGTGAGTGCGCTCACCCCCTCGCTTCTCGTTTCCTCGGCCAACGCCGTCTCGAACTGACCCTGCGCAGCCGGGCGACACGTCGGACAGATCCGCGCGTGTCGCAAACGCCCTCAAAGGCGGTCGTCGCGATCGCCCCGAGGCGGATCTGTGAGCGCCACAGCCGGGTGCCGCCCGCCCGGACATGGAAAGGGCGGGCACATGATCGCATGCGCCCGCCCCTTGGTCTTGCTCAGACGAAGATGAACTGAGACTCGGCGGCGGTGAGATCGGCCAGGTCGAGACCGACGATCACCAGCACGTCTTTGGCCGAGAAATGCAGCTCGACCGTGTCGACGGTCTCGACGGCGATGGTGCTCACGAGAGCGGCGAAGGTCCCCGCCCACAGGGCCGTGTCGATCTCGATCGTGTCCAGGGCCGAGAAGTCGCCGATCCGGTCAACGTCATAGCCCTTCCCGAAGACAAAGACATCCTCGCCGGCCCCGCCGTTGAGTGTGTCGTTGCCCTTGGAGCCATCGAGCCTGTCGTTGCCCCCATCGCCATGCAGGCGGTTGTCGCCGTTATCGCCGGTGAGCACGTCGTTGTAGCTCGACCCGAACAGGTTCTCGATGTTGACAAGATGGTCGCCCTCGGCGTCGCCGCCAATGGCCGTGTTGCCCTGGAGGCTGACCTGGACCCCCGCCGCGGACCCGACATAGGAAACGACGTCGATGCCCGTGCCCCCATTGATGAAATCGGCCCCCGCATCGCCGCGCAGCGTGTCATCCCCAGCACCGCCGAAGATGTCGTCGTTGCCCACGCCGCCAAAGATCGCGTTGCCGTTGGCGTCGCCTCTGAGGTCGTCTGCGTAGGTCGAACCGGTCAGGTTTTCGATCCCCGTGAGGACGTCGCCTTCGGCATCGCCGTACTTGCCGACCCCGGTCGCCAGATTGACCCAGACCCCCGCCGAAGAGGCGGCATAGCTTGCAAGGTCGATCCCGTCGCCACCGTCAAGAACGTCGGCGCCTTCGCCGCCCACCAGCTGATCGTTGCCGCCGCCGCCCGAAAGCGTGTCGTCGCCCGCACCGCCCGCAAGGTGGTTGCTGCCGGCGTCGCCGGTCAGCGCGTCAGCATGGGCGGAACCGGTCAGGTTCTCGATGCTTGTGAGGATGTCCCCCTCGGCATCGCCGCCGCTGCCGGTGCCGGTCGACAGGTCAACCGAAACGCCCGCGGAGGAGAAGTAGTAGGAGACACGGTCATTGCCCGCATCGCCGTTCAGGGTGTCGGCGCCCGCCCCGCCGATCAGCGTGTCGTTGCCGGCCCCGCCCCAGAGGATGTTGTCCGCGGCGTTGCCGAGCAGATAATCAGCATAGGCCGAGCCGAGCACTTCCTCGATGTTCAAGAGCACGTCGCCCGTGGCATCGCCGCCGGTGGCCGCGCCTGTTGCCAGGTTGACGGTCACTCCGGCGGAGGACGCCGCGTAGCTCACGCGGTCGATGCCCGCGCCTCCATTCAGGATGTCGGCCCCGGCGCCGCCCTCAAGGATGTCGTTGCCAAGGCCGCCGATCAGCGTGTCACGGCCGTCGCCGCCGATCAGCGTGTCGTTACCGTCGGTGCCCACCAGAGAATCGTTCCCGGAGGTCCCAGAGAAAAGCATGATGTTATTCCCTAACCAGAGTTGCTATTTACACACAGGCCGGCGTCAGGACGGCAACCGGGCTGTAAACCAAAATGGGCCTTCACGTCTTGCGGCCCCAACCGGGCCACCATATTACGGCGTCGGGGCAATGGATCTCTCCCGCCCGCATCGCCGGCCGGCCTCGCCCGGATCACCGCCGCACGTGGCGGGCAGGCCCCGGAAAGGGGTAGGCGAGCGCATGATCCCACGCGCCCGCCCCTTGTTCAAGCTCAGACGAAGAGGAACTGCGACTCGGCGGCGGTGAGATCGGCCAGGTCGAAACCGGCGATCACCAGCACGTCGGTGCCCGAGAAATGCAGCTCGACCGAGTCGACCGTCTGAACGGCGATGTTGCTCACGAGATCGGTGAAGGTCCCGGACCACAGGCTCGTGTCGACATGAACGACATCGTCCGCCGAGAAATCGCCGATCCGGTCAACGCCACTGCCCGTGTTGAAGATGAAGGTATCCACCCCCTCACCGCCAACGAGCGTATCATTGCCCGCGCCGCCGTTGATCAGGTCGTTCCCGGCAGCCCCGTGCAGACGGTTGCTGCCGTTATCGCCGACGAGCACGTCATTGTAGCTCGACCCGAAGACGTTCTCGACATTGACGATAAAGTCGCCATCGGCATCGCCGCCAGCGGCAACGCCGGCACCGAGGTCGATCGAGACCGCCGCCGATGAGCCGACATAGGAAACGACGTCAACGCCATCGCCGCCGTCGATCATATCGCCCCCGGCATCGCCGCGCAGCGTGTCATTCCCGGCAGCGCCGAAGAGGTCGTCATTGCCCTCGCCGCCGAAGATCACGTTGTCAACGTTATCGCCCCAGAGCGTGTCGGCATAGTCCGACCCGATCAGGTTCTCGATCCCCGAGAAGACATCGCCCATGGCATCGCCGGCAAAGCCGACCCCAATCGACAGATCGACCGCGACACCCGCCGCAGCAGGGGCATAGCTCGCAAAGTCGACCCCGGCGCCACCGTTCAGGTCATCCGCGCCCGCGCCGCCCACCAGCACGTCGTTGCCGTCGCCGCCGAGAAGATCGTCGTTGCCCGCACCGCCCGAGAGGTGGTTGTTGCCGGCGTCGCCGATCAGCACGTCGGAATAGGCGGAACCGGTCAGGTTCTCGATGCCTGCGAGGATGTCGCCGTCGGCATCGCCGCCCGAGCCAAGGCCGGTCGACAGGTCGACCGAAACGGCCGCCGAGGAGAAGTTGTAGGAGACGCGGTCATTGCCCGCATCGCCGTTCAGGGTATCGGCACCCGCCCCCCCGAACAGCGTGTCATCGCCGGCACCGCCCGAGAGGATGTTGTCCGCGGCATTGCCGACCAGATAATCGGCATGGCTCGAACCGATCACTTGCTCGATGCTCGAGAACACGTCGCCCGTGGCATCCCCGCCCGAGGCCGCACCGGTCGCGAGGTTGATGCGCACCGCGGCAGAGGACGAAGCGTAGCTCACGCGGTCAATGCCCGCGCCGCCGTCCAGAATGTCGGCCCCGGCCCCCCCGACGAGGGTGTCGTCGCCCAGACCGCCGGTCAGCGTGTCGGCGCCAGCCCCGCCCGAGAGGAAGTTGGCCGCGCCATCGCCGGTCAGGGCATCGTTCCGGGCCGAACCAAAGGCGTTTTCGATGCCGAAATACTCATCGCCTTCCGCATCGCCGCCCGAACCGAGGCCGGTCGACAGATCAACCGAGACGCCCAGCGCCGAGGAGAAGTAGGAAACGCCGTCGTTGCCCGCGTCACCGATCAGCGTGTCGGCCCCGGCCCCGCCGATCAGCGTGTCGTTGCCGGCACCGCCCGAGAGGAGGTTGTTCGCGCCGTTGCCAACCAGATAATCGGCATAGCTCGACCCGAACAGCTGCTCGATGCCCGAGAGCACATCGCCCGTGGCATCGCCGCCCGAGGCCGTGCCGGTCGCCAGATTGACGCTCACCCCGGCCGAGGAGGAAGCGTAGCTCACACGGTCGATGCCCGCGCCGCCATTCAGGATGTCGGCCCCCGCGCCGCCGATGAGGGTGTCGTTGCCCAGACCGCCGAACAGCGTGTCGTTGCCGGCCCCGCCCGAGAGGAAGTTGGCGCCGTCGTTGCCCGTCAGGGTATCGGCATGGGCCGAACCAAAGACGTTCTCGATGCTGATGTATCGGTCGCCTTCGGCATCGCCGCCGGTGCCAAGGCCGGTCGACAGGTCGACCGAAACGCCCACGGCCGAGTCGAAGTAGGAGGCGCCGTCGGTGCCGTCGCCGCCGTCCAGCATGTCTGCGCCGGCACCGCCGATCAGCGTGTCGTTACCCTCAATGCCCACCAGCAAATCAATGCCGCTGGTGCCGAGCAGGCGGTCGTTCCCGGAGGTCCCGAAGACAAAGTTTGGCAGCGCTGGCGCCGCAAGCGGATCAGAGATACTCATGTTGTTTTCCCCTGTAAGAGTTGTCGTTTGCACATCGACCAGCGCCTGGACAAGGACGACTGGTCCGCAAACAGATGTCGGCAATGAGGACGGAATTTGCCGCGCGTTGTTCGAACCGGATCACCAAGCTGGCGAAGCGGGTCGAGCTTCCGTCCAAGGCCCCCGGAAGGTGGGGGTAGAGAGAGACGAGCCGGAGCGCATCGCCCCCGGCTCCCGCCATGAAATCAGAACTCATGGCGATATTGTCGCGCTCGAGCCGCCAGTCTCTCGGCTGGCCCCCGTCGCGGCCTTCCCCTGGTGTGATCTCCAGGTTCAGGCGATCCACCCATCTCTCGGAAGAGCGGGAAGCACAAAATGTGAGGCTGTCGTTTCCTGTCGCGATGCCGTCGCAGCAGAGCGTCACCGGGACGGTGCCCGCGCCTGCGCCTGCGCCGACGCGCGCCGCCGTCGTCACGACGGAACCGCAATCGTCAGTTTTGGTTTTTACGGAACGACGGGCAGCCATCACGAAATTCCTAACGAGCGAGGGCGTGCGCGCCGCTCCCGGGATCAGGCAGGTCAGCATCAGGAAACATTCAGAAATCCGCGCAGACGAGCAGCCTGCACGAAGCGTCATTCACCTGACGGGAAGGAAGTATTTGGCGTGCGCACAAAAAGTGCCCACTGCGCTGCAATCACTGAGAGAATAAAATCGGAACCATGCAACCCCCGCAATCATGACTCTTTAACGGTCATCACCCACCACAATACATGACGCTCAGCTCTGCCGTGACATCATGTCTCGCACAGCAAATAGCAAGAATCGGACGTCGTCAACAAAATCTTAACTATTTGGTGAAAGCCCGACGCCGGGCTTTTAAACCTAAGGCGAATCGCTTTTGGGCGACAAGAGGGAGCATGCTTCGGGCCGCGCGCGCGGCCCCTTGGGCGCAGCGGCGATTTGCCAAGTGACCTGCCTCCCCAGTGACCCGCCTCCCCGTCGCCCTCCACTCTGGCCACCCCACACTCTGGCCGCCCCACACTCTGACCGCAGCTTACCGGCCGGGCCTTGCCAGACGGCATCTGCCAACGGCCAAAGCCGAGATCACGGCCGCAAGCGGCTGACTGTCTCCGACCATGGGACGGGCGGGCGCATTATCCCGCCCGCCCCGGGTTTACGCTCAGACGAAGACGAACTGAGACTCGGCAGCGCTGAGGTCGGCCAGGTTGAAACCGGCGATCACCAGCACATCGGTGCCCGAGAAATGCAGCTCGACAGTGTCGACCGTCTGGACCGCGATCGTGCTCACGAGAGTGGAGAACGTCCCGGACCACAGGGCCGTGTCGATCTCGATGGTGTCTTCGGCAGAGAAATCGCCGATCCGGTCGACATCGTCGCCCAGATGGAACATGAAGGTATCCGCGCCGCCCCCCCCGTTCAGCGTGTCATTGCCCGCGTTGCCCGTGATCACGTCATCTCCCGCGGCACCATGCAGGCGGTTGTCGCCAGCATCGCCCACGAGCGTGTCGCTATAGTTCGACCCGAAGATGTTCTCGATATCGACGAGCGTGTCACCACTGGCATCGCCGCCAAAGCTGACGCCGGTGCCAAGGTCGACCACGACCCCCGCCGAGGACGTGGCATAGGACAGAAGGTCGATGCCGTCACCGCCGTCGATCGTGTCCCCCCCCGCGTCGCCGCGCAAGGTGTCGTCCCCGGCGCCGCCATGGATGTTGTCGTTGCCCGTGCCGCCGAAGATCGTGTTGTCGCCGGCGTCGCCCGTGAGCCTGTCGGCATAGGCCGAACCGATCAGGGTCTCGATCCCCGAGAGGATGTCGCCTTCGGCATCGCCCCCGATACCGATCCCGGAGGAAAGATCGACAGAGACCCCGCCCGCAGAGGCGGCATAGCTTGCGATGTCCGTCCCGGAGCCACCGTCGAGAACGTCCGCGCCGAGACCGCCCAGCAGCTGGTCATTGCCGCCGCCGCCGGAGAGCGTGTCGTTGCCCGCCCCTCCCGAGAGGAAGTTGGCCAGGTCGTTGCCCTTCAGGGCATCGCCATAGGCCGACCCGAAGACATTCTCGATGTTCATGAGCAGGTCGCCTGCGGCATCCCCGTTCGAGCCAAGGCCGGTCGACAGGTCGACCGAAACGCCCAGCGCCGAAGCGTAGTAGGAGACGCCGTCAGTACCCGCTTCGCCGTTCAGGGTGTCGGCACCGGCCCCCCCGATCAACGTATCGTTGCCAGCCCCGCCGGAGAGAACGTTGTCCGCGGCACTGCCAAGCAGATAATCGGCATAGTTCGAGCCGAGCACCTGCTCGATGCTCAAAAGCACGTCGCCAGTAGCATCGCCACCCGAGGCTGCGCCGGTCGCCAAGTTGATGCGCACCCCCGCCGAGGAGGAGGCGTAACTCACGCGGTCAATGCCCGTGCCTCCGTCCATAATGTCGGCCCCCGCGCCGCCCTCCAGAATGTCGGCCCCCGAGTCCCCGATGAGAGTGTCTGCGCCGAGGCCACCAACGAGCGTATCATTCCCTGCACCGCCCACCAGCATGTCGTCCCCCGCGAGACCGGAGAGGTAGTTGTTCGCAGAATCCCCCGTGATGTTGTCGCCGTAAGCGGAGCCGATGACGAATTCGATGCTCGTGAGCACATCGCCAGCCGCATCTCCCGCTGTGCCGCTTCCGGTCGCAAGGTTCAGCGACACGCCGACCGCGGATGTCGAGTAAGAGGCACGGTCTGTGCCGGCGCCCCCATCGAGGCGATCAGCCCCCGCTCCGCCGATCAGCAGGTCGTTGCCCGCAGCCCCGATAAGCGTGTCGTTGTCGGCGCCCCCCGTGAGCGTATCGGCACTGTCAGTCCCGACGAGCAGAAGGCCCGTCGCCTGATGCACATCGGGCAGGAAGCCGCCCGCGACGTTGTCTTGGCTCAGATCGTTCGCATCAACGCCCGCAAGCGTGAGCAGGATCACTTGCCCATATCCGAAATCGGCCAGCAAAACCGCATCGGCCCCGCGCTGCTCGAAGAAGATCGTCCCTCCGAACGGGTTGGACCAGCCATCCCAGCCGAGGTTCCAGAACACGTTCGAGAGATCCAGCACATCGCCGCCCGCTCCGGCGGTGAAGTCGCTGACCACGGTGACGTTGTCGCGGTCAGTGTGCCAATTGGTGAGCGCAATCGTGTCGCTGCCTTCCCCGGTGGTGACGGTCAAGTGCTGGCCGGTCATGCCATAGGCTGCTGCCGAGCTCTGGTAGCTGTCGATCTGGAGCGTATCATTGCCCGCCCCGCCATCGATCAGCGCCTGCGCGACATCGAGATCAACAGAGATGCTATCGTTGCCCGCGCCGCCAGCAACGGTGACCGCGCCCCCGAGCGTGTAAACCCAGGAATGGCTCGCCGGATCGTAACTCGAATTGAACGCCTGGCCATAGACCGAGATACTGTCGGCGCCATCACCACCGTCGATCTCGATTGTCTCGATATTCCCAGAATAGGCGTAGATCGTGTCGTTTCCTGCCATCGCGTCGAGCGTGAACGAGGACCCGGTTGCGTAAACGTAGTCGGCAGAATTCGAAGTGCCAAAATCATCAGCAGCCACGACAGTTTCCGTGACAAAGGGGGGCGCATTTGCACCCGCGGATTGTAAGTAAAACGAGAGATAAGGAGGTGAACGTGCAGCCGCTCAACCAAGTTAGAGGCGAATCAAAAATTCCGCCTCAGATCGAATTCAATCAATAAACGTGTTTTGATGAACCTCCATAAAACACTATACCATTCACTTTAGTCTTTACTCTGCCGGCATGACGCAACCGCGACAAAAAAGACGCGCGCATGACCTGCTTGCTCAACTGTTTCTTAAGACTTTGGTGTCGTCAACGAAATCTTGACGGGCCACGTCAATGGCCCCCGGAGTTTTCGGAATGCCGCAAAAGTGAGCGATGCGGCGCGGTGCCCAGGGGCTCGGCTGCGCGACGGAAGGCGCGGAAAGCGGGGGTTTCTCCACCCTGCCCCCTCGACACGACTCAGCACGAATCACCGTGCAGCCGATCTTGACCTTCAAGCGCAGGAGGCGCGGAAGTTTCTTCCTGTCACCGCTCCGCAGACGCGATCGCGACCAGCCCCGGCAGTTTTTTATCTCTCAGGCTGAGGGCCTGTGGATTGTGACGCCCCGCGATGACCTGCACATCATAGATCTCGCGCATCTCGCCCTCGATCCGGGCGCCCGCCACCTGCCTGCCGCTGCGCAGATCGACGACGGAAAGGCCGCACCTTGGCTCCAGCTTCCGCGCGCTCAAAATCGCATCGAGCGGAAGGCCGCTGAACGTCTCGTAGCGTGGCAACGAAAGGCCGACAATCGCGTAGTGGCGCTGAAATGCCAGCCCGCGCGCGTAGCCGTCGAACCGGGTCACGACCTCCAGCTGCCCATTGGCGGGATCGACGACGCAAAGCTCGCCGCGCCCGGAGTTCAACACCCAAAGCTTGCCCCCGAACAAGCGGGGGGAATGCGGCATGGAAAGCCCGGCGCAAACTGTTTCGCCGGAGGGCACATCGATCACCAGCCCCCCTGCATCACGATGCTCCCGCCAGCCGTCCTTTCTGTCGGTGGCAGCAACGGCAGTGACATACCGTGGCTGTCCGTTTTCGCAGGCAAGACCGTTGAGATGGCAGCGGTCTTCCGGCACCAGCGCCGAGATGAACGCAGGCTTCCAGAGTGGCCGGAAATTGAAGCCATCCGCCAAGGTGCCGAGGCAGTTGAACAGCGTGTTGACGAAGATCGGCTCTTGCGCCGCATCAAGGCAAAGATCGTGGATGTCGAGCCCGCCGGTGATCCAGCTCTGACGGGGCACAAAAAGAGCGTCACTGCCGTCTTCCCAGATCTGGCCCGGTGTCAAAAAATCATCGAG
The DNA here is from genome assembly GCF_042683065.1 of Rhodobacter lacus. Lineage (NCBI taxonomy): Bacteria > Pseudomonadati > Pseudomonadota > Alphaproteobacteria > Rhodobacterales > Rhodobacter > Rhodobacter lacus. The sequence continues at coordinate 17,210 of NZ_JBHUIX010000020.1, read as the reverse complement.
CCGGACCAGCATGCGTTCGGTCGCCAAAAACATCCTGCGATGATCCGGTGAGAAGGCGATCCCCATGCAGCGGCCAAAATTCGACTGATTGGCACGAAGCCCGCCGTTTTCGCGCCGCCCGAGGAGCAAAACCTTGCCCGCCTGATATGACGAAAGCGCGATGGCACTGCCGCTTTCCTGGAGCCAGTCACCGAAATGCAGACTGGGGTGAATTGAAAAATCCATAAAAACCTCTTGAAGCTGAAAGCATCGCGACCGGAAAGGGTAAAAACAGTGTCGATCCGCGGCGGAGAATGGGAGGCTCTCGACGTTTTGTAAAGTGAACTTGCCCCTGAAATGGAACGGATATGACGCGATCCACTGCACTCAGCCGGTGAAGGAATGATCACACGGCGCGCCCCTGGCGGGCTTGGTTTCGGGCGCAGAAGTCCGCGGTTTCGACGATGATGGTCCCGAGACCGGACGCCCTGTGGTGCCTTCGTGCAAGAGCATGGGCGCTTGCGTCGCGCGCTCGAGCGGCACCACCGTCTTTTCGTCGCATCGGGTAGAGATCAGGGGGCCGCGCAGGCGGCGGGCCCTCCCGTCAGGCATCCGTGCAGCCGGAACGCACGCCTCAGCTGCACTCGGGCACACCGAGATCAATCAGCTGTGCACCTGTAACCATGAGCAGGCTCGCGCTGTAGCGGCCCTCGCGCAGATACCAGCGGCGCAGCGGCGGCGGATAATGCGCCGCGATCACCTGCGACCAGAATTCGAACTTTGCCGGGGAAAGGCTCAGGCCGAAGTAGCTCGGACGGTGAAAGCCAAGGCGGCTCTTGCTGTTGACGCAGCTGCCGGGCAGGCCGAGATACATCGTGCAGGCCGAGTAGCAAGTGCCCTGAATCGCCACCGATTGTCCGGCGGCCGCCATGGCGCGGATCTTGTTGGCCCGGGCGCCGACATCACCGCCGAGATCGCCGCGAACGACAATCCGGCTTGCGGCGTAAGAAACCGCGGCGGTCTGCGCCTGCGCTTGTGCGACCGGCATCACCGGAGCCGCGCCACATGCGAGCCCCAGCAAAGATGCGAAGACAAGCGGCCTCAGCAGCCCCGCCCGCAGGCGTGCGAAGAGAAATGTCATATGTTTCACCCCAGTAGAGACCGTGCGAAAGCACGGGGGCAGCGCTCCCACAGCCCTGCCCGAGGGAGTAGACCAGCGGTGACTTAACGAAGGTTTACCCGCGGCTGGACAAGTCCACGCAGGTTTGCGAAAGTTTTGCGCAGTTTGTGTCGATTACGGGGCGCACCGGCGTGGCGCGTTCAGAGTGCTTGCCGCTTGAGCGCCTTGGATGCGGGCTGCGCATTTGCGTGGCAAAGTCCCAAGATGGGCGGCCCGAACGGCCTTGTGCGTGCATTTTGCGGATTATCGCTTTGTGGTGCCCCCCCAATCCGTGCTACTTTGTAGCCTCAGGCCCATCCCAAAATGTGAGATTGCCATGAAACGCGCCTTTGTTCTTGTCGTGCTTGCCGGCCTGATCGGTGGAAGTGCGGCCTATGCCGATGTGAAAAAATGCCCGCCCGGGCAGAGCGTTGCCCCGAGCGGCCAATGCGAATGCGACGACCCCAACACCGTCAAGAAAGATGACGGGAAATGCGGCCCGATCATCACGCTGCCGAACGGCGATCTGCCGGTCAATCAGGCGACGAACTTGGTGTTCTTTGCTCCGCTTGGGGCTCTTGCGATTGCCGCGCTGGCCGGATCTGGCGGCGGCGGCGGTGCGGCGAACTCGACCACGCCCTGAGCGTCGCGCGTTCTCGCCATTTGAACGGATTTGTCGGCAGAGCGGAACGATTCACCGCTCTGGCTTTTTGTGCCTGATCCGCTTTGCATTATTGGATGGTTCAGGGGTCCGGCACGGCTGATCCGGTAGAAAGATGGAACCCATCATGCGCCTTGCTTTGCAGCGATTCGGCGCCGGCAGGCGAAACCGCCCCCTGCCGCAGCCCCTGCCCGTTTCCTTTGCACCGCCAGAGCCAGAAATGGCTGTGGCGGTGATTGGCGACGTGCATGGCATGATCGACCCGTTTCTGGACTTGATCGCGCAGATCGACAACGCGGCCCCGCAAGCCGCCATTGTCTGCGTCGGGGATCTTGTGGATCGCGGAGAGGCGTCCGCGGCGGTGTTGCGCCATGCCCATGCCTGTCGTGATCGGCTGACGGTGCTGCGCGGCAATCATGAAGACATGCTGATTGGTTTTCTGGATGCGCCTGCGCAGGAGGGGCCACGCTGGCTCAACTGCGGCGGGCTGCAAACTCTGGCGAGTTTCGGCATCGGCGGCCTGGGGCCGGCCTCGGGGGGCGCGCGCATGGAAGCGGCTGCAGCGCAACTCCGCGCGGCGATCGGGCCTGAGATCGAGGCCTGGCTCCGAGCGCTGCCGCGTCTGTGGCGCAGCGGAACGCTTGTCGTCACGCATGCCGGCGCAGACCCGTTGCGCCCGATCGAGGCGCAAACAGAGTCCGCATTGAGCTGGGGTCACCCAGAATTCGGCCGCAGGGCGCGCCTCGACGGATTGTGGATCGCGCATGGCCACACGATCGTGGCCGATCCAGTATGTGCTGATGGTATCATCTCTGTGGATACGGGGGCCTTTTCAGGCGGGGGGCTCACCGCTGCCTTGATATGCCCCGGGAACCTGCGCTTTCTGCGCGTCAGGAGCTGAGCGAGATGGCATCGAAGCATAGGCCCGATCCGCGCCCCCTGCCCCCGGTTTTGCCGTGCAAAGCCCTTCCCAAGTTCACCGCATGAATTGCGCGGGGCGGGCCCGTCATGTCTCGTCTTTGAGCCGCGCGGCCCCTGCAACCGGCAAAAGCCTGCAGGCGGGGGGCGGGCAAATGCCGCGGTTCATCGGCCCGAAAGGAGCACTCCGGGACAATTGCGATCTGTTCCGCGCGGCAGTGTTGCACGGCCCGAACGGCACGGAAGTCACATCGCGAATCCCTGCTTGGCCCTTGGCACGGGCAAGATCGTCCGCGTGGCATGGCGTCAGGAGGGACAGACGCGATCACTTCTCTTCCGTAAATGGCGCCCCAAAGCCCATCCGCGCGGCAATCGTCATCTTTTCGCTATGACTGGGAATAACTCTGGCCCCGGGGGGCACTTCAGTCTTCGATAATTGTGTGTATCGCCCCTTGCGGAACTTATACTAAGGTGCGTGCCAGCACCGATCAAAAGGTACAGTGAATGCAAAAGAATTCCACAATCCAAAGGCCTAGCTCCGAGGCGAATGACGACCTGATTGATGTGGGACAGGTGATCCTCACCTTGAGGGCGGGGTGGAAGACCGTCGCCATCAGCTTTGCTGCAATGGTGCTCGCGGGTCTGATTTTTGTGCTGTTCATCGCAACGCCGATCTACACGGCGACGGCAACGGTGATGCTCGATACGCGCAAGCCGCAGGTGATCGACCTCGAAGGCATGATGGGCAGCCTGACAGGGGATTCAAGCGAGTTGAACACCGAGGTGGAGGTGTTGCGCTCGCGCAGCCTCGCGGAGAAAACCGTCGACAAACTCGGCCTGCTCGATGACCCGGAATTCAATGCGACCCTGAAGCCGCCCTCACTGATCGCGCGCGTGCTCGGCGTGCTGCCTTTCGGCAATTCGGCTCCGGCGACACCGGAGCAAATTCGCGCCGCGGTGGTCTCGGAACTGCTCGATCATGTCAAGATTCGAAATGTTTCTTCGAGCTATGTATTTGAAATATGGGTCGACTCGGAGGGGGCCGAGAAGGCGGCGAAGATCGCTGACACGATGGCGGAGCTGTATACGCTGGGCCAGATCGAAGCCAAGTTCAAGGCAACGGAGCAGGCCACCGAGTGGCTTGCCAACCGCGTCAGCGAACTCAAGCTTGAGCTCGAACTCGCGGAAGAAAAAGTCAAAGCCTTCAATTCACAGACCACGCTTATTTCGCCTGAAGCGCTGGCCTCGATGGAGATCCAGCTCAAGGATCTGCGCGAGCGGTATGAGCAGTCGGGCAAGCAATTGACCGCGGCGCAGACCCGACTGGAGGCGTTGAACGCCGCGCAGACGCTGCAAGACAAGAAACTTGCCGCGCATGATCCGCAGCTTGCGCAGATCGACGAGACGAATACCGTGGCGTTTGATCATCGTTTCGAACAGGTTGTGGCGCGCACCGAGCTCGAGGTGGCCCGGATGCAGGATCAAAACAAGGCGATCAAGAGGTCGCTCGATAACCTGATGGCGCAGATATCCAAGCAGGGTGACGACATGATCACGCTGCAGCAACTCACCCGCGAGGCGGATGCCAGCCGCGCCCTTTATGAGTATTTTCTGTCGCGCCTGAAGGAAACCTCCGCACAACAGGGTATCCAGCAGGCGGACAGCCGCTTGCTCTCCGCGGCCGTCGTGCCGATCAAGCCGACCGCACCAAGCAAGAGCCTTGTGCTGACGATTTGTGCCCTCCTTGGCCTTCTGGGCGGCGCCGGGATCGTGATGGCGCGTGAGATGATGGACACGAGCTATCGCAGCGCGCGCAAGCTTGAACAGGATACCGGCATCATTGTCATGGGGCAGATCCCGTTGATTCCGGCAAAGGATCGCACGGGGATTCTCGACTATATCCTGAGCAAGCCCGCTTCGGCGGTGATGGAAGCTTTCCGCAACCTGCGCACCTCTGTGCTGCTGTCGAACATCGACCAACCGCCAAAGGTGATCATGGTAACCTCATCGGTTCCGGGAGAGGGCAAGACAACAAATTCACTCGCCTTGGCACAGACGCTGGTGGGCATCGACAAATCCGTGCTTCTGGTCGAGGGAGACATTCGCCGCAGCATGCTCAGCGCCTATTTCCCGAAGCGCAGCGTGAAAAAGGGCATTGTCACCCTGCTGGCAGGTCAGGGGGAGCTTGATGAGGTCGCGGTCAAGGATGAGCGGACAGGGCTGACGGTGATCCTTGGCGAGGATTCGACGATCAGCGCCGCAGACCTTTTCATGTCGGACGCCTATCACAAGTTCATCGCCGAGATGCGGGATCAGTTCGATTACATCGTGATCGACTCGCCGCCGGTTCTGATGGTGCCCGATGCCCGGATCATCGCGCGCTCGGTCGATGCGGTGCTGTTCACGGTGCGCTGGAACACCACCGGGCGCAGCCAGATTCAAGACGCGCTCAAGGTTTTTGACGCGGTAAACTTGCGGGTCAGCGGGCTGATCATGAGCCAGGTCGACGGCGAGAAGATGAAGCTTTACGGCTATAACAACAAATATGCCGCCTCCGGCGCGGGATATTACCGGGAGTAGGGAGATCGATCCCCGGGTTTGATGCTGCGGTTCCCTCACGCCGGCGCCAGGATCGTGCCCATGGGGGCGCCCTTGATCGAGTCGATGGCGCCCCGCGGGCTCGTCCTCTGCGACTTGGGGCGGGCCAGGCTCGACGCGCCGTCCGAGGCCGCGCCCGGCGCGAGCAAGATATAGCGCGGCGACAGATGGGCGCGGCACCAGCTTGGCGCAGGCCTGAAGGGGGCTCACGGACGCCCCCCGAGCAGATTGCGCCGGATCAACAGAGACAGGGCATCTGCGCGCCGGACAGCCCGTGAAGATTGCGCATCACTCAGGTCTCCTTGCGCAGCCTGACTGACGCCAAAAGCCTGAACGCAACCGGTCTGGAGCCCAAGCGCCCGGCCCCCCGCGCCCGCCATGCTCGACGCGATGCATTTGCACCGCGCGTTGCCGCAACGCCTTGTTCGGACATTGTCGGCGATGATCTCGCCATGCGTGCAATTCTGCCCCCGGGAGGACCGCTTGATGATCGACACCATCCCGACCGCACATGCCGGCGGCCATCTTGACAGCTTTGCCATGGGCGCGATCCCGGTCTCTGCGACCGTGCCGATCCCCCCGGGGGCCGATGAGGCGGGCATCGCCACAGCGCGCGATGCCGCCGTCGTCGCTCTCGCAACCGCTGCCCGCCTCGTGCAGGGCATGCCGTGCCACTGGATCGAGCCGCAGCACGCTGACGGTGCGGCTCGCCCGGTATCTGGTCTCAACATCGAGGAGTTTGTCTAATGTCGGATGAAATAACGACGAATGTGCTGCCTCAGGTCACATCTGCCGATGAGGTGCTCGTCTATAGCGATGGCGCGGCTGCGCGCCAGCCGTTCGCCGATTTTGGCGCACAACTGGTTGCGAGCGGTCTGGTGGCCTCCGACGTGGCCGTCACGATCGAAGATTTCGGGGGCGGCGTCGACAAATCCGAGACGGAGAACCGGGACGCGGTCCAGGCCTTTCTGGAGTCGGATGTGTCCGTGCTGCTCTTCACCAGCATGGCGGATACGGAATACCTGCTCAGCCCGGTGGACACCACGGGCTATAACCGCAAGGCGTTTGTGGGCCGGTTCGAGGGCTCGCGCATGGGGCCCGTGATCCGAAATCCGGGCTACGGGGACAGCTTTTATGGCTCCGGCGAAAACATCACCCTGCAAAACCTTTATGTGCAGGGCAATGGCGACGGATCGAACAACGTGTCGCGCGGCGTCAATCTGACCGGGAAATGGGCCAGTGTGCGCAACAGCTGGTTTCGCTTCTTCAATGACGAGGGCGTGTATCTCCGCTCTGGCGCCGCGACCGTGGCCGATTGCACCGGATGGGATTGCTGCAAAAACCGCAGCAGCACCACGCGGCGCGGCGCCCTGCGGCTCGGCGGCTTCGACATCTACTCCGTCAACAACCAGTTCGGCTGTTCGCAGAATGTTGAAGATTACCGCCAACTTACCGGCCCGGACATGGTCAATGTCGGGGTGATGATCGACGGGGCAAATTGCTTTGTCGTCAACACCTCTGGCGAAAACGCCGACATCGGCATCTGGCTCACCGGGGACAACGGGTTCAACCGATTGATCAACTGTCGCGGGGACTTCTCCTGGGGGCACAACTGGCTGATCGAGAGCCACAACAACATGATTGCAAACGGGCTGGCCGAGAACCCGAGCCTGGAGAGCGACGGGCTTTACGATGCCTTCCGCATCACCGGCGCCGGAAACCGTCTGTCGAATTGCCACGTTCACGCGGTGGACCCGTTCGAGACCGGGGTCTGCTTGCCGAAATACGCCTTCAACGACATGGTCGCCAGCGAGAAGCTGGAAGAGTTGACCAAATACTCCAACTGCGACGGGGTCTACAAAGACGCGCTCTTTGTCTCCTCGGGCGGCGGGTATTCCGGCTCTTCCTTCGAGGTCAAATCCCACCCGCTGCGCACGGATTCGACGACCCCGGACGTCAATCGCACCGGGTTTGTTGTTTGCACGCAAGCCGAGGGCGGGCAAATCACCGGGCTGGTGGGCGGATATAGCGGGCAGGAGGTGACGATCCTCGCCACCACGCCGATCACCCTTGTGCACAGCACCGAGTTCTGGCTCCGCGGTGAGCGTGATCACTCGATGGAAGCCAACACGCTCACCAGTTTCGTGAATTACTACGGGCGCTGGTACGAGCACGGCGACCAGGGCGACACGAAGATCGTCGACTTTTGGTGGGCGGGGCAGACACTGCTGAACGGCGCCAGCGTCACCAGCGCAGACATCAGTCTTCGCTGCAATGTTGGCGATTTCGTCGAAGTGGCGCCGAGCGTCGCGGTGGGGGCGGTGATCTACACCGCGCAAGTGGTCGCAGAGCGCAAGGTGCGGATCACTGTGGCGAATATGTCCGGGGCCACGGTCACGATCCCGGCCGCGGTTTGGCGGGTGCGGATCAAGGAGCGCTAAGCGGAACCTCTGGACCGTCCCGATCTGGGGCGGGCCACCACCGCGGCGCCGCCTCTGGTGCGTGCCGCGGCTGGCGGGCCCGGCGAAGTCAATCTCCCCTCCCGGATGGGCTGGGGCTCTGATCGCGCGATCCGCGATGAACCGCTGCGCGGCTTTTGGGCGGCGGAGATCGACGCCATCGTTTGACCCCGGCGCGAAAGGGGCAGAGCGTTCCGTTGCCTGATTGGCGCAGCAAGGCCGGTCTTATGATGGGCTTTGCAACGCGCGGGAAACGGCCGGTCAACGGGGGCTATGAGATCCTCCGGGATGGCCCCCATCGGAGCGCGCAACCGCACCGTGAGGGCGTTATGGCCGTATCGCCGCGCGCGCGCCCTCGATGGCCTCCACCACAAGCGGAGCCAAACGCCGCGCCCCGGCTTGGCTTGGGTGATCGCTGTCAAAATAGTAAACACCCTGCGCATCGGCATTGACACACCGTGCAGATGCCGCCTCACAAAACGCCTCGGCGGTGTGCACCAGACGCACCCGGGCAAGCTCTGCCGCAAGCCGCTCAAACAGGGCATTCACCTCTGCGTTCCGCGCCTGATAGCCCGCGTAAGAGGTGGAGACCACACTGTCACGGCCCCGAAACAGCGCATGTTTGAAGCCGACCTGCGGCACATTCCACCCCGGTTCGGGAACCGGCGCGACAAGGACCACCTCGAACCGCTTTGCAAGGTCACGGATCTGCGCTTCATAGGCCCTCAACACGCGTGCGCGCCGCTCCGGGTCATCAACACCGCCCGCTTTGCCCAAAACATCAATATAGGCATCTGCCCCCGGCTCGCGCCCGCCCTCGCCGTTGTCATAACGGTGCCCCTCAAGATAAAGCGTGTAGCGCGCGGTGAGCACGATGGTCGAGACCCCGGCTTGGGCGGCATAATCCAGCACCGACGTGTCAAACGCCGCACACCGATGCGCGGGCCCGAGATCGACGCGATGGAACCCAGGCAAGGGGATGCACCCTCCGTAGCCGACATCGTAATAGCCAATTCCGCGGCGCTCGAGAAGCGCGCCCACCGCCTCGGAAATCGCCAACGCATGGCTGTCGCCCAGCAACAGCACATCCATCCGCGCCTTGGCATCGGGATGCGCGCAACCGGGCACCGGTTGGCGCGGCAGATCATGGTTGAGGTCAAAAAAGCAGCCATCGCCCCGGTCGGCGCGGTCCGTTGCCGCGCTCAGATAGCGCGTCACGCCCGCATCAAAGCGCGCGGGCACGCCTTTCGCCAGATACCCGGCCAGCGAAAGCGAGATCAGCAGCACAAAACACGCGCCCGCTGCCCCAAAGAGCGCCGGCCGCGCGCCAAACAGGCCCCGGCGTTTGCGCAAAGGCTGCTCCACAAAACGCCAGGAGACCCCGGCCAGCAACAACGAAGCCACGGCAACCGCCACGAGGGCTTCGGGGCTCGGGTCATGAACGCTGCGCAGACGCAACAGCGCAAACAGCGGCTGGTGCCAGAGATAGGCGCTGTAAGAAATCAGCCCGATCCCAACAAACGGGCGCGCCGCCAGGAGCTTTCCCACAAGGGTCGCGGGCCCGGCAAACAGGATCACAAGCCCGGTGCCAAGCACCGGCACCAGCGTGAGCGGGCCCGGATAGGGCATTGTGGCGCTGAAGAGGAAGATTGCCACAAAGATCAGCACAAGCCCAAGGCCGGCAAACGCGCCCGCAACCGCCCCCTCCCCCAGCCGGTCGCGCGCGCCAAGCCCGACCGCGAGGAGCGCGCCGAAGCCAATCTCCCAGAACCGGGACAGCGTGAAGAAAAAGTTCCGCGCCGGGTTCTCGCTCATCCCCCAGAGGCAGATTGCAAAGCTGACACAGACACCGACAAGCAGAACCGCAAACAGCATCGGGCGGCGCAGCTTGCGCAGCAGGTAGAGCGCGGCAGGGAACAGGAAGTAATACTGCTCCTCGATCGCCAGGCTCCAAGTGTGCATCAGCGGCTGCAACTCGGCATTGGGGGAGAAATAATCGACCTGGCTCAGGAAGAAGAAATTCGACAGCCCGAGCGCGACGGAAAACACACTGGCAGCAAAATCCTCAAGCTGCTGGGGCGACATCCAGGCCCAAGCGAAGGGCGCGGTAAAGGCGATCACCACCAGAAGTGCGGGCACAATGCGCCGAATGCGGCGTTCGTAAAAAAACGCCAGCGTGAAGGCATCGCGGGCGATCTCATCTTGAAGGATGCGGGTGATCAGATAGCCGCTAATCACAAAAAAGACATCAACGCCAACGTAACCGCCCCCAAACGCCACAAAGCCCGCATGAAAGAAGATCACGGGAAGCACGGCCACTGCGCGCAAGCCATCAATCTCACGGCGGTAGCGCGGGGCATATGTGTGGCGGGGCGGCGCGGGGCTCTTGCGAGAATAGGCCCAGGTCTCATGCGATGTCATGACGAAGTTCCGTCTCTGGAGAGGCGATCCCCAGAGGGGCCAATGCATGCTCCCGGGGCTTGCCCGGCGGGATACCCGAAAGCGCTTCCACCGCAACTATTTTTTCCCCCGACCCGCTCTTTTTAGAGTGGAGCGCAGAGGGAGGCACGCGGCCTTGATCTCGCGCCATTGCCCCCGCGCCCCCCTGCGATAGCCCCCCCCCGGTCGCGGCGCCGGGGGCGGCAAGATGGGCAGTTTTCATTCGCCCGCGCTGCAGGTGGCGGCGGTGAGGAAGGTGGGCCAATTCCCCGCCCGCCGGGCGCGCTGACAAACCGAGCCAAGCCTATTCCATCGCCATCAAATTCAACCGCGGAGCGGGGGCACCTCGCGCTCACGGCAATCGGCCTGCCAGCCTTCCGGTCTTGCGCTCCAGAAAGTTACATTATAACACAATGTAACTTTATAACGTGGAGTCCCCCATGCCCGACCGTCTGCCTGTCACTGTGCTTTCCGGCTTTCTTGGCGCCGGAAAGACCACGCTTCTCAACCACATCCTTGCCAATCGCGCTGGTTTGCGGGTGGCGGTGATCGTCAATGACATGTCCGAGGTGAACATCGACGCCGATCTGGTGCGCGCGGGCGCAAGCCTCACGCGCGGCGAGGAAAAGCTGGTCGAGATGACCAACGGCTGCATCTGCTGCACCCTGCGCGACGATTTGCTGCTGGAGGTGCGCCGCCTCGCTGAAGCGGGTCGCTTCGACTATCTGCTGATCGAATCGACCGGGGTATCCGAGCCGCTGCCCGTGGCCGCGACCTTCGCGTTCCGCGATGACACCGGCGCCGCGCTCGATGACATCGCCCGGCTCGACACGATGGTGACGGTGGTTGATGCGGCCAACCTGACGCGGGATTTCTCGGCGCAGGAGTTTCTGGCGGACCGCGGCGCGGAGCTTGGGCCCGAGGACGAACGCAGCCTTGTGCAACTGCTCACCGAGCAGATCGAATTTGCCGATGTGATCGTGCTCAACAAGGTGTCGTCGGCCAGCGCCGGGGATCTGGCCAATGCCCGCGCGATCCTGCGTGCGCTCAATGCCGATGCGAAGATCATCGAAACCGATCACGGCATGGTCGATCCGACCGAGATCCTCGGCACCGGGCGGTTCAGCTTTGAGGCCGCGCATCGCCACCCGACCTGGGCGCAAGAGCTTTACGGCTTTGCCGCGCATGTGCCCGAGGACGCCGAATATGGCATCACCTCTTTCGTGTTCCGCGCCGAAAGGCCCTTCGAGCCCGCGAAACTCGCCGCGTTTTTCGAGACGCCGCTGCCCGGGGTGATCCGCGCCAAGGGGCATTTCTGGCTTGCCACGCGGCCCGACTGGGTGGGGGAATTCTCGGCCGCCGGGCCGATGCTGGAGGTGAAGGCACTCGGCCTGTGGTGGGCTGCCGTGCCGGAGCATCACTGGCCCGAGGAGGCACGCGCGCGGATGGCGGCGAAGGTGGCGCAGGAATTTGGCGACCGTCGGCAAGAGATGGTATTCATCGGGAGGCTTGGCACGATGAACCGCGCCCGGATCGAGACCATGCTCCATCGTTGCCTCGTGCCGGAAACGACTTTCGCGCCCGGGCTTTGGGAAGATCTTGAAGACCCCTTCCCGCGCTGGGGCCGCGCCGCATGAGGCGCAATCTTGCGACCGGCCTGCGCGCGCGGCGACGGGAAAATCCGATGGCCGCGCATGACCGCTTGCCCGCGCCCGCCCGCGCCTGGGTGGCGCAGGCGGTGCTGCCGTGGTCTGCCGCCTCGGTGGCGCGGATCTGGGCACGGGCGATGGCGGAAACCGGATGCGAGCGCGCGGCCCTTGCGCGCCTTGTTGCGGCAGAAGCCAGGACATTGGCGCGCGAGACCCGTTGTGGATAAACGGCTGCGGGCGGATCGGCGGGCAGGTCAGTCATGATGATGTGCCCTTTCCGGGCCCAGCGCCGAGCGCACATGAAAAAGCCCGCCAAGATGGCGGGCCTGGTTGGGTTGGGTGAGATCGGTGCCTTACGAGGCCGCCCAGAAGGTGATCCCGTCGAGGCTGAGATAATCCGCGACGACATTGCGCACGGTCTGGATCTCCCCGGTCGGCAGCACGTGAAGGATGCAGGTATCGACGGTTGACCCGGTGAGGCATTGGCCGAGGGCGTATTGCGCCGATGCGGGGCGATAGCCATTCGGAAGTATCGCCACGTTGGAATAAGCCGAGATCACACCGTTTTTCGCAACACCACCAAGCGACACAAGGCCGTCTGCAGTCCTGCGCACATGCGGCGCTGCGAGCGTTGCATTATATCTCACCCAGTTATTTTGCAGCGTCAGCGCGACAGATGCGCCCGGCCAGGCAGACCAAATCGCCGCTTCAGTCATCCAGTCGCGCATGCGGCCTTGCGCAAAACTCAACGTGACCCCGTCAAGGCGCTGCCATCCCACGGTATCCGGGTGGCGCATCGTCGTCACAATACCATTAAATGGCCATCCATCCGACGATTGCGCCCGCATGACGGACAGACCCATCGGGTATTGGGTTATCGAGCCAGATGCGGCAGGCGCAACGCCGTCAACAAAGGCGCGCTGCACAAATCCGTTGCGCCGATAGCTCCCGGCAGTCGCCATTGTTTCGCGGATTGCGCGCCCCCAGATATCGAGATTGAGAGACACCTGCGGATGGGTAAGGTGGCGATCGAGCCATCTGCCCTCGCCCCCCACGGCGTTGCCAGCCTCGTCATAGGGGTTATAAATCGCGCATTGATACGCATCCGCAGCATTGTAGTAGATTTCGCGGATCGACTCCAACCACAGGTTATTGCGACCGGTGGCACTCAGGGCGTTATTCCCAAGGCAGTTCGGCATGATCAGCAAAATGCTGAGATCGTCATATCCACCATAGGTGCTGGCCCGAACCGCTGCGAGTTGCGCCAGAATATCGCGGCAAATTCCGGCCGTATCGCCCGCCGTTTCGGCCTCATTGATGCCGTATTTTATGATCAGCAGGTGTTTTTGCTCACCGTATGCCGTGAGAATATCCGCAACAGCCGTTGCCCCACTTGTCCAGCCGGTTCCCGAAATGGCGCTGTTGACAAGGCTTGCAACAGGGATGCCACTGGCCTCGAGTTCGGATTTCACCGTGTTTGCGATATTGAGCCCATAGCTATTCGTGGCCGTGCTGTCGCCGCAGATCGCCACCTTGAGCGGCGTGCCTGCATTGGCGGTTTGCTTGGCAAGCCAAAGGTGCTGCCGGTTGCGCACCGGCCCGCGCCCGGAATAGCTGTTTTTCTGGACATGCCCGCCCGTAACCGCCTTGATGATCCGGCCAGACCCGATCAGCGGCACGCCAACCGGGTTTGCGTCATCCGTGACGAGATAAGCGCGAGACAGCAGGATCGGCTTGCCCAGAGATTTCGCGCTCCCCCATGCGGCTTGATCGCTCGTCACGCCATCACCAAGAGCACCCAGCATTTCCAGCTGCGTCTCCGCCCAGGCAGGCGCCCAGTGCGCACCATCGGCGCTCTGGAAAGAGCCGACAGATGCGCTCGCCGCGCGCGCATAAAGCGCCGGAGCGGCAGGGGTGCTTTCGCTATAGGCCTGCACCTCGATCAGATCGACGCCCGCAACAACCGTTGCGGCGGCGGCCTGGGCACGGGTGTGATAGCGCAGCACTTCGGGCGCGGCACTCCCGGCCTCAAGGACAGCGTTCCGCGCCGTCAGATCCCGCCCCTCAAGCGCCGCAATGCGGCCGGTGAGCGCAGTCAGATCGTCCCTGATTGCGCCGTCTGCCGCAACCCGCGCCGCCGCCTCATTGCCGACGGCGCCCCCAACAAACGCGGTCGTTGCAATCTGCGTTGTGCTTGTGCCGACCGCAGCCGTGGGCGCGGTCGGGGTGCCCGTCAAGGCAGGGGATGCGAGCGGCGCGTTGAGGGCATCAGCGGCAATGCGGGCGGTTTCTTCACCGTCAATCGCGTCGTGCAAGGTAGAAAGCGGAGGACCGCCGAGGTCGCCCCATGCCGAGCCCGACCATTCGTAAAGATGCATCGTGCTCGCGGCGAGCGCCGTATCACCTGCAACCATGCCGGTGATCCGCAAGATCGCGGCATAATCGGCCCGCAAATAGGTGTGGAGCCGCTCGGTTGCCGTGCGCGCAATCGGCGCGAAGGCCTGGCACGGCGCGAGCAGGTCGGGCGGGGTCGGCTCTGCCACCTCCCCCGCGGCAAGCAGATCCGCGAACACGAGATCCCCAGAACCGGCTGTCACGGCAACGCGCCACGTTGCACTTTGGCACGCCCCCGTTGCCGCGTTCGGCGCCGTGATCGTGATGTCATAGAGCGCGGCAGGGGATGGGCCGGGCACGTCATAGCGCTCACCGAGGTCACAAGCCCAAAGTGAAACATCGACAATCCCCTCGACGATGTCGCTGACCGAGGAAAACGGCAGCACCGGCGCCCCGGTCTCGCGGTCCCACCCACGCAGGGTGCAGGTGATCTTGCCGCTCACCGGGGCGGTGCCATCAGGAAGCAGAGCGGGACCGATGATCCGGCGCGTGGTGATTGCCATATTATCCTCTTGGATGGGCCGTTCGGGCGATAGGATTTTTGCCGGGAATCCTGACTGTTGCGGCACGTCTCTTCGCTGCCCACGATATTCTGCCCGCGCGGCATGGTCCACCGGGGCATCTGCCACCTGTGTCCAGTCCCAGGCGCCAAGCCGGCGATCGCGCCGGCCGCCCGGCCAGGCTGCGCCGGTCCTCCCAGGCCCATGCGACGAGATCAAAGCTCAGGCCCGGACCGGGTGATCGGAAATTGGGGGGTGGAGGGCGAGGCCTCGTTCCAAATCGCGGCCCGGAGCAACGCCTGTTACACGCTTGTCACCATTACAGGGGACACGATCCCGGCCAGCGGCGCGGTGACCGTCACGTCCACCACAGTCTCGATTCCGTCGACTGACGGTGCGAGCCTGATGGGCTGGCTGGGCGGGGTCTATGGCACTCTCACCCGCGTCTCGCCCACGCAGAAGACCTTCACGCGCGCCGAGGCGGGCGATCCCACATGGATCGGCAAGGCGCCTTTCGTGGTGGACCTGTCGGGGCGGGAGAACGGGACGCGCATCATCTGCGTCGGCACCAACAACCGCACGAACGCCGCGAAGATTCAGGAGGACATCGCGGCCCTTGTCGATGCGATCCCGACCGCCGAAAAGCGGTTCCTGATCATCACCCCGACGACGGGCGGTTCGATTGAACCCGGTGTGCCCACCGAGGAGGGTATCGGTTCGCCCGAGCAGACCGCCGTGATGGCGCTCGAGGATTGGGCCGCCGCGCGGTACGGCGACAGGGTGCTGCGCGTGCGGCCATGGTCCTGGCAGTTCGCCACCGGCTCTGCCGACGACCAAGCCGATGTTGCCGCCGGGACCGTGCCGCGGTCGCAGCGCGAGGACCCCATTCATTGGGGCACGGCGCTCAATGCCGAGATTGCCGCGTGGATCATCAACGAGATCGAAAGGAGGGCCTGGTGATGACGGGTCAGAAGATTGTGCTTGGCGACGTGGATTTCGGGGCCAGCCTCGCGTTGCCTGTCGTGCGCAACCATGCGCTGCAAACCAATGGCAGCCTGTTTCTGGTCGACGTTGCATCGGCCACCGGGGCGCGGACCGCGGCTCCGGTAAATGGATCGAGTGTCTACAATTTCGCCCATGACACGGCCATCGGCATGGTGGGCTCCGGCACCGAGGCCAGCATGGCCGGGGCGTTTGAAGTCCGGGCGCTAGCCAGGGACGCGCTCGTTGAATTGAGCGGCAAAGGCGGGCTGCATATCCTCAACTCGCAGCTCAACAACGACACCGCGAACCGCGGGATCTTCATGCACCTGCCGGAGGCGGTGCGCGCCGACATCGTGGCCAACAAGGGGCATACCTTCGGGACGGCGATCTGGAAGCGCCGCACCTGCATCGCGAAAACGCCGGGCTCGTCTATGCGTCACTGGGCGCCGCCCCGGACTACCTGCAGATTTTCAACGGCGTGGCGCCCTACGCGCGCGCGGGGGCCGTGTTCAACGCGGCTGGCGCGGGACGGAACGTGGTTGGCAATCAGCTTGTCACGCTCTGCGGCAATGCCAATAGCTTCACCGTCAACACGTCGAGCTACGTCCTGTGGGGTAACTCTGGGCCGAACAACGCGTTCCTCAATACCGCGCCGGGGGATCTGCTTTACCTGATGCACGTCGAGGATCTGACCGTCTCGGGCGTGACTGAGGCACAGTTCCACGCGCGCCACTATGAGGCTTGGGGGGAAGCGTTTGCCGAAGGCGGGCGCCTCTTCGGGGACACCTGAACCGATCCCGCCACCTTCCCGTGACCTTGCCCGCCTCAAGGGAGGCCGGAGGGGGTTGCAGCCCCCTCCAACACGGGGCGAACCGCTAAGCCCCCCGCCGATCAGCCAAAGCTTATGGCCGCTCCCCCTGCGCGGCATCGAGGGGCGGTTCCTGCTGTCGATCAACGATGTGCCCGAGATCCGCGAGATCTTCGCCTGGGCGGTGATCGAGCCCGTTCTCACGACCTACTCAGTCGCCGGCAAGGGCCGGAACGCGCCCGCGGCCGAACTCCTGATCAGGGCAGGGGCAAGGCGATCAGCTCGTGATATACTCGCCGTATCTGCAGTGAGTCGTGCAGTTGCGCCGCCCACTGCATGAGATGCAATGAATTTTCGGGCGGTTTGAATTATGAAACACAAGCGAGTTCTGTTCCTCGTTCCTGCACTTTTCCTTGGTGTCTCGGAGCTGTCCTTGCGGTTGGGCGGCACCGTTGATTTCCCGATCTTCGACGCCAACAACGTCGTCGGCTAAGTGCCTGCGCCCTCCCAGTCGGGCTCGTTTCTCAACCGCAACGACTGGGCCATCAACGACCGCAGCATGGGCACGGCGCAGCCCTGGCACGACGGTCCCGACGATGTGCTTTTGGTGGGCGACAGCATCGTCTGGTGTGGCAATTCCTGTGCGTCCGGGGACCGGCTCG
>NZ_JBHUIX010000019.1:0-106904 GCF_042683065.1 Rhodobacter lacus | reverse complement strand
GAGGGGACTGAATATGAGGATGCGCCCAATGTCGGCGCCGAGGTGATCGCGTTTCCGAATTTTTCGGGGGGGTAATGGAATATGACCGCACGCAACGAATATTTTCAGCTGCCTCACGCGACGCGTCAACGCCGATATGCGAAATTATTTTTCGCAAACCAGAGAAATGCGCGAAAACTATTACTCAAGGGCAGCTCTCGCAAAGCAATATTGCCCCATCATTTCAGGCGCTTAATGGATGTGAACTTTTGCGGATGAGGTTATCCACACCCTTGACCAACTCAAAATCGAATCAGGCATTATCGCTTATCCGTTTCTCGATTACATTCAAGGGCAAGAAGTCGGAAACAAAACTCCTTCCTCCCCGAAAAAACCTTGACGCCGCGAATTATTTTTCACTCGCGAGAACGGAGAAACTCGGACGATGGCGCGGGAACGAAAAGGCCATGTCAGCAATGGGGCAGGGGCGGATGCGCAACAGGCCAGCGTGATTTCCGTGCCGTGCGTTCCGCCGGATGAACAAAATGAAGATCGCGCGACAACAAAAACGGAATGGAAGGAACGAAAAGCCGAAGAACTACAATGGCATATGACACAAGCTAGTCCGCAATTTTCAGAAGTGGAAATGGATGTGGGTGCGGCCTCCACTCTTTCGCGTATCGAGGGTGGTTTGGGTGCAGCGTCAAGAGGCAACGCTATCAAACCATTTTTGATGACGTCCTCACAAGCAGCAAATTTCCTCGCCATCTCGGAACGCAGCCTGCGGCGGCTGCGAAGCACGGGACTCAAATATGTCGTTCTGGGCGCCGGCACAATTAGATATCGCCGGGTCGACCTCGAATCCTATATAGGAGAAAGCACATGCCATTTCGCCCCAAGAACACGCGCTACTGGCACTATGATTTCCAAATTCGGGGTTGTCGATTTCATGGAAGTTGTGAAACCGAAAACTACGAGGAGGCCAAGGCAGTAGAGGCGGCGGCCCGGGTTGAGGCGCGCAAGAGACTGTCGACCAAAAAACCAGCGCCGAGCGTCTTCACGCT
This sequence comes from Rhodobacter lacus, assembly GCF_042683065.1. Lineage (NCBI taxonomy): Bacteria > Pseudomonadati > Pseudomonadota > Alphaproteobacteria > Rhodobacterales > Rhodobacter > Rhodobacter lacus. The sequence continues at coordinate 105,861 of NZ_JBHUIX010000019.1, read as the reverse complement.
CTCACAGGCGCTCGGAACCTATTATAATGATGTCGCCGCACATCAACCTTCGGCCCGAACAGCGCGCTCGCAGGCGACAGCGCTGCTTCGCGGGCTCGATCCGCAACTCACTTTGCCAAAACTCACCGCGGCCGAAATTCAGCGATATGTCTCGTTCCGCCGCACCAAGTGTGCGAATGCGACGGTCAATCGGGAACTGCAGCTTCTGGGACGCGCGATGCGCCACATGGCACGCATCCACCACGCCGAGATCCCTGCGATCGATCTGGCCGCAATGCAAATCGAGGAGGCTGAAGAGCGCGTTCGGGAATTGACGCGCGATGAGCAACAACGACTCTTTGAAAAGCTTCGCCCCGACTTGCATCCTCTGGTCTCGATGGCGTTGGCCACCGGTTTGCGGCTTTCCGAACTGTGCAATATGCAGTGGTCTGCCGTCGACTTCGGCACCGCCAGCATTCGCGTCGTTCAAAAGGGTGGACGTCATCGGAACTTTCCCGTCAATTCCGAGTTGCGGGACTTTCTGAAAGACCTCCCTCGGGCGGACAGCCTTCCACATGCGCGATTTGTGCTGACCTATCTCAATCACCGGAAGAAGAGCCTTCCTCGGCACAGGATCACGCAGGGCGGTGGCATCATGGAGCTCTTTCGGGATGCCGCCATCGCCGCCGAAATCGAGGACTTTCGCTTTCACGACCTGCGCCATACTTTTGCAACGCGACTGCTGCGTCAGACTGGCAACTTGAAGCTGGTCAGCCGCCTGCTCGGGCATTCAGACATTACGACGACGATGCGCTATGCGCATGTGCTCAACGCGGACATGCGCGCAGCTTTGGAAGACTACGCGGTCGAAATGGTACCCGCGGCACAGCGAAAAATGCGGGGTCAGAAAACCGCGTGACCTTGGCCCGCCGCCGCCATTCCCGCGATGGAGGAACCCGAACAGGGTGTTCATCTCCATGGCCGATATCAGGGCAACACTGGGATAAGGTCTCGCCAATTAGAGCTATGCCTTTGCAAAGAGACAGAGAAAAGAAAGCGCCGCAACGCCGCCCCTGATGCCCTTTCCCGAAGACCCCCCGAAGTGGCTCGCAAGGCATTGATTCCAAAAGGTAGTTGTTATCTTCCCAAGCTGATGACGAGGGTTCGATTCCCTTCACCCGCTCCAATCCCCTGCCGTCAATCTTGCCAAGAGCTTCGTGCGCTTGACCGGCCCGGTGCGCATTCGGGCCAGATGGCGCCTGTCTTGGCGCGTTGAGCAAACCGGATCGGGAGGCGGGGTATACCGCCGCCGGGGCTCCAGCCACGTTTCGGGGGGCATCATGAGGCGGGAGCGCAAGCGCAAACCGGGCGTTGCCTGAAAGGAGGCCCGTGCCGCCTCTCCGCAGGTGCCGGCGCAAATGGAGCGCGCGCGCGGCGGCTTGCCGGGTCACATCGCGCGGCTTGGCCGCTACGGCAAGTGATGCAGCACCAGCGGCCGGCCCGCATGGGAGGCCACAGCGATTTCGGTGTCGTAAAGCGCAGAGAGGCGCGGCGCGGTCAGCACCGTTTCGGGCGGCCCCTCGGCCACCACGGCGCCCGCCTTCATCGCCACCACATGATCGGCCCAGGCGGCGGCAAAGTTCAGATCGTGCAGCACGATCAGCACCGAGCCGCCCGCATCGCGCAGCCGCGCCAGATGCGCCATCAGCCCCCGCGCATGCGCAAGGTCGAGATTGTTGAGCGGCTCGTCAAGGATCAGCCAGGGCGTTTCCTGCGCCGCTGCCATTGCCAGATGCGCGCGCTGCGCCTGTCCGCCCGACAGCGTGTCGAGAAACCGATGCGCCAGCGGTTCCAGCTCGAAATCGGCCAGGGCCCGGGCGATCGCGGCGTGATCGGCGGGCCCCGGGCGACCATGGCAATGCGGCCAGCGCCCGAAGGCCACAAGCTCGCGCACCCGCAGCCGCGAGGCGAGCCCGGTGTGCTGGCCCAAAAACGCCATCTCCCGCGCCAGCTGCCCGCCCGGCGTCGTGGCGACGTCGCGCCCGTTCACCCGCACGGCGCCGGGGCGCGGTGTCTCGATCCGCGCGATCAGCCGCGACAGCGTCGATTTTCCCGCCCCGTTCGGCCCGATCAGCGCGGTGATCCGGCCCGCGGGCAGGGTCAGCGTCGTCGGTGCCAGGATCGGCGTATTCCCCACGGTGAAGGAAAGGCCCGTCACCTCGATCATCGGATCTTCCCCCGCATCAGCAATATCAGGAACAAAAGCCCGCCGCCGCATTCCAGCACCACGCTGAGTGTGGCCTTCAGCCCCAGAACCCGCTCAAAGGCCCATTGCCCGCCGACAAGCCCGACCAGCGCGAGCGCCGCCGCCAGCGCCAGAAGCCGCCGATGGCGCGCCCCCGGTGCAAGGCTTTGCGCGAGCCCCGCCACGATCAGCCCGAAAAAGGCGATCGGCCCCACCAGCGCGGTTGCCGTTGCGGTCAGCACCGCGACCAGCCCGAGCGTGAGCACCACGAGCCGCCGATGCGGCAGGCCAAGCGACAGCGCCCGCTCGCGCCCCAGCGCCAGCACATCGAGCCTTGGCCCCAGCCAGAACGCCAGCGCCATTGCCGGAACGGCAAGGCCCGCGGCATGGCTCAGCGTCTCGACCGAAGGGCGGGAGAAATTCGCGAAACTCACCGATTGCACCACCGCATTGGCATTGGGGTCGAGCATCCGCATCACCAGCACCGATCCGGCCCGAAACAGGATGCCAAGGATCACCCCGCTCAGGATCGTGCGGCCAATGTCGGCGCCGCGCGCGCGCCCCAGCAGCATGCCAAACAGCGCCGCCGCAAGCCCCGCCATCAGCGCCGTCTCGATCAGGAATTTCGGCCCGGCGGGCAGGGCAGCAAAGCCAGAGATGCCAAGCGTGGCCAGTGCCAAGCTTTGCACCAGACCATAAAGCGCGTCGAAGCCCATGATCGAAGGGGTCAGAATGCGGTTTTGCGCCACGGTCTGAAACAGCACGGTGGCGATGGCGACCGACGCCGCCACCAGCGCGAGCGCCGCCAGCTTTTTTGCCCGCAAGGTGAGCACAAAGGCCGTATTGCCCGACAGGCCCTGAAACAGCCAGAGCGCGATGACGAGCGCCAAAAGCGCCGAGAGTGGCAGCCAAAGCCTAGCGCCCATCGCGATCGCCCCGCCACAGAAGCCACAGAAAGGCGAGCGCGCCGACCACCCCCAGAATGGTCCCGGCGGGGATCTCGTAGGGGTGAATGACGATCCGCCCCAAAAGATCGCACGCGAGCACAAGCCCCGCGCCCGAGAGCGCCACAACGGGCAAAGCGGCGCGCAGATTGTCGCCCATCACGCGGGTGACCAGATTGGGCACGATCAGCCCGACAAAGGGAAACATGCCCACCGTCACCACCACCATCGCGGTGACAAGGGCCACCACCGCCAGACCAAGGCGCAGCACCGCACGCGGGTTCAGACCGAGCGCGGTGGTCGCCTCGGGCCCAAGGCCAAGGATCGCGAAACGGTCAGCCGCCGCCCATGCCAGCACCACCGCCGCGCCCGCAAACCACAAAAGCTCATAGCGCCCGGCCACGACGCCGGAAAACTCTCCCGACATCAGCCAGACCGAGACATAGGGCAAAAGATCGGTTTCCCAGCCGACAAAGGTGACGCCTGCGCCGAGCACGCCCGAGAGGATCAGCCCGGCGAGCGGCACCAGATAGACCTCGCGCGCGGGCAGGCGGCGGATCAGCGCCGCGAACAGCACCGCCCCCGCCAGCGCCGAGACGGCGGCCAGAGCCATCTTGGCCCAGATCGGTGCGGCGGGGGCGGCAAGGGTCACCGCCAGAAGCCCCGCCGCCGCCGCCTCGGGCGTGCCGGTGGTGGCCGGCTCGACAAAGCGATTGCGCACGATCTGCTGCATCACCACGCCCGCCACGGCCAGCGCCGCCCCGGTCAGGATCGCCGCCGCCGTGCGCGGGATGCGCGAGACCGACAACAGCAGCCCCGCCCGCCCGTCAAGACTGGCGGCGCCGACGAACAGGCTCGCAACGGCCAGCAGCGCCAGACCCGCGAGCGCCAGAACCAGCGGGCGCGACATCGCCCCTCAGCCTTGCAGCGCGGCCAGAAGTTCGGCCAGATTGGCCATCAATGCCTGATAGCCACCGCCCGCGATGTAGAGATCGGCGGCGTTCAGCATCACCACATGACCGGCCTTTGCGGCTTTGGTCCCCGCCACCAGCGGCGTGTTCAGGGTCTCGGCAGCCGAAGGCCCCTCCGCCCCGGTCGCCGCCCCCCGATCCACCACGATCAGCCAGTCGGGATCGACCTCGGCGATGAACTCGAACGAGATCGCATCGCCATGCACCTCGGGTTTGAGCGCCGGCCAGGCTTCGGGCAGGCCAACCGTGTCATGGATCCAGCCAAAGCGCGAGCCGCGGCCATAGGCGGACATCTTCGGCCCGTTCGTCAGCACGATCAGCGCATCGCCCTTGCCCTTGGCTGCCGCCTGCACCGCGGCGATACGGGCCTCCAGCGCGGCGGCCAGCGCCTGGGCCTCGGCCTCCTTGCCAAAGAGTGTGCCATAGGCCGCAAGCCGCGCCCTCGCATCGCCCACGACATCGGCCGAAATCGACATGTCGAGCGTGGGCGCCACCTGCGCCACCGCGTTAAATTGCGTCGCGGAGCGCGCCCCCACCACGATCAGATCGGGCGCAAGCGCGGACAGCGCCTCAAGATCGGGCTCGAACAGCGTGCCGATCGGCGCGGCAGAACCGGGCGCAAGGTAATCGACATAAAGCTTCTCGGGCAGGCCCGCCACGGGAACGCCAAGCGCCGCGAGCGTGTCAGCCGCGGCAATATCATAGACCGCGATCGCGGCGGGGCGCTCGGGCAGGGTGACGGCGCCGCGGGCGGTGGCGATGGTGACGGGATCAGCCAGAACAGGCGGGGCGGCCAGCATCAGCGCCGCCGCAAGCGCAAAGCGTTTCATCGGATCTCTCCAGGTTTGGCGTGGCTGAAACTGGCTGCGCGGTTCAGGGCATATCCCCTTGCCGCGCCAATCGCCAGTGGGTAGCCTAGAAAAAAAGTAAGGATTTTGCATGCTCGTCACCACGGCCCGCTTTGCCACCCCGTATGCCGGAAAATACATCGCCCAGCTGTGCAAGCATTTCGCCCACAAGGTGCGGGCGGAATGGGATGAGCTGCAGGGCCGGGCAGAGCTGCCCTCAGGCCCGGTGCTGCTGCGGGCCGAGCCGGAGGCTCTGGTGGTGCGCATCACCGCCCCCGATGCTAAGGCGATGATCCAGTCGCGTTTCGTGGTGGACAGCCATCTGGTGACCTTTGCGTTTCGAGAGGGGTTCACCGGCCTTTCATGGCAGCTTGGGCCCGCCCCCGAAGGCGCCGCGCAAGAGGCGCGTGAGATCAGCGCCACAGAAAGTCAACCGCGGCCGCCAGAAACGGCGTGACCGAGGCGCCATGGCTCAGGCCGGGAAATTCCACCAGCTCCGTTCCCAGTTCGCGGGCCAGGGTCTCGGCGCGCCCGGCCATGTCGCGGCTGCGCAGGCGTTCGACGCGCGCGGGCGCCGCGCCTGCCGCACGGGCGGCTTCGGGCCGCTCCAGCGCGCCGATCGAGATCAGCACCTCGGGCCGGGTGGCCCCCGGCGGCGGTGCGCCAAGCCCTGTCGGATCGGTCCAGAGCGAGGGGCTGCCCGCCGCGACATGGCTGAACAGATCGGGCCGCGCAAAGCCTGCCCGCAGCGCAAAGGCGCCGCCATAGGAATGGCCCAGCACCATCCGATGCGCCGGATCGACGGGCAGCGCGGCCTCGATCCGGGGCAGGATGGTGTCGCTCAGCACCCGGACCATTGCCTCGGCCCCCGGTGCTTCCACCAGATCGGGGCCGCGCCGGTCCATGTCGATCAGGCCGGGGCCGGGCCAGCCGATCCCCACCACCACCGTGGGCCGCACCGGACCCGCCGCCTGCGCCGAGCCTTGCAGCGCGAGCGCGTCGCAAAGCGTGCCGAAGGTCCAGCCCGCATCGAGCGCATAGATGATGCCATAGCCCTCGGGCGGGGGCGCGGCGGCGGGCCAGTGCGCCTGCACCACCAGCGGCCCGTTCGGCCCGTCCACCGCGAACCGGGCGGAGTGCTCCAGCACCACCGCCGGGCCGAGGTCTTGCGGGTCGGCGGCCGTGCCGGGGGTCCCCAGCAGCGCAACGCCGATTGCAGTCGCGAGCATGAGCCGCATCAGACGCCCCCTCAGAACCGCCGCGTCAGCGCCAGCGTCACGTTGCGCGGCTCGCCACGGAAGTTGAACACCGCGGCGCTGCCGACGCGCGAGTAATAGTCCTTGTCGAAGGCATTCGAGACGGTCAGGCGCAGATCGGTGTTGTCGTCGAGGCGGCGCTTGGCGCTCAGATTGACGACGCCATAGCCCGGCGCGTGGATCGTGGTGCCCCCGGAGGTTGAGGAAAAGCTCGACATCGCCACCAGTTGCCCGCCGAAGGACCAATCGGCCAGCGCCCCCTCGGTGACGTCATATTCCGCCGAGAGTTTCAGCATGTGGTAGGGGGTGTAGGTGGAGAACACCCCCCCCGCGCCGGTGCCGTTGAGGTATTCCGAGTCGGTATACGTGTAGCCCGCCGCCAGATGCAGATTGTTGCCGATCTCGCCCGCGGCCTCGATCTCGAAGCCCCGTATCCGCACCTCGCCATTGGCCACCGAATAGGTCTCCCCCGGCACCGTTTGCGCGCGGTTGACCTGATCAAGCTGGAACAGCGCCGCCGTCAGGCCGAGCCCCGCGGCGGTCTCGGTCTTGACGCCCAGCTCGATCTGTTTGCCCTCCAGCGGGTCGAGCACCTTGCCCGAAGCATCGAGCGCGGTCTGGGTCTGGAAGATCTCCGTGTAGCTTGCATAAAGCGTGGTGTCGGGGCGGATGTCCCAGGTCACCCCGGCGAAGGGCGTCAGATGCCCGTTTTCCCGCACCTGCGAGGCGACCCCTGTGGCCGAGACCGCGTCGATGTCGACCCAGCTCAGCCGCGCCCCGCCCAAAAGCGTCAGCGTGGAGATCGGTTTCAGCCGCAGCTGCGCATAAACGCCCTGCTGCTCGGTCTTGGTGGTGGCGGCATTGCCATAAACCACGGTGGGTTCGGCCAGCCCCGAAGTGTCCCAGTCGTCCAGATCCCATGAGCCGGTGAAAGCGCCCGAGGCCGCGCGCACCGAGGAATCGGTGCTTTGCGCATCAAGGCCGACAATCGCCAGCCCCTCCCATCCGCCAATTGCAAAGGGCAGTTCGGCATGGGCATCGAAGGCGAGCGTATCATGGCTGAAATCGCGCGCCAGCCAGGTGAGCCGCGACACGGTATTGTCGGCGGCGGCCGCCGATCCGCTGTAGGCATAAAGGAAATCGCCGGTCTGATGCGAATGGCGCAGGCTCGTCTTGACGCGCGCGCCGTTGTCGAAGCGATGTTCGATCGCCGCCACCGCATCGGTCACGTTATTGTCGAACCGGTTCCAGTCGGCGGCGGTGGTGGTTTCGACATCAAGCCAGAGCAACGACCCGTCGGCATAAGTGGGCAGGCCGTTATAGGGGGAAATGTCGCGCCGCATGTTGGAGATCGAAAAGGTGGCGGTGGTGTTGGGCGTGATGTCCCAGGCCAGCGCGCCATAAAGCTGATCGACGCCGTTTTCTTGCTTGTCCACGAAGCCGTCGCCTTGCGCATGGGCCGCCACCAGCCGCCCGCGCAGGCTGCCCGAGTGGTTCAACGCGCCGCCGTAATCCAGCTCGATCCGCTTTTGCCCGACCGAGGAGAGCGAGGTGGTCACATATCCCCCCGGCTCGGTCCGGTTCGCCTGCTTGAGCCGCATGTTCACCGAGCCCGCCGGCGATCCGGTGCCGATGAACAGCCCCGAGGGGCCCTTGAGCACCTCGACGTGATCGACAATCGACAGGTCAGGCTGGGTGCCATAGATCGAGCTGACCGGCGCGGGCAGGCCGTCGTAATAGAGATAGTCGAACTCGAACCCGCGCGAGAACAGCGACGAGCGACCAACGTCATTCGAGAGCACCAGCAGGCCCGGAACGTTCCGCACCGCCGTTTCCAGCGCGGTGTAACCGCCGTCCTCGATCTGCTTGCGCGTCACCACCGAGGTGGATTGCGGCACTTCGCGCGGCGTCATCGCCGCCTTCTCGCCCACCGAAATCAGCCCGCTCTTGTAGCTGTTCGAGCCTTCGGTCTCGTAACTCGCCCCCTCGACGTTGATCTCTTCGAGCGTGGTGATTTCCTCGGCCAGCGCCGCTCCGGCCAGCGCCGGCACGACAAGGGCCGTGCCAATGGCGAGCGCTCGGCGGATCGTGATCATGGGCATTGCGTTTCCTCGTTCTTTATATCTGATAATTTTAGTAGTATATTGCCTGCGCAGGTCCGGCTTCGCCACGGGGCGAGCTTGCGGGAACTGTCAAAATGCTTGCCAAAACCGTCAGACTGGGGCCGCGATGAACCAACCGATCCTGTTGCAAGACATCGCCGCCGGGGCGCATCACGCGGGCCGCGAGTTCGGCGCCACGATTCGCGCCGATCGGGTGGCGCTTTGCGGTGTGCGGGAGGCGGGGCGCCTGCCATCGGGGCTGCATCTGCACACGCTCGACGCGGCGGCGGCGACCGATTTTGAAACCCGGATCCTGCGCGCGCCGGCGGTGGTGGTGCATCTGATCCTTGCGGGCCGTGCCGAGGCCTTCATCGGCCGCCAGCCGCTGCGGCTCGCTCGGGTGGAGGGCGCCCCGGTGCGCATGGCCTTTTACGCGCTGCGCCATGCCGCGCCGTTCCGGCGCCGGGCGCGGGCCGGGGAGGCGCTGCGCAAGGTCAGCATCGACATCGGCTGGGAGTGGCTGGCGGCACGCGGGGTGAGCCAGGACATGGTGCTGGAAGCGAGAGATTTCCGCCACGAGGATTGGCCCGCCAGCGCCGCCGAAATCGCCATGGCAGAAGAGATCCTGGCGCTGGAGGGGCAGGGGGCCGCCTGCACCTTGCGCCGCGAGGCGCTGGTGTTCGGGCTGGTGGCGGGCTGGCTTGAGCATGTTCTGGCGGGCGCAAGCGCGCTGCGCCCCCCCGAAATGGAGCGGTTGCGCCGGATCGAGGACAGTGCGCTTTTGCCCGGCCCGGTGCCCGCCTTGGCCGAGATTGCCGCAAAGGCGGGGCTGAGCCTGTCCTCGATGCAACGGCTGTTTCAGCGCGCCCATGGCACTTCGGCCAAGGACCGGATCCGCAGGCTTCGGCTGGAGCGCGCGGAGGCCGCCTTGCGCGCGGGCGAGAGCGTGGCGCAGGCGGCGCATGTGGCGGGGTTTGTCTCGGTCGAGAGCTTCGCCACCGCCTTCAAGCGCCATCGCGGGCTATGCCCCTCGGCATTGATCTGCGCCGGGGCCGGGCGGTCGGGACAAAGCCCGGAGGCGAGAGGAGCTGTGCAAAAAGCCCGAGAAGAGCCGCCACAAACCTCGGGGCCGGCGCGCTGACGCCGTTTTCGATGGTTGCCACGCCCGGCGGATCAGGGCGTTTCGGGCTTTTGGCGCGATGCTCTCCGCGTGCTCAGGAGTTTGCCAGCGCCCGCAAAAGCTGTTGCGCACTCGCCCGCAAGGGCGTGTCCCGGCGGTAAAAGGCGCGCAGTGGCAGGGTTGGCACCTGCGCGATCGGGCGCGTGATCAGACCCGTCGTCAACAGGCTGTCCGCCGTCATGGCATCAATAATCCCGATGCCGCCGCACGCACTGATCATGTGGCACACGGTCGAGCAGTAAGGCACCTGACAGGCGAGCAGATAGGGCAGCCCCTGAGCGCGGAACGCGCGCCGGATCACCGCGCCCATCGGCGACCAATCCGGGTCAAAGCCGACCAGCGGACGCTCCCGAAAATCGCTGATCACCAGCGTCGGGCGGGTGGCGAGCGGGTGATCGGGGCGCATCACCGCGATCAGCGCCACGCTGCACAGCGTTTCCTCTGCCAGATCGGGCCGCGGTGGCACCGCCAGTTGCATGCCGATATCGGCGCGGCCGCGGCTCACGTCCTGCTCGGGCTCGCCCACCCAGAGCCTGAGCGCGCGCGCCCAGTCGCGGTAGCCCGCCCGCGCAAGGCGCGGCGCCAGATAGCCCTCGACCACCGCCGGCGTGGCCGAGATCGTCACCGGGCGCTGCTGGTTGCCGCGGATCTCCTCGATCCGCTCGCGGATCTCCTTTTGCGCCACGAACACGGCCCCGGTCTGGGCGTAAAGCTCCAGCGCCTCCGCCGAGGGCTCAAGCCGGTTGCCCCGGCGTTGAAACAGCAAAAAGCCAAGGCGGCTTTCCAGCCGCTTCAGCCGGTCACTGACGGCAGGTTGCGAGAGCCCGAGCACGCGCGCTGTCTCGATGGTGGTTCCGACCCGCATCAGCGTGCCGAACAGCTCGATCTCTGCCAGATCCATTATCAGTAATCCGATTAAAGGGCCATTATTTCTCATTATCGCGATTGTCTGCGGCAATCTAGCCTGATCCGACGGCATAGAGACAGGAGCGGATTCGGTGTTCTTTGACTCCGACAACGATTGGGCGCAGCGGGCGGCGCGGGTGGTGGCAGAGCTGCCTGCGCGGTTTGCACAAGACGGGCTGACGGTGGACAACCATGGCCTTGTTGCGCTGCGCGAGGAGGGCGGCGGCCGGTTGAGCGGCTATGCCTATCGCGGCGACTGGCGCTGCTATCCGTGCTCTCTTGTGAAAAGCTTCCATCTCGTGCATGCGCTTGGTGCGCTGGAGCAGGGGGCGCTCACGCCGCATCCCGAACTTGAGCGCGCGCTTCGGGACATGATCCTGTGGTCCTCGAACACGGCGACGAATTACGTGATCGACCTTTTGACAGGCACCACCGGTGACACGCTTCTGGAGGAGGAGGCGCTGGCGCGCTGGATTGCGGCACGCGAGGGGTTGAACCGTTGGTTTGACCGGCTTGGCTGGCCGGAGATGGCGGGCTGCAATCTGACGCAAAAACTGATGGACGACATCCGCTATGGCCGAGAGGCGCAATTTGCCGCCACCCAGGGGGGCTATCTCAACCAGTTGACACCGTGCGCCACGGCGCGGCTGATGGCGGCAATCTTTGGCGCGGCCTTGCCGCTTTCGCCCGCCGCCCATCTGCGCGCGCAGGCGCTTCTGGCGCGCGACCCCCGCGACCCCGAGGCCGCCAATCCGAATTTTCAGCTCTCGGAATATCTGGGCGGGCATCTGCCGGCCGGGGTGCGGATCTGGTCGAAGGCCGGGCACAATCTCTGGACCGGTGATCCCAAGGCCTCGTGGTTCAAGCATGACATGATCCGGCTTGAAGCGCCGGGGCAAAAGCCCGTGATCTTCGTGCTGATGACGCAGGGTGAGCGGTTGGCAAGCACCGTGCCGGACGCCTTTCCGCGCATCGGGCGGCATCTTTTTGACGCACTTTGCGGGGAGAGCGCATGACCCCAGTGCTGCGGCCGCTGTTTCCCGAGATCACCCCGCACCGCTGCGGGCGGCTGCGCGTGTCTGACCTGCACGAGATCCATTTTGAGGAATGCGGCAATCCCGCGGGCCAGCCGGTCTTGATCTTGCATGGCGGGCCGGGGGCGGGGATTGCGCCCTTTTTGCGCCGCAGCCACGATCCGGCGCAGTATCGCATCGTGCTCGCCGATCAGCGCGGGGCAGGGCAATCGACCCCGCTCGGCGCGCTGGAGGAGAATACCACAGCCGATCTTGTGGCCGATATCGAGGCGTTGCGCCTCCATCTGGGGATTGCGCGGTGGCAGATCGTTGGTGGCTCCTGGGGCTCGACACTGGCGCTGGCCTATGGGCTCGCCCACCCCGAGCGGGTGAGCGGGATGATCCTGCGCGGTATCTTTACCGGGCGGCAGGTCGAGGTGGATTGGTTTTACCAGCAGGGCGCGGGCATGATCCTGCCCGAAGCCTTTGCCCGCTACCGGGCCACGATCCCGGTGGCCGAGCAAGGCGCGATGATTGCCGCCTATCACCGGCGGCTGACCGGCCCGGCGGGCCCGGTGCGGCGGGCGGCGGCACAGGCCTGGGCCGGGTGGGAGGAGGCGGCGCTGCGCCTGATCCCGTGCCCGAGCACGCCCGACGACCCCGCCCAGATCGACGCCGTTGCCCGGATCGAATGCCATTATTTTGCCAACGGTTGCTTTTTTCCGACCGATGGCTGGCTGCTTGATCAGATCCGCGCCGCAGCGGCCCTGCGCGCCGTGCCCTGCCATATCATTCAGGGCCGCTACGATCTTATCACCCCGGCCCAGACCGCGTTCGAGCTTGCCAGGGTCTGGCCCGAGGCGCGGCTCACGCTTGTGCCCGATGCCGGGCATTCCGGCACCGAACCCGGCATCGCCGATGCGATGGTGCGCGCCAGCACCGCCCTTTCCGACCAAGACCCGCGCCAAGACGGGTCAAATCTCCCTCCCTCCCCCTTGTCCACAGAGGAACCCAACGCATGACCTTTCCGTTCAAGACCCTGCTCACCGCCGGTTCGCTGATCGCCCTGATGGCCTCCGGCGCGCTGGCGGAAACGGTGCTCAACCGCGGCAACAACGGTGATCCCGAAACGCTCGATCCGCACAAGAACTCGACCATTCCCGAAGCCAACCTGATGCGGGATCTGTTCATGGGGCTGACCATGCATGATGGTGCGGCCAACCTGATCCCGGGCGCGGCGGCAAGCTGGAGCGTATCGGCCGATGGCAAGGTCTGGACCTTCAAGCTGCGCGAGGGCGCGCTCTGGTCCGATGGCACGCCCGTGACCGCCGAAGATTTCGTCTGGTCATGGCAGCGCGTGGTCTCCCCCGATACCGCGGCGGAATATGCCTATATGCTGGCGCCGGTCTTGAATGCCGAGGCGATCACCAAAGGCGAGAAACCCGCCGCCGACCTTGGTGTGCGCGCTCTCGATGCCACGACGCTCGAAGTCACGCTGAAGGCGCCCACCCCCTATTTTCTCGAGATGCTGACGCATCAGGCGACCTATCCGGTCGAACGCGCCAATGTCGAGAAATATGGCGCCGATTTCACCAAGCCGGGCAATCTGGTCTCGAACGGGGCCTATACCCTCGACAGCTTCACGCCCAATGATCACATCTCGCTGGTGAAAAACCCGAAATTCTATGATGCGGCGCATGTCGCTTATGATCGCGTCAATTTTTACCCCACCGAAGATGCCACCGCGGCGGTGCGCCGGTTCGAGGCGGGCGAGCTGGACATGACGCTCGACTTCCCCGCGCAGCAAACCGCGGCGCTGCAGGCCGCGCTTGGCGATGAGGTCAAGGTCGGCCCGACGCTCGCGACCTATTACTACGGCTTCAAGCTCGACAAGGCGCCGTGGTCCGATCTGGAGATCCGCAAGGCGATCTCGATGGCGATCGACCGGGATTATCTGGCCGAGGAAATCTGGCAAAACACCATGATCCCCGCCTATACGCTGGTGCCGCCGGGGATCGCGGGCTATGAGGTCGCGGCCCCCGACTGGGCAGGACTGAGCCAGATCGACCGCGAGGATCAGGCCCGCGCCATCCTTGAAAAGCACGGCTACACCGAGGCGAACCCGTTGCACATGGAGATCCGCTTCAACACCAACGAGAACAACGCCAATACCGCCGTTGCGTTGCAGGAACTGCTCAAGCCGATGGGGATCGCGGTGACGATGGTCAATCTCGACATCTCGGCCCATTACGCGCATCTGGAGCAGAAGGGCGATTTTGACGTGGCCCGCGCGGCATGGTTTGCCGATTACAAAGACCCGGAGAACTTCCTGTCGCTGTGCACCACCGGGGCCGGGAACAACTATTCGCTCTACTCGAACGCCGAGTATGACGCGCTGATGCAACAGGCCGCGGTCGAGCCGGATGCCGCCAAGCGCATGGCGGCGCTCGCCAAAGCCGAGGAAAAAGGCGTGATCGAGGATCAATGCGTGATGTCGCTGATGTTCTACAGCTATCGCGGGCTGGTCTCCGACAAGCTGGCGGGCTGGCAGGCCAACAGCCTTGACGTGCATCCGAGCCGCTTCCTCGCCCCGGCGCACTGAGCTTATCCCTGGCCGGGCTTCCGTCCGGCCGGGGCTTCCTGCACAAGGCCGGGACCATGACACGTTTTATCCTGCGACGTCTGCTGACCGCGATCCCGACGCTGTTTCTGATCATCACGATCTCGTTTTTCCTGATGCGCATCGCCCCCGGCGGGCCGTTCAATCAGGAAAAGGGGCTCAACCCGGCGGTGATCGAGAACCTCAACCGCGTCTACCACCTCGATCAACCGCTCTGGAGCCAGTATCTGCATTATCTCGCCAACCTTCTGCATGGCGATCTGGGGCCGAGCTACACCCGGCCCGATTTCACCGTGACCGAGATGTTTGCCACCGCCCTGCCGATCTCGATCCAGATCGGCACGCTGGCTTTGGCTTTGGCGCTGCTGCTCGGCTCGGCTCTGGGCATCATCGCGGCGCTGAACCAGAACCGCGGGCTCGATTATCTCGTGGTGGCCACGGCAACGGCGGGGAGCACCATTCCAACCTTTGTCATCGCGCCGCTTTATCAGCTCACCTTCGCGCTTTCGCTCAGCCTCGTGCCCGTGGCGGGCTGGGGCGGGGGCGCCCTGGTGAACAAGATCGGCCCGGTGCTGACGCTGATGTTGCCGCAACTGGCGGTGGTGGCGCGGTTGATGCGCGGCTCGATGATCGAGGCCTTGCGCGCCCATCACATCCGCACCTGTCGCGCGATGGGCTTGTCCGAGGTGTCGGTGGTGGCGCGCCATGCGCTGCGCTCGGCGGTGATGCCGATCATCTCTTATGCCGGGCCGGCGGCGGCCTCACTGCTGACCGGCTCGGTGATCGTGGAAACCGTGTTCGGCATTCCCGGCATCGGGCGCTATTTCGTCGAGGCGGCGCTGGCGCGCGATTACACCGTGGTGATGGGCACGGTTGTCGTGCTGGCCGCCTTCACCATCGTGTTCAACCTGATCGTTGATCTGCTTTACGCCGTCGTCGACCCCAGAGTGCGCCATGACTGATACGCCTTCCCTTGCTCCCGGCCGCTCGCTCTGGTCCGACGCCTGGGCGCGGTTGCGGGCAAACCGTGCCGCCAGCCTCTCGGCGCTCTATCTGCTGCTGATGGCGCTGGCCTGCGGCCTTGGCCCCTATGTGGTGCCCAATGATTTCACGACGATCAACCAGAGCTACACCAAGGTGCCGCCGCGGCTGAGCGCCTATCCAACGCCGGAGATGATCGGCCCGGCGCTCGAGCAGGTGGCCAAACGCGCCCGGCTCGAGATCCGCGAGTGGCATCTGCAAGGCGGCGAGATCGTCGCCACACTGGCCGCGCCGCGCGGGGTGGATGCGCGCGCCGCGCGCTATTTCGACCGGTCTGATCTCTTTGACGGGGCCCGCATCTTAGCTGCAAGCGCCCCCGGAACCGCCCCCGGAACCGCCACGTTGACCGCGCAGGTCGAGCACAGGTGGTTTCTGTTCGGCACCGATTCCAATGGCCGCGACCTGCTGGCCCGGACCCTTGTGGCCGGCCGGGTCTCGATGGCGATCGGGCTTCTGGCCGGGCTGGTCGCGGTGGTGATCGGGGTCGTTTACGGCGCCGTCTCCGGGTTTTTCGGGGGCAAGGTCGACGAGGCGATGATGCGGCTTGTCGACATTCTCTATTCGCTGCCCTTCATCTTCTTCGTGATCATGCTGGTGGTGTTTTTCGGGCGGAACTTTTTGCTGACCTTTCTGGCCGTCGGGGCGGTGATGTGGCTCGACATGGCGCGGATCGTGCGCGGGCAGACACTGGCGCTCAAACGGCTCGAATTCGTTCAGGCCGCTGAGGCTCTCGGCGTCAGCCGGGCGGGCATCTTGCGCCGCCATATCCTGCCCAACCTGCTTGGCCCCGTCATCATCTACATGACGCTGCTCGTGCCCACCGTGATCATCATGGAGAGCTTTCTCTCCTATCTCGGCCTTGGCGTGCAGGAGCCGATGTCGTCCTGGGGGGTGCTGATCTCGCAGGGCGCAAAGAACATCCCGAACGCGAACTGGCTTTTGTTCTTTCCCGCGTTGTTCCTGATTTCCACCCTCTTTGCGCTGAACTTCATCGGCGACGGGCTGCGCGATGCGCTCGATCCAAGGGACCGCTGACATGACGACCGCACCTGTGCTGGAGCTTGACGATATCCATGTGAGCTTCGAGACCCTCGACGGCACGGTGGAGGCGGTCAAGGGCGTCTCCTTCCATGTTGCCCGGGGAGAAACCGTGGCCGTCGTCGGCGAATCCGGCTCGGGCAAGAGCCAGATCATGATGGGGGTGATGGGGCTTCTTGCGCCCAATGGCCGGATCCGCGGCCGGGCGGATTTTCATGGCACCGGGCTGATTGGCCTGCCCCGGCGCGCGCTGAACCGCATTCGCGGAGAGCGGATCGCGATGATCTTTCAGGAGCCGATGACCTCGCTCGACCCGCTCTTCACCATTGGCGCGCAGCTGATCGAGCCGCTTCGCCGCCATCAGGGCCTGTCGCACCGCGCCGCCCATGCGCGCGCCATCGAGCTGTTGCGTCTGGTGCAGATCCCCGAGCCGGAGCAGCGCATGTCTGCCTGGCCGCATGAGCTGTCGGGCGGGCAGCGGCAACGGGTGATGATTGCCATGGCGATCTCGAACAACCCCGAGCTTCTGATCGCCGATGAGCCGACGACGGCGCTTGATGTGACGATTCAGGCCGAGATCCTGACCTTGCTGCGCGATTTGCAGCAGCGCCTGGGCATGGCGATCGTGTTCATCACCCACGATCTGCATGTGGTGCGCCGGATCGCCGACCGCGTGGTGGTGATGCGGCGCGGCGAGAAGGTGGAGGAGGGGCCCGTCGAGGAGGTTTTCGCGCGCCCGCAAAATGCCTATACCCGCGCCCTGATCGACGCCGAGCCGGAGGGCCGCAAGCCGCCGGTTGCCGCCGATGCCCCGGTTGTGCTGGAGGTTAAGGAGGCTTCGGTCACGTTCGGGCGGCGCCGACGGCGGCTGTTCCAGCCCGTCGAGCCCGGGTTTCGGGCGGTCAACGGGCTCTCGCTGAGCCTGCGGCGCGGCGAAACCATCGGCATTGTGGGCGAGTCCGGCTCCGGCAAGAGCACGCTCGCGCGCGCCATTTTGCGGCTCGTGCCGGCGTCCGGGACGATCCGCCTGCATGGCCGCGCGATCGAGGATCTGTCGCCGCGCGCGCTTTTGCCATTGCGGCGCGACATGCAGGTGGTGATGCAAGATCCGTTCGGCAGCCTCTCGCCGCGGATGACGGCGGGGCGGATCGTGGCCGAGGGGCTGTTGGTGCATCACCCGCAGATGAGTGCCGCCGAGCGGGACCGGGCCGCCGCCGCGGCGCTTGCCGAATGTCAGTTCGACCCGAGCCTGCGCAACCGCTATCCGCATGAGTTCTCGGGCGGTCAGCGCCAGCGCATCGCCATTGCGCGGGCGCTGGTGCTCAAGCCCAGCATCATCGTGCTCGATGAGCCAACCTCGGCGCTTGACCGGCAGGTGCAAAAGCAGATCGTTGATCTGCTCCGGCGCCTGCAAGCGGAGCACGGGCTGAGCTATCTGTTCATCAGCCACGATCTTGCGGTCGTGCGCGCGCTCTCGGATCGCGTGATGGTGCTCAAATCGGGCGCGCTGGTTGAGGAGGGAAGCTGCGCCGAGGTGATCGGCGCGCCCCGGCAGGACTACACCCGCCGGCTTGTGCAGGCCGCGTTTCTGGCCTGAGGCCGCGCCCCGGTTCAAGGCGGTGCAACGCGCCCGCCCGCCGCGGCGGGCAGGCGGCGCTCAGCCGCGCCGCCGCCTGCGCCCGCCGCCCTCGGGGGCGGGGCCGCCGTTGAAGCTGACCTCGGGCAGGGTGACGATTTTTGCCAGTTCCGAGAATGGTGCGGTGGCATGCGGGATCGCATTGGCGGCCACGAAATGCTCCTGAAACCGCGGCTCGATGGCCGTTTCGATTTTTACGATCCGCTTCACCTGCGCCTCGATCGCGCGGCGTGCGCTGCGCGAACAAAGCGCCATGCGCGCCCCCGTGCCCGCGGCATTGCCCGCCGAGGTCACCGCCTCAAGGGGCACATCGGGGATCATGCCAAGCACCATCGCATGTTTGGGGCTGATATGCGCGCCAAAGGCGCCCGCCAGCACCACCCGGTCCACCCGGTCCACGCCCATCTCGTCCATCAGCAGCCGGGCGCCTGCATAAAGCGCAGATTTCGCAAGCTGAATCGCGCGAATGTCGCCCTGCGTCACGGTTACGCGCGGGCCATCCGGGGTGGCGTCATGGATCACATATTCATGCGTGCGCCCGGTGGCCACGCAGCGCGCACTGCCCACCTGTTCCGCCGAGCCGATCAGGCCGGAGGGATCGAGAATGCCCGCGATGCGCATTTCCGCCACGGCCTCGATGATGCCCGAGCCGCAGATGCCCGTGATTGTCGGCGTGCCAAAGGCCGGGTCATCCGACCAATGCGCATTGCCGATGATGCGAAAGCGCGGCTCTTTCGTCACCGGGTCGATCTCGATGCGCTCGATCGCGCCCGGCGCAGCACGCTGGCCCGAGGAGATTTGCGCCCCCTCGAAGGCCGGGCCGGTGGGGGAAGAGCAGGCCAGCACGCGGCTGCGGTTGCCCAGAAGGATCTCCGCATTGGTGCCAACATCGACGATGAGCGAGAGGTCATCGCGCGTTTCGGGCGCCTCGGAGAGCGCCACCGCCGCGCAATCGGCGCCGACATGGCCCGCGATCAGCGGCAGGAGATAGGCGCGCGCCGCCGGGGCGAGGGGGGCAAGGCCGATCTCGGCTGCGGCAAGCGAAAGGCTGGCGCCGGAGGCAAGCGCAAAAGGCGCCTGACCAAGCTCGACCGGATCGAGGCCAAGCAGCAGGTGGTGCATCACCGGGTTGCACACGACCACCGCCTCGACCACCGCCTCGGGCTCGATGCCCGCCTCGGTGGTGAGCGCGGCTGCGAGCCCCGCCATCGCCTCGCGCACGGCGGCGGTCATCTCCGCCGCGCCACCCGGGTTCATCATCGCATAGGAGACCCGGCTCATCAGGTCTTCGCCAAAGCGGATCTGCGGGTTCATCAGCCCCGAGGAGGCAAGCACATGGCCGTCATTGAGGGCGACCAGATGGCCTGCGATCGTGGTCGAGCCAAGGTCGATGGCAAGCCCGTAAAGCGGCGCCTCGCGGTAGCCGGGGTAAAGCGCAAGGAGCCGCGGCGCGGTGCCGTCGCCCGGTTCATGAACCGCGGCGGTCACCTTCCAGTCGCCTTTGCGCAGCCGCGTCTGCAGCACTGAGAGCACCGCAAGATCGGCCTGCAATCCCTTGATTTGCCATTGGCTTTCCAGCGCAGCGGCGAGCCGCTCAAAATCGCCGGAGGGCTCATGCATCGAGGGCTCGGCGACGTCCACATATAGCGGGCGGGTCGCCGGATCCATCTCCATCACCCGCTCCGAGGCGCTCTTGCGGATCACCTGGCGGTGCACCTGGCTCTCGGCGGGCACATCAATCACCACATCGCCCTGAATGCAGGCCTGACAGCCCAGACGCCGCCCGGGCTTGAGGCCCCGGATCCGGTCGTAGCGCTCCTCGACGGCATTGACCGGGCTCAGCGCATCGGGCGCAACATGCAGGCCATGCTTGGGAAATTCGCCATAGCCCGGCGCGACCTGACATTTCGAGCAGATGCCCCGCCCGCCGCAGACCGAATCGAGATCGACGCCGAGCTTGCGCGCCGCCGCAAGCACGCTCGTGCCCTTTTCAACCCGCCCCCGTTTGCCCGAAGGCGTGAAGATCACCAGTGCATCGTCCGACATCGCAGGCTCCCTGTTGCGCTCTCCGTTCTAGGGCAGGCGCGCGCAAAGGCAAAGCCCGGCTGCGACGGCGCGCCGCAGCTTTGCGGCATTGCGGGGGACATGACGGGTCAATGCGGAGGAATGGCCCAGCCCGGAGAGAACTGGTAGAGCCATGTCTCGGTAAGCGGGCGGCCCGCAAGCTCCAGATACATCCGCAGATCGGCGATTTCTCCGGGCAACAGCGCAAGGTCGAAATTCGCGCGCCAGATATTGCCGTTGGGCATCGGCTCGGCAAAAGTCCGGCTGATCGTGCCTGCGCTCGTGCTCACAACCACCTTCGGAAACACCCCGTAGGGGATCTGGCGCATCACCGCAGGACGGTCGAATTCCACCGCGAAATTATAGACGTTCTCGGGGCGGGGCAGGCCGGGCTGGCCGCCGCGCCCGATCCGGGTTTCCACCGTTTGTGCGATGTTTTCGGCGGGCACCGGGCAGAGGTTTTGCCAGTGCAGCCGGTAGTGCAGCGCATAATGCGCGCCCTTGAGCGCGGGGCCTTCGGGCACCCAGAAGGCGCCGATATTGTCGTTGATCTCGTCGTCGGTGGGGATTTCCATCAACTGGATCTCGCCCTTGCCAAGCGGGGTGAGCG
Source organism: Rhodobacter lacus (assembly GCF_042683065.1). Classification (NCBI taxonomy): domain Bacteria; kingdom Pseudomonadati; phylum Pseudomonadota; class Alphaproteobacteria; order Rhodobacterales; genus Rhodobacter; species Rhodobacter lacus. The sequence continues at coordinate 85,408 of NZ_JBHUIX010000019.1, read as the reverse complement.
GCTCGACCCAGACGCTCGGGCGGCGGTCATAGAGCACGCCGTCCTGATAGTGATCGAAGTCGCGGTCGCGCTGCATCAGGCCAAAGCCCTTCGGGTCAGTGTCGGTGAAAGCCGAGATCCGGGTGCCGTCGGGGTTGTTGAGCGGGCGCCAGATCCGCTCGCCCGAGCCTGCCCACATCTCCAGCCCGTCGGAATCATGCACCTCCGGGCGCCAGTCCAGAAGCCGGTCGCGGCCATATTCGCCAAACCAGAACATCGAGGTGAGCGGCATCAGCCCGAGCCGGTCAACATCTTCGCGCAGGAAGATCTGGGCCTCGATCTCCATGCCCACGCCGCGCGCGCGCTGCTGCCCGCGGGTGAGTTGGAAGCGATAGGCACCGGTGACGCTTGGCCCGTCAAGGAGCGCGCAGACGGTGACCGGGTCATCCGCGCTGGCGCCCGGGCGCTGTTCAATATAGAACTCTGTAAAATCAGGGAATTCTTCGGGTTTTCCGTTGCTCGCGGCATTGATGACGATGCCGCGCGCGGATTGGCCGTATTGCCCCGCCGCGCCGATCGCGCGGAAATAGGAAGCGCCCTGAAAGGCGACCCAGTCCTGATGCGTCCAATCCTCGGCCTCGGCCCATTCCTGCAGCCGGAAGCCGGCAAAGCCCGCGTTATGGGGCAGTTTGCGGGCCGGGTTGTCGGCGGGCATGTCGAAGAAATCGGCCGAATAGGGCACCTCGGTGGCGCGGCCCGCTTCGACGACGAACATTTGCACCCGCTTGGTGGCATATTTGCCGAGCGGGAAAAACTCGAGCGGATAGCCCTTTTGCGGCCCCGTGCCGGGCTGGCCGGAGAACGGCGCCTTTGCGGTGCGGAACACCAGCTCCCCCTTGCGCTGATAGTCGATCTGCGCAACGATTTCGGGCGCGGGCTGGAATGGCGGCGCATAGGGCGCCTGCGCCATCCCCCGCGCGCGCTCGACAAGCGCGTCGTAGCTGAAGGAAAAGGGGATGGGGGTGGCCAGTGCGGCGGGCACGGGCAGGATCATAACGCTTGCAAGGGCGGTGGCCCCCTGCAGCACGCTCCGTCGGTTCAGCATTGCGGCACTTCTTCGCTAAGGTACTGAAGGCTGACGCATCGCGGAGTTCCCGCATCTTGGCAAGAGAGTGTTTTGCGCTAACGCGACGGAGTGATGCGAAAGATACATCTGTGCTGAGGCACTGCTCAAATTCTCAGCATTTCAGCGGCGTTCGCGCCGCGCCATGAAGGCGAGGCGCTCAAACAGCTGCACATCCTGCTCGTTCTTCAAAAGCGCGCCATGGAGTTTCGGCAGCAGGTTCGCCGGATCGGCTTTCAGCTCCTCGGGCGCAAGATCCGCGGCCAAAAGCAGCTTGAGCCAGTCGAGCACTTCCGAGGTGGAGGGTTTTTTCTTCAGCCCCGGCGTTTCGCGGATTTCAAAGAACCGGGTCAGCGCGGCGGCCAGAAGCGCCTCCTTGATGCCCGGAAAATGCACCTCCACGATCGCGCGCAGGGTCTCGGCATCGGGAAACCGGATGTAGTGGAAGAAGCAGCGCCGCAAAAAGGCGTCGGGCAGTTCTTTCTCGTTGTTCGAGGTGATGATGACGATCGGGCGGTGCCGGGCGCGGATCGTCTCGCCGGTTTCGTAGACGTGAAAGGCCATCTGGTCGAGTTCTTGCAGCAGATCGTTCGGAAATTCGATATCCGCCTTGTCGATCTCGTCGATCAGCAGCACGACTTTTCCTTCCGCCTCGAAGGCCTGCCAGAGCTTGCCCTTGCGGATGTAATTCTTCACGTCATTCACGCGGGCATCGCCCAGCTGGCTGTCGCGCAACCGGCTCACGGCATCATATTCGTAAAGCCCCTGACTGGCCTTGGTGGTCGATTTGATCGCCCATTCAAGCATCGGCAGGCCGAGCGCCTGCGCCACCTGCCGCGCCAGTTCGGTCTTGCCGGTGCCGGGCTCGCCCTTCACCAGAAGCGGCCGCTCCAGCGCCACGGCAGCATTCACGGCCACCACCAGATCGGGCGGCGCAACATAGCTTTCGGTCGAGCGAAACTGCACGGCTTTCCCCCCGTTTTCCTGCCGATTTTGCAGACAAGAGCCTAGCGGCGCAGGAAAAATCACGCAAGCGGCGGGCTGCGCTTGCAGGAAACATGCCGCAACCGCAAACGCGGGGCGTGACATCGCGTCTCGCTTGGGTTATGGGAGCGCGCAAGCGGCGCCGGGCGGGTGACGCCCCCTGGGACCGAGGGCACGAAAGTGAGTGACGCGATGAAAGCCGAGACATTCCTTCCCGACGATTACCGGCCGGCCGAAGACGAGCCCTTCATGAATGATCGGCAGCTCGAGTATTTCCGCCGCAAGTTGCAAGCCTGGAAAACGGAGTTGCTCGAGCAGTCGCAAGAGACGCTCGAAGGCCTCGCCGAATCGGCGCGCAACGTGCCGGATCTGGCCGACCGCGCCTCTGAAGAGACCGACCGCGCGCTGGAGTTGCGCACCCGTGATCGCCAGCGCAAGCTGGTGTCCAAGATCGACGCGGCACTGCGTCGCATCGAGAATGGCGAATATGGCTATTGCGAAATGACCGGAGAACCTATCTCTCTGAAACGTCTCGATGCCCGCCCGATCGCCACGATGACGCTTGAGGCGCAAGAACGCCACGAACGCCGGGAACGGGTGCATCGCGACGACTGAAGCCGGACCGGCAGGCCCGGGTGAGGCCTGTTGGTGCCGCGATCCGCGCACGTTGAAGATCAGGTTTCACCGGTGCCCCAAGGGTGCCGGTGTTTGCTTATGAAAGGACGCGGGCGGTGCTGATCGGACGACGCGTAACAGTCTTGGGGGCGGGGATCGCCGGGCTCGCCGTGGCGCGGGCGCTGGCGCTTCATGGCGCTCAGGTGACGGTTCTCGAACAGGCGGATCAGGTCCGCGAAGTGGGCGCCGGGCTGCAAATTTCGCCCAATGGGGCCAAGGTGCTGCGCGCGCTTGGCCTTGGCGATGCGCTGGAAAAGGCGGGCCCGGCCACCGCGGCCATCGAGATGCTCGATGGCGAAACGGGGAGCCGGGTGATCCGGCTCGATCTTGCCAAATTGCGCCCCGGGGCGGAATACCGTCTGGTCCATCGCGCCCGGTTGATCGAGCTTCTGGCGGAGGGCGCGCGCGATGCCGGGGTCGAGATCCGGCTGTCGCAGAAGGTCGAGGATGTCGATCTGAGCGCCGGGCGGCCGAAGCTTCTCACCGCGATGGGCGAGACGATCGAGCCTGACCTGCTGATTGGCGCCGATGGGCTGCATTCGCGCGTGCGCCGGGCGCTCAATGGCGAGGCGCGGCCGTTTTTCACGCATCAGGTGGCGTGGCGCGCGCTTGTGCCCTGCGATGAGGCCGAGCCGAAGGTGGCGCAGGTGTTCCTTGGCGCGGGCAAGCATCTTGTGAGCTATCCGCTGGGCCGGGGGCTGCGCAACATCGTGGCGGTGGAGGAACGCTGGCGCTGGGTCGAGGAAAGCTGGAACCTGCGCGATGATCCGCTGACACTGCTCGCGGCTTTCGAGGAATTTTGCCCAAAGGTGCAGGAGTGGCTGGAGGCCGTGCGCGAGCCGTGGCTCTGGGGCCTCTTCCGCCATCCGGTCGCGCGCGTCTGGCAGGGGCGCCATGCGGTGATTTTGGGCGATGCCGCGCATCCGACGCTGCCCTTCCTCGCGCAGGGGGCGGTGATGGCGCTTGAGGATGCCTGGGTGCTGGCGCAGGCGCTCAACAAGTTCGAAAATGACGAGCATGCCTTTGCGGTTTATCAGCAAATGCGGGCGGGGCGTTGCAAGGCGATTGTCGAGGCGGCAAACCGCAATGCGCGCAACTATCACCTCTCGGGCTTCCAGCGCACGCTGGGGCATTTTGCGCTGCGCACCGCCTCGATTTTCGCGCCGGGGCAGGTGCTCAACCGCTATGACTGGGTGCATGGCCACGACGTGACCACAGAAATCTGAGCACAGAGATCTGAGCGATGGGCTCAGTCCGCGCCGGCAATGGCGCGAGCCAGCCCGTCGATCACCGCCGTGAAGGCCTCGGCGCGCTCCAGCCGCGCGCCCGGGCAAAGCGCCTGCGCCTCTTGCGCCACCAGCTCCATCAGGCTTGAGCCGCCCACCAGAACGACGGCACCGATCTGCCCGGGCGTGACGCTCGCAAGGCGGCAGGTTTCGGCCATCGCCTCGGCCAGATCCGCGCGGGCGCGCGCGAGCGCAGCCGCCATCGAGGCGGCGCTGATCTCGGCATAGAGCCCGCGCTCGATCTTGCCCATGCGGATCATCGCGCCGGGCTTGCCCGCATTCGCCTCGATCTTGCCGCGCTCGACGGCAAAGGCGAGATCATGGCCGATTTCATGTTTGAGCACCTCGGCAAGGCGCCCGAGCGCGCGCGCATCAACCGCAAGCTTGCGCATCCGCGCCACCGCGTTGCGGGTCTCTTGCGTGTAGAGGAACGGAATTTTCGCCCAGGTGGCGAGATCGACATAAATATCGGCGGGCATCGGCAAAAGCTCCGGGCCAAATTCGCGCCGAAGCTGCCCGCCATGGCCCAGAAGCGGCATTGCATGCTCAAGCGAGATCGCGCGGTCGAAATCGGTGCCGCCCAAGCGGATGCCGTGGCTGGCGATGATCTCGACCCCCGAGGGGGTCTCGCGGAAGAGCGAAAAATCCGAGGTGCCGCCGCCAATATCGACAATCAGCCCGAGCGCGCCGGGGGGAAGGGCAGGGGAGGCAAGCGCCGCCGCCTCCGGCTCGAAGCAAAAGCTGACCCGCGTGAAACCCGCCGCAAGATAGCAGCCGCGCAGGTCTTCCTCGGCTTGGGCATCGCGCTCGGGCTCGGCATGAAAATGCACAGGGCGGCCCGAGAGCGCATGCGTGAAGCTGTGCCCGGTCGCGGCTTCGGCGCGGGTTTTCAGCGTGGCAAGGAAGGCCGTGACCACCTCTGCGAGCGCGCGCCTTTTGCCGCCGATCAGCCGTTTTTCATGAAAGAGCGGCGTGCCGAGCACCGATTTGAGCGCGCGCATGTAGCGCCCCTCTTCGCCGCCGATCAGCGCCTCGGTGGCGGCGGTGCCAATCCGCATCGCCCCGCGGTCGGCGGGGAAGAAAACAGCGGTGGGCAGCACCTCTGCCGTGCCCTCGAGGCTCAGGCGGCGCGGGGTGCCCGCCTCCAGAACCGCCACCGCGGAATTCGAGGTGCCGAAGTCGATCGCCAGCGTGTTCATGTGAGACCTCCTGCCGAAGCCCGGCGGCCTAGCGCGTTTTCCCGCGCCGGGCAAGGGGGGCTCAGGCGTCGAGGTCGATCCAGATCGGCACGTGGTCGGAGGGCTTGTCGCCGCCGCGCACCTCCTTGTCGATGCCCACCGCCGTGAGCAGGTCCGCCGCCTGCGGGCTGAGCAACAGATGATCAATGCGGATGCCGTTGTTGCGCTGCCACGCGCCCGCCTGATAGTCCCAAAACGTATAGTGCCCCGGGCCGGGCACGCGGTCGCGGAGCGCATCGGTCAGCCCCAGATGCAAAAGCTCGCGGAAGGCTGCGCGGGTTTCGGGCAGCGCCAGCGCATCTGTCGCCCAGGCCTCCGGCTTCGCGGCATCTTCCTCTTGCGGGATCACATTGTAGTCGCCCGCAAAAACAAGCGGCTCCTCGGTTTTCAAAAGCGCGCTGACGCGTGCGCGCATGCGCGCCATCCAGGCAAGCTTGTAGTCATATTTTGGCCCCGGCGCCGGGTTGCCATTGGGCAGGTAGAGCCCGCAGATCCGCACCGCGCGGCGGCCCACCACGGTTGCCTCGATCCAGCGCGCCTGTTCATCGCTCGCATCGCCCGGCAAGCCGCAGACCACATCTTCAAGCGGGAACCGGCTCAGAAGGGCAACCCCGTTGAAGCTTTTTTGCCCGTGCGTGACGATGTGATAGCCCAGCCCGTCAAAAATCTCGTGCGGGAAGGTCTCGTCGGTCGACTTGATCTCCTGCAGCGCCACCACATCGGGCTCTGCCGCCTTGAGCCAGGCGGGAAGCGCCTCGGCGCGGGCCTTGATGCCGTTGATGTTGAAGCTTGCGATCTTCATGGGTGCCTCCCTTTTGCCCTTGATAGGGGGGGAGCGACCAGAAGGGAAGAGAGGGGGCTGCGCAAGCGCAGGCACCGTGCCCCGCCAGACATGGGGCAAAGGAAGCGCAGTAGGGCGAAACGGCTCAGCGCGCGCCGCGGCAGGTTGCGCGGTCGTGCGGATCGGTCAGATCGGCGCAATCCCAGCCGCTGCCCTCGCAGCAACAGCGGTGCCCGTCGAGATGCTCGGCGCGGTCTTTGGCCGTGTAAAGCGGCACCCCGCAATAGGGGCAAAGAATGGTTTTCTGCGCCAGACGATGCGCAGGTCTTTGGGGCACGAGAGGCGAGACGGCGGCAGCTGTCCTTGCCATGGGCACACTCCTGAAAGGGGGCGAGAGCGGAACTCTCACCCGGTCGCCGAACGCGTTCCTCCAAGCGCTCCCGGCCAGATTATCCCATTATGGAACGATTCTATTAATTAATCCATGATCGGGATCAATTCAGGCTTAATTCTTTCATGAGCGCCCGGGGGGGCGCGCGGCGAAGCGCCCATTGCTCCGCGCGCGCCCTTGCGGTAAAGGCGCGCCATGAGCAACGCACCCGTCCTCCCGCCCGAAATCGCCCGCCGTCGGACCTTCGCGATCATCTCGCACCCCGACGCCGGCAAGACCACGCTGACCGAGAAGTTCCTGCTTTTCGGCGGGGCGATCCAGATGGCGGGGCAGGTGCGAGCGAAGGGCGAGGCGCGCCGCACCCGGTCCGACTTCATGAAGCTCGAACAGGAGCGCGGGATCTCGGTTTCGGCCTCGGCGATGAGCTTCGAGTTCCGAACCTACCGCTTCAACCTTGTCGACACGCCCGGCCACTCGGACTTTTCCGAAGACACCTACCGCACGCTCACCGCCGTTGACGCGGCGATCATGGTGATCGACGGCGCGAAAGGGGTGGAAAGCCAGACCCGCAAGCTTTTTGAGGTGTGCCGCCTGCGCGATCTGCCGATCCTGACCTTTTGCAACAAGATGGACCGCGAAAGCCGCGACACTTTCGAGATCATCGACGAGATTCAGGAAAACCTTGCCATCGACGTGGCGCCCGCCTCGTGGCCGATTGGCATGGGGCGCGATTTTCTCGGTTGCTACGACATTTTGCACGACCGGCTTGAGCTGATGGACCGGGCGGATCGCAACAAGGTGGCCGAAAGCATCAAGATTGACGGGCTTGAGGATCCGAAGCTCGCCGCGCACGTGCCCGCCGCGCAATTGGCAAAGCTGCGCGAAGAGCTGGAAATGGCGCGCGAGCTTTTGCCCGCCTTCAACCGGCAGGCCTTCCTTGAGGGTCACATGACGCCGATCTGGTTTGGTTCGGCGATCAACTCCTTCGGTGTGAAGGAGCTGATGGACGGGATGGGCGAATACGGCCCCGAACCGCAGCCGCAACGCGCCGCGGAGCGGCAGATTTCGGCGGATGAGAAAAAGGTCACGGGCTTCGTGTTCAAGGTGCAGGCGAACATGGACCCCAAGCACCGCGACCGGGTGGCCTTTGTGCGCCTCGCCAGCGGCCATTTTGAACGCGGCATGAAGCTCATGCATGTGCGCAGCGCAAAACCGATGGCGGTGACCAACCCGGTGCTGTTCCTTGCCGCCGACCGCGAACTGGCCGAAGAGGCCTGGGCGGGCGATATCATCGGCATTCCGAACCACGGGCAATTGCGCATCGGTGACGCGCTGACCGAGGGCGAAAAGCTGCGCTTCACCGGCATCCCGTCGTTTGCGCCCGAACTCTTGCAATCGGTGCGCTCGACCGACCCGATGAAGGGCAAGCACCTCGAAAAAGCGCTGATGCAATTTGCCGAGGAAGGCGCGGCGAAAGTGTTCAAGCCGGCGATTGGCTCGGGCTTCGTTGTGGGTGTGGTCGGCGCGCTGCAATTTGACGTGCTGGCGAGCCGGATCGAGATCGAATACGGCATTCCGGTGCGCTTCGAGCCCTCGCAATTCACCTCGGCGCGCTGGGTGCAGGGGCCGAAAGAGGTGGTGGAGAAGATGGTCAACGTGAACAAGCAGCACATTGCCCATGACCACGACGGCGACATCGTCTTTTTGACCCGTCTGCAATGGGACATCGACCGGGTGGTGCGCGACTACGAGGGGCTGAAGCTCAGCGCCACCAAGGAAATGATGCAATAAGCCCTGACCGGGGCGGGGGGCGCTGCCCCCCTGCACCCCCCGGGATATTTGCACAAAGTCGAAGGCAAAGGGCGGTGGTCGGCCCGCATCTTGCGACAGGTGGAGGCGGGCTGCTTTCGGCGCAGCTTTATTCGGGCTCCACCAGCCGGTGATATTCCTGAATGGCGAAACGGTCGGTCATCCCCGCCACATAGTCGAGCACCACGCGCGCGATCTCGGTGCGGCCCTCTTCATTGCCCTTGGCAATCGCTTTCGCCACATCGCCCTGCCAATCCTCGGGCAGAAGCTCGGGGCGCTCCAGAAACAGCGGGAAGAGCGCATTGACCATCCCCGTCACCCGTTTGCGCTCCACCACCACCGTGGGGGCGCGATACATGCGGGTGAAAAGGAAGCTCTTGATCGCCTTGATGTTTTGGTAAAGAGGCTTGGAGAAGCGGATGATCGGCCCCTGCATGTGGCGGATGTCGTCCACATGGCGCGGCTGCAGGCTCTCAAGCCGGTTGCGCGCCACCGCGATCACATCTTCCACCATCACGCCAAAGACGCGCCGCAGCGCCTCGTGGCGGCGCCGCATCGGGTCGAGCCCGGGGTAGAGTTTGTCCACCGTGGCGAAACATTCGCCCAGCACCGGAAGCTCGCACAGATCCGCCTCGGTAAAGAGCCCGGCGCGCAACCCGTCGTGCAGATCGTGGTGGTTGTAGGCGCAATCATCGGCCACCGCCGCCACCTGCGCCTCGGCCGAGGCATTGGTGCCAAGCTCGAGATCCCAAAGCCCGTTCACCTCGGCGAGCGCATAGTTCCACGGCGCCTCGACCGGGCCATTGTGCTTGGCGATGCCCTCAAGCGTTTCCCAGGTGAGGTTGAGCCCGTCGAAATCGGCGTAATGGCGCTCGAGCCGGGTGACGATGCGCAAAGCCTGCGCGTTATGGTCAAACCCGCCATAGGGCTCCATCAGGAGCGCGAGCGCATCCTCGCCGGTGTGGCCAAAGGGCGGGTGGCCGAGGTCATGCGCCAGTGCCACCGCCTCGGCGAGATCGGTGTTGAGCCCGAGCGCCCCGGCAATCGTGCGCGCGACCTGCGCCACCTCGATCGTGTGGGTGAGCCGGGTGCGGTAGTAATCGCCCTCATGCTCCACAAACACCTGCGTCTTGTGCTTGAGGCGGCGGAAGGCGGAGGAATGGATGATCCGGTCCCGGTCGCGCTGAAACGGCGTGCGGAAGGTGGAATAGCTCTCAGGGAACAGCCGCCCCCGGCTCGCCTCCGGTTGGCACGCATAGGGTTGCAGCATTCCTCACCTCGCCTTGTCGTGGGCCTTTGCTCTCCCTATACTTATAGCCATCCCAACGACAGGTCCAACCCCATGCTTTTGCCCCCCAAAGTGACCCCCCGCGCGTTCGAACGTCTGGCTGCGATCAATGCCAAGGAGCCCGCGCCCAAGGCGCTGCGCGTGGCGGTGGAGGGCGGCGGCTGTTCGGGCTTTCAATATGATCTCAAGCTTGAGGCCGCGCCCGCCGCGGATGATCTCGTGATCGCGGGCGAGGGGGAGATGGCGGCGCAAAAGGTGCTGATCGACCCGGTGAGCCTGCCGTTCTTGCAAGATGCGGTGATTGATTACACGCAAGAGTTGATCGGCGCGCGGTTTGTGGTGCAAAACCCGAATGCGACAAGCTCCTGCGGCTGCGGCATTTCCTTCTCGATGTAACGCCCCGCTTGCCGCAAAGCCCAAGCCCCGGCAAACTTGCCCCATGCGGCAAGGGGCGGGGCATGGTGCAGGCGCGTGAGATACGGGACCATAAAACGCTGCAAGCGTGGCTGGACGCGCGGCCAAGGAAAACGCGGCAGCGCGAGGCTGTTGCTCTTGCCCATCGCGCGGCCATGCGCGTGCTGCCGCTATTCGTTTCACAGCCGGGCGCAGATTGGACGCGCGAACGGGATTTGACAGCCCTGCCAATTTTGCGCTGTGCTCTAATCACCGGGGTCTACACTGGGAACCCGGCTCCGGAGATCAAAAAGGCCGCCGACGCCTACGCCGACGCCGCCGCCGCCGCCAGAGCCACCGCCGCCGCCAGAGCCACCGCCGCCAGAGCCACCGCTGACACCGACGACGCCAGAGCCGCCGTCTATGCTGACGCTAATGCCGCCGCCGCCGCCAGAGCCGCCGCCGCAGCTTACGCCGCCGCCGCAGCTTACGCCGCCGCCGCCACCAGAGCCGCCGCAGCAACCTACGCTGCGGCCAAAGCCGCCGCCGCCGCCAACACCGCCGCCGCCTACGACGCTAGAGCCGTTGCCGACGCCGCCAGAGCAGATTCCGCCGCCGACATTTGGGCTGCGCTGCAGTTCGATGCCGCCGCGATCGAAGCGGGGGCGTTGCCGCTTGCGACGCCCCTTTGGGCCGAGCAAACGCCGGATTGGGCGCAAAAGGCATGGCGCGCTGCCGAAGACTGGCTTGGCGCAAACCCCGGTCATGACGTCTGGATCCGCTGGTATGAAGCTGCGCGCGATGGCCGCCCACTGACCGGCGATTGGAAGAGCCACGCCCAGCTTTTGACCGACATTGCCCTCATTCCCGACGCAGACTGGAAGCAGGGCGCGGAGCATGTGGCGCAGATCATTGCCGAGATCGAGGAGCGGTATCAACCCTCGAAGGCAGAGCGACTTGCTGCGGCCCTACCGCTTATTGAAACGGTCGGTGTGAACCCGGAGACGGGCCTGTTCCATGTCGTTCCTGAGCGCTTGCAGAATCCGCCTCTGATCGGCGCGGTTCTCGCGCGCGTGCGCGACGCCCTCGAAGATGCACTTTTGGGCCATAATTGCATCACTGAGCAGTCGCGAGAATTCCGTGTTGTGACCCGTGTCGTCACCCGTTACGGCAATGATCCGCAGCGGATCGAGATGGATTTCTCAGGTCTGGCGCAGGGGCTGCGGCGGCAATTCGACGTCGAAGACTTGCCGCGGACCGAAGATAACCTTGCACTCTTTGAAGCGCTTGAGGAAAGCGTTCGGGCGATCCGTGCCACCCATCCCGAAGTCGCCAAAAACCGGTCCCTTCTGGCCAAACAGGCGATGGCGGAATTGGGCATGGAGGATCGCAAGCTTCTGGAAGGTGCGGCCCCGCTTCTTGCTGCCATCAGCGATGCGCCGATGGCGGAGGATTTCTCCGAAGATATTGCCGAGATGCTGGCGCCCAGATTGCCGGGAGCTTTGCGCGCCGACCCCGGCGGGAAATCTCCTCCGCTGCCGGGGGAGATGAGGGTTTTCTCACGAGTGGCGAAAATCGCGCTCTCAAAGCAATTGGAAGATGTGATCGTCAAGATTCACGGCAGTCCTGCTTACAAAGGGGCGCAGATTGTCACGACGCTCTCTGCGCTCGTCGCGCTCGGATTGAAGCTCTTCATGGTCATCTGATGATGTCGCGCTTTAGGGCCTTCAAATTCTTATGCCCATTCACCTTGCCCCAAATATCTGCGGGGTGAATTGGGCGGAGCCCAAGAGGGGGCGGCGAGCCCCCTTGGCGCTTTCCGCGCGCGTGCCGTCAGTCCTTCTTGCGAAACAGCGCGGCGCGGCCGACGCGGTCGAGGAGGTCGCGGCCCGCTTCGGTGCCGAAATGCGGCGTGTGGATCAGATCGGGCAGGCGCGCGCGGATCTCGGCGGTCAGCTCCTCGGGCATCAGCTTCAGCACCGCCTCGCTCACCTGCAGGCTCTCGACCGGCACGCCCTCGGCATAGACGATCTCATGATGATCAAACACGAGCGCGTAGTAATCCACATAGCCGCCCTCGCGCCGCCAGACATGCTCGCCATCGACAAGGTGTTTCGCCTGCACCAGAATTTCGGCGGTATCGCCAAGCCGCTGCGCGCCGCGGCGGTACAGAAACACGCGGTGATGCGGCGCCACGATCAGGTCGCTCTCATTGCCGAGCGTGCCCGCCGAGATCACCACCGGGGCAAAGCTGCCAAGCGCACGCAGCGTGGTTTTGGCCACGAGCCGCACCGGCTGGGGGCCGTTGTCGCGGGTGAGCACGCGGTCGCCCGGGCCGAGCGTTTCGATCAGCCTTTGCGCGCCGCCCGCCATGGTGATCATCGTGCCGGTGGTGAAGGCGATGCAGACGAGGTCTGAAAGGCGCACATCGCCCGGATCGTCGGTCGCCTCCAGAAGCGTGTAATCCACCCGCGCGATGATCGGCGAGAGCGGCAGCGCGTAAAGCGCCTGCGTGGCCTCATGCCGGATCAGGAGGATATCGACCGTGTCGCCCTCGGGCGTGATCATCACATGGCGCGCGACGAGCGCGATCTGATCGCCCTCGGTGCCCACATCGGAGCCTGCGCAGATGTGCTGGCGCTGCGCGGGATCGGCCGAGAGCAGAAGCCGCAAGGGTTTGGCGCCGCGGTCCAGCTGATACACATCGCCGGGCTGGCTCAGCGCGGCCAGATCGAGCCCGTCGCCATGATTGGCGCCCGAGGTCACCCAGATCAGATCCGCCTCATAGACATGGACGGCCTGAGGGGGCAGGGCAGGGGGCGAGGTCATGGCGGCTCCAGCGCGAATGGCGGTGCGACAATGGCGCGATCTGTTCACAATTCGGTTAAGGGGCGGGCGCGGCAAGGTCAAGTCCAACCGCGGCTCCGGGGCTTGCCGCCGGGGGGAAGGAGGCTAGTTTGGGGCAAAACGGAGGATAGCATGGATCTGGGGCTAACTGGAAAACGCGCGCTTGTCTGTGCCGGCTCGAAAGGGCTGGGGCGGGGCTGCGCCGAGGCGCTGGCGGCGGCGGGCGTGGAGATTGTGCTCAATGCGCGCGGGGCCGAGGTGCTGGAGCGCACCGCGGCCGAGATTGCGGCGGCGCATGGCGTAAAGGTCACCGCGGTGGCCGCCGATATCACCACGCCCGAGGGGCGCGCGAAGGTGATTGCGGCGGCGGGCGAGATCGACATTCTCGTCAATAACGCGGGCGGCCCGCCGCCAGGCGTTTGGTCGGACTGGGCGCATGAGGATTTTCTCGCCGCGATCGAGGCCAACATGCTCGCGCCCATCGCGCTGATGCAGGCCTTTGTGCCGGGGATGAGCGCACGCGGCTGGGGGCGGGTGGTCAACATCACCTCCGCCGCGGTGAAGGCGCCGATTGCGCAGCTTGGCCTTTCCAACACCGCGCGCTGCGGGCTCACCGGCTTTGTCGCGGGCATGGCGCGGCAGGTGGCCCCCACCGGCGTGACGGTGAACAACCTTTTGCCCGGCATCCATGCCACGGACCGGATGGCCGCGCTCGACGGCCCGGTGGCGCAGGCCGAGGGGATCAGCCTTGAAGAGGCCTCGGCCCGGCGCAAGGCAACGATCCCGGCGCGCCGCTATGGCGCGCCGCAAGACTTTGGCGCGGTCTGCGCCTTCCTGTGCTCGCAGCAGGCGGCCTTCATCGTCGGGCAAAACGTGCTTGTCGATGGCGGCGCGGCAAACCAGACGCTGTAAGCCCGCGGGCGCGGGGGTCAGTACCCCTCCGCGCCCTCGCCCTGCCACGGTTTGGCAAGATCGGAAAACCGGGTGAAGCGGCTCTCGAAGGCCACTTCGACGGTGCCGATCGGCCCGTGGCGCTGCTTGCCGAGGATCACCTCGGCCTTGCCATGCACGCGCTCGGCCTTTTGCATCCATTCGGCAAATTTCGGGTCGTCTTCCGGCGGCTTCATGCGCTCGTGATAATATTCGTCGCGGTAGACGAACATCACCACGTCGGCATCCTGCTCGATGGAGCCGGATTCGCGCAGGTCGCTCAGCTGCGGGCGCTTGTCCTCGCGGCTCTCAACGGTCCGCGAAAGCTGCGAAAGCGCCACCACGGGAATGTTGAGCTCCTTCGCCAAGGCTTTGAGACCCATGGAAATTTCGCCAATTTCCTGCACCCGGTTATCGGTCCGGCCCGAGCCGCGCAGAAGCTGCAGGTAGTCCACAAAAACCACATCAAGCCCATGCGTGCGCTTGAGCCGGCGGCAGCGCGCGGCGACCTGCGCGATCGGCAGCGCGGGCGTGTCGTCGATATAGAGCGGGCAGGTTTCAAGCGCCTTGGCCGCCTCGACAAAGCGGCGGAACTCGGCCTCGGTCATGTCGCCGCGGCGGATCTGTTCGGAGGGCACTTCGGAGGCTTCCGAGAGCACCCGCGCGGCAAGCTGTTCGGCGCTCATCTCGAGCGAGAAAAAGCCCACGACGCCACCCTCGACGGCGCCCTCGGTGCCATCATGACGGGTGCCGCGCTTGTAAGCCTTGGCAATGTTGAAGGCAACGTTGGTGGCGAGCGAGGTTTTCCCCATCGAGGGGCGCCCTGCGAGGATCAGAAGGTCAGAGGGGTGCAGCCCGCCCAGTTTCTTGTCGAGATCGCGCAGCCCGGTGGACACGCCCGCAAGGCCGCCCTCGCGCTGATAGGCGGCGTTGGCCGACTGAACAGCCTCGGTTACGGCCTTGAGAAAGCTCACAAAACCCTTTTCGGCAGTGCCCGTTTCGGCCAGCTTGTAAAGCGCCCCTTCGGTGGCGACGATCAGCTCTTCCGGTTCGCGCCCGATCTCCACTTTTGAGGCGGAGGCGGAGAGATCCTTGCCAAGCCGGATCAGCTCGCGGCGCAGCGCAAGGTCATGGATCATCTGCGCATAGTCGCGCGCCGCATAGGCCGAGATCGCCGCGCCCGCAAGCCGCGCCAGATAGGCAGCGCCGCCGAGTGCCTTGAGCCCCTCGTCTTCCTCAAGATAGGCCTTGAGCGTGACCGGCGAGGCCAGCGCGTTCTTCTGGATCCGCGCCACGGCGACCTCGTAGATCGTGCGGTGAACCGGTTCGAAGAAATGCTCCGCCCGCACCACAGAGGCGATACGGTCAAAAATATCGTTGTTGGTCAGGATCGCACCGAGCAATTGCTGCTCGGCTTCGATATTGTGCGGCAAGGCCTCTTCTTCGGCGCCAGAGGCGCCGTCAGGGCGAATGGCGGTGCTTTCGTTCATCTCTGCCTCATCTGGGTCCCGCCTGATAGCCGGGCTGCACGCGCTGCGGTATCGGGATAAGTTCGGGGATAAGCGCGCGCCGCGCACTCAAGTTACAGCTCTTTTGGGGTCTGCCTGAGGGCGAGCCTACCACGGATTGTGGTGTCTGGCGAGGCATACAGGAGCGGAGCGAGTCGCGCGCAAAACGCTCCCCACCCCGTCCACAGGGTCTTCACAGAGTTATCCCCAAAAATCGGGTTAGCCTTTTTGCCGGGCTTCCTGCCAGGCGCGCGGCGCCTTGAGAAACGCCTCGACCTCGTCGAGCGTGGCATCGCTGAAGGCGCCTTGCGCACGCGCCTCGGCGAGCACATCCCACCAGGTGCAAAGCGCATGGAGCTTCACCCCATGTTCGGCCAGCCGCGGCTCGGTCTCCGGGAAGATGCCGTAGTAAAAGATCACCGCCGTATGCGCGCAGCTGGCCCCGGTCTCGCGGATCGCATCGACAAAGCTCAGCTTCGAGCCGCCATCGGTGGTCAGATCCTCGACCAGCAGCACCCGCTGCCCCTCGGTCATCGCGCCCTCGATGCGGGCATTGCGGCCGTAACCCTTGGGCTTTTTGCGCACATAGGTCATCGGCAGCGCAAGCCGCTCGGCGACCATTGCGGCAAAAGGAATGCCCGCCGTCTCGCCGCCGGCGATATTGTCAAACGCCTCAAAGCCCGCCTCGCGCAGCACCGTGACGGCGAGGAAATCCATCAAGGTCGAGCGGATGCGCGGAAAGCTGATCAGCTTGCGGCAGTCGATATAGGTGGGCGAGGGCAGGCCGGAGGCGAGGGTGAAGGGCTCCTCGGCGTTGAAATGCACGGCCTTGATCTCAAGGAGCATCCGCGCGGTCAGCCGGGCGATCTCTTCTTTCGCGGGATAGGAGGAGGGGATCATCTCATTGGTCCTTTCGCGCTTTCAGCTTGCCGAAAATATCCCCGCCGGAGGCTCCCGGCGGCCCCGCAGGCGCGCTGCGGGGGATATTCAGAGCAAGATGAAAGCCATCATTTCACATGCCAGTAGACCGGGAAGCCCGGATCGAAAACAGTGACCGGGCCCGCACCGGTCTCGATTTTTGCGGGCCATTGGGCGGGGGTGTCGGTTTTGATCAGCGTGAGCGTGTCGCTGTTCACCGGCAGCCGGTAAAAGGCCGGGCCATTGCGGCTTGCGAAGGCCTCAAGATTGGCAAGCTTGCCCTCTTCCTCAAACACATGGGCAAGCAATTGCATCGTGTTCGTGGCGGTAAAGCAGCCCGCGCAGCCGCAGGCATGTTCTTTCAGCGCGTCGATATGGGGCGCGGAATCGGTGCCAAGGAAGAACCGCGCCTCGCCCGAGGTGGCCGCTTCGCGCAGCGCAAGGCGATGGTGCTCGCGCTTCGCCACCGGCAGGCAATAGTAATGCGGCTTGATCCCGCCCACGAGGATGTGGTTGCGGTTGATAATCAGATGATGCGTGGTGATTGTTGCGCCGAGGCTCTCGTCCTGGCTGCGGGCATAATCGACGCCGTCTTTCGTGGTGATATGCTCCATCACCACGCGCAGGCCGGGCGTGGCGCGGCGGATCGGGTCGAGCACGGTCTCGATGAACACCGCCTCGCGGTCAAAAATATCAACCTCCGGGCTCACCACCTCGCCGTGCACACAGAGCGGAAGCCCGATCTCGGCCATCACCTCAAGCACGCCGCGCACCTTGTCAAAATCGCGCACGCCGGAGGCAGAGTTGGTCGTGGCGCCCGCCGGGTAGAGCTTCACCGCGCGCACAAGCCCGCTCTCGGCGGCGGCGCGCAGATCGGCCGGATCGGTTGTCTCGGTGAGATAGAGCGTCATCAGCGGGGTGAAGCGCGCCCCCGCCGGCAGCGCCGCGATGATCCGCGCGCGATAGGCCGCGGCATCCGCCGCCGTCACCACCGGCGGCACGAGGTTCGGCATCACGATCGCGCGGGCAAAATGATGCGTGCTCTCGGGCAGGATGCCCCTGAGCATCGCGCCATCGCGCAGGTGCAGGTGCCAGTCGTCGGGGCGGGGGAGCGTGATCTCGGTCATGCGCTCCGGTTACACCCTCGCGCGGCTCATTTCCAGTGGCAGCTTCGCGCCGATGTGATCGCACCGGGCTGGACGGGCCGGAGCGGGCTTGCGATGCTGCACAACAGCCCGACACAACGGTGCAAAGGAGGCGCGCAGATGAAACCCCATGTCCTGAGCCTTGTCCTTTTGGGCGCGAGCGCGCTTGCGGGCTGCAACGATCCGGGCTTTCGGGGCGTGCCCGAAGTGCGCATTGCCTCCGCGGCAGAGGTGGCGCAATGCCGCCCGGTTTCGGTGATCACCAACGAGCCGGGCGTTTATGGCCCGCTGGTCGGTCATGAAGCGGAGCGCTACGCCCGCAACAAGATCCTTGAAAGCGCGAAGGACGCGGGCGCCGATACGGTCGTGTTCGATCCGGTGACGCCCGGCGAGCCGGTTTATCTTTTGCGCGCGCAGGCTTACGACTGCTGAGGCGCGCCGACGCCCCCCCGGATTTGGTATGCCAACGTATGCTGCGTTGCAGAAACTGCAGGGCGGGATTGCGCCTGCGCCGGTTGATGGGGAAGGGGCTCTGACATAAATTCCCCTTACGGGAGGAAACTCTCTGCCCCTAGGAGGTTTCCATGGCTTATGTGACGACGTTCACTCAGAAAGAAAAGGGTCCGGTAAAAGGTCTGCAGGCACGGCTTGGCCAGATCGGTGCGGCAATTGGCGCACGGCTGGTCGAAGCGGTCGAGACCGGGTCCCGGATGCGCGACGTGGTGCGGTATTCCGAGATGTCGGATGCCGAACTGGCGGTGCACGGGCTCACCCGTGACGAGATCGTCAGCCACGTTTTCCGCGATAAATTCTGCTACTGACGCGGCGGTCAGTGCCGCAGTTCTGCGCCCCGGGGCTCTTGCGCCGGGGCGTTTGCAGTTGAATAATGCTCTGGCGGTGGAGCTTGGGAGGAAGCGATGACGCAGGAAACTCTGACGGAAGTGCGCGGCGATCTGGTGTTGGCTGCGCTTTGTGTGGGCCAGTTCCGGGCGCCCTGCCAGATCGACAGTGACCGGCTTCTGGTGCGCGCCGACGAGGCGCTCGGTCAGGCGCTCTGTGCGCTTGGCCTTGAGCTTGCCGTTGTGGTGGAGAGTTTCACGCCTGCGCCCCTCTTTGCGCCCGACGAGGTGTTGCTCGAGCAGGCGGCCCGAAGCCTCGCGCGGCGGCAGGTGCAAACGCATGTGTTCCGCCCGCATGATGAGGAACCGCCCGAAGAAGACGCCGTGCTGGAGGGGCAGGGCGCGCATCAGGGCTGAGCGTTGCGGCGGCGCCGAGGCGAAACGCCCCGGCCCGCGGGGCCGGGGCGCTGCGCTCAGAGATCTTCGCCGAAGCCGTAGGTTTCGGTCACGTAGTCGATGTCTTTGTCGCCGCGCCCGGAGAGGTTGATCAGGATCGACTTGCCGGGGTTTGCCGCGGCCTCGCGCATCGCAAAGGCCACCGCATGCGCGCTTTCGAGCGCGGGGATGATCCCCTCGTGGCGCGAGAGCGCATAGAAGGCCTTGAGCGCTTCCTTGTCATTGGCGGTGGTGTAATGCACCCGTCCGGTCTTGTGCAGATGCGCATGTTCCGGGCCGACGCCGGGGTAATCAAGCCCCGAAGCCACGGTATGCACCGGCGCCGGTTCGCCGTTTTCATCGGTCAGCACCAGCGTGCGGAAGCCGTGAATGTCGCCATCTGCGCCAAAGCTGATGGTGGCGGCATGCTCGCCGAGCTTCGAGGAGGTGCCGAGCGGCTCGACCCCGTGCAGGCTCACGCCCGCATCGTCGATGAAGCCCGCAAAGATCCCCATCGAATTCGAGCCGCCGCCGACGCAGGCCGCCACCATGTCGGGGAGTTCTCCCGTCATTTCAAGGAATTGCTCGCGCGCCTCGATGCCGACAACATGCTGGAAGTTGCGCACCATCATCGGGAAGGGATGCGGCCCCACCACCGAGCCAATGGCGAAAAGCGCGTGATCGGCCTGCGCGATATAGCTCTGGAAGCAACTGTCGACCGCTTCCTTGAGCGAGCGCCCGCCAAAGCTCACCGGCACCACCTTGGCGCCCAGAAGCTTCATCCGGGTGACGTTCGGCGCCTCCTTGGCAATGTCGATCTCACCCATGTGGATCTCGCATTCCATGCCGAAATAGGCCGCCGCCGTGGCCAGGGCAACGCCGTGCTGGCCCGCGCCCGTCTCTGCCATCAGCTTGGTCTTGCCCATGAATTTCGCAAGCAGCCCCTCTGCCATGCAGTGGTTGAGCTTGTGCGCGCCGGTGTGGTTGAGATCTTCGCGCTTGGCATAGATCTGCGCCCCGCCATAAAGCCGCGACAGGTTCTTGAGGTAGGAGACGGGCGTGGGCCGGCCTTGGTAATGCTTGCGGATCTGGCGCAGTTCGGCAATGAAATCGGCCGATTTCGAGATCTGGGCATAGGCCTCGCGGATCTCCTTGAAATGCGGCACGAGCGGGGGCGGCAGCATCGCGCCTCCGTAACTGCCAAAGAAGCCCTGCGCATCGGGCATGGTCTTGAGGTAGGAAGTCATTGGCCCTCTCCTTGCTGTACCCCGGTTTGGCGGGATTTGACGCGCCTTTCTGCCCGCTGGCAAGCCGTGACCCTGCCTGCCTCTCCCCCGCGCCAATTAACCGCAGGGTAAAGCTTCTACGCTAATCCGGGAGGTTGACGGCATGGGAGTTTGGTATGAGATTCGGCAAGGTTCTAACGATTGCAACCCTTTGCACCGCATTCTTCGGATCGGTCGGCACGGCTGCCGCACAGCAGGGTGTGACATCTTCGGAAGTGCGCTTCGCCCAAGTGGCGGCGCTCGAGGGGCCGGCGGCTGCGCTCGGCACCGGTATGAACCTTGGCCTGAAGGCCGCTTTTGAGGAGGTGAACCGCGCCGGCGGTGTTGCCGGGCGCAAGCTTGTGCTCGAGGCATTCGACGACGGTTATGAGCCCGCGAAATCGATCGAGCAGACCCGGGGGGTGATCGAGAAGGATGCGCATCTCGCGCTGATCGGGCCGGTCGGCACGCCGACCTCGGCGGCGACGCAGCCGCTCGCCACCGCGGCGGGCTGGCCCTTCATCGGCCCTTTCACCGGCGCGGGTTTCCTGCGCGATCCGCGGCTCGGCAATGTCTTCAACCTGCGTGCGAGCTATGATGCCGAGACCGAGACCTGGATCCGGCTTCTGGTCGATGAGCGGGCCCATAAGCGCATCGGCATTCTCTATCAGGACGACGCCTTCGGGCGCGCCGGGCTCAAGGGCGTCGAGGCGGCGCTCGGGCGGCGTGGTCTGAGCCCGGTGGCGCGGGGCGCCTACACGCGCAACACCCTTGCGGTAAAGGCGGCGCTGCTCGATATCCGCCGCGCCGGTGCCGAAGCGGTGGTGATGGTGGGGGCCTACAAGCCGGTCGCCGAATTCATCCGCGTCTCGCGCAAGATCGAATTCACCCCGGATCTCGTGACGATCTCTTTCGTCGGCACCGATGCGCTTGTGGGCGAATTGGGCCGCGACGGGGCCGGTGTGATCATCTCGCAGGTGGTGCCCTATCCGATGGACACCGCAACGCCGGTGGTGGCGCGCTATACCGAGGCGCTGAAGGCGGTCGCGCCGGAAGCGCATCCGAGCTTCATCTCGCTTGAGGGCTACCTCGTGGGGCGGCTGGCGATTGCGGGGCTTGAAGCGGCGGGCCCGCAACTGACGCGGGAGAGCTATCTTGCGGCGCTCAAGGGCCTCACCGATGTCGATATCGACGGGCTCGTGCTGCACTTCGGCGAGAACGACAACCAGGGCCTCGACGAAGTGTTCCTGACGCAGATTTCTCCTGAGGGGACAATCGCACCGCTGGCGCCTGATGCGCCTGACGCGGCGGATTGCGCACCGCAGGGTGCGGGCGGCTGACCCGGCGCCCCACCCGGACGGCCCCTGTAACGAGTAGCGAAGGGAAATGAGATGATCGGCAAGCTGCAAGGCTTTTTCGCCAGCGTCGGCGTCAAGATCGTGACCGTGGTGATTGCGCTCGTCGCGGTGACGGCGGTGGCGGTCGTGGTCAGCCTGAGCGTGTTCCGCGCCACCGACCGGGTGGTGCGCACGCTGGCGCAAGAAGATGTCCCGGTGCTGGAGGCGACGATGAGCCTCGGCCGAACCACTGCGAACCTGACGCAGGACATGGTGGACATTCTCTCGGCGCGAGATGTGGGGGCGCTCGACAGCCCCGCAACAGCGGCGCGGACGGATTTTGACGCATTGCGCAAGCTGCTTGCCACTGGCGGAGAGGCGCTCTCGGCGCTGGCGCCGCTGCTCGACGGGGCCGAGGCCGATGTGCTGGAACTGGTCGCTCAAAGGCGCGCGCTTTTCGAGGCTTCCGCCGCCACCGATGCGGCGATGGATCAGCTCTTCGCGCGCAACGAAGAGATTTCCGAGCGCTTGATCGAGGTCGGGGATGACGCCCATTTCGACATGGCGATGGGGGGCGAGGCGGCGGTGCGCCGAGTCAGCCGGACGCTCGAAAGGCTCGTGGACCGGGAGTTTGACGCGCTCACCGATGCGCTGACCTTGCGCGTTGAAGTCAATGTGCTGCGCGGCACCGTGGTGACGATGGCGCCCGGGATCGATGCCACAGCGCAAGCCGCGATCCGGGAAGGGATCTCCTCCTCCGAGACGCATATGCGCGACCGGCTCTTGCGCATTGATGCAGGCTCGCCCCTCAACGATATTCGCCCCGATATTGTCGCGCTGGCAGATATGGCCACGCAGATGGTGGCGCGCGGAAACGCGGTGACGCGCCGGGAGCGCAGCGCCGTGCAGGAGCTGGCGAAAAAGCTTGATTCCGCTCTCGCAGCCCGGATTGACGACCTGTCCTTCGAGCTGACGATGGGCGCGCGCGCGGCCTCGGAGCACAACGGGGCGGCCATCGACAAATTGACGAGCGAGGAGCTGGCGCCGATGCTTCTGGCCGAAGCGATTGAGGTACGGGTCCGCGATCTCGCAACGGCCAGTTTGCGGCTGGCCCAGACCCGCAGCGAAACGGCCTATGCCCGCGAACGCGTGGCGGTGGATGCGACCCTGGCTGCGCTTTCCGAGATTATGCCGCAGGCGCCCACGGCACTGCAGCCCGATATCGAGGCGCTGATCGCCATGGCCGCGCCCGAGGCAGACCTTGCACGCACGCATCAAGACATGCTCCGCGCCCAGATCGCGGCAGATGCGGCTTTCGCCAAAGCGAACACCGCGCTCAAGGATATTGATGCCGAGGCGCAGGCCGCAGCGGCCAAGGTGCTCAACCTGATCGAGGCGGCCGCGGCGGATGTGTCCACGCGCACGGCAAATTCGATCGGCGCGATGCTGGTGGTGGCGGCGCTGAGCCTGTTGATCGGCATTGCCGCACCCTGGCTCGCCTGGGTCACGATTGTGCGCCCGCTGCAACGGGCCTCTCGCGCGACAGCGCGGCTGGCCGCGGGCGAGATGGATGCCGTGGATGGCATGAAGGCCGGTCCGGGTGAAATCGGCGGCTTGATCGGGGCGCTGATGGTGTTCCGCGACGGGCTGCGCGACAAGGCGCGGCTCGAGGCCGAGGAGCGCCGTCAGGCCGAAGCGGCGCTGGCGCGCGAAGCGGCGGAACGCGATGCGGAAGCGGCGCGGGTGGCGGCAGAGCTCGAGCGCGAGCGCGCCGAGCACGAGCGCCAGATCGCCGATGAGGCAGAGCGCGCACGCTTGCGCGAGGCGGCAGAGGCAGAGCGCGCCGCCCGTGCCGAAGAGCAAAGCCGGATCGTCACCCAGCTTGCAACGGGGCTCCGGGCGATGTCGGGGGGCGATCTCACGGCCACGATCGAGACCGCTTTCCCCGAGGATTACGAGGCGCTGCGCCACGATTTCAACCAGACGGTTGCGCGGATGGCGGAGCTCATGTCCTCGATTGTGCAATCGACCGGTGTGGTCGAAAGCGAGGCGCGCCAGCTCAGCAATGCCTCGGCGGAGCTTGGTCGACGCACCGAAACGCAGGCCGCCTCGCTGGAAGAGACCGCGGCGGCGATGAACGAAATGGCCTCCTCGGTGGCGCAATCGGTGGCGGGCACGCGCGAGGCGGCGAAAGCCGTGGGCCAGACGCGCGACACCACCACCAGCGGGCGCGATGTTGTGCGTCAGACGCTGCAGGCGATGAACGATATCGCGCGCAGCTCCGAGCAGATCTCCCGCATCACCTCCGTGATTGACGATATCGCCTTCCAGACCAACCTCTTGGCCCTGAACGCCGGGGTCGAGGCGGCGCGGGCCGGCGAAACGGGGCGCGGTTTTGCGGTTGTGGCTTCGGAGGTGCGCGCGCTCGCGCAGCGCTCCTCGGAGGCGGCAAAAGAGATCGCAGAGCTGATCGAGACCTCAAGCCGGCAGGTGCATTCGGGGGTGCAGCTTGCCGCGCGCTCCGATACCGCGCTTGGCGAGATCGAGGAGCTTGTCGGCAAGCTCGATAGCCTGCTTGAGGCGATTGCATCGGCGGCGGGGGAGCAATCTGCCGGGATCTCCGAAGTGACGGCTGCGGTGAACCAGCTCGATCAGGTGACCCAGCACAATGCGGCGATGTTCGAGGAAAATTCGGCGGCAACGCAGGGGCTTCTGGGCGAAGCGCAGAGCCTGCGCCAACTCAGCGCCGTGTTCCGCGTCGAGCCCGGCGCTGGCGCCTCCGAGGTGTGGCGCGCGGCGGGCTGAGGCCACAACAGCATTGAGGCAAAAAACCCTCCGGGCCTTTGGGCGCGGAGGGCTTTTCTCAAGTCACTTGGTCAGAGCGGCGCTCAGGCGCCGGTGCGCTTCAACACGACCGTTGCCGTGCGCAGGATCAGCGACAGATCCCCCATCGCCGACATATTGGCGCCGTAAGCTTCGTCAAAGCGGACGCGCGAACCGAAGGTCGTGTCCTTGCGGCTGAACACTTGCCACAGGCCGGTCACGCCGGGGCGCATGCGGTAATAAGCCTTGCCCCCGGCCTCATCGTAGATGGCCTTTTGCGAGGGCAGGAACGGGCGCGGGCCAACAAGGCTCATGTCGCCCTTGAGCACGTTGAGGATTTGCGGCAGCTCATCCAAGCTCGTTTTGCGGATGATCCGGCCGATGCGGGTGATACGCGGATCGCGCGCAAGCTTTTGATACGTGGCCCATTCGGCCGCAACCGCCGGATCGCGTGCGCACATCTCGGCCAGCACGCGCTCTGCATTGGGCACCATCGAGCGGAACTTGTAGCACCGGAACACGCGCCCGTTGCGCCCCACGCGCGGTTGCGTGAACATCGCGGCATTGCCGTCGGTGCGGATAACGAGAGCGATCACCAGCATCACCGGCAGCAGCACCGGCAACATCAGAACGGCAAGGAAAAGATCAAGCGCACGCTTGCCGAACCGGGCATAAAGGCTTGATGCACTGCGCCGCCGTGTCAGGCTTTCTGGTTGCGCGCCCTGCGCCGGCCGGGCAACTGCAAATCCACCGGGATAAGCTTCCATCTCTTGAAACGCCATGATTACTCCCTCAGCACAACGCCACCCTCGTCGGGCCCGAAAACTCGCCAACGCTTTCTGCGTTTCTAAAATCCGCTCCGCGCTTACCAGCGCTCTTAACGCGGTATCTTAAGAATTTAGTAACACATATCCGAGAAAGCGGCATCGAAGACAAGGGGGGCCACAGCGATGCAAACGTTCAAACGCGTAAAAAACAATCAGCAATTGTGGTTAAGATTGCATCCTGTGGCGCTTTTGTGCACGGATGCGCGATCGCAGCGCAATGCACCGCGGCGCAAGGTGCTGCGCTGCGGCGTTAACGCCTGAATTTTTGCGAAACGATTCGCTCTGAAGCTGGCGGAAGGTGCCATTGCGAAAACAATCGCGCCCCGCGCGCGCCGCGCAATCGCTGTGGCCCCCCGGCAGATCTTTGGATTAAAGCTCTTTTTCGGAGCGATCCGCTTCTCCCGAGACCCAATAGCCTGCGGCTTTGAGCCACGGCTTCGGGTGGCCGCGTTCGGCAAGCGCGGCCCGCAGCGCCTTGGCCACACCGGCCTCGGCGGCCAGCCAGACAAAGGTTCCCTCCGCCAGCGGTATCCGCGTCAGCGCCGCACAAAGCGCCGCGGCATCGGTCGGATCAGCACGATGCACCCAAAGCGCGACATGTTCCGCCGCGGTGCGGATCGTGATTTCTTCTGCCGGGCCTTCGACGGCGACGAGGCTGGTCACAGGCGTTCCCTCTGCCATCTCTTCGATCCGGCGCGCAATCGCGGGCAGGGCGGTCTCGTCGCCGATCAAAAGCCAGCGCGCGATGGGACCGGAAATCACCTGCGAGCCGCGCGGACCGCCGATTTCCACCCCATCGCCCGGCTGCGCCGCCATCGCCCAAGCGGTCGCCGGCCCCGCCTCATGAAGCGCGAAATCAATCATCAGCTCGCCCCGGTCGGCGTTGTAGTGGCGCGGCGTGTAATCGCGCATCTGAACCTCGCCGGAGGCATCGGGAAGGATCAGCTTGATGTGGTCATCGGCGCCAAGCGAGGTGAAGCCCATCAATTCCGGCCCGCCGAGAACGAGCCGCAGCATCCGCGGCGTGATCTCCTCGCGGCGCAGCACGGTCAGCTTGCGGCGGTGGAGTTTGTGGCGGTGGCGGGTGATCTCGGGCAGGGCAGTCATGACGGGTCTCCGAAGCAGTGTCGCAATCGCCAACCAGCTAATCCGTGCGCGCGCCCCGGCAAGCCCGATTCAGGTTCTGTTAAACTTTGGTCTGATCGGGGTTACGCGGCAACGCAGCAATTGCGGCCTGTCTCCTTGGCCAGTTGCAGCGCCTGATCGGCGCGCGCCAGCGCCGCGGTCAGGCTCTCCTCGACCGCGTGAAAGCAGCCATAGCCGAAAGAGGCGCTGAGCGCGGGCGCAGGAGCGGAGCCGGAGCCGGAGGGCATGGCAACAATCGCGCGGCGCAACCGCTCGCTCAGATCGGAGAGCTGCTCGCGGTGGCTGATTTCAAGCAGAAGCAGGAATTCCTCGCCGCCCCACCGCGCGAAAACATCGGTGGGCGTCAGCTCTGCGCGCACGCGATCGGTCACGGTGCGCAGCACGCGATCCCCCTCCAGATGGCCCATCGTGTCATTGATCCGCTTGAAATGGTCGATATCGAACAGGATCATGCCGTTCAGCCGCGGATTGGCCCGGATCGCTTCGTTCAGCCCGCGCCGGTTCAATGCCCCGGTCAGCGGGTCGTGGCGCAGCGCATGGTCGAGCTTTTCGCGCTGTGCATTCAACGTTGCCCCGGTGTAGAGCACCACCGCCAGAAGCAGATATTCCATCACTTCGAAAACGATGATCATTGCATCGAGATGGCCGTCGTCGAAGTCTCCGGTATGGGACAGCAATGCCCCGGTCAGAAATGGCACGGTGACGATCGCGCCGAGCATCACGAGAAAAGGGTGACGGAAATCGCTCGGCGCCAGAAAGATGCGGAAGGGCGAGCTTTCTGCATAGCGCAGCACAAACGCGCTCAGAAGCGTCAGCAGGGCAAACAGCGAAAAGATCGAAAGCTGGACCGTCTCGTTGAAGAGGCTGAAGGCGAGCTTGAAGAGCGCGCCCGCCGCAGTGAACCAGCCGAGCGCGACGATACCGATGGCAAGCCGCGTCGAGACCCGCTCGGCCAGCAGCGCCCCGTTCAGGATCAGGAGAGATCTTGCTGTTGCCGTTGAAAACGCATCATGAAAGGTCAGATCGGTGCCCCAATGGGCGAAGCTCCCGGACGAGAGAAGCACCGGCCAGTGGGGAAGGCCCGCTTCAAACAGCCGTTGTGCCGCGATCAGGCACGCCAGCGCCTGCGCCACCGTCAACCCGACATGCGGGCGCAGCAACAGGCTGAGCGCCACCACCAGATACCCCGCCGCAGAGAGCGGATGCAGCGCGGCGCTTTGCAGATGTTGCGAGAGCGTGAAGTTCTGCGCCGACCCAACGAAAACAATCAAGATACCAAGGACCGCGAACGCACGGATTGCAGAAGGGAAACGCCCCGTCGTCTCGAACACCATTACACGTCGCCTCGCGCATATTATCTTATCCCGCGAAGGGGCTGCGTTCGCCTCCGCTGGCCGGACAGGTCAGATAGGTCCGTGCGTAAAACAGTTTAACGATACGCGGGAGACTCTCTTCGCGCCAGATTTTTTTGGTCGCACCCCTCTCCCTTCGCGCAGGAACACGGCCTTTCGTGCGCATGGCGCAAGAAAGGGCGGTCTGTTCCGCGCCGTGGTGATTTTCGCCGCGCTCACAGAGCGCGGCGCGTGAACCGGGCGGCGAGCGACATGATCAGCACATAGAGCGCGGGCACCATGAAGATGCCGAGGAAGGTCGATGCGACCATGCCGCCAATCACCCCGGTGCCAATGGCATTTTGCGCGGCGGCACCCGCGCCGGAGGCCGTGGCAAGCGGGGTGACGCCCAGGATGAAGGCCAGCGCGGTCATCAGGATCGGGCGCAGGCGGAGGCGCGCGGAATCGATTGCCGCCTGTTTGAGCGTTTTGCCCTCTTTGCGCAGGCTCTCGGCAAATTCCACGATCAGGATCGCATTGCGTGCCGCAAGCCCGATGGTGGTGAGCATGCCGACCTTGAAGTAGACATCGTTCGATTGCCCGAACACCCAGGCGGCGATGAGCGCGCCGAGCACCCCCACCGGCACCGCGAGCATCACGGCAAAGGGGATCGTCCAGCTTTCATAAAGGGCTGCGAGCGCAAGAAAGACAACGAGCACCGAGACCGCATAGAGGAGCGGCGCCTGATTGCCCGATTGTTGCTCCTGATAGCTCAGCCCGGTCCAGGCGAGACCATAGCCGCCCTCAAGCCCGTCCACGAGGTCTTGCATCGCGGCCATTGCCGTCCCGGTCGAGACGCCATTGGCCGCGGAACCCGAAACCGAGATGGCCGCGGTCGAGTTGTAGCGGCTCAGGCTTGGCGGCACCGGCTCCCACCGGGTTGTGGCGAAGGCCGAAAACGGCACCATTTCGCCCGAGGCGTTGCGGGCATACCAATCATAGATGTCTTCCGGTTGCATCCGGTAGGCGGCATCGGCCTGCACGATCACCGGGCGCAGCGAGGAGCCGAGCACGAAATCGTTCACCTCGTTGCCCGCGAAAACGGTGGAAAGCATCGCGTTCACCTCTGACAGGGTGAGCCCGAGGCTTTCGAGCTTTTGCTGGTCGATGTCGAGGCGCAGCGCGCTTTCTGAATCGATCCCGTCCACGCGCACGGTGGTCAGCCGGGGGTCCTGATCGGCGCGGGTCTCAAGCTCTTTCGCGGCGGCCTGAAGCGCCTCGACGCCGTGGCCCGCCTGATCGATCAGGTAAAAGCTGAAGCCGCCGGTATTGCCAAGGCCCCGGATCGCGGGTGGCTGGTTGACAAACACCCGCCCCGCGCGCTCGGTGGCAAAGGCCGCATTGGCGCGCGCGGCAATGGCGGCGGCGGTGAGGGCGGGGTCTTTTGCGCGTTCCTCAAAATCGCGCAGCTTCACAAACAGCATGCCGCGGTTTTGCCCGGTGCCGCTGAAGCCAAAGCCGAGCGAGGCGAAGCTGGCCTCCACCCCGGCTTTTTCGGTGTTCAGAAGGTAGTCGTTGACCCGGTCGAGCACGTCTTTGGTTTGTTGCGTGGTTGCGCCCTGATCAAGCTGGATGATCGCCATCAGCACGCCCTGATCCTCGGTCGGGATGAAGGACGAGGTGATGCGCCCGTAAACGCCCCAGGCGGCCGCAAGCACCACGGCCAGAACCGCAAGCATCAACCCCGGCGCGCGCAGGCTCCGGCCCACGGACTTGCCGTAAAAATCCGTGAACCGGTCGAGCCCGCCGTTGAACCAGCGCGCGGGCGCAAAGGTCGGTTCGGCATCGCCCAGCCGCAATAGCCGCGCCGACATCGGTGGCGACAGGATAATGGCGACAAGCAGCGAGAGCGCCATCGCCGTGACCATGGTGAGCGAGAACTGGCGGTAGATCACGCCCGTCGAGCCCGGGAAAAAGGCCATCGGCAGGAACACCGCGGCGAGCACCACGTTGATGCCGACAAGGGCGGCGGTAATTTGCCCCATGCTCTTCGCCGTCGCCTCGGGCGCGGGCAGGCGCTCGTCGCGCATCAGCCGCTCGACGTTTTCCACCACCACGATCGCATCGTCGACCAAAAGCCCGATCGCGAGCACCATCGCAAACATCGTCAGCGTGTTGATCGAATAGCCCGCGGCCCAGAGCACGGCGAGCGTGCCGAGCAGCACCACCGGCACGGTGATCAGCGGAATGAGCGTGGCCCGCCAGCTTTGCAAAAACACGATCAGCACCAGCACCACGAGCCCCACCGCCTCGATCAGCGTATGTTCCACCTGCTCGATGGAAAGCTCGACAAAGGGCGAGGTGTCATAGGCCACGCGGAATTCGAGCCCGGCGGGAAGCGCCTTGGCAAGCCGGTCAAGCGTGGCGCGCACCGCGGTCGAGGTATCAACCGCATTGGCGCCGGTTTCGAGGTTTACGGAAAAGCCCGCGGCGGGTTCGCCGCTGAAATAGGCGTCCCCGCCATAGCTTTCCTGACCGATCTCGACGCGCGCAACATCGCTCAGATGCACCGAGGCGCCATCGGCTTCGGTCTTGATCAGGATCTGCTCGAATTCCTCCGCGGTCGTGAGCTGGCTTTGCGCGGTGATGGTGGCGGTGAACTGCTGGCCTTCGGTGGTGGGCTGGCTGCCGAGCGCGCCAACCGAAACGGTGGTGTTTTGCGCCTCGACGGCGGAGGTCACATCGGAGGGGGTAAGCTGAAACCGCACCAGCGCCAGCGGATCGAGCCAGATCCGCATCGCATAGCCCGAGCCAAAGGCGCGCACATCGCCCACGCCCTCGGTGCGCTCGATCTGGTCTTCGACCTGTTCGGTGAGAATATCGCCCAGTTGCAGCGTCGAATGCTGGCCGCGCGTATCGACAAGCGCGCCGATCATCAGGATGTCGGAGGAGGAGCGGCGCACGTTCACGCCCGCCGTCTGCACCGAGCTTGGCAGGTCGCGCAGGGCGTTGCTCACCTTGGTCTGGACATCGTTTTGCGCATCGACCGGCTCGACGGAGCCGTCGAAGGTGAGCGTGATCGAGGAGGAGCCCTTGCTTGAGGTGCTCTCCATGTAAAGCAGGCCGTCAAGCCCGGTCAGGCTTTCCTCGATCACCCGGGTCACGGAGTTGAGCACCGCATCGGCGGTGGCGCCCGCGTAGGTGGCGGAGATCCGCACCGTGGTGGGGGCGATGTCGGGGTATTGCGCCACCGGCATCTTGGTGAAGGAGGCGGCGCCCGCGAGCATCGTCATGATGGCGAGCACCCATGCGAAGACGGGGCGTTTGAGGAACATGTTGCCCATGATGGCTCAGTTCTCCTGCGCCGCCGGGGCGGCGGTGCTCGCATCGCGCACCACCCCCTGCGCATCAATCGTCACCGGCACCGGTGCGACCCCCGCGCCGTCTTGCAGGTTGGTCAGCCCGTCAACCACCAGCGCGTCGCCGGCGCGCACGCCCTCGGTGACGATCCAGGCGTTTTCATAGCTGCCGGTTGAGCTGAGCGTGCGCTTTTCGGCCTTTCCGTCAACCGCGACAAAGGCGCTGAGCGTGCCATCGGAGGCGCGCGTGGTCGCGCGCTGCGGCACGAGGATCGCGCGCACGGTGCCAAGCGTGATCGTCACCCGCAAAAACTGCCCCGGCAAGATCTTGCGGTTGGGGTTGTCGAACTGGATGCGCATCTCCGTTGTGCCGGTGGTGGAGGAGACGGTGGTGCCGGGGGAGACGAAGCTGCCCTTGCGCTCGTAAATTTCGCCCGTTTCGAGGGTGAGAGCAAAATCGACCGTCTCGCCGCGGGACAGTTTGCCGGTTTCGAGCATCGCGCGATGTTCAAGCCTGCGCCGGCTCGATTCCTCCACATCGACATAGATCGGGTCGAGCCGGGTCACGGTGGTGAGCGCATCGGTCTGGTTTGCGGTGACAATCGCCCCGGTCGAGACGGTGGCGACATCGGGCACGCCCGAAATCGGCGCGGTGATGCGGGTGCGGTCGAGGTTGAGTTTTGCGGTGTCGCGTGCCGCTTCGGCGGAGCGCAGCGTTGCCTCGGCCGAGGCCACGGCCACGCGGGCGCTGTCGACATCCTCCACTGAAATCGAGGTGCTTTCGAGCTTCTTGTAGCGCGCAAAGGTGGCGTGCGCGGCATCCAATGCGGCCTCGGCGCTATCGACAGCCGCTTCGGCAGATTTCAGGTCTGCCTCGTAAGTGTCTCCATCAATGGTGAAAAGCGGATCACCCACCTTCACCGGACGGCCCGCCCGGTAAAGGATCTGCGCAATCACGCCGGACACACGCGGGCGGATATCGACCTCTTCATAGGCCACCGCCCGCCCCGGCACGGTGGTCTTGTAGGGCACGTCCGATTGCGTGAGCGTGACCACGCCAACCTTGGTGGGGCCGGGGGCGGCTTGCTGGGCCTGCGCGGGGGCCGCGAGGCCAAGCGCAAGCGCCGGGATCAGGAGACTGCGCAGAGGCAGCCGTGACAAAAGCGAAGCGGGGCGGGGCAGGATGGCCGGCATGAGTCCTCGGCAAGTGGGAAGGTTCGTAAAGAATACGCATGAGCGGGGCAAATCAGTCGGGACGGGGTCGACACGCTTGCGTGATCAGGCGCTTTATTTGCTCTCCTGCCGCTCTCTTGGCCCCTCGGAGGGGCGCTTCGGCGCGAGATCGGTGCCGCGCAGGTTCACCGCGATCAGCAGCGCGAGCACCATCACCCCCGCGCCAATCAGAAAGCTCGCCGAGATCGCCTGCCGGAACGCCTCGGCAACCGCGGCGCGCTGCGGCCCCGACAGGGCCGAAATCGTTTCCATGCCGCCCGTGGCGATGGCGGTGGCATCAATGCCGCCGAGGCCCTGCAGATTTGCCGCCAAAAGGCTCGTCATCACCCCGCCGGAGACGGCAACGCCCATCGCGCCGCCCAAGGAGCGCAGGAAGGACATGCTCGATGTTGCAACGCCAAGGCTTGCGCGCGGCACCGCATTTTGCACGATGACGGTGGCATTGGGCATCGCGCTTCCCATGCCGGTGCCAAGGACCGCAAGCGCGCCCAGAACCGGCACCAGACCGGCTTCGAGATGGGCGACAAGCGCCAGCAAGCCGAGCCCGGCGGCCTCAAGCGCAATCCCGATGACAAGGAACGGCTTGGGGCGCCCGATCCGGGCCGAGAGCCGCCCGCCGAGCACGGAGGAGAGAAGCATCGTCACGATCTGCGGCAACATCACGAGCCCCGATTGCGCGGCGCTCATGCCCAGCACGAGTTGCAGGTAAAGCGGCAGAAAAACCATTGCGCTCATCATCGCAAAGGTCATGGCGCCGGTGGTGATCGTGCCGATGGTAAAGGCGGAAATCGTGAAGAGGCGCAGGTCGACCATCGGCTCCGGGGCCCGCTTTTCTTGCCACAGAAAAAGGGCGAGAAGGCCGAGACCGGCCACGAGGAGCGCCCCCGATTGCGGCGATATCCGCGGGAAGACCGAGCCGGCAAGCGAGAACAACAGCAAGAGTGCGCTTGCCGCCGCCGTGAGCAGAAGCGCGCCCGGCCAGTCGATCTGGTGGTGGCGCTTTTCGACCGCGGGCAGCTTCAAGGCCGTGATCAAAAGCGCAAGCGCGATCAGCCCGACCGGCACGTTGACATAAAACACCCAGCGCCACGAAAACGCGGTGGTCAGCGCACCGCCAAGCACCGGCCCGGCCAGCGAGGAAAAGGCAAAGGCGCCGGTGAAGAGGCCCTGATAGCGCAGCCGCTCACGCGGGCCGACCACGTCGGAAATCGTGGTTTGGGTGAGCGTCATCAGCCCGCCGCCGCCGATCCCCTGCAGCAGTCGAAAGCCGATCAGCTCCGGCATGGATTGCGCGAGGCCACAGAGCGCCGAGGCAAGGATGAAGAGCGTGATCGCGCCCAAAAGCAGATTGCGCCGCCCGAACATGTCGCCAAGCTTGCCGAAGATCGGCGTGGCGGTGGTCGACGAGAGCATGAAGGCCGTGACCACCCAGGAGAGATGCGCCATGCCGCCAAGATCGCTTGCCACCGCGGGGAGCGCGGTATTGACGATGGATTGGTCCAGCGCGGCGAGCACCATCGCCAGCATCAACCCGGCAAGGATCAGCCGCAGCGGGGCGCGGCCGCGCCCGGGGGCGGCGAAATCGGCGGAGGGGGTGATCTCAGACATCAGCGGTCCGGTTGCAATTGGCCCCCCGGGACGCGCGGGGGGCCGGGCACGGGATCAGGCGGCGTGGCGCGCCACCCAGGCCGCGAATGAGGTCGCGATTTGGCGCAGGAAGGCGCGGGTATCCTCGGATTTGACTTTGCCCGCCGCGTCAAAAAGGTCTCCGAGATGGCCGATATAGGCCTCGGGCTGCGCCATCGTCGGCATGTCGAGCACGACCAGCATTTGCCGCAGGTGGTGGTTGGCCCCAAAGCCCGCGAGCGCGCCCCCCGAACCCGAGACAACCGCCGCCGGTTTGCCGTTCCACGCGCTTTGGCCATAGGGGCGCGAGGCGATATCAATGGCGTTCTTCAACGCGGCGGGGATGGAGCGGTTATATTCGGGCGTCACGAACAGCACCCCATCGGCGGCGGCGATATCCGTGCGCAGGCGCGCCCAGGAGGCGGGCGGGGTGTCTGTGTCCAGATCGGGGTTGTAAAACGGCAGATCGCCGATCTCGATGAACTTGAAGCGCAGCGACGCGGGCGCCAGATCGGCCAGCGCCTCGGCCAGTTTGCGGGTCAGCGAGCCGGTGCGCAGGCTGCCGACGAACACGGCAATTTCAAACGTATCTTTCATGGTCTTGTCCTTGGTTGACCCCGGGGAGGGGGAGGCGGCAGGTCAGCGCCGCGGTTCTGGGTCAGAGATACTGCGCTCAGGCGCGCGTTCAACCGGTGATTTGGGGAATAAAAGTGCGCATTCGCACAGGGCGTCAGCGGA
The DNA here is from genome assembly GCF_042683065.1 of Rhodobacter lacus. NCBI lineage: Bacteria > Pseudomonadati > Pseudomonadota > Alphaproteobacteria > Rhodobacterales > Rhodobacter > Rhodobacter lacus. Next base: position 51,154 of record NZ_JBHUIX010000019.1, on the reverse strand, counting down.
AATGGCCGTCGTTTTGCGGGAACCCGAAGCGCGGCCAGACGTTGAACCCCTCGCGCAGCAAAAGACCCGGAGGATCATGGTCCTCCGGGTCCGACCCGGCGCAAGCTCTGCATCGGGTCTGCCAGCCGCGGCCTTCCCCGCAGCGGCCAGCGCCAGTTCAGGCGGGCAAGGCCCTTATTGCAGCTGCGACACGACGCCGTTCGCAAACGCATTCACCATCGCCACATAATAGGCGGGGCTGTCGAAATAGGCGCCTTCCTTCAGCTTGCCATCCTTGTCAAAGGCATGGGCGGCGGCGGTGTTCACGGTCACCGTGTAATTGTTGATCGGCGAGCGGTCGTCACGGTTGAGCACGCGCACCGTGCCAACGAGAACGGCATCTTCATCGCTCGTCACCTTTTCAAAGGTGTTGGCGAGGGCCAGCTCGTCGATGTCGACATCGAGCACCGTCCCTTGCGGGCCGAGCTGATCATTCTCGGCAAGCCGCGCGGCAATGGCGCTTTGCAGGTCTTCCGAGATCCGGCCCCAGTAGTCCGCGGCCTTCGGGTTGGCGATTGCGGTGATGTCGGTCTCGACATCCACCTCATGCACCGGAGTCGTATTGGCGAGCGCCGGCCCCACAAGCGCGCTCGAGGCGAGCAGAATGGCGGTGGTGGTGGCAATCATGGTCTTGCGGATCATGGTGTTCTCCCTTTTTTCGACTGCGCCTCAGCGGCGCTGTGGAGAGAGAACGCGGAAATATGCAGCTTGGTTCCGCATTTCACAATTACTTGTAAATAAAAGAAAACCCGCCTTTTGGGCGGGTTTTTGCCGGTCTGTTTCGGGGTGGCGCTCAGCCGGCAAGGGTCTCGGTTGAGGCAAAGAACATTGCTTGGCTCACCGCCGAGCGCACCTGCTCCTCCGAGAAGGGCTTGGTGATCAGGAACGCCGGTTCGGGCTTTTCGCCGGTCAGCAGCCGCTCGGGGAAAGCGGTGATGAAGATCACCGGCACCTCGCCGATTTCGGCAAGGATGTCGTTCACCGCATCAATGCCGGAGGAATTGTCGGCAAGCTGAATATCCGAAAGGATCAGGTCGGGGCGCTGCGCGCGGGCGAGCGCCACCGCTTCGGCGCGGGTGCGGGCAACGCCTGTCAGCTCATGGCCAACCCCCGAGACGATGTCGACAAGGTCCATGGCGATGATCGCCTCGTCCTCGATCACCATCACGCGGCCGGTGACGGCGCGGGTCATCTCGTCATTGGCGGCGGCGATCAGCGTTGCCACCTCCTCGGCCTCGACCTGCATGATCGCGCCGATCTCTTCATGGCTGAAGCCTTCGATCACATGCAGCAAAAGCGCCTCGCGCGAGTTCGGCGTCAGCCCGGCCATCAGCGCCTGAGCGCGCGCGGCAGGGCCCTCGGTGAGTTCGGTTCCGGGCGCACCCGCACTTGCCCAGACAAGATGGAACGCATGAAACAGCCCCACTTTCGGGCGCGGCGCCTGCGTGACGATGGCGGCATCGACAAGCAGGCTCTCGAGCGTGGCCGCGGCAAAGGCATCCCCGCTTGTCTGACTGCCCGTGAGCGCGCGCGCGTAGCGGCGCAGATAGGGAAGCTCCCCGGCAATCGCTTGCGACAGGTCGAGGGTTGCGGTCGACGTCATGGATTTTCTCCTGAATTCGAGTTTTCCTGGGAACCGAACGCGAAACGGCGCGTTAAGTTCCCAATGATGGACCCTACACGCGAAAAAAGAGCATGGCGCAAGAGATGACAGAGGAAAAGGGCAAGCCCGCACTGCGGCGCGATATCGATGAGAACCTCAAGCGCGTCTACGAAGCCGCGATCGACCCCGAGATACCGGACCGGTTCAAGCAGCTTCTGGCGCAGTTGAAAGCGCAACAGACAGGCACGCAAAACAGTGAGACGGAGGGCAGCCGGTGACCCAGTCTTCCGCCCTTGCCACGCCCGTCGATACGCCCGACCCGCGCGACGAGATTGCCGATCACATTCCGGCGCTGCGGGCCTTTGCGATCTCGCTCACCCGCAACGTCTCCGAGGCCGATGACCTCGTGCAGGAGGCGATCCTGAAGGCCTGGAGCAACCTCGACAAGTTCCAGCCCGGATCGGATCTCAAGGCGTGGCTCTTCACGATCCTGCGCAACACCTTTTATTCGGCGCGCCGCAAGACGCGCCGCGAGGTGGCCGACCCCGATGGCATTCATGCCGCGACGCTCGCGGTGCGCCCGGCCCATGACGGGCGCCTTGCTCTGGCCGATTTCACGCGTGCCTTCGACCAACTCACGCCTGAGCATCGCGAGGTGCTGATCCTTGTCGGCGCGAATGGCTATTCCTACGAGCAGGCGGCGGGCATGATGGGCTGCGCCGTGGGCACCGCCAAGAGCCGGGCCAACCGGGCACGGGCACGGCTGGGCGAACTGCTGGGCCTTGCCGAAGGAGAGGATCTGATCTCCGACACGGCGTTGAACCTTCAGGCCGTGGCGGGCCCGGGTGGTCCGCAGGCAGCATGACCCGGCTCAAATCCCTTCTCGCGCGCGTCGATGGCCTCGGCGCGCGCCTTATGTTCATGATGGGGGTGGTGCTGCTGCCGCTCGCGCTGTTGAGCTTTGCGCAGTCGCTCTCCTCCAACCGCCTCGCCGAAAGCCGGATGCGCGCCGCAATCTTGGGGGAAACCCTGATTGCCGCCGCGCCGCAAATCGATTTGCTGATGCAGGCGCGAGGCACCGCGATGGCGATGGCCGCAGGGCTGCCGCAATGGATCGCGGACACCGAAAGCTGTTCGGCACATATGCACGATATCAAGGAGGTCTCGGGCGGCAATTATTCCTTTGTCGGCTTTGTGCCGCTCGATGGCCGGATCACCTGCACCTCGCAGGATGTGCCCTTCCTGCTCACGAATTCCCCGTGGCTCACCGATCAACGCGCCAATCCGCGCCCGCTGCTATACGTCAACCGACAAGGGCCGATCTCCGGCACCTCGATCCTCAATTACTCGCTGCCGGTGCACGATGATGCCGGGCGGCTGCTCGGCTTTGCTGCCGTGTCGATGCCGCATGAAACGATTGAGGCGCAGGGCATGGCGGCGACCCATGGCGGGGAGCGCCCGCTTGCCATCGTCACCTTCGACGGCTCGGGCGAAGTGCTCACCGCCACCACCGGGCTCGACAACGTTTCCCGCGCGCTGCCTGCCGCGCGCCCGCTGGGCGGGTTCATCGGGCAGGGCGGGCAAAGCTTTCTGGATCGTGCCGCCGATGGCCGCCGCCGCGCCTTTGCCGTGGTGCCGATCTCTGAGGGGAACCTTTATCTGCTCGCCTCCTGGCCGGCCGACACTTTGGATGACGAGGGGCTGCTGGCCGATTGGCCGCCCTATGCCTTCCCGTTTCTGATGTGGATGGCGAGCCTTCTGGTTGCCTGGCTCGCGGCCGAGGGGCAGGTGCTGCGCCATGTGCGCGCCTTGCGCGCCTCGATCACCGCATTCGCGCAGGGGGATCGACGCATCCGGCCGCTGTCGATGCGCGGGGCGCCGCGCGAGCTGCGCGATGTGGCGCGCGCCCATGAGCACATGACCGTCGCCGTGCTGCATGACGAGGCCTATCTGGAAAACGTGATCCACCAAAAAGAGGTGCTTTTGCGCGAGGTGCATCACCGGGTGAAGAACAACCTCCAGCTCATCGCCTCGATCCTGAACATGCAATTGCGCCGGGCCCGCTCGCCCGAGACCCGCGCCGCGATGCAGAATGTGCAGGAGCGGGTGCTGAGCCTCGCCACCATCCACCGCGAGCTTTACCTCACCTCGGGCCAGACCGACATTCGCGCCGACGAGCTGTTGCCGCGGATCGCGCGCCATATCCTGAAGATCGGCACCACTGCCGAGCGGCGCTTCGATCTCGATCTTGTGGTCGAAGAGATCCGGCTCGTGCCCGATCAGGCGGTGGCCTTGGCGCTGTTGCTGACCGAGGCGCTCGACAATGTGCTCAAGCACGCCTGGCGTGGGTCTGAGGCTGCGGCCGAGGTGCGGGTGGCGCTGACGCAGGGCGCCGATGGTCGGGCGATGCTCGAGGTGGTCAACCCGATTGCGCCCTTCACCGCGGCGAACACGCCCTCTGCGCCCGATATGGTGCCGCCCTCGGACGGATTTGGCACCCGGCTGCTCACCGCCTTTGCGGCGCAGCTTGGCGGGTGGCTTGAGCGCGGCCCGGAGGCGGGCGCAGAAGGTTCCCTGCCGCGCTACAGTCTTCGGCTGGTGTTTCAGCCCGCGGCTCTTGAGGCGGGCGAGGAACGCAACAGCCCCCCGGAGAGCGGGCTGTCGGAGCCCGCGGTGGCCACGCCGAACGACCCGGAGCCGACATAATGACGGTTTCGTGAGGGAACGCGGCACTGGGCGGGCACGTTGATCTGGTACACTGGCCGCACCACACAGCCTTCGGCGCGGCCCCATCGCAACAGCTAGAAAGGAGCGTTCCCATGCTGGGTTGGGCCCTGACTTTTCTCGTCGTCGCGCTGATCGCTGGCGCGCTTGGATTTGGCGGTATCGCGGGGGCTTCGGCCTCGATCGCGCAGGTGCTGTTCTTCCTGTTCCTGATCCTCTTCGTGATCGCGCTTGTGGCGCGCGCGCTGCGCGGCCAACCGCCGCTCTGACCGGACGACACACCCCCTTGAAAGGGCCCCCCGCGCGGGGGCCCTTTTGCTATGGCGTGACCGGCTCGATTGGCTTGGGCGGAAAGCGCAGGGTCACGAGCGTGCCACCGCCCTCGGCGGCGCCAAAGGTCAGCGCCCCCTCAAGCTGGGCGGCAAATTGCCGGGCGAGCCGGAGCCCGAGGCTTTTGGGCTGTTCCGGGTCGAAATCGTCGGGAAGGCCTTTGCCATCATCCGCGATGGCGATCGTGGCGATCCCGTCTTCGAGGCGCAGCCGCAGCGTGATCGTGGTCTGGCCGCTCTCGCGCAGCGCATGTTCGAGCGCGTTGGAGACCATCTCGACCACGATCAACGCCACCGGGGTCGCCTGCTCGGCCGGAACCGCAAGCGGGGCAAGGTCATAGCTGAGCCGCACCCGCTCGTTCAAATTCGCTGCGGCGACGATCTCGGGGAGCGCCGTTTGCATCAGCGCGCCGATATCGGTCACCTGTCGGCGCGGATCATGCAATTGGCGCTGCAAGGAGGCGATCACGCCGAGCCGTGCTGCGGCAGTGTTGAGCGCCTTCTTGGCGACCGCATCGCCCGCCTTGCGCTCTTCCATCCGCAAGATCGAGCCGATCACCTGAAGGTTGTTGGAGACGCGGTGTTGCAGCTCATGGAACATCAGGGTGTTTTGCTGCGCCTGCCGCGCCCAGTCGCCGCGCTCCTGTTCAAGCTTGTGCAGCGCCGCGCGCATCGCCGCAATCACGAAGAGCTCGGTGGTGACGATGAAGGCGTAAAAGCCCATTGCCAGCAAGCCCCGGCCGCCGAGCCGGAATGTGCCTTCGGGTGTGACGAAAAAATACCAGGCCGCCAGCCCGCATGCGATCGCCATGCCCGCCCCCGCGCGGGTGGAGACAAAGAAACCGGTCAGGAACACCGCCGGAAAGAAGGTCAGGAACGGATAGCCGGGCGGCAACAGCCCCTCGGTCTCGAACCGCAGCGCAAGCGCCAGAAAGAAGATCGCCGCGCTTGCCCCCCATTCGAAAAGAGGGCCGTGCGGGGTCACGGTCATGGCGCGCAGGAGTTTCATGTGGGACTCGGAAGGGGACAGAATGGGCGTGGGTCTCGGAAGGGGAGAGAATGGGAACGGTGGATCATCGGGAACACCCCGGAAGACACACAATGACTATCCGATTTGCGGGCCGTGTAAACCAGATTTGGGTCCCCCCGGCGCGCAACGTAAATCGGGGGTCCGGGGGCGGAGCCCCCGGCGGGTCGCTCCGCTCTAGCGGAGCGAAATACCGCGCAAGGCGCCCGGGCAGAGCAAAGGCCGCAAGGCCCGACGGGAGCACCGTCGGGCCGTGATCGGGCAGGCGCATGCGCCGGGTGAGCGGGCGTCTCAGGCGCGGCGGCGCGAGATGAACCGGGCTTCCTCATTTGCGCGCGCTGCGGGCTGGGCCACAGCGGCGGACCGGCTCGCCCAACCGGCGGGTGCGGGCTGTGCCGCCTGCGCTTCGAGCCGGAAGGCGGAGACCGCCGCGGCGAGCGCCGTGGCCTCGCCCTGAAGGGAGCGCACGGCCGCATTTGTCTGCTCAAACACCGCCGCATTGTGCTGCGTGGTGCGGTCCAGCTCGGTGGTGGCATTGGAGATCTCGCCGATCCCTGCCGCCGTTTCGCGCGAGGCGGTGACGATCTCGGCGATTTTCGTGGCCGCATCCTCGACGCCCGCCACGATGTCGCGCAGCGCCCGACCGGAATCGCGCACCAGATCCACGCCGCGCCCCACGCTCGTGCTTGAACTTTCGATCAGGCTCGCAATGTCGCGCGCCGCTTCCGAAGAGCGCTGTGCAAGGGCGCGCACCTCCGAGGCGACAACGGCAAAACCGCGCCCCGCTTCGCCCGCCCGCGCCGCCTCGACGCCGGCGTTGAGGGCGAGAAGATTGGTCTGGAAGGCGATGTCGTCGATCACCTTGAGGATCTTTGCAATCGCATCGGAGGAGCTTTTGATCTCGTCCATGGCCGCCACGGCGCTCTCGACAACCTTGCTGCCGGCCCCGGCCTTGTCGGAAATGTCATCCACCGCCGCGCGGGCAACCTCTGCCGAATTGGCTGCCGATTTCACCGTCGCCGACATCTGCTCCAGCGCGGAGGCCGTCTGTTCAAGCGTGGCCGCGTTGCGCTCGGAGCGGCGCGCCAGATCGTCCGTCGCGCCCGAGATCTCGCTTGCCGCCGTATCGACCGAGGCGGCCGAGACGGTGATGGTGGTCAGCGTGCCATTGAGGCTCTCGGTCGAGCGGTTCATCGCCGTGGCAATATCTGCAAAGATGCCGTGGAACCGCTCTGGCATGCGGTGGGTCAGATCGCCCTGAGCGATCTGGTCGAGCGCGTCCTGCACCGCAGAAAGACCGTCCATCGCGGCCTCGCCGATCCGGTTCACGCCCGCGCAAAGCTCGGCAAAGATGCCGTCCTTGTCATCGGTGCGCAGCCGTTGCGAGAAATCGCCCTCGGCACAGGCGGCGACCACGAGCGCGATCTCCTGCGCGGCAGCATGTTCGCGGGCGGCCCGCTCGGCGGCGGCGCGGCGCTCGGTCTCTGCGGCCTCGGCCTTGGCGCGCGCCTCGGCGGCGTCGCGGTCGGCCTGTTCGGCGCGGGCTGCCGCGGCGCGCTCCGCCTCTGCCGCGCGTTCCTCTTCCAGACGGCGCCGCTCGATGATCGACTCGCGGAACGTGGTGAGCGCTGCGCCAATGGCCTGCACCTCGCGCAGCCGCGATTGCGGCACGCTGATCTCGGTCGAGCCGCCCGCCAGCGTTTCCACCGCCTCGGAGACCTTTTTCAGCGGCACCACGGTGGCGCGGAACAGCCGGAACGCACCAAAGGCAAGCGCCAGGAAGCCGATCAACCCGGTCGCGGCAATCACCGCCCCCGCCATCATCTTGTGTTCGTTGGCCAGCACTTCCTGGGCCGCGCTGTTCTCCGCGATATGCGCGCGCAACTGATCGAGCTGCGGCAGCATGGTGTGATATTGCTCATCGCTTGAGACCGTCAGGTCATGCAGTTGCATCGACAGATCGGCGAAGAGGTGAAAGGCCTCCTGATAGGCTTCGATCTTCTTCACCACGCGGTTGCGGTGTTGGGCGGAGGGATATTTCTCCTCCGGGTAACTGATCAGCTTGGCGACCTCTTCATCGACCTTGTCGATATATTTCGGGTCGATTCGCAGGATGAAATCTTTTTCATGTCGGCGCAGCATCAACAGCGCGGCCCGCACCTCGGGCATGCCAAGAGATTCGATGATCTTTTCGGCCTCATGCACAGCGTTGCGCAATTCGCCCTGAAGCCCGGATTCATGGTCGAGCCCGACCACGCGCAGGTTGTCTGACAGTTCGAGAAAGCTCGCCCCGTAATCAAGCAGCGGTTCGCTGAGCGCTTCGGATTGCGCTGCAAGATCTGCGAATCCAAGCTTTTGCGCCGCATCAATCATCAATTCGAGTTCTTCCTCGGTCGCGGCTATCTGCGCCTCGTGCCGGGTGATCAGGCTTTCGTCGTGCTGGTCGCGGAACTGCGTTTCGATATCGCGCGCCGCGGCAAAGCCCCGCTCGACCGCGCCCAGATCCTCTTTGAGCGTGGCCATCGCCGCGCTTTCCTTGTGGCTCTGACCGTCGGTATAGACCGCGAATCCCAGCGCGACGCCCACCGCGAACGTGCTGAGAACTACGATCAGCCCCATGCTGATCAGATGCGAAAAGAAGGTTCTGGTCTTGACTGACTTTGCCATGCCTGCGCTCCGAAATCCCGGGGCAGATCCTGCGAAAAAGACCTTAACGCCCGGTGAAGCGGCGCCACTAATCATCCCGGAACGCGACGATTAGTGGCTAAAACCCTTTATAATATTAGAATATATCAAAAATATAGGCGCGCGGGGCAGGTTGCGCGGGGCAGGCGGCGTCACGGCAAAGTGGCGCAGAGCGCGCACCAGCCTGCCAGTTCGGCGCATTGTTGGGAGGCGCCCAGAACATCCCCGGTTTGTCCGCCGAGTTTGGCCCGGGCGATCCGTGCCACGGCGAGCGCGGCAAGTGCGCCTGCAAGGCTCGGCGCAAGGATCGGCAGGCCCGGAAGGGCGAACCCGGACAGGCCGAGCGCGAGCGCCACGGCAAGCGCCGCAGGGGCTGCGCCGCGGGCGCGGTGGCCCATGCCATTGTCGCGCGCAGGCGGCATCGTGGCCATCAGCGCCACCGGGGCAACCCGGCTTGCCATGGCCAAGGCGACAAGCGCGGCACTGGCAAGGCCCGGCCCGGCAGCGGTGAGATGGGCGAGCGCCTGCCAGCGCAGCCCGAGCGCCAGCACCAGCGCGGTGACGCCATAAGAGCCGATGCGGCTGTCGCGCATGATCTCAAGGCGGCGCTCGCGCGTGTGCCCGCCCCAAAACCCGTCGGCGCAATCGGCGAGGCCGTCTTCATGAAGCGCCCCCGTCATCATCACCTGCGCGGCAAGCGCGAGCCCCGCCGCCAGCGCGGGCGGCAGCCCGAGCGCGAGCGCGAGGCTCAGCACCAGCGCGCTGAGCGCCCCGAGCAGCGCCCCCGCGAGCGGAAACGCCCAGGAGGCGGCTGCAAGGCTCGGGGCCGGGTCGGGCAGACGGGGGGCGGGAAGGCGTGTGAGCATCACCACGGCCAGCAAGGCCTCGGTAAGGCGCTGGCCCGCCCAGCCCGTTCCGGTCTGCCCGGGCGCCCTCATTGGCCTTCGCTCACACCGGCTTCGGCAAAGGTCGCCATGCCGTTGTGGCACTCAAGCGCGGCGCGCACGACCGAGAGCGCGAGCGCCGCGCCGGTGCCTTCCCCGAGCCGCATGCCCATTTCCAGCAGCGCCACCTTGTTCATGGCGGCAAGGATGCGGCGGTGGCCGGGCTCCGCCGAGGCATGGCCGACGATGCAGTGGTCAAGGAGCCGCGGATCAACCTTGAAAAGCGTGGAAACGGCGCCGGTGCAGATGAACCCGTCGAGAATGACCGGGATCCGCGCCGCCCGTGCCGCCAGCACCGCGCCGCACATCGCGGCGATTTCGCGCCCGCCAAGCGCGCCCAGCGTTTCGATGCCGCCAAGGCCGGAATGCAGCGCAAGGCCCTTGTCGATCACCGCGGTCTTGCGCGCGATGCCCGCCGGGTCCGCGCCCGCGCCGGGGCCGACCCAATCCGCGCCGGTGCCGCCAAACACCGCCGCGGCGAGCGCCGCCGCCACGGTGGAGTTGCCGATCCCCATTTCGCCCACGAACACCACATCGGCGCTTTCGTCCACCGCCGCGGCGCCCGCGTTGAGCGCGGCAATCGTTTCCGCCTCGTCCATCGCCGGGCCTTGGGTGAAATCTTGCGTCGGCCAGTCCAGGTCGAGCTTGACCACGGTCAGATCGGCGCCGGAAGCGCGGCAAAGCTGGTTGATCGCCGCGCCGCCCGCCTCGTAATTTGCCACCATCTGGATCGTGACTTCCTGCGGGAAGGGGCTCACGCCGAGTTTGCAGATGCCGTGATTGCCCGCAAAGACAATGCCCTGCGCCTTGGAAATCGTCGGCTTCACGGTGCCGCGCCAGGCCGCCCAATGCACTGCCACATCCTCGAGCTTGCCCAGCGAGCCAAGCGGCTTGGTGAGGTTGTCCTGGCGCGCGCGCGCCTCGGCGCGGATCGCCTCATCGGCAACGGGAAGCCGGTCGATCAGCGTGGCGAACTCTGCATAGGATTGGAATTGCAGCATTTTCTTATTTCACTTTCATTGGCAGGCCCGCGACGGTGAAGATCACTTCATCCGCCGCCGCGGCGACCCATTGGTTGAGAAACCCCGCAGCATCGCGGAAGTCCCGGGCGAGGCGGTTGTCGGGCACGATGCCGAGCCCCACCTCGTTGCTTACAAAAACGACGGGTGCGGCAAGATCGGGGAGAGAGGCAAGAAGCGCCTTTGCCGCAGCCTCCCAATCTTGCGCGCCCAGCATCAGATTGGTGAGCCAGAGCGTGAGGCAATCGACGAGGCGGGGGGCGTCGTCGGTGGCGCGCAGCACCCCCACAAGGTCAAGCGGTTCGGCATGGGTGGTCCATTCCGGGCCGCGGCGCGCCTGATGCACAGCGATGCGGGCGGCCATTTCCTCATCCCAGATCTCGGCGGTGGCGATGTAATGGGCGGGGCGGCCCAGCGCGAGGGTGCGTGCCTCGGCATGGGTGCTCTTGCCCGAACGGGCGCCGCCGGTGACCAGAAGAATGCGTGCCATGGGGGCGTGGACCTTGCCTCTTGTTCCTTGCGCGGCAACAAAGCAGAAAGGGCGCCGGACCGGAAGGAGAAATGCGACCATGGGCGGGAACGGGGCGACGGAGGCGCAGGCAGTGCGGGCGACGGGGGCGGAGCTTTTGCTGATCCGTCATGCTCCGGCGCGCAATGGCGGCTGCCTTGCGGGGCGGCGCGATGTGCCCGCAGACCTTCCGGGCCCCGCGCCGCTTGCGGCGTTGTGCGCGGCGGTGGGCGCGGCGCGGCTGGTGGCCAGCCCGGCGCTGCGCTGCCGCGAGACCGCCGCCGCCGTGTTTCCGGGCCGGACGCCGGATCTGGACGAACGGCTCTGGGAGCAGGATTTTGGCGCGTGGGAAGGGGTGCCCTTTGCCGATCTGCCCGACATCGGGGCGATGACGCGGGCGGAGCTTGCCTGCCACCGCCCCCCCGCGGGCGAGAGTTTCGAAGATCAATGTGCGCGGGTCTTCCCGGCGCTGCGCGATCTGGCAGGGCAGGGCGGGCGCACCGCTGTTGTTGCCCATGCGGGGGTGGTGCGCGCCGCGCTTGCGCTGGCGATGGGGCATATCCCCGCCGCGCTTGCCTTTGATATTGCGCCCCTTTCGCTCACCCGAATTGTGGCGCTGCCGGGCGGGCACTGGGGGGTTGGCGCCGTGAACCGGACGTTTGGATGAGCGCCTTCGTGCATATTCCCGGCCATTTTGGCGAATGGCTGCAGGGCCGGCTTGGCCCCGAGGGCGCGGTTGCGCTGGTGACGCTTTCAGCGCCCGATCTGGGACTCGATGCGCGCCACCGCCCGGGCCGGGGGCTCAGAATTCACGGGGCGGGGCTCAGCCCGGCGCGCGGGCGCGCCTTTCTGGAGCGGATCGGGGCCGGGCTTTTCGGGCAGGTGGTGGTGCGCCCGGTGGTGGCACCGGGGCTTGGCACCGGGGTCTCGACCGCGGCGCTGCTGGCGCTCGCGCGGCTTGCGGGCGTTGGCGCGCCTGAAGAGATGCTTGCCAAGGCCTGTATCGCGGCCGAGGGCGCTTCGGACCCTTTGATGTTTGCCGCGCCGGACCGGCTCCTTTGGGCCTCGCGGCAGGGCTGCTCACTTGGCCTGCTGCCGCCGCTGCCGCGCTATGAGATCCTCGGCGGTTTTGAGGGGCCGCCGGTGCGCACCGAGCCGCGCGACACGGCCTTTCCCGATATATCGGACCTCGTGGCGCGTTGGCAGGCCGGGCCCACGCTTGCCGACCTCGCCGCGCTCGCATCTGAAAGTGCGGCGCGCTCCTCGCGCCTGCGCGGCCCCGCTGTGGAGAGTGCGCCCGCGCTTGCCGCACGGCTCGGCGCGCTTGGCTGGATGCGCGCCCATACCGGGCCCGCACGTGGCCTGATCTTTGCGCCGGGCCGCGTGCCCACGGGCGCCGAAGCGCTCTTGCGCGCGGCGGGCTGGCGCGGGATCTTGCGGCTCAGGGGGGGCACGCGATGAACTTTGCGGCGATGATGCTGGTGGCGATCGCGCTCGATCTGGCGCTTTCCTGGCCGGGCGCGCTTTATGCCCGGATCGGCCATCCGGTGACCTGGTTTGGCGCGCTGATCGCCGCGCTGGAGGCGCGCTGGAACGGCGGCGCGGCGCAACGACTGATGGGCGTGGCGGCGGCTGCGGTCGTGATCGGGGTCGTTCTTGGACTAACCACGCTGCTTCAGACCCTTCTGCCGCAGAGTTGGATTGGTGTCCTGTTCGGCGGCCTGCTCGCCTGGCCCTTTGTCGCGCTGCGCTCGATGCATGATCATGTGGCCGCCGTGGCGCGCCCGCTCATTGCGGGCAATCTCGCACAGGCGCGCCATGAGGTCTCGATGATCGTGGGCCGCGACCCGGCGCAGCTTGACGAGGCCGGCGTTGCCCGCGCCGCGCTCGAGAGCCTTGCCGAGAATTCGTCGGATGGCATCATCGCGCCGCTGTTTTGGGGCTGCGTCGCCGGGCTGCCGGGCATCGCCGCCTACAAGGCGATCAACACGCTCGATTCGATGATCGGGCACCGCAGCGCGCGCTATGAGCGCTTTGGCTGGGCCTCCGCGCGGGTCGATGACCTCGTGAACCTGATCCCGGCGCGGCTCACCGGCCTGCTCTTTGGCCTTGCCGCCGGAGCCAAGGCGCGCGAGGCGCTGGCCGTGATGGTGCGCGATGCCCGCGCGCATCGCTCCCCCAATGCGGGCTGGCCCGAGGCGGCGCTCGCGGGCGGGCTCGGCATCCGGCTCTCCGGGCCGCGCATCTATGGGGACCGGGTGGCCACCGAGCCATGGCTCAACGGCACCGCCCCGGACCCCGTGCCGCAAACCCTTGCCCGCGGCCTTGCGCTTTATCGCCGCGCGATGGGCGGGGCCATTTTGCTCATTGCCCTTGTGGCGCTTTTGGGGAGCTTCGCATGAGACGCGATCACGGCGGCAATATTGATGCGGCCAAGGCCCGGTTCGGCGGCGCCGACTGGATCGATCTCTCGACCGGCATCAACCGGGTGCCCTATCCGCTCGCGCGGCTCGCCCCCGAAGCCTGGACCGGCCTGCCCACCGCCGCAGCCAAGGAGGCGCTGATTGCCGCAGCGCAAACAGCCTTTGGCACGCAGGCGCCCGGCGTCGCCCTTGCGGGGGCGCAGCAGGCAATCCAGCTCATTCCCCGGCTCACGCCGCCCGGCCTCGCCCGGGTTCTGGCGCCGACCTACAACGAGCATGCGGCCGCGCTTCGGGCGGCGGGCTGGGAGGTTGAGGAGGTGACGAGCCTGCGCGCCCTTGCGGGGGCCGATCTTGCCGTGGTGGTCAACCCCAACAACCCCGATGGCCGTGTGACGAGCCCCGAGGCGTTGCGCGCGCTTGGCCTGCAGGTGCGGCGCATGGTGGTGGACGAGAGTTTCGCCGATGCCACGCCCGAGACCTCGCTCGCGGCGAAAGCGGGGGCCAAAATCATCGTGCTGCGGTCCTTTGGCAAGTTCTATGGCCTTGCGGGGCTGCGACTCGGCTTTGCCTTTGCCGATGCCGCCACGGTGGCGCGGCTTGAAGACATGGTCGGGCCTTGGCCCGTTTCCGGCCCCGCGATTGAAACCGGCACCCGCGCGTTGCTTGATCGCCCCTGGGCCGAGGCGACAACGGCGCGGCTCACCGCAGAGGCGCACCGCCTTGATGCGATCGCCGCGGCAGCGGGCTGGGCGCTTGTGGGCGGCACCGCGCTTTTTCGCACGTATGCGACCCCCGATGCGCTCGCCGCGCAGGAGCGGCTGGCACGGGCACAGATCTGGAGCCGGATCTTTCCCTATTCGCCAAGCTGGTTGCGGCTCGGCCTGCCCGGGGGCGCGCGAGAATGGGACAGGCTGGAGAAGGCTTTGAGCGATGCAATTTGATCAGACCCACCGCGATGCGCTGACCGAGGTTTTGCGCTGGCGCCGCGATGTGCGCCATTTTCGCCCCGATCCGATCTCCGAAGCGGTGGTCGCGCGCCTGCGGGCGGTGATGGATATGGCGCCCTCGGTCGGCAATGCCCGGCCCTGGCGGGTGCTGCGTGTCGAAAGCCCCGAGATCCGCGCCGCGGTGCTGGCGAATTTCGAGGCGGCCCGCGCAGAGGCCGGGGCAGTTTATGCCGATGACCAGGCCGCGGCCTATGCAAAGCTGAAGCTGCAAGGCATCGACCAGGCGCCGTTGCAGCTTGCCGTTTTCACCCATCGTGACCCGCAGGCCGGGCACGGGCTGGGCCGCGCCACCATGCCCGTCACCTTGCAGCAATCGACCGCCATGGCAATCCACACGCTCTGGCTGGCTGCCCGGGCGGAAAACCTTGGTCTTGGCATGGTCTCGGTGCTTGATCCGCGCGCGATCGAGCGGCTTCTGGGCACACCGCCCGAGTGGGAATTTACCGCCTGGCTTTGCATCGGCACCCCGGAATTCACCGATGACACGCCGCTTTTGCACCGCGCAGGCTGGCAGGCGAACCTTGCCACCGAATGGGAGACCCGCTAGCGCGCGAGCGCGAGCAGCCCCGCGACGTCGAGATGCGCTTCCATATGGTCGGCGAGCGCTTCGAGCGTGGCCTCGACCCCGGCCCCGTGGCTTTGGCCCGAGGCGGGGATGCCGAGGCTTTCGAGAAAGGCCGCCCGGAACGCATCCGCCGAGAACATCCCGTGCAGATAGCTGCCGATGATCCGCCCCGAGGCGGAGATCGCCCCCTCGGGCGCCCCGTCGATCAGCGCAAAGGGGCGGGCGCGGTCCGGCCCCTCGGTCTTGCCGATATGGATCTCGTAGCCCTCGACGGCGAGCCCGGTCGCGGCATGGGTGGCACGGGTGCGGGTGAGGCGCTTGTCCGGCGTCATCACCGTTTCCACGTCAAGCAGACCAAGGCCCGGCGTGGTGCCGGGCGCGCCCTCGATGCCGTCGGGGTCGGCAACCGTGCGGCCCAGCATCTGATAGCCGCCACAAATGCCCAGCACATGGCCGCCACGCCGCACATGGGCGGCGAGGTCGATATCCCAGCCCTGATCGCGCAGGAAGGCAAGATCGCCGCGGGTCGATTTTGAGCCCGGAATCACCACGAGCCGCGCCGTGGCCGGGATCGGCTGGCCCGGCGTGACCATCACAAGGTCAACCCCCGGCTCTGCCGCAAGCGGGTCAAGATCGTCGAAATTGGCGATGCGCGAGAGCGCGAGGCAGGCCACGGTGAGGCCGCCCTCGCTGCGCCCCGAGCCAAGGTCGAGCGCGTCTTCGGCGGGCAGCCGATGCGCCAGCCCAAACCACGGCAGCGTGCCAAAGCCAGGCCAGCCGGTGCGCGCCTCGATCAGCCGGTAGCCCTCGTCAAAAAGCGAAACATCGCCCCGGAACTTGTTGATGATAAACCCGGAAATCATCGCGGCATCTGCGGGGTCAAGCACTGCCTGCGTGCCGATGATCTGCGCGATCACACCGCCGCGGTCGATGTCGCCCGCGAGCACCACCGGCACATCGGCGGCGCGCGCGAATCCCATATTGGCAATGTCCCCCGCGCGCAGGTTTACCTCGGCCGGGCTCCCCGCGCCCTCGACAATGACCAGATCATGCGCCGCCTTGAGGCGCGCGAAACTCTCCAGCACCGCGCCCATCAACTGCGGCTTCAGGGCCGCATAATCGCGCGCCTTGGTGGTGGTGAGGCGTTTGCCCTGCACCACCACCTGCGCGCCGACATCGGTTTCGGGCTTGAGCAGGATCGGGTTCATGTCGACCATCGGCTCCAGCCCGCAGGCCAGCGCCTGCAACGCCTGCGCGCGTCCGATCTCGCCGCCATCCGCCGTTACGGCGGCATTGTTGGACATGTTCTGCGGCTTGAACGGCGCAACCGAAAAGCCCCGCCGCCGCGCTGCGCGGCACAGCCCCGCCACCAGCATCGACTTGCCGACATTCGAGCCCGCGCCCTGGATCATGATCGCGCTCATGCCCGGCCTCCGCGCCTGTTGCCGCCGCGGGAGCCTCCGGCGGGGATATTTAAGAGCAAGCTGAAAGCCGCATCGGCAAAAGAGGCGCGGCACCGCACCCAGGCCTGCCAAGGCAGGGAGGGCGCGGCGCTTTCACCTTGCACGGTCATCGGGATCCCTCCCTGTACCGTTCTTTCAGCCTGCGCGCACATGGTTAACAGATTCTTAACGTGGTCTTTCATCTTGCCCCAAATATCCCGGGGGTCCGGGGGCAGCGCCCCCGGCCTTCGGCTCAGAACTCGACCCCCGGCTGGCCTTTGATGCCGGCACGGAACGGATGTTTGATCGGACCCATCTCGGTCACCAGATCGGCCGCCTCGATCAGCTCGGGCGCGGCGTTGCGGCCGGTGAGCACGACATGGGTCATTTCCGGTTTTTCGTCGCGCAAAAACGCCAGCACCTCGGCCAGATCGAGGTAATCGTAGCGCAGCGCGATGTTGATCTCGTCCAGAAGCACCATGCGGATCTGCGGATCGCGGATCAACGCCTTCGCCTTCTCCCATCCCGCGCGCGCCGCCGCCACGTCGCGCTCGCGGTCCTGCGTTTCCCAGGTGAAGCCCTCGCCCATCGCATAAAACTGGCACAGCGCGCCGAAATGCTCGGTGAGCAGGCGCCGCTCGCCGGTATCCCAGGCGCCCTTGATGAACTGCACCACCGCGCAGGGCATCTCATGCGCGATGCAGCGCAGGATCATCCCGAACCCGGCCGAGCTTTTGCCCTTGCCCGATCCGGTGTGGACAATCACAAGCCCCTTTTCCCCGGATTTCCCCGCCATGATCTTGTCGCGCGAGGCCTTCTTCTTGGCCATTTTCGCGGCATGGCGCACCAGATCTTCGGGCGTGCCCTCGGTGTCATGCGGCGGGGCGGGGTCGGTTTCGGGCGTCATTGCGGCGGCCTCCTGCTTGACAATGCACTATCTCTCGCCCACTCAGGAGCGGCGCTGGTTTCTGTCCTATGACAGGCGAAGAGGGAATGCGACAGGCTTTGCGACGCTCAGGCGCAAAAAGCCGAACGCAGCCGCCCCCGCGACCGTGACCGGAGAGGGCGCTCCGCACCACTGGCAGACCCGAGAGGGGGCCGGGAAGGAGGGGCGACCGTGAGGGATTTCCCTCGCATCCGCAAGCCGGGAGACCTGCCAGCGCATGCGTTCGGGCGGACGGGGTGTGCCGCGACCGGAGGACGGGCCCAAGGCCCGTCTTCGGGCGATCCCCCAAGCCTCAGGGAAGGCCTCGCAAGAGGCATCGGGGAGGGGCGAATGGTCGCCACGCTACATGTCTGCACCACCTGCCGGCGCGCGGGCGAGGCGCCGGAGGACGAAATCCGCCCCGGCGCGGCGCTTCATGCCGCGCTCGCCGATCTGCCGTGCCCGGACGGGGTGCGGATCGTTCCCGTGGAATGCCTGTCGGCCTGCACGCAGGGCTGTTCTGTCGCGCTCTCCGCGCCCGGCAAATGGTCCTATGTCTATGGCCGGCTTGGCCCCGCAGATGCCGCGACCGTGCTTGAGGGCGCCGCGCTTTACGCGCAAAGCGCCGACGGGCTCGTGCCCTGGCGCGCGCGGCCCGAAATCTTCCGCAAGCAGAGCCTTGCGCGCATCCCGCCCCCAGCGTTGACCCCCGAGGAGTAGCCCATGTCGGACCTGACCAAAATCCCCGTTACCGTGATCACCGGCTTTCTGGGCGCGGGAAAAACCACGCTCATTCGCCACCTGATGGCCAACCCCGGCGGGCGCACGCTTGCCGTGCTGGTGAACGAATTCGGCACGGTGGGCGTGGACGGCGAGATCTTGCGCCAATGCGCCGACGAAAATTGCCCCGACGAGAACATTGTCGAGCTGGCCAACGGCTGCATCTGCTGCACCGTCGCCGATGAGTTCATCCCGACCATCGAGGCTTTGATGGCGCGGCCCAACCGCCCGGACCATATCCTGATCGAGACCTCGGGTCTGGCGCTGCCCAAACCGCTCCTGAAGGCCTTCGACTGGCCCGCGATCCGCTCGAAAATCACGGTCGATGGCGTGATTGCCGTGGCCGATGCCGAGGCGGTGGCGGCAGGCCGCTTTGCCCCCGACGAGGCCGCGGTCGATGCGCAACGGCAGGCCGATGACAGCATCGACCACGAAACGCCGCTCTCCGAAGTGTTCGAGGATCAGATCGCCTGCGCCGATCTCGTGCTCCTGTCCAAGGCCGATCTCGCGGGGGAGGCGGGGCTTGCCGCCGCGCGCGCCGCGATCGAGGCGGAGGCGCCGCGCAAGCTGCCCATTCTGCCGATGGTCGAAGGCGTGATCGACCCGCTCGTGGTGCTCGGCATCAATGCTGCCGCCGAGGATGACCTTGCCGCGCGCCCCAGCCACCACGACGATCACGGCGAGCATGAGCATGACGATTTCGACACGGTGGTGATTGATCTGCCCGAAATCGCCGATCCCGCCGCGCTGGTGGCGGCCATCGAGCGGCTCGCGCGGGAGCACAATATCCTGCGGGTGAAGGGCCATGTTGCGGTGGCGGGCAAGCCGATGCGGCTTTTGGTGCAGGCCGTGGGCGAGCGGGTGCGCCATCAATATGACCAGCCCTGGGGCGAGCGGCCGCGTCGCTCCGCGCTCGTTGTCATTGCCGAGCATGACGACGTGAACGAAGACGCGATCCGCGCGCTGCTGATGACCGGGGTTGCCGCCTGATGCATGTCGTCTTTCGCGAAAGCCACGGGCTTGAGGAAACCGAGGTGCCGACCGATCTTGGTCAGCGCCCGGCAGACCTCGTGGCGCTGTCCTTCTCCGACAGCGACCTTGGGGCTTTTGCGGCAGGCTGGAAGCGCGCGGCGGGGGGGCTTCCCGCGTTGCGGCTTGCCAATCTGGTGGCGCTGCGCCACCCGATCTCGGTCGATACCTATGTCGAGAACACGCTTTCGGGCGCGAAAGGCATTCTCATCCGGCTGATCGGCGGCGAGGCTTACTGGCCCTATGGGCTCGCCTCGGTGCAGGATCTGTGCCGCCGCAAGGGGATTGCGCTTGCGGTGCTGCCCGCCGATGGCCGCGATGATGAACGGCTCGACGCGCTTTCCACCCTCCCGGTCTCGACGCTCCGGCGCCTGAAAGAGCTGTGCGACGCGGGCGGTGCGGTCGCCGCACAGGCGGCGCTGGCGCAGCTTGCGCTTGCCTCGGGCCTTTATGCCCCGCCCGTTCCGGGCGACAAACGCCTGCCGGACTGGGGCTTTTATGACCCCGCCAAAGGGGTGATCCCGGCGCCCGAAGGGGAGGGGCCACTCGCGCTCGTTTCCTTTTATCGCTCCTATCTCACCGCGGCCGATACCGCGCCGGTGGAGGCGCTGATCGCAGGGCTGCGCGCGCGCGGCTTTGCCGCTTGCGGGCTCTTTGCGGGGTCTCTCAAGGCGGAGGGGCTTGGCGATGCGGTGGAGGCCGCGCTTGGCGCGCGCCGCCCGGCGCTGATTGTCAACGCCACCGCTTTCTCGGCGCAGGGCACCGACGGCACCACCCCCTTTGACCGCTACAATGTGCCGGTGTTTCAGGTCGCGCTCTCAACCGCGCGCAAGCGCGACTGGGAGGCCGCCGAGCGTGGCCTTTCGCCTGCCGATCTTGCCATGCATGTGGTGCTGCCGGAGGTGGACGGGCGGCTCTTTGCCGGGGTCATCTCCTTCAAGGCGCCCGAACCCCGCGACCCCGATCTCGAATATGCCCGCTTTGCCCATCGCGCCGATCCGGGCCGCGTGGAGGCCGCGCTCGAGCGCATCACCGGCTGGCATCGGCTCGCCCATACGCCCGCGCCCGCGCGCCGCGTGGCGGTGGTGCTCTCCACCTATCCCGGCCGGTCCTGGCAGATGGCGCATGCGGTGGGCCTTGATGCGCTCGCCTCGACCGAGGCGCTGCTCGCGCAGCTGGCCGCGGAGGGCTATGCGATTGCGCCCGGGGCGGCGCTTGAAGCGCTTGCCTCAGAGCGGCAAAGCTGGCCGCTTGCTGATTACCGCGCCGCGCTTGAAACGCTGCCCGAGCGCCTGCGCGCGGCCCTCACCGAGGCTTGGGGGCAGCCCGAGGATGACCCGGCTTTTGCCGGGGGCGCGTTTCACTTTGCGGCGCTTTCGCGCGGCGCGGCGCTGATCGCGCTGCAGCCCGAGCGGGGTGAGGTGCGCGCGCGCGAGGACGAGTATCACGACCTCTCGCGCGTGCCGCGCCACGGCTATGTGGCCTTTTACCTCTGGCTGCGGGCGCAGGGGGTTCATGCGCTCATCCATATGGGCGCGCATGGCACGCTCGAATGGCTGCCGGGCAAGGCGGTCGCGCTTTCTCGGGCCTGCTGGCCCGAGGCGCTCTGGACCGGGCCGGTGATCTACCCGTTCATCGTCAACGATCCGGGCGAGGCCGCGCAAGCCAAGCGCCGCCTTGGCGCCATCACGCTCGGCCATCTGCCGCCGCCGCTCGCGCGCGCGGTCGTGCCCGAGGGCATGACCCGGCTGGAGCGGCTGCTTGACGAATATTCCACCGCCGACGGGCTCGACCCGGCGCGGCGTGACCGGCTGATTGCCGATATCCGCGACGAGGCCCGCGCGAGCGGGGTTGAGGCGGATCTGGGCATCCCGCCACAGGCCTCCGCCGCCGAGGCAATCACCCGGATTGACCGCTTTGTCTGCGACATCAAGGAAAGCCAGTTCGGCGAGGGGCTGCATGTGCTGGGGCAGGGGGCCTGTGGCACCGAGGAGCGCGCCGGGCTCTCGGCGGCGCTTTCAGGCGCGCGCGTGCCGCCCGGCCCCTCGGGCAGTCCCGCGCGGGGGCGCGCCGATGTGCTGCCCACCGGGCGCAATCTCTTTGCCGTCGATCCCCGCGCCGTGCCCTCGCGCGCGGCCCATGCGCAGGGCGTCAAGCTTGCCGAAGAGCTGTTGCGCAAGCATCTGCAAGATCAGGGCGACTGGCCGAAGGGGCTGGTGGTGGACCTTTGGGGCTCGGCGACGATGCGCACCGCGGGCGAAGAATTTGCCATGGCGCTGCATCTTGCCGGCCTCAAGCCGGTCTGGGACGAGGGCGCGGCGCGGGTCTCGGGCGTTGAGGTCCTGCCGCTCGCGCTCCTGGGCCGGCCCCGGATTGACGTCACCTTGCGCGTCTCGGGCCTGTTTCGCGATATTTTTCCGGGCCTCGCCCAGCTTTTCGAGACCGGGGCAGAAGCGCTCGCCGCGCGCGAGGAAAGCCTCGAGGATAACCCCTATGCCCGCCCCGCCCCGCGCGTGTTCGGGCCCCGGCCCGGCCAGTACGGGCTCGGCATGGGCGCGGCGCTGGATGCCTTCACCCCCGAGGCGCGCGCGGCGGCGGGTGAGGCATGGCTGGCCGCCTCAAGCTATGCCATTGACAAAAAAGGCGAGATTCGCGCCGATCGGGAAGGGCTGGAAGCGCGCCTGATGGCCTCGGACAGTTTTGTCCATGCGCAGGATCTGCCCGAGTCCGACCTGCTGCTGGCCTCCGATTACGCCGCCCATGAGGCGGGCTTTGCCGCCGCGCTCGCGCATATTGGCGCGGCAACGCCCGCGCTTTACCACCTCGACGCGACAGATCCTTCCCGCCCGCGCGCCCGCACGCTGCCCGAAGAGATCGCCCGCGTGGTGCGGGCGCGGGCCACCAACCCGGATTGGGTTGCGGGCATGATGCGGCACGGCTTTCGCGGCGGCGCCGAAATTGCCGCGACGCTCGACCACATGGCCGCCTTCGCCCATCTGGCCCAAGCCGTTCCCGCCCATCTGTTTGACCTTTATCACGAGGCGACGCTCGGCGATGATGCCGTCACCGCCTTTCTGGAAACCGCCAACCCGGAAGCGCTTGCCGCGATGCGCGATCTCTTCCGCCGCCTCGCCGAGGCGGGGCTTTGGCAGACCCGCCGCAATTCGATTGCGGCAAGCTTGCAGGAGCGGCTATGAGCGCCCAACCCGACCCGGAGACCCGCAATGCCCCATACCTATGAGAAGGACGGCGCGAAGATTTACGTGCAATCCTTCGCCACGATCCGCGCCGAGGCGGAGCTTGCCCGCTTCACCCCCGAAGAGGAGGTGGTCGTGGTGCGGATGATCCATGCCGCCGGGATGGTGGGGCTGGAGCGCCATGTGCGCTTTGCGCCGGGCATGGCGATTGCCGCGCGGGCCGCGCTTGAGGCGGGCGCGCCGATCCTGTGCGATGCGCGGATGGTGAGCGAGGGGATCACCCGCGCGCGGCTGCCCGCAAAGAACGAGGTCATCTGCACCTTGCAAGATCCGCGCGTGCCGGAGATGGCGCGCGAGATGGAAAACACCCGCTCGGCGGCGGCGCTGGAGCTGTGGCGCCCGAAGCTCGCCGGCGCGGTGGTGGCGATCGGCAATGCGCCGACGGCGCTTTTCCACCTTCTGAACATGCTCGAAGACCCGGCCTGCCCGCGCCCGGCAGCGATCATCGGCTGCCCCGTCGGCTTTATCGGCGCGGCCGAGAGCAAGGCCGCACTCGCGCAGGCGAACCCGGTGCCCTGGGTGATTGTGGAGGGGCGGCTTGGGGGCTCGGCGATCACTGTGGCGGCGGTGAACGCGCTGGCAAGCCGGAAGGAATAAGAATGGGGCGGATCATCTGTGCGGGGCTTGGCCCCGGCGACCCCGAGCTGATCTCGGTAAAATCGGACCGCGCGATCCGCGCCGCAACCGATATTGCCTATTTCCGCAAGGCCGGGCGGGCCGGGCAGGCGCGCCGCATTGTCGAGGGCATGCTTGCGCCGAATGTTGTGGAACATGCGATGGAATATCCGGTCACGACCGAGCTTCCGTTCGACAGCCCGGAGTATATTGCGGCCCTCGCCGGCTTCTACGATGACTGGGCTTCTAGGCTTCTTGAAATTTCGAAAACCCGCGACATCGTTGTTTTATGTGAGGGCGACCCCTTCTTCTATGGCTCCTTCATGCATCTTTACACGCGGCTTCTGGGCCGCGTTGAGGTTGATGTGATCCCCGGCATTCCGGGCATGGTCGGCTGCTGGACCGCGACGGGCCAGCCGATCACCTGGGGCGACGATGTGCTCACCGTGCTCGCGGGCACGCTTCCCGAGGCGGACCTCGCGCGCCACATGGCGGCGGCCGATGCGCTTGTGGTGATGAAGACCGGGCGCAACCTGCCCAAGATCAAGCGCGCGCTTTCCGCGGTGGGCAAGCTTGAGGCGGCCTGGCTCGTGGAGCGCGGCACGATGCCCACAGAGCGGCTGGCGCGGCTTTCAGAAGTTGACGCGGAAGATTGCCCCTATTTTGCAATCGTGCTCGTGCATGGAGCGGGGCGGCGCCCCGAGAGGGAGGGGCTCGCATGAGCGGTTGGGTTACGGTTGCGGGGCTTGGCCCCGGAGATGAAGCGCTGGTGACGCCGGAGGTCACGGCGGCCCTGTCCGAGGCGACCGATATTGTCGGCTATATTCCTTATGTGGCGCGGATTGCGCCGCGCCCGGGGCTGACGCTGCATGCCTCCGACAACCGCGTGGAACTTGACCGCGCCCGCCATGCCCTTGAAATGGCGGCAGAAGGGCGGCGCGTGGTGATTGTCTCCTCGGGCGATCCGGGGGTGTTTGCCATGGCCTCGGCGCTTTTTGAGGGGCTCGAGGCGGCGCCCGAATTTGCCGAAACCGAGATCCGCATCCTGCCCGGCATCACCGCGATGCTCGCCGCCGCCGCGCGGGCGGGCGCGCCTTTGGGGCATGATTTCTGCGCCATCAACCTGAGCGACAACCTCAAGCCTTTCGACCTCGTTGAGCGCCGGTTGCGGCATGCGGCGCAGGGCGATTTTGCGATGGCCTTTTACAACCCGCGCTCAAAATCCCGCCCGCATCAATTTGCCCGTGTGCTGGAGGTGCTGCGCGAGGAATGCGAGCCCGGGCGGCTCATCCTGTTTGCGCGCGCGGTGACAACCCCCGAGGAACAGATCAACGTTGTCACGCTGGCCGAGGCGACGCCGGACATGGCCGATATGCGCACCGTGGTGCTGGTGGGCAATTCCACCACGCGGCGGGTGGGGCGCTGGGTTTATACGCCCCGGGGCGTGGCGCCGTGAGCGGCCAGCCAGTCCAGCACCTCTGCAACCGAACCGCAGATGCTGCGCTGCGGCACATAGGGCCGATCAATCAGGATCACCGGAATGCCAAGCGCGCGCGCGGCGATGAGTTTGGCCTCTGCGCCGCGCCCGCCAGCGTTTTTGGCCACGATATGGGTGATGGCTTCGCTGCGCAGCAATTCGCTATCCCCTTGAACATCAAAGGGGCCGCGGGCGATCACGGCGGACGCATCGGGGAGCGGCAGCGCGCCTTCGGGTGGATCGACGAGGCGCAGCAAATAGTGATGCTGCGGTGCGGCATCAAATGCGTCGAGATGCTGCTTGCCGATGGCAAGGAACACGCGGGCCGGCTCCGGGGGCAGGGCCGCAACGGCGGCGGCGAGATCGGGCACATGCTGCCAGCGGTCCCCCGCCTGCGCCACCCAGGGCGCGCGCTCAAACGCGCACAGATCCACGCCCGTCTCGGCGCAGGCGGCAACGGCATGGGCGCTCATCTGCGCGGCGAAGGGATGGGTCGCGTCGATCACCTGCGTGATGCCCTCGGTGCGCAGATACGCCTTGAGCCCGTCGATACCGCCAAAGCCGCCAATGCGGGTGGGAAGCGGTTGCGCCACCGGCTTTCCGGTGCGCCCGGCATAGGAAAAGACGGCTCTAAACCCTTTTTCTGCAAGGGTTTTTGCCAAAAGGCTCGCTTCGGTGGTGCCGCCGAGCAAAAGGAGGCGCGTCATGTCTGACCCCTGGCTCACGATCATCGGTCTGGGCGAAGATGGCCCGGAGGGGCTGCCCTTGGCAAGCCGTGAAGCGCTGCAAAAAGCACAGGTGATCTTTGGGGGGCCAAGGCATCTGGCGCTGGTGGGCGCGGGCGAACGGGGCCGCCCCTGGCCCGTGCCCTTTGACATTGCGCCGGTGCTGGCAGTTCGCGGCCGCCCGGTGGTGGTGCTGGCCTCGGGTGATCCGTTCTGGTGTGGCGCCGGGGCGCGGCTCGCCGATGTGCTCGCGCCCGATGATTGGCATGCGATCCCGGTGGCGGGGGTCGTTTCGCTCCTCTGTGCGCGCCTTGGCTGGCATGGCGAGCGGGTGCGGGCGCTTGGCCTGCATGCCGCGCCTTTCGCGCGGCTGCGCCCCGAAATCTGTCGCGGGGCGCAGATCATCGTCACGCTGCGCGATGGCGCGGCGGTGGCTGATCTTGCGCACTGGCTCAGCAATCAGGGCTTTGGCGCGCTGCGCATGGTGGTGGCGGAAAACCTTGGCGGCCGGGCCGAGCGTTTGCGCACCACCTTGGCGCAAAGCTATGATTTGGAAGATGTTTCCCCTCTCGTCGCGGTGGCGCTCGATGGCGCGGATCTTCCGGCATCCGCAGGCCTTTCGCGCGTGCCGGGGCGGCCGGAGAGCCTTTTTGCCCATGACGGGCAGATCACGAAATCTCCGTTCCGGGCCTTGACGCTGGCCGCGCTGGCCCCGCGCCCGGGTGCGCTGTTGTGGGATATTGGCGGCGGCTCGGGCTCGGTTTCGGTCGAGTGGTGCCTCGCCGGGGGGCGCGCACTCACCATCGAGCCGCGCGCGGACCGGCGCGCGAATATCGCGGCCAATATCGCCGCCTTCGGGTTGGCGGACGTCATGCAGCTTGTCGCGGGGGCTGCGCCCGACGCGCTGGACGGGCTTGCGCCACCAGATGCCGTTTTTGTTGGCGGCGGCGGATCGCAGGCGCTTTACACGTGGCTCTGGGATCGCCTTGCGCCCGGCACGCGGCTTGTGGCGAATGGCGTGACACTGGAGACGGAGGCGCTGCTTTCACAGTTGCACGCCCGCTTTGGCGGCAGCCTGATGCGGATCGAGATCGCCGAGGCCGAGCCCTTGGGGCGCATGCGCGGCTGGGGCCGGACACGCCCGCAGGTGCAATGGAGCGTGACGCGATGAGAGTGGCGGGGCTCGGGTTCCGCCGTGGCACGGTGGATTTTGCCGCGGCGCTGGCGGCGGCGGGGCCGGTCGATGCCCTTGCAACGGCGGCGGAAAAGGCCCAAGAGCTTGCCGCCGCACTGCCCGGATACCGGGTGCTGGGGGTCGATGTGGCCGGGGTGGAAACGCCCACGCGCTCGGCCCGTGTTCTGGCGCTCAAGGGCACCGGATCGGTGGCAGAGGCGGCGGCGCTGGTCGCCGCTGGGCCGCAAGCGCGGCTTGTGCGGGGGCGCGAAGTGATCGGCGGGGTCGTGCTCGCCGTGGCGGAAGGAGAGGGCGAATGACGGTGCATTTCATCGGCGCGGGGCCGGGCGCAGCAGATCTGATCACCTTGCGCGGGCGCGACCTGATCGCCGCCGCGCCGGTCTGCCTTTATGCCGGAAGCCTTGTGCCCGAGGCGCTGCTTGCGCATTGCCCGCCCGGCGCGAAAATCGTCAACACCGCGCCGATGAGCCTTGATGCGATCATCGACGAGATCGCCGCCGCCCATGCCGCGGGGCACGACGTTGCCCGGCTCCATTCAGGCGATCTCTCCGTCTGGTCGGCGATGGGCGAGCAACTCAGGCGGCTGCGCGCGCTTGGCATCCCCTATGACGTGACGCCGGGCGTGCCCTCTTTTGCCGCCGCTGCCGCCACGCTCGGCGCCGAGCTTACCTTGCCCGGCGTGGCGCAATCGGTCGTGCTGACCCGCACCTCGGGGCGCGCAACAGCGATGCCCGCGGGCGAAACGCTCGAAAACTTCGCCCGCACCGGTGCTGTGCTCGCGATCCATCTTTCGGTCCATGTGCTTGAGGATGTGGTGGAAAAACTCACCCCCTTTTACGGCGCGGCCTGCCCGGTGGCAGTTGTCTGGCGCGCAAGCTGGCCAGATGAACGGGTGGTGCGCGCCACGCTGGGGAGCCTGCGCACCGCCATTGGCGCGGAGATGGAGCGCACCGCGCTGATCCTTGTCGGCCCCTCGCTCGGCGCGGAAGAGTTTGACGAAAGCCGCCTTTATGCGGGCGATTATGATCGCCGCTACCGCCCGCTTGGCACCCATCCGCGCTTCCCGGAGGGCACCGAATGAGCGGCTTTGTTTCGTTTGTCTCCTCCGGCCCCGGCGACCCGGAGCTTCTGACGCTGAAAGCCGCCGACCGGCTCGCCAGGGCCGATGTGGTGCTTTTTGATGATCTTTCCTCCGGGCCGATCTTGGGCCATGCGCGCGCTGGGGCGGAACTTATCGCCGTGGGCAAACGCGCGGGGCGGCCCTCGCCGAAGCAGGACCATGTGAGCCGCCTGCTGGTGGACCATGCCAAAACCGGGCAACGCGTGGTGCGGCTCAAATCCGGCGACAGCGGGCTTTTTGGCCGCCTTGAGGAGGAGCTTGTGGCGCTTCACGAGGCCGGGATCGAGCATGAGATCATCCCCGGCGTGCCCTCGGCCTGTGCGGCGGCGGCGGCGGCGGGGCTGCCGCTCACGCGCCGGCTCACCGCGCGGCGGGTGCAATTTGTCACCGGCGCCGATGTGACGGGCGATCTGCCCGAAACGCTGACCTGGGCCGCGCTGGCCGATCCGGGCGCGACGACGGTGGTGTTCATGGGCAAGCGCACCTTTCCGAAGCTCGCGGCAGATCTGATCGCTCATGGCCTTGCGCCCGACACGCCCGCGCTGCTGGCCGAAGCTGTGGGGCATCCCGAGCAAAGCCTGCACCGCTCAAGCGTGGCCGCGCTGGCCGCGGAGCTGGCAGAGGCGCGCTCCGACAAGCCCGCGCTCATCCTTTACGGCCCGCTTTACGACCCGGAGGCGGCGCGATGATCGAGCTGACGCTGATCGGCATCGGCACCGGCAATCCCGGTCATGTGACGCTGCAGGCGGTTGCGGCGATGAACGCGGCCGAGTTGATCCTCATTCCGCTCAAGGGCGCCGACAAATCAGACCTTGCGGGGCTGCGGCGCGCGCTTTGTGCCGAACACCTCACCAACCCGGCCACCAAAGTGGTGGAGTTTGATCTGCCGGTGCGGGATGCCGCAACCCCCTCTTACCGCAAGGGGGTGGATGATTGGCACGATGCGATTGCCGAGGCCTGGCTGGCCCAGATCACCGCGCAATGCCCGGATCTGAGCGGCAAGGTGGCGCTGTTGGTCTGGGGCGATCCGTCCCTTTACGACAGCACCTTGCGCATTGCCGCGCGGCTTGAAAAACGCCTTGCGCTGCGCACGCGGGTCATCCCCGGCATCACCGCAATTCAGGCGCTTTGTGCGGCCCATGCGATCCCGCTCAATGGCATTGGCGCGCCCGTTGTCATCACCACCGGGCGGCAAATTCGCGACCATGGCTGGCCCGCCGCCGCCGAGACGGTTGTGGTGATGCTTGATGGCGAATGCTCCTTCCAAAGCCTTGATCCGCAAGGGATCACGATCTGGTGGGGCGGCTGTGTCGCGATGCAAGAAGAGGTCTTGGTGGCCGGGCCCTTGGCCGAGGTGACAGAACAAATCCTGTCCACCCGCGCGGCCCTGCGCGCGGCGCATGGCTGGGTGATGGACATCTACCTGATGCGCCGCGCCCTCTGACGCAGGCTGCGAGGGTTGACAGTTCCGTGACAGCGGGGATACTTCCCCGCGATGGTTCCCAACGGGATGGGATTAATAGGGAACACGGTGAGGATTACCCATCAGGGGCCAAATCCGTGACTGCCCCCGCAACTGTGAGCGGCGAGACCCGGTCGAATGCCACTGACTGCCCTGTCCACGGGGAGCACCAGTCGGGAAGGTGACCGGTTTCATGACCCGCAAGTCAGGAGACCTGCCATCGCTCGAGCGTCGCAAGCCTTCCCGGGGCGGGGTGCCCCCGGCCTTCGAAAGCGGCGCGTCAGAAGTGGAAGGAAGTCATATGCATATCATGGAGGGATACCTCCCCGCCAGCCATGCCATCGGCTGGTATGTTGCCGCCGCGCCGTTTTTCGTGGCGGGCACGCTCAAGATCCGCAAGCTCGTGGCCGAACGCCCGGAGGCACGGTTGACGCTTGCCGCCTCGGGCGCCTTTGCCTTCGTGCTCTCGGCCCTCAAGATCCCCTCGGTGACGGGCTCGTGCTCGCACCCGACCGGCACCGGCCTTGGCGCGGTGATCTTTGGCCCTTCGGTAATGGCGGTGCTGGGTGTCATTGTTCTTTTGTTTCAGGCGCTGTTGCTCGCGCATGGCGGGCTGACCACTTTGGGCGCCAATGCCTTCTCGATGGCCATTGTCGGCCCCTGGGTTGCTTGGGCGATCTGGAAGCTCGGTCGCGGCATCGGCCTTTCGGTGGCGCTCTCGGTATTTCTCGCGGCCTGCCTCGGAGATCTCGCCACCTACATCACCACGTCTTTGCAACTTGCGCTCGCCTACCCGGACCCGGCCTCGGGCTTTTGGGGTGCCGCGCTCAAATTCGGCTCGATCTTTGCCGTGACGCAGGTTCCGCTCGCCATTGCCGAGGGCTTCCTGACGGTGATCGTGATGGATGCGCTCGCGGGCAAGGTGCCCGAAGCCGACAAGGTCCGCACTCTGGCCGGGGAGATCCGCTGATGCTGCGCAACCGTACCCTCTGGCTTGGGCTTGGCGTTGTCGTGCTTGCCATCGTGCCGCTATTCATCGGTGGAGATTTCGGGGGCGCCGATGGCGCCGCGGCGGAACTGATCGAGGCCGAAAATCCCGGTTTCGTGCCCTGGGCAAACCCGCTCTGGGAGCCGCCGAGCGGTGAGATCGAGAGCATGCTCTTTGCCCTGCAGGCCGCACTTGGCGCCTTGGTCATCGGCTATGTGATCGGGCGGCGCCATGAGCGCAGCAAGGGCACGGCAGGCGCAAGGCCTGCCCGCCCCGCACCCGGCCGCCCCACGCCCGGCCAAGACGCGGCCTGACCCGAGGACCCCGGCCCGAAATGTCAATTGCCACAATGGACCGCATCGCCAGTCAGAGCCGCTGGCGCGCCCGCCCGGTGGCGGAAAAGGCATTGATCGGGCTGGGGTTTCTCGCTCTTGCCATCGTCTTGCCGCCCTGGCCCGGGGCCGCGCTGGTGGCGGCGGTGATGCTCGCTATCACCTTTTTCGGCGCGCGTGTGAGCCTGCGGTTCTGGCTTTCGGTGGCAGCCTTGCCGCTGGGCTTTCTGCTCACCGGCGCGGCGGTGCTGATGGTGCAGATCGGGCCGGAGGGGCTGGCGCTCGCGCCCGGTGGGCCTGCGGCGGCGGCGGCGCTTGCCGTCCGCGCTCTGGCCGCCACCTTTTGTCTGCTGTTTCTCGCCACCACCACGCCCGCCGCCGATCTGCTGGGCGCGGCGCGCCGCCTTGGCCTGCCCGGTGAGATCGTCGAGATCGCGCTTTTGACCTATCGGTTCGTCTTCATCCTTGCCGAGGAGGCGGCGGCGATGACGGTGGCGCAGCGCGCGCGCCTTGGCCATGCGACCCGCCGGCGCTGGCTGCGCGCGACGGGGCAGGTGATCGCGGCGCTTTTGCCGCGTGCGCTGGCCCGGGCGCGGCGGCTCGAACTTGGTCTGGCCGCGCGCAACTGGCAAGGCGAGATGCGGGTGCTTTCGGCGCGCGCCCCGGCACGGCTGCCGGTGCTGGCGCTGATCCTTTGCGGGCAGGCGCTGGTCGTCGCACTGACACTTTGGGCCGGGAGAGGGCCATGACCGAGATCTTGCGCGCCGAGGCGCTCTGTTATCGTTTTCCGGGCGCCGTGACCGCGCTCGACGGTTTGTCGCTGAGCGTTGACGCCGGCGAGAGCCTGGCGATCCTCGGGCCCAATGGCGCGGGCAAGTCCACGCTTTTGCTGCATTTAAACGGCACGCTGCGCCCGCAATCCGGGCGGGTGCTTCTGGGCGGTGCCGAGGCGCGCTACAGCCGGGCCGCGCTCAACGACTGGCGCCGCCGCGTGGCGCTGGTGCTGCAAGATGCCGATGATCAGCTTTTTGCCGCCACGGTCTTTGAGGATGTTTCCTTTGGGCCGCTCAACCTCGGGCTGACGGAGGCCGAGGCGCGGGCGCGCGTTGACGAAGCCCTTGCGGCGCTCTCGATTTCCGATCTGGCCGCGCGGCCCACGCATATGCTTTCCGGCGGGCAAAAGCGGCGCGTGGCGATTGCGGGCGCGCTGGCGATGCGCCCCGAGGTGCTGCTGCTCGACGAGCCCACGGCCGGGCTCGATGCCGAGGGCGCGGCGCAGCTGATCACCTTTCTGGAGGGGCTCGTGGCCGGGGGGATGACGCTGGTTTTTTCGACCCATGATGTCGAGCTTGCGAGCGCTCTGGCCTCTCGTGTGGCCTTGTTCCGGGCGGGGCAGGTGATGGCAACGGGGGCGGTCGGGGCGCTTTTGTGCGACCGCGCGGCGCTTTCCGGGGTGGGGCTCGCGCCGCCGATCCTTGTGGATATGGCGCTGGAGGCGCGCGCGCTCGGGCTGATCCCCGATTGGGCGGAACTGCCGCGCAGCCGCGCGGATTTTGCCGCCCTGCTCGCAACCTGGGCGCGGCGTTGAACGCGCGCCCGGCCCCGCCCGATGGCGCGCCGCGCCAACGGGCCTTGCGTGCGCCCGCACCCGCTCTTGCGGCCCGCCGTTCTCGCGCTACTCTGCGCGGGTCATGACCGCATCCGCCCCCGATCTTTTGCCGCTTCCCGCCCGCACCGGCGTTCTCGTGATCGGGGCCGGGCTTGCCGGGCTTTGTGCGGCAATTGCGGCGCGGCAGGCGGGGGCGTCGGTGGTGGTGCTCGACGCGGCGCCCGAACCGCTTTTGGGCGGCAACGCCCGGCATGGCCGCAACATCCGCTGCGCGAGCACCGGCGAGACGCCCTATCAGCGCGATTGTTACCCGGCTGCGGAATATGCGGCCGATCTGGCGCGGCTCAAGGGCGCTGACCCGGCGCTGGCGGTCGCGTTGGCGGAGGGCTCTGCCGATCTGCCTGCGTGGCTGCGCGCGCAGGGGGTGCGGCTTGAGCCTTGGGCCGAGGGGCATCTGCCCTATTCGCGCCGCACCGTGTTTTTGCGCGGCGGGGGGCAGGCAATGGTCAATGCGCTGCTGCGCCGCGCGCGCGCGCTTGGCGTCACGCTCCTCTCCTCTGCGCGGGTCTCGGCGCTGGACCCGGCGCTTTTGCACCCGGAGGCGGAAGGGCCGTTCGAGATTGTGCTCACCCGGCCCGAGGGCGCGGCGCGACTGAGCGCGTGCGCCGTGGTGCTGGCCTGTGGCGGCACGGGGCCGCAGGCGGCGCAAATTGCCAACCGCGGCACGCCCGAGCAGGCGGGCGCGCCGCTGCTGTGGGCGTTGAACGCGGGGGCGGCCGCGGCGGGGCGGCCGGGGGATGGCCATTTTGTCGCCGTTGATGCGCGCGCGCCGCGCGCCGATGCGGGGATCGTGAGCCGCGTGGACGGGATGCATCTGGGCCTTGTGGTCGGCGCCGACGGGCGGCGGTTTTATGACGAGGCGGCGATCGTGAGCCCGGCGCGGCATTCGGTTGCCGCGCGGGCGCTGATCGCGCGCGATGACCCGCGCGGCTGGATCGTGCTCGGGGCGAAGGCGGCCGAGGCGCTGCCGCCGATGCTGTTTGCGCCCCTCACCGCAGGCTCTGCCGCGGCGCTTGCCCAAGCCTGCGGCATCGCGCCCGCCGGGCTGGCCGAGACCCTCGCCAAACCGCTCGATCCGCCACGAAGCGCCGCGGTGGATCTGACGCCGCCGCTCCATGCGATTCCGGTGGTGCCGGGCCTCGGGTTCAGCCGCTACGGGCTTGCGATTGATGCGCAGGCGCGGGTGCGGTTGCGCGAGGGGGCTGTGGCGCCACGCTTTTTTGCTGCGGGCACCGTGGTTTGCGGGGCGGTGCTGGGAGAGGGATACCTCTCCGGGGCGGGCTTGGCGATTGCGGCTGTGTTCGGGCGCATCGCCGGGCAGGCGGCCGCGCAGCGGGTTGGCCCCGGCGATGCTGCGCCTGCAATGCTGCGCAGCGAAGCCATGCCGGGCGCCGCGGCTGCACCCCAGAGCGCCGCCCATACGCTCAACATCTGCAACACCTGCGGCTTTTGCACCGGGCTTTGCGCCGTCTTTCCCGCCGCGAGCCGCCGCCCGAAACTGGCGCCGGACGATCTGCGCCATCTCGCGCATCTGTGCCATGATTGCCGCTCCTGCCTTGCCGATTGCCAATATGCGCCCCCGCATGCGCTTGGGGTGAACCTGCCCGCGGCGCTCGCCGCGGCGCGGGTGGCAGAATATCGGGGCGAGGGGCGGGGGGCGGTCTGGCTCTTTTTCGCCTGCCTCATCGGGCTGCCGCTCGCCGCGCTGATCTTTGTGCCCTGGGCGGTGCTTTTTGGTGCCAGGTCCGGGCCGGGCGCGTTTTATGCCGTGCTGCCGCATCCGCTCATGGCGGGCGGCGCGGGGGCGGTGTTCGGCTTTGCCCTGATCGCGCTTGCGCTCCGGCTCGCGCTTTACTGGCGCGCGATCAAGGGGCCCGGGGCGCCGATCACGCGTGCCGCCTTGCGCAAGGGGCTGGCGGATGCGCTCAGCCTGCGCAACCTTGCCGATTGCGAGGATCGCGCGGGCCCGGTCGGGCAGGGGCGGCGGGTGGCGCACCATCTGCTTGCCGGTGGCTTCGGGCTGACGTTTCTGGCCACCGTGGCCGGGTTTTTCGCGCATCTTGCCGGTGCGCCCGCGCCCTATCCGGTTTTGAGTGCGCCTGTTGTGCTGGGCACATTCGGCGGCATCGCGATGCTCGCGGGGCTTTGGCTGTTTGGGCGGCGCGGGCGCGCTGCCGCGCCGCCCAAAAGCGCCGCGGTGGCGCGGATCGACCGCTTCGCCCGCGCCCAGCTTGCCACGCTCGCGGGCACCGGGCTCGCCCTGCTTGCGCTGCGTGAAACGCCGCTGATGGGGCTGATGCTGATGGCGCATCTGGGCGCGGTGGCGGGCTTTGCGCTGCATCTGCCCTTCGGCAAGCTGGCGCATGGTGCATTTCGCACGCTCTCGCTTATCCGCCATGCGGCAGAGGAGGCGGGCGCGCTTGACAAGCGCCGCCCGCCCGCGCGAAGACCCGCGCCATGACCGATGCCGCCTCCCTCTGGCCCAAGGGCCTCGCCGTTGCTGCGCCCGCCTCTGGCGCGGGCAAGACCACGCTGACGCTCGGGCTTCTGCGCGCCTTTCGCGCGCGCGGGCTGGCGGTGCAGCCGTTCAAGAACGGGCCCGATTACATCGACCCCGCCTTTCATGCCGCCGCCGCCGGGCGCATGAGTTTCAACCTTGATGGCTGGGCCATGGATGACGCCCTTCTGGGCGCGCTGGCGGGCGAGGCCAGAGGCGCTGATCTTGTCATTTTCGAAGGCGCGATGGGGCTTTACGATGGCCCGGCCGATCCGGGGCGGGTGGGGCGCGGCGCCAGTGCCGAGATCGCGCGGCGCTTTGGCTGGCCGGTGGTGCTGGCGCTCGATGTGAAGGGGCAGGGCCAGTCTGCCGCCGCCACGGCCCTCGGCTTTGCGCAACATCCCGATGCGCCGCCCCTTGCGGGGGTGATTTTGAACAATGTGGCAAGCCCGCGCCATGAGGCGATGATCCGGGCTGAAATGGCACGGCTCGGGCTTGCGGTTTTGGGCGCCTTGCCGCGGCGGGCCGATCTGGCGCTGCCAGAGCGGCATCTGGGCCTTGTGCAGGCCGAGGAGCAGGCGGGGCTTGCCGCCACGCTCGACCGGCTTGGCGCCTTTGTCGCCGAACATGTGGATCTGGATGCGCTTCTTGCTGCCGCCGGTGCAGGCCCCGCGCCCCTGCCGGGCGCCTGGCCGCGCCCGCCCGCGCAGCGCATTGCGCTTGCCCGCGATGCGGCCTTTTCCTTTGCCTATCCGCATATGCTGGCGGGCTGGCGCCGGGCCGGGGCGGAGATCGTGCCGTTTTCACCGCTTGCCGATGAGGCGCCAGATGCTGCGGCAGATTTGGTCTGGCTGCCGGGCGGCTACCCAGAGCTGCATGCCGGGCGCTTGGCTGCGGCGACGACCTTCCTTGAGGGGCTGCGGGGTTTTGCCGCCCAAAAGCCGGTGCATGGCGAATGCGGCGGCTACATGGTGCTTGGCACGGCCCTCATGGATGCCGAGGGGGTCTCGCATGCGATGGCGGGGCTTTTGGGGTTGGTGACGAGCTACGCAAAGCGCAAGCTGCATCTGGGCTACCGCCGCGCCACGCTGTGCGCGCCGATGCCGGGGCAGGGCGCGGGCAAGGCGCTCTGGGGCCACGAGTTCCATTATTCGACCATTCTCGCCCAGCCCGATGCGCCTTTGGCCGAAGTGCGCGATGCGGGGGGGCAGATCGTGGCCGAAACAGGCTCCGTCCGGGGCAAGGTGAGCGGCAGCTTTTTCCACCTGATCGCGGATTAGGCGCGCCTCAGTTTTGCGCCAGTGCCGGGTGTTCGGCGGCGCGAAACCAGTCCCGGATTGCGGCCCGTGCCGCGGGCTCCATGAAATTTGCAGCGCCGGGCGGCATCGCATCGGTGAGACCGGCGAAGATGTAAACCTGCTCGGCCGCACGCGCGACCGCCTCGGGCGTGTCGAGCAAAAGCCCGCGCGGTGCGGTGGCAAAGCCCTCCCAGCCCGGTTCGGGCGCATGGCACATGGCGCAATTGGCGGTGACGATCTCGGCCACCTCCTCAAACCCCGGCGCTTGGGCAAAGCGCGCGGCGGTGGGCGAAAGCGGCAGCGCGGCGGCCTCGTCCTCCGGCACCGGGTCGCGCAAGGTCGAGAGCCAGACACAGGCGAGAAACA
Source organism: Rhodobacter lacus (assembly GCF_042683065.1). Lineage (NCBI taxonomy): Bacteria > Pseudomonadati > Pseudomonadota > Alphaproteobacteria > Rhodobacterales > Rhodobacter > Rhodobacter lacus. The sequence continues at coordinate 15,104 of NZ_JBHUIX010000019.1, read as the reverse complement.
GCAAGATCGTTGCCGGAATCGTCCAGTAGGGCGCGCCCTTGCGTGCATGGCGGCTGTTGAACCAATGCCGGATCGTGATCCCCATCAGGAACACGAGCGTTGCAATCCCCCAGTTGTAATGCCCCGCAAATGAGAGCGGATAATGGTTCGACAGCATGAAAAACAGCACCGGCAGGGTGAGGTAGTTGTTATGCGTCGAGCGCAGTTTGGCGATGCGGCCATAGTCCGGGTTGGGGGTACGGCCCGCCTTGAGATCTGCCACCACGATCTTCTGGTTCGGGATGATCACCAGAAACACATTCGCCGTCATGATCGTCGCGGTATAGGCGCCCAGATGCAAAAACGCGGCGCGGTCGGTGAAGACCTGCGTATAGCCCCAGGCCATCGCGGCGAGCGCGGCGAGCAACAGCCCCATGAAGGCCACCGGGTAATGGCCGAGCTTGGAGCGGCAGGCGAGGTCATAGACGACCCAGCCGATGGTGAGCGAGCCCGCCGAGATCGCCATGCCCTGCCAGGGCGCAAGATCGACCTTGGCCGGGTCGATCAGGAACAGATCCGCCCGGTGCCAGTAAACGAGGATCAGCATCCCCGCACCGGAAAGCCAGGTGCTGTAGCTCTCCCATTTGAACCATGTCAGATGCTCGGGCATGCGCTCGGGCGCGACCAGATATTTCTGGATGTGATAGAAGCCGCCGCCATGCACTTGCCATTCTTCGCCCGCGGCGCCCGGCGGCAGATGCGCCACCTTGCGCAAGCCCAGATCGAGCGCGATGAAGTAAAACGATGAACCGATCCACGCGATCGCGGTCACGATATGGAACCAGCGCATCGCGAAGGATGCCCAGTCCCACAGAAGGGCGCTGTCGAGCATGTCTTTCTCCTTTGTGAGAACGCTAACGAGCCGGGGCGGCGGCCTCCAGCGCAAAATCGGGGCAGATGCGCAATCTCCTTGCATCTGCCTGATCTTGCGCCTTTTCTGGGCAATGAATGGCAGCGGAAAGGCGGCGCAAATGCAAGAGATGCGGATTGAGGCGCTCACGAAGGAGGCTTTTGCCCCCTTTGGCGACATCATTGATGTGCTCGGCCCCCCGACGAAGCAGATCAACGCCGGGCTCTGCGGGCGCCATGACGACCTTGCAAGGCTCAGCTTTGAGGGGCCGGGGCGCGCGGGGATCTCGCTTTTCGATGCGCAGGCGCGCGCGCTGCCCTACACGCTCGATCTCGTCGAGCGCCATCCGCTGGGCTCGCAGGCGTTTTTGCCGCTCGACGGGGTGCCGTTTCTGGTTTGCGTGGCCGAGGATGCAGGCGGGCATCCGGTGCGGTTTCGCGCCTTTCTGACGGCGCCCGGGCAGGGGATCAACCTTTTGCGCAACACCTGGCACGGGGTGCTTGCGCCGATTGGCGCGCCGGGGCGCTATGCGGTGGTGGACCGGATCGGGGCGGGGGAAAACCTTGAAGAATATCCGCTCGATCCGCCGCTTCGCGTGATCGCCTGAGGCTCAGCCCCAGCCGAGCGCCACCGCGAGGTGATAGGTGACAAAGGCCGCGCTCCAGGCAAGCGCGAACATGTAGCCCACCGAGACCCACATCCACTTGCCCGCGCCGGTCTCGCGCCGGATCACCGCAAGCGTCGAGATGCATTGCGGCGCGAAGATGAACCACACGAGGAAGGCAAGCGCCGTGGCCAAACTCCATTGGCTGGCAAGCAGGGTGGCAAGGGCCGCCTCGCCCCCGCCTGTGCCCCCGCCCGCGCCCTCGGCGACGGAATAAACCGTGGCGAGCCCCGCCACCGCAATCTCGCGCGCCGCCATCGCCGGGATCAGCGCCACCGAAATCTGCCAGTTGAAGCCGATCGGTGCGAGCACCGGCTCGATGAACTGGCCGATTTTCGCGGCGAAGCTGTAAAGGATCGCGGGTTCGGTGGCGCCTTCGGGCGCAAGCGGGAAGGTGGCAAGCACCCAGATCACCACGGTCATGGAAAAGATCGTGGTGCCGGCGCGGCGCAAAAACGCCGAGGCGCGGGTCCAGAGCGCGATCCCGACCGAGCGCGCCCGCGGCACCTTATAGTCAGGCAGATCGAGCATGAAGGGCGGCGAGGGAATGCGCCGCGCGAACAGGAACTTTGCCAGCGCCGACACGGCCAGCGCCGAGACGATGCCCGCCGCATAAAGGCCAAACATCACGAGCCCTTGCAGGTTGATGATGCCCGCAATCTGACGCGCCGGGATGAAAGCGGAGACAATGAGCGTGTAAACCGGGATCCGCGCCGAGCAGGTCATCAGCGGCGCCACGAGAATGGTGGTGAGCCGGTCGCGCGGATTGTCGATCACCCGCGTCGCCATGATGCCCGGAATGGCGCAGGCAAAGGATGACAAAAGCGGAATGAAGGCGCGCCCGTGCAACCCCGCCCCGCCCATGATCCGGTCCATCAGGAAGGCCGCCCGCGCCATATAGCCGAGATCTTCCAGCAGCAGGATGAACAGGAACAAAATCACGATCTGCGGCAAGAAGATGATCACCCCGCCCACGCCGCCGATGACGGCATCGGTCAGAAAGCTGCGCGCCAGCCCGTCGGGCAGATGGGTGGTGATAAGTTCAGAGAGCGCGCCAAAGCTCGCGTCGATCATGTCCATGAAGGGGGCGGCGCCCGCAAACACCGCCTGAAACATCACGAACAGCAATCCGAGCAGGAAGCCAAGCCCGAAGACGGGGTGCAGCAGCACCCTGTCGATGCGGTGGGTGAGGCTGTCATATTCTGGCGGATGGGTGATGGCACGATCAATCAACCGGTCAGCGGCGCGGTGGCTGAGCCTGAGGTCGGCGGCGTCAGGCGGTGTCCAGAGGTTCGGGCCCGGCTCCGGCAGACCCTGCGCCAGTGTGGTATCCAGCTGGGCGCGCAACATCTCGAGCCCGCCTTTGCGCACCGCCGTCGAGGTGATCACCGGCACGCCGAGTTCATCGGAAAGGGCCGCGGTGTCGATCTCGATCTTCCGGTGCCGGGCAATGTCGATCATGTTGAGCACCACGATCATCGGCAGACCGGTGGCGAGCAGCTCCATCGCGAGGCGCAGCCCCGCGCGCGGCGCCACCGAATCCACCACCACCAGCATCAACTCGGGCGGCGGCTCTTCGGGGTGGTGGTTCAGGACCACATCGCGGGTGACGATCTCATCGGGCGAGCGGGCGCGCAGGCTGTACGTGCCCGGCAGGTCGATCAGCTCGATGCGGTTGCCGCCCGGCGTGGTGAAAAACCCCGCCTTGCGTTCGACCGTGACGCCCGCGTAATTGCCAACCTTTTGGCGCGCGCCCGTCAATGCATTGAAAAGCGCAGTTTTTCCGCAGTTTGGCGGGCCAACGAGGGCGAGCCGAAACGGGTCGGATCGGGCGGGGAGAGGGCGGTCGGTCATCGAGGTTCAGGCAACCAGGATCGCCATCGCCTCGCGGCGGCGCAACGCCACCGTGGTGCCATTGATGCGCACCGCGATCGGGTCGCGGCCAAACAGCCCCTCATGCAGGATCGTGACCCGCGCGCCCTCAACAAAGCCAAGCTCGATCAGCCGGCGCTCCATTTCCGCGGCAGGAAGCGCGGCGGAATGATCGGCGGGGATGATGCTGTGCACATGGCCCGAAAAGCCCCGACGCAGGGTGCCCAGCGGATGATGCTCGGCGCGCGGCGCCTGCGTCGCATGCGGCAGATCGGGCGAAAGCATCATCGGGCGCTCCTTGGGCTTGAGTCGGGTCGCCCCGAACCTGGCAGAGATCATACTGACTATTCCGACTGGAATGATCAAGTAAACGGTCCCGGCCTGGCCCCGATTTTGCGTGACCGGGCGCGGCAAGTAAATGGCTTCTGAGCCGCAGGGGCGCATGGCCGCAGGAATTGCGAAGGCGCGGGTGGGCGGTGCTTTTGTCATTCAGGCTCGGCCCTCTCCCCGGGCTTTCCCTTTTGCCCCATCGCTGCTACATCGCGCGCCGAAGGAGCGCCCCGATGACCCGTTTCAGCTTCCGTTTGTCCGCCACCGATGGCAAGGCCCGCACCGGGGTGATTTCCACCCCGCGCGGCGAGATCCGCACACCGGCCTTCATGCCGGTGGGCACGGCTGCGACGGTCAAGGCGATGATGCCCGAGAGCGTGCGCGCGACCGGTGCCGATATTCTTCTGGGCAACACCTATCACCTGATGCTGCGCCCCTCGGCCGAGCGGATTGCCCGGCTTGGCGGGCTGCACAAGTTCATGAACTGGGAGCGCCCGATCCTCACCGATTCCGGCGGGTTTCAGGTGATGAGCCTGGCGAGCCTGCGCAAGCTCACCGAGGAGGGCGTGACCTTTTCCTCCCATGTTGACGGCTCGAAGCATCACCTGAGCCCGGAGCGCTCGATGGAGATCCAGAAGCTTCTGGGCTCTGATATCGTGATGGCGTTTGACGAATGCCCCGCGCTGCCCGCGACCGAGGAGGACGTGGCCAAATCGATGCGGCTTTCGATGCGATGGGCGCAACGCAGCCGCGACGCCTTTGGCGACCGGCCGGGGCATGCGCTTTTCGGCATCATGCAGGGCGGGGTGACGCGCGCGCTGCGCGAGGAATCTGCTGCGGCGCTGACAGCGATCGGCTTTGATGGTTATGCCGTGGGCGGCCTTGCGGTGGGCGAGGGGCAGGAGGCGATGTTCTCGGTGCTCGATTATGCGCCGGGCTGTCTGCCGGAAGACAAGCCGCGCTACCTGATGGGGGTGGGCAAGCCCGATGACATCGTCGGCGCGGTCGAGCGCGGCATCGACATGATGGATTGCGTGCTGCCCTCGCGCTCGGGGCGCACGGGGCAGGCCTGGACCCGGCGCGGGCAGGTCAACATCAAGAACGCCCGCCATCAGGACGACCCGCGCCCGCTCGATGAGGCCTGCACCTGCCCGGCCTGCCGCAACTATTCGCGCGCCTATCTGCACCACGTGTTCCGCACCGGCGAGATGATCTCCGGCATGCTGCTCACATGGCACAACCTGCACTATTATCAGGAGCTGATGGCGGGGCTGCGCGCGGCGATTGCCGCAGGCGAGTTGGCCACCTTCGTGGCTAAGTTCCATGCGCTGCGCGCCGAAGGCGATATTGCGCCGCTCTAGCTCAGCGCGCCGCGATCAGGATCACGGCAGCGTAATGCGTTGCGGCGGCGGCGAGCACATGGCCGTGCCAGATCGCGCGCGAGAAGGGCAGGCCCTTGAGCTTGTAAAACACCGTGCCGAGGGTATAGATCGCCCCCCCGGTGCCAAGCAGGATCAGCACCGCCAGCGGCAGCGCCTGCAACAGCGGCCAGATCGCCAGAACGCCAAGCCAGCCCATGGCAAGGTAGAGCACGAAGCCGAGCCGCTCGCCACGGTGGAAAAAGCCAAGCTTCATCACCATGCCGATGAGCGCGAGCGCCCAGATCGTGATGGTGAGCGCAATGCCCACGCCGCCGCCAAGGCCGATCAACGCCATCGGCGTGTAGGTGCCCGCAATCAGAAGATAAATCGCCGCATGGTCGAAACGGCGAAGCACCGCACGGGCAGGGGCGTAAAGGGTCAGGTTATAGCCCGCCGAAAAGCCGAAGGAGGCGATGAGCCCCACCGCATAGACGACGAGCGGCCAGATCTTAGGCCCGAGCCCCGCCATTGCGGCCCAGACCATCAGCGCCGAAACCGCCGCCACCGCGAAGGTCACGCCAAGCACATGCATCACGCCATCGGCGAAATGCTCACGGAAGGAATGGGCAAGCTGGTGTCGGGTCATGTGGGTCTCCGGGGACGGGCCCATGCTAGCAGAGCGATGCACATGCCCAAAGGCTGACGCTGCGTTAAGGCGCGCTCGCATGGTCACAAATTCGCGTTCTGGTCAGCGGGTTCGCGCCGGTGCGGGGGCGCGGGCTGCCGGGGTCTGTGCGCCGCGTATTGCGCCGGTCTTTGCATCGGGGCCGCACAGGCGCCGTTGCGCCAGATCAATGTGTTCGCAGCTGTGCCGTGTCCCGATCCGCCAAAGGGGTTTGCGCCGTGATATAGGTCTCGATCGGTGCCGGCCGGCCAAAGTAATAGCCCTGCAGCAAATCCGCCCCGGCAATGCTGAGGCGGGTGGCATCCAGCTCGGTTTCGATCCCCTCCGCGACGATTTTCAGATCCATCGCGCGGGCAAGCCCGATGATGGACCGGATCATGCGCATTCCGTGTTTGCCCCCGTCGAGCGAGCGCACGAAGGAGCGGTCGATCTTCAGCGTGTCAAACGGCATCCGGGTCAAATAGGCGATGGAGGCGTAACCGGTGCCGAAATCGTCCAGCGCGAGGGTGAAGCCGCTGTCGCTCAGCGCGATCAGCTCCTGAGAGATGGTCGTGTCGTCGCGCAGCACGATCTGTTCGGTGACTTCGATCTCGATCTGCGCGGGCTCAAGACCATAGGCCCGCACCACTTCCGTGAACTTCGCCCCAAAGCCCTGGCTCATCAATTGCGTGGGCGAAATGTTGATGCTGAAGCACGCGCCCGGCAGTGCGCGCATATCCTTGCAGGCCCGATCCAGCAGCAGCCAGCCGAGCGGCATCAGCAACCCGCTGGCCTCGGCAACCTTGATGAAACGGTCCGGGGCGACCGGCCCGATCTCGGGAGAGGTCCACCGCGCGAGCGCCTCATAGCGGACCGGACCCTCCGCGCCGCCCGCCGTCACGATGGGCTGAAAATATGTGGCAAAGCCGGACCCATCTGCCAGAGCGCGGCGCAGCTCCCGCTCAATGCGCTTGTGGTCACGATCTTCGCTCTCCATGCGCGCGTCATAGCGCACCACCTCAAGCGTCTCGCTTTGCTTGGCGCAATACATCGCCCGATCCGCGCGGCGCAAAAGCTCCTCATGATCGAGCGCATGGGTCTTGTCGCAGGCCAGCCCCTTGGAGGCCACGACTTCAAAACTCACGCCATTGCAAATGATCGGCGCGGTCGAAACCGTCTCCAGCTGGCGGCACTTGCGCGCCACCAGCCGGTCCAGCCCCGCTTCGCAGGAGAGGATGATGAAAAACTCGTCGCCGCCATAACGCGACACAAAGGTGTGCTCATCCGTCAAACGGTGGAGACGGGTGGCGAATTCAACCAAAAAGGCATCCCCCCCCAGATGCCCCACCGTGTCATTGATGATCTTGAAGCGCACAAGGTCGATTGTGATCACCGCGCATTCCAGGATTTCCCTTTTGCGCAAGGTCTCGAGGTGTTCGCGCATCGCGTAGCGATTGGGCAATTGCGTCAGGGCATCCCTGCGCGCGCGCCCGGAGGAAACCGCCTCGCGCTTGATCAGCCCCTCCGCCTTGGACCGAAGCAGCCGGGCTGCCGAGTAAGAGATCACCCCGAACACAAGGCTGATTGTCCCCATGATGGGGAACATCTTCCAAAACAAAAGCGTGCCCGGCTGCGGTGGCGACCAGCGCAACCATGCCACCGGCGTGCCGCGCACACCCGGAAGCGCCTGGGAGACGGTGCCGGGCGGGGGGGGCGCGGGCAGGGCCTCAAGCCCCGAGATCGAAAGCTCGCGCTCCATGTCTTGCAGGCGGGTGGGTTCGATGATCTTGCCGATCGTGGCGATGGCGGCCGTCTTGCGGTCCACCCGGGCCAGAAGCTCGGCGTTTTCAGGCAGCAGGTAGGAAGCGCTGAACATCACAAGCTGGCCGTTGCGATAGCCAAAAAAGTCAAACGTCTGGCGCCCGGAACTGTCGAGCGCGGACACGGCGCCGCGCAGCGTCTGTCGCGTTTGCTCGCTCAAAAAACCGGTTTGCGGTGCCAGCCCCGCGCCCGCCTGCCAGGACAGCGGCGCTGAAAACGGCCCGTCAAAGATCTCGGCATATTGAAAGACATCGCCACGCTCTGCCGTGATTCCGTAATTCGAGGCAAGCTGATCAATCGCGAGCGCCTTGGCATCCAGATAGAGATCGGTCCAGTTGTGATAGTCGCTCGCAATCAGCGAGACCTCTTCTTGCATGCTGTGCAGCCGCCCCGCGACGCGCTTGGAGGAGTCTTCCACAGCATTGGCATCCATCGTGTGCCGCACCGAGAGAAGCGAGAGCCACAACACCACCAACACCGCGAGCAAGACCGACGTCACAAGAACGACAATCTGGCCCGGGAGGGTGTTGGGCTTCATCAAGCTGCGATCCCCACGGCGTGGGAGTGCTGCGTTTCAAAGCCGATCACACAGACGTTTGCATAATTGCAGGTCAGTTCAGAGCCCGCCGGCAGATCCCGCGCCGCGATCATTTCATCGCCGCAATCGATCAGGCTGGGATCATCGCTGTGGTTCATGAACATGTCGCCATCATTTCCGAGCCGGAAAACCTGCAGATGCGGAATGTATTCCGCATGGTGCAACACCGTTTCCACAGCATCTGCGGGGAAATGGTTCAAGGCGGCCGCTGGGATGTCGACATCGTACATCGGATCATATCTCCAGACCGTGTCTCCCGCACGGATGGATGTTCTCGTGAAGACACCCAGACCGTGGATCAGGCTTCGCGCGATATAATGGTTCACTAAAAGCATGGTGATGCCCCTTGGTTAATTTTTCGTTTACGTTTCCGGATCGCCGCGTCCCTGACGCTGCCATTCGGCAAGGCAGCTTGCGCCGCCCAGAGCCCGCGGTGCGGCGCCGAGGCGGGGGCGAACGCCGTCTGATGTGGCCGCGGTGGTGCGCGTCGCGCGGTCGCGTGCCCAAGGCGTCCCGAGCGATATCGCCGTGCTCGTCAGGATTGGGCCGCATGACGCACAGGTCCCGCGTTCGGAAACAATCTTCGTCTACTGGCGCAGATTGTGTCGAAACCCCTTGGCGGGCCTTTAACGCCATGGAACGAAATACATAGATTTGTTGATAATTTTCGGCGGTTCTTCAAGCTCTGCTCGCGCGATGGTGCCCGTATCAGTGATGTGGATTCCGTGATGGATTCCAGAGGCTTGCATTCTGGCCATGACGAAGCCTTCATCCCGCCGCTCCCGCACCCCGAATGGGTCGAGCGGCCACCGGTGCCTGAACCGGCGCGGGTCTCTCAACCCCGGCTTCGATCCGGATGAGGATTGGCGCGCCGAGCCTGTGGGGGGCTTTGATGGGGCCTGCGCGATGAGATGCGACACAATCACCGATTTATCTGAGGTCATCACGCGAGCGATTGCGCACCGGGCGGGCGATTTAGGGTTTATAAAAAGCGCCCCCGGCAAAGTGTGGCGCGGGCGATGCGTGACCAATAGGTGCGCGGGGGGATGGGGGGCTAGACTTGTCGCCCGAACTATCCAGAATGATGGAAGCCGCATTGCATATGGCGCTTGAGCGTGCTGCCAAGCGCGCAGAGGCACAGGCTGCAAGGCTCTCAGTGAACCGGGCAAACGCCGCTGCAAGTTTCATGGCGGAAAATCGACCGGGCCACGCACAGCCGAAGGCCGCGAGTGCATCCGGGCCGCACAGAAAAAGCGCTGGGCGCGGTGGCGGTTTGAAAAACAATCAAATGGAAATCAAGGGGGCTGACAACATACGGCAAGCAATCTTGATACCCCGCTTTAGTTGAGCAAGCGAACGAGGAAGCAAGAGATTAGCCCGAGATTTGCCGCTCCGATGGAAGCTGCGATCCAAGCCGCTCGTTTGGCGCTGCGCGCTTCGCGCCACGCCGCGAGTGATCAGGCATAGCAGGCGACCGTCTCCTGATAGGTGTGCGCAAGCAGCAGGTTGCGATTGCGCGCATCAAATTCGACTGCATCTAGAAAACCTGCATCGAAGATGCCGAACTGTCCCAAGACATGCTTTAACGCGTTATCACCTGCGATATCTGCGCCGCGCATTAGTTGTTCGAGCGCGGAACCACCTAGCGCGGACCGCGAAAACGAAAGCTTGTCCTTAAGTATCTGAGCTGCAATTTCAGCGGCGTAATGTTCGTGCACTACCGGTTCTCCAACTGACGCTTGAACACAGATCAAAGTTTCGGTGGAGAGACTAGCGCCGCTATCGCAAAGCAACCAAGCGCAAAATTAAAGGCGGGTGCGTTGGTGGGTATCGTCGCAAATTTGCGACTTTATCCAATAATTTCAGGGAAATATGGCGGAGAGACAGGGAGTAGACGCCATATCAGTCCAACATCAGGAAATCATTGACTTTCAGGTGGTTATGGCGCTTTCGTTGGTCTGATTGATTGGTCTGAAAGCTGATGAAATGGCAAAATCCCGACATGGTGGCTCTGACCGCTTGCTGACCCTGAAGGGGCTAACGTGGTGGGCAAAAATTGAAATCCCGAAGGACTGCCGTTCCGCGCTGGGCGACAAGACTGCGTTAGTTCTGAGCATGGATACCGGAGACATTCGAGAGGCGCGCCGCCGCCGTGATGCCTTCGAGGAGGAGCACAAGGGAACCTTTGCAGCCATTCGTGCGGGAACCTATGACCCCGAGAACAAACGCGCAAATGCCGCTCAACAAGGTGCCTTGTGGCGGGAAACCTTGGCTGAGTTGAGGGAAGACCCTGAGACCCCCGAGGCGTTGCTAGACGCGGCTGCGGCAGCGGAGGAGCAAGAGCGCGAAAGCCTTCGCGGGGCCGAACGGGCAGCCTTTGAACGCGCCCTGAAAGGGGCCGTCCCGTTCAATCATCATGCCAACGCTTACCTGAAAGCGATCAAGCTTGCGGAGAAGACCACGAAAGAGCGGGCGGGATTGCTCGCTATGGTCTCCGATTGGTTCACCGCCAAGGGGCTCACGCTGGACAAGCTAGGGCGGCGAGAGGTGGGCCGCTATTGCTCCGAGGTGCTGGAAGACCTCCACCCCGTCACGGCGCAAAAGCGTCTTGGCGCTGCCCGGGGTTATTGGGATTGGCTCATGACGAAGGGGCATGTCTTAAGGGCAGATGGCAATCCTTGGGCCGGGCAGTTGCAGGCCAGCAAAAAGCGCCGGGTAGAACGCGATGAGGCGGAAGACGCGGAAGAACGGCCTTTCACCGATGAAGAAGTCACGGTTCTGCTCACCTCTGCTTGGCCTGCCCGGCAGAAGGAAGCGAACCGAGCCATCTTGCTTGATGGTTTGGCGCTAGGGCTTCTCTCGGGGTTACGGGAAGCGGAGGTTGCCAATCTCCGCGTGGGCGACATTGAGCACCCGGAAGGTGCCCCTCTCGGTGTCTTGAGGGTCAGAGAGGGGAAGACGGCCTCCGCCATCCGCCGCGTGCCTGTTCATCCCGCCCTTGCGCCAATGATTGCGCGCAGATGTGACCGGAAGAAGCCGGATGCAATGCTGTTTCATGACCTTTGGGACGGCAGAGAAGCCGGTAAGGGGTCTGCGGCGGATGCCTTCGGGAAAGCCTTCAGGCGCTACCGTCTGGCCTTAAATGTGGATGACAAACGGGAAGGCAAGCGGCGCAGCCTTGTCAACTTCCACTCCGCGCGCCGATGGTTTGCCACAAAGTCCGCACAGGCGGGCATCCCCCTAGATACCATTGCGGCGGTCATCGGGCACTCAGACAAGAGCAGCAAGCATTCCATGACGCTGCGCTACATTGAGGGGCTGATTGATGCCCAGCTTAGGGAATGTGTTGAAAGCGTGGTCTTGCCTGAGCTGGTTTGCCGGAAGTTAGCGCCTTTACCCGCCACCTCTGGCTGAAGTGCCATTGCCCGCTGTGCGAAAGGGCCCCCCCCTTGAAACGCGTGGGTGTCCAAATTGGCCATGTCAGGGTGTACAGATGGTGCCCCCTTCTTGGCCCGTTCAGGTGCCCCGAAGAGGCTCCGGCAGGTCGAGGCGAAGGCAAGAGATTTCCCCCGCACCCTCGCTGCTGCTGCGACAACTTTACGTTGCGCATTTCCCGGCTTCCTCATTAGGCTTGGCTGCATTGTTACTCTTCGCACGCGTCTCTCGTTTCGCGCCGCGTTGGAAGGAGTTCTTCTGCGATGACGATCAAGTTTATCCCGCCGGAACGCCACCGCGATTACATCGGTGCCCTGACCTCTGTCCTGAGTGCTGCTGCGGGGGCCTATACGCTGAACCCTTTCAGCACATCTGCCCAAGCCTCCAATATCTGGAAGGCTTTCAAAGGCGTTGAAACCGCGACACCCGAGAATCTCGCTTGGGTCTGGTTGAATGCAACGATCACCCATGCGGCGAACGAGTTCCTCGCCTTCATCGCGCGCGAAAATCAACTGATGCCGCAAGCGCGGGATGGCGCGGTGGGAGCCTTCCTGAAAGCGGCAATTCCCGAAGAAATCACCGCGAAATTCAACGATGGCGCATTGCGCAGCCCAGTGACGCATGAGGCGTTCCAGCCTGCTCGCGAGGCGGTCATCTCCTTCGTGTTGGCCCTGACGCGCATCACCCGGTTCAACGAAAAGACCAACCAGAAGGAACGCTACGCGCGCGAGTTCGACCGCTGCCTGAACCGCGCTTCGGCCTATGTCTTCTCGGCCCATTATGATCGGCTAAAGCCGCTGGAGGCTGCGGTGATTGGCCCGGCATCCGAGGCCATGCGCCGCGAGGCGGCTTGGGCGCGGCACTACGACTGGATTCACCGCAAGGTCGATACCGAGCCTGTGTTCTCTCCCGATGGCACCGAAACGCCCCCTTTGAAGCCCCTCTACCTGCGCCCAAGGGCCTATTGGCACGAACTGCTGCGCGAAGATGACGAGGCTGAAGACAAACCCCGCTACCGCGCGCATCTTGGCAATTTACACCAAACGCTTGAAGACTGGCTCGGCACCGATAGCGCGAAGGGGATGGACGCTTTGCGCCTCATTGCGGGTGGCCCCGGCTCGGGTAAATCCTCTTTCGCCAAAGTGTTCGCATCCGAAACTATCCTGCGTGAAAGCCATAGGGTGATCTTCATCGAGCTCCAGTACATGCCGAAGATTGGGGGAACGCTCGAGGAAGAAATCGGGAAGCATCTACAAACACTGCCCCACGGCGGCGCGGGATTTCCGGGTGATGCGTTCGAATGGGCCAAGAGTGAGCGTAGTCCCCTGCTTCTGATCTTCGACGGGCTTGATGAACTCAGCTTTCAAGAGAGCGAGAGGGCCGGCCTAACCCGCAATTTCGTTTCGAACGTGCAGGAAATGCTTAGGAGGCAGAACTCACAGGGGACCTGGGTCAGGGTAATCATCCTCGGTCGCTATGCGGCGTTCTCGGCAGATATGTACAAAGCGCCTAATCAAACCCATTTTCTCATGAATATGGCTCCAATAAGAGCGCTTGAGGAAGGCGACCTTGAACTCCCCCTGCAGAATAGTTCCGACGGCCGTCGCCGCGACTGTGAAATTCGCCCGCTTTCATTTTATGCATACGATCTTACGTGCGACCAGCGTTTGCTTTACTGGCAGAATTGGTGCCGCGCTCGCAGGGTCGAGGCAGAACCTCCTGAAGCAATCACCTATGATGATCTTTTAGACTTGAACGCTGAACCGCTCCTCCTCCATCTGCTTATAGTTTCAGATTTTTGTGGCGAGCGTTGGCGTGAGGCGGCAGAGAACCGGAACCTTGTCTATGAAGATATCCTGCGCAAAGTCTATCGCCGGGATAAAGACCAGGCAAAACCAAAGGCTGCGTGGGGGGAAGCACAGTTCTTCGCGCTACTGGAGGCGCTTGGGCTCGCAGCATGGCATGGCAATGGTCGCGCGGGGAAAGAAGCGGCGTTCAACGACTTAAGGGACCTGCACGCACGGCCTGTTTTTAATAGTGCGGAAGCAACCAGCGCGCACGGCACGATGCCCTCCTTGCCAAGTTTGGAAAGCTTGCTGCTATTGACGAACGCTCGGCGGGCTTATGTGAGCGAGCCGGGATTTGAGTTCATTCACAAGAGCTTTGGCGAATACTTGGCGGCGCGAGGGCTCGTTTCCGCGGCAACTAGGCTGCATAAGAGACATGCCCCGGAGGGCACGAAAGATTATGCAAACAGTCTCGCTCTCAACTGGGCGGAACTGGTTCGCGATGCGGCACTCACTCCTGAAGTCATCCGTTTCCTGTACGACGAAACTTGGCGACGGGGGAGCTCAAGCAAGTCGAACGCGGAAGACTTGCGCTTCGTCAAGCGAACCCTTGAGTACATACTAAACTGGGTCCAGCAGCATGGGTTCCCCCTACATAAGATGGAAGCTATCGACGACTTCCGAGAACTCGAAACCTGTCAACGCTGCGCAGAGGCATCCATGCTCGCAGTGGCATCTGCAATCGCATGCGCCAGTTCTTCTCCAGAGGAACATGTCACCATCGAATGGAACGCTGACGGGGCGTTTCGTTTCCTCGAACGCCTACATGCGACGTACCATGGGCGCAACAATCGCATCCTTTCGAAAATCGACCTCAGCGGGGCGAACCTCAGCGGGGCGGACCTCGGAAGCACGGAGTTCAGCGGGGCGAACCTCAGCGGGGCGGACCTCAGAAGGGCGAATCTCATCGGGGCGAATCTCTTCAGGGCGGACCTCAGCGAGGCGAAGCTCAGCGGGGCGAATCTCTTCAGGGCGGACCTCAGCGAGGCGAAGCTCAGCGGGGCGAATCTCTTCAGGGTGGACTTCAGCGAGGCGAAGCTCAGCGGGGCGGACCTCAGCGGGGCGGACCTCAGCGGGGCGAACCTCAGCGGGGCGGACCTCAGAAGGGCGGACCTCAGCGGGGCGGACCTCAGCGGGGCGGACCTCAGAAGGGCGGACCTCAGCGGGGCGGACCTAAAATCAGCCGATCTGGCGAATTGCATATTTGCCGCTATGTTCGTCAGATCGGCTGATTTTAGCTTTACCAATTTGTCTACAGCTCAAGTCAAATCAATTTTTGGCGTCAAGCAAGGCTTCGGGCGCACCATCTTGCCGGAGGGTCTTAAGCCACCAAAACTCTGGCACGTTGCGCAGAAGGCGGAGGAAGATACCGCGGAGTTACAACAAGCCTTTTATGATGCGGCGGAGGCATGGCGTGCAAAGCAGCGAAACGAATGAACAAGCCGAATGGGCCTTGCGGTTGCGGCGGTACCAAGTGGCCGTTCCGCCGCGGTGGAGGCGCGCAGCCTGTCCATATTGGCCCTGTCAGGGTGAACAGGTGGTGCCCCCCTCACGCCCCCGATCAGGTGCCCGCAAACGCCGCCCAAACGGTCCCCGCGAGGCCTTAACAGATTGGCCCCCCCG
>NZ_JBHUIX010000018.1:0-60384 GCF_042683065.1 Rhodobacter lacus | reverse complement strand
TGCGCTTCGCCATCCGTGAAGGCGGCCGCACCGTCGGCGCCGGCGTCGTCTCCAAAATCCTGAAATAATCTTCTCCTCGTGGGAAGATCGAAGGGCCGCCCGATCGGGCGGCCCTTTTTGCGTTGCTTTCCGGCCTTTCCATCCGTTCCCGCTTGCGACACTCTTGCCCGGCCTCCTCTTGAGGTAAGACTGGAGCCTGCCCGATGACCGACCCCGCTGCCTTTCCCGATCCGCTCGCACCTTATCCGCTCACGCTCCCGGATGGCTCATCGCACGAAGAAACGCTGTTTCTGCGCGCCGCGCTCGCGCATCCCAATATCGAGGCGGGCGACTACAGTTATTCGACCGATTTCGACACTGGCGCCGATTTGGCGCATCGGCTCGCGCCCTATCTCTACCCCGGTGCCCCCGAGCGGCTGGTGATTGGCCGGTTCTGTGCCTTTGCCCATGGGGTGCGGTTCATCACCGCTTCGGCCATGCATCCGATGCGCGGGCTGTCCACCTATCCGTTCCGAATCTTTGCCGGGCTCGATCTTGGCGCCTATCGCGATGAGGTGGCGTGCCATGGCGATACAATCGTCGGCCACGATGTCTGGATCGGCTATGAGGCGCGGGTGATGCCCGGGGTCACGATCGGCTCGGGGGCGATTGTCGCGAGCGGTGCGGTGGTAAGCCGCGATGTGCCGCCCTATGCGATTGTGGCGGGCAACCCCGCGCGCGTGGTGCGGATGCGCTTTGAGCCCGAGGCCGTGGCGCGCCTTTTAGAGCTTGCCTGGTGGGGCTGGCCGATCGAGGCGATTCTCGCCGCGCTCCCCGCCCTAGAGGCGGGGGATCTGGCCGCCGTTGAAGGGCTCAGGCCACGCCGCGACGATTGCGACGCAAATGGCTCTTGATTTCCCCCGCCGCCTGCCTTAGCACCCCTCTCACGGCCTAGGGGTATAGCTCAGTTGGTAGAGCATCGGTCTCCAAAACCGAGGGTCGCGGGTTCGAGTCCCCCTGCCCCTGCCATTGAAAAATAAGGGTTTTTTGCCCTTATTTTTTTTGGCTGAAAGGCCGGTTTACAGCCCCGTTTACAGACTAATTGAGTCGAGCGGCGCTCAGTTTCACCAAAACAGCGTCCGATGCCTGCGGGTTCATGCTCACGTAGACCTCGATCATCTTCGCCGCGGTCTGGATCGACCAACCCATATGCGCGGCAATCTCGCGCAGGGTCGCGTCGGCCTGAAATAGCCTCGTCGCCGCCGTTCCACGGCAATCGTAGAAGTGAAGCTCTTCCCGTATAGGGATAGGAAATCCGCCCTTGCGGGCAGCCTCGTTGATCTCTGCCTTTCGCCGCGTCACCTGGCGCCCCATGCTCGATGCCTTCGAGTAGGGCTGGCCCCGGTCGCCAACGAGAATGATCAGTCGGTCGCGCGGCGTCTCGTCAATGATCTTGCCCATGACGGGTGTAACCGGGATCGACACCATGCGCCGCCGCTTCTGGGTGCGAATGACGATTCGGCGCCCCTCTGGCGTCTGCTGGATATGCGCGCGAGAGAGGATGCACAGGTCTTGCGGCCTGAGCCCGGTTTCCGTCGCCGCAATCAGGATGCGCCGCAGATAGTCCGGGGCGCCGTCGCAAAACGCCTCGATCTCGGTGTCCGTCCAGATCAAATCAGACCGATCGACCTCGTAGAGAGCCGTCATCCCCGCCAGATGGTTCGTCGTGATGATCGAACGGTCAACCGCCCAATTGACGATCTTCACCAGATGGGTGCGCGCGTGGTCGGCAACTCGGGCTGACGAGAAGCGGTCGCGCCAGCGATAGGCGATCTGACGGATCTCAGGGCGATTGAACACGCCAATCGGCGCGGTGCCGAACTCTTCGTCAATGCCGCCCTTCATGTAGATCGACCGTTGATAGTCCTTCTGCGTGCGCGGCGCGAGGTTTCGGAAGTCGCGGCTTTCAAGATACTGGCCGATCACCTGTCGGAAGGTGCCCGCGCTCGGCTTGCGATCCTCGCACGCCTTGGCATAGGCTGCGAAATACTCGGGTCCGTTCTTTTTGAAAGCATCGTGACGAGACGACCAAAACCTCGGGCCGCCCCGCCAAGCATAATGATACTCGTGACTAGTGCCATCAGCCAGGCGCTTTGTAACCCTGTGTATGTGCTTTATCTCTATCCTCGGCATCGTTTAACCACCTGTCGATGTCGCTTTCCGTGACGCGCGAAACGATCCCGCTATCCTGAGAAAGGATGAAGCGCACGATTGATCCCTCGACGTCAATAGAGCGGAGGCGTAAATGTGCCGCTCTGTCGATTGCGGCAATCACCTGCTCTATCTTTGATTTTGTTGACATTTTTCTCCTTCGCCCCCGCGCCTTAATGAATATGGCGCGGGGGGAATAGCAAGTTGCAAACGGTCAGAAGCCGGCAGGAGCAATTTTGACATTCTTCGAGAGCATATCACTCGCCATCTGGGCGAGCGCACTCTTCTTGAGGTTGTCATTCCCCGTCGCCTCGGGGCTTGCCGTCTTGATCAGGTCAAGAAGTGCCGGCTTTGAATAGCGCGCCATGAAAGCCGCATCCGGCGCCCAGAACTTGCGAAGCTCGGCGTAGGAAACCTGCTTCACCAGCGGGTGCGATGTGGACATGCAGCGCAGAAGCTTGAAGGCGAAGGCGCGCTGAACGAGATCCTTCGACATGCCCTCAATGTCGGCATCGTGCAGCGCCGCATCGGCTTCCTCGGTCTTGGCCCAAAGATCGGTCACGGCAAAGCCAAGCGACGGGTCTGGCTCGTTGATCTTGTCGGGCCGGTCGGTGAACGTGGTCGTGTAACCGAGCCGGTTCGAGAGGTGGCGCAAGTAAAGCGCCTGCACCTTGATCGGCGTGCGCAGAAGCTCCATGCGCAGCGCGTGCAGCTTGAGCCGGGCAATGTCCGCCTGCAGGGTGGCGCTGAGAGCGTCCTTCTTCTCTTCCTGCGCCGTCTCCTGCACCGGCTCGGGGCGGCGAAGCCAGTGGCCCTCGTAAAGCGCCTCAAGCTGCTCTTTCGTGTTCGGGATCGCGCCTTCGCGGATATTCACATAACCGCCCGGGCCGATCTGATAAGCCAAAAGCAGATTGGCCTTCAATTCAGGGGGATGACGAACCTTCGAGCGCGGTTCCAGCTCCAGGTAGCGAGCAAGCAATTCCTCGGCGGCCTCGTCGCCTTCCTCGATCATCGCTTCGAGTTGCCACTTCGACGGAAGCTCGTCAAACTCTTCGGCTTCTTCATCGGTGAAGTCGTTGCAGCCCGGATGGCGCTTGATGGCGTAGAAATCGACGCCGGGCTCGATCTCTTCGGCGGCAAACCAGCCTTCCGCCTTGGCGCGCTCCTGCATCTGCGCGGTGATCTTGTCGCGGAAAAGCGTGTTGAGGGTTTCAACGTCGAGAACGATGATCTCGTCCCCGAACAAATCGCCTTGCAGGCGGCCGCCAGCGGCCTTGTATTCGTCAATCGAGACTTCCTCGCAGCGCTTGTCCTTGCCCCAGATGACGGCGCCGCGGATGAAGCTGTTGCGGATCTCGTCTCCCGTGATCCGGGGGTTGTTGCGGATATGCGCGAGCCAGTTTTCAACCTGCTCTTCGGTGTCGAGGCAGGACAGGCCCGCCGCCTGCGAAACCGTGATCTCGCCGGCCATGACTTTCTCAAGAACCGCAGCGGGCAGGCTCAGGATTTTGCGGCGCTGCATCACATAGCGCGCCGAACGCGCCACGAGGGCCGCAAGATCCTCGTCGCTGGCGGCGGCGTATTCGGGCCGGGCGAAGATTTTCAGTTCATCGAGCGGCGACATGAGCGAGTGCGAAAGCTGCTCGGCGTGGCCCGCGTTGATCGCTTCCGCCTGCGGGCGAATGTCCACCGGAATATCCGGGGTGATGCCGTCCTCGGCCAGCAAACGCAGCGCGCGCGTGCGGCGCCCGCCCACGGTGATGAACACCTTGCCGCCGTAATCGTAGCCAATGAGCGGGCTCAGGATGCCCACCTTGGCGATGTTGTCGGCCAGATGGCTCAGGGCGGCTTGATCGACCGACGCATCCGAGCGCGGGTTTTCGGGCGCGATTTCCAGCCGGTCGAGCGGCACAATCGCAATGATGGGGTCAGCTTTGGCGTTCATCGGGTGTTCCTTCCAGCTTGCGGAGCGCTTCGAGCATCGAGAGCGCATCTTCATGGCCGAGGCGCGGAAGCGTCTCGAGGTTGGTGGTGCAGCCCGCGCGAAGAAGAATCGCGCGGATCTCTTGCAAGGCTTTCCATTTGGGCATGGCTGCTATGCTGCGCTCCGTTCCTCGCCCCAGATCGAGACGATCAGCTCAGCGAAGGCGGCCTCAGTGAGCGGGCCGTGACCGGGGCAATATTTCGTTCCGGTCTGCTCGCACTCGAACACGCCACGCTGCGCCGTAGCGCGCGCAACAGTAAACTCGTCGCGCGAAAACCCGCCTTTGCGCTGCCAGGTGTGGGCCACCTTTGCTTGCGCGCGGTTGTCGTAGACCCCGATGATAAAGGGCGGGTCGAAAAGCCCGATCAGGGCGAATTTCATGCTGCTTTCTCCTGTTCGGAGGGCGTGTTGGTGAAATCGAGCCAGTCAGGCCGGTCGCCGGGCGTGCCCGTGCGGGGCATCAGCACGCCAATGAGATTGCTCACGCCCAAAGCCGTCACGGCCATCGGCGCCCCTTGGCATTCCTGCATGAGAATGAGCGATGTGGTGTCGGCGTCCGAAACACGCGCGAACGCCTTGGCGAATTTCGCCATGAAGATCGGGTTGAAGGAATAGATCGGCTCCTTCTGGCCGGGCTTGCGCTTCGGCAGGAACGCAGGAATGACCCGATGATATGCCGGGAACGTGCCGTCAACCTCGTGCAGAGGAATGCCATCAAGCATGAAGTCGCTTTCCGGCCCGGCGATGACGCAACCGTTGGTCAGCGTCTCGGGCTTCTCGATCTTGGCGCGCAGGTAGCGCGGCTCGGGGTCTTTCTTCGCCGGCTTCAACGCCTTCGCGGCGAAATTCATCGAAAGGATGGCCGGATGCGTCGCTTCCGAAAGGGGGTCATAGCCCGCAATCAGAATGTGGCCGTCCGTGGCGACAAAGCGAACACCCTTGCCCGTCTCGGGATCGGTCACGGGTTCGACATAGACCCCGTTCAGGTAATAGCGCGTCTCGTCGGGCGTGATCGCGTTGGAGACGGCGGCAAGAATGGCGGCGTTGAGGGTGAACACTTTCATTTCGCGGGTTCCTTGGGCTTGATGTGCGTCCAGGCAATGATGGGCTTGCCGAAGCGCGAGAGGCGGCGAATGCCGCTGTCGAACGCCTTCCCGGCGCTGCGCAGCTCTGCGAGGCGCGGCTGCACGCTTTCGTAGGGAAGGCCGATAATGCTGGCGATCTGCTCGCTGCTCAGAGGGCTTGAGGTGGACCGCAGGCAATCGAGCACTTGATCGCGGATCGTGGCAGCTTTCAGCTTCATCGAGCGCGCAGCGTGATAGCTCGTGCTGCCGCCCTGATAGCCGGGGCCGTGATCCTGAAGGTAGGGCATGACGTTGCTCCTGATAGTTTCAGCGGGCGGCACTTGGGCAATGCCGCCCGCCTTCTTTGAGCCGGTCGGGATTTGAACCCGAGGTCGGGGGGTGCAGCCCCGGCCCTACCAAGCGGGCTCTATTCGGCGGCGATTGCAGGCGCGGGGAGCGCGTTCGCGGCAAGCTTCTGAGCGGCTTGAACAATCGGGTTGACGAACTCGACTTCGACGCCAAGCTCTTTCATTTCCTCGGCCAACGAGGCGGCCTTGGCCGCAAGCTGGCTGCGGCGCTCGTCGTGCATGTTGGGAAGCTCCGCGGCCTTGGTGAGCAGCAGATCGAGCGTATCTTCGGGCGTGGTGCAGCCCGTGGCATAGGCGGTTTTGCGGCTTTCCCAGGCGTAACGGTCGTTCACAGTGATGCCCGTGACCGTGGCCGTGATGGCGCCGGGCTCGATGTAGAGCTTCGCTTCGGGGAAGTAATAGCCCTTGTCTTGCAGAATTTCCTTCGCGGCGCAGAGTTGTGCGTTGATGGCCGAAAGGTCCATGGTTCACCTCGGTTGAAAAATCAGTCCGTTGTGGGATGCGAGCAGAGAGGTTGCCCGCGTCCCGCCGTAGCGAGGCGGCATCCGCCAGACGCCGCGGGCTTCATCCGGCCCTTTGTCGCTGATGTGGCAGGATTTCGGGAAATGAGCCGCGAAAGCGTCCCGGCTTGCTGCGCTCGGGAAGCGCAGCCAAAGCGGGGGGAGATCGGGCCGGGTGGCGCTGTTGTCGTGGATCGCATAAGCGGCAGCCATCAGAAGCTCCCATAGGCGATTGTCTCGATGATGCCGAGAAGCCGGGAGAGGCTGCGCTTGGCCTTTTGGCCTGCATCATCGCTCGGGTTCACCGCATCCACGGCATCGCGGATCAGGGTCAAGTCCATGGGATCGAGAAGGGCCTCGACGCGAAGCCCTCCTTTCTCAGCGGATATGGCGATGGATGGCCTGCTCATGCTGCGAGAGCCTTCCACTCTTCGGTGCGAAGCATCTGCGCCACGCGGTTCTCACGGTTGATAAGCGTGGTGAGCGCGTTGGAGTTTGCTTTCGTCTCGGCGTGGGTCTGCCACCACGTCACCGCCTGATAGAGGCCCCAGACGGTCTGATCTTCGCGCGCGAAGCGGTCGAGGATCGCGGTGACAAAGCGTTCGGAGAACGAGGGTTCCTGACCGCGCGCTTTTTGTTTGGCGATGGTCTTTTTCAGCACCTCGGCGGCCTTGTCTTGGCTGAGCCGCGTCGTCGCCCAGAGGCCGAAGGTGTCGGCATCCGCTTCCATCGCGGAGAGCGCGTTGTCGATCTGGCGCTTCATCGCCTCGATGCTGAAATTCTGCGTGTGTTTGCCGTAGACCCCGGCCTTGAAGCTCGGGCGGGTCATGCCGTTCATGCAGATCAGCCGCTCGTAGCTCGTGTTGATGTGCACGGCGAGCGAGCCGTCATGGCTGTTCAGGACCGAGATCTTGAACAGCATCGTGTCGGGCCCCTTGTCGAGGTAGCCGGTGGAGCCGGTGGGCTGGATGAAATCGCCCGTGATAATGTCGGTGCGCATCACCGCGCCGTTCTTGGCGAAGCCCGTGGTCAGAAAGACGCCTTTCTTGCCCGCGAGGTCATAGAGCCCGTGGCGCGTGGGCTTGCGCTCTTCGATGGCGTAGCCCGCGCCCTCGAAGTAATCGAGCACCGGATCGAGCGCTTGATAGTGCTGCACCGGCTTGAACGCGGCGCCGCAAGTCGCGATGACTTCGTTGGTGTCATCGCGGTAAACGCCGCGCACAACGCGCTCGTCAATCTTGTGGCCCGCATGGTCATAGAGCGGAGCCGCGAACACCTTGAAGGCTTTATCAGGGCGAACGAGGTTGTTCACCGCCCGAGGGGCGGCGTTGGTAAGGTCGAGCATGTTGGGGCTCCTTGGCAGAAGTGGATATTTGGTTCGCTTCTCAAACGAACCTGTCAACTGTTCATCTGAACAAAGTTGATGCGGCGCTTGGTCAGGCGCTCGCTGATGCGGCGCTTGTTTTGTCAACGCCTTTGGGAGAGGGGGCCGGGGGAGAGGGCTTGCCCTCGCCCCCGCGGCGACGGTCGAGCTATGCGTAGGCGCGGAGCAGGCTCATTGCCGTTGCACCAAAGCGCGCGGCCAGCTTCGCAAGGGTGAGGAAGATGGTGAACATCAACCCGGAGAGCACGGCAACCAGCGTGCCGCCGAGCGTGCCCTGAAAGATGATGAACGCGAGCGTCGTCATCGCCACATCGGCAAGCCAATGAAAGCGCAGGATCGTCCGCATGCGCACGAGGCGCAGAACAAACGTGATGAAGGTGGCAACGGTGGCGGCGGCCAGCAAAACCGTGGTCATGGTGAAACTCCAAGGCAATAGAGAAAGGCCGGGGGATTGCTCCCCCGACCCGGTATCGGTCAGCGACCACGCATGGAAGCGAGGCGCGCGCGCACGGCATCCGCCGTCTGCTTCTCGCGGCTGTCCGACTTGACGAACGGCTTCCATTTCTCGCCAACGATCGTCTCGTAGGCGGTCGTCGTATTGGCGAACCAGTCCTTGCAGGCGGGCATCTGGACGCGCTCAAGTCGCTCAAGCCGATCCATCGCCTTGTTGAGGTTCGCCAAGCCGATCTCTCCGCCGTCGCACTCAGCCTCCAGCGCGTCAATGTCTTGCCACGCCTTGCCGATCTGGGCGTCCACGTTTTCGATCATCCACTTCGCGTTCTGGCAGAGATTGCCAAGCATCCCGCGGAGCTGAAAGAGCGTGTCGTTATAGTGCACGCCCTCCGCGTCGATGTTGCCGGGCACATAGAAGGCCGCAGCGAGCGAAGCGATGGCCTCCGCAAACGGCACGGCCTCGCCGGCCTTCGCGTTGCTCCAAGCGAGGCCGATCTGTTCGACCAGACCCTCGGCGCGGGCAGCAACCTCACGCTCGGCAGAAGCAACGGCCTCTGCGCGACGGGCCGCAGCCTCACGGTCGTTCATATCGGCGTAGTAGGCTTGCAGGGCGGGCGACATAGCGTTCGACATTCTCAATCTCCTATCAGATCCAAACTTCGCCTCTGTTTCTTTCAGAGAGCGCAAGCGACCTTATTTCTTTGTTTCTTTCTCTCTTCCCCGAGCGAGGCAGAGAGCGGAGCGGGGGCATGGGAACCCCCGCAACGGGCAGTCAGAACGGGATGCAGTCGTCCAGTTGCTCGATCTCGCGCAGCAGGCGCGGCGGCAGCACATCTGCCGGATCGAGCCAATCGTCGTCGTAGTCGATCAGGCTGTCCTCAATCAGGAGCAAGTCATCCTCGGCCGCGATCAGCAGATCCTCACTCGACGGGGCGAGAAGGTCGATCAGGTCGGCAAGATCTTCAACGGTAGCGGTGCAATGGATGGTCACGATGGGGCTCCTACGGTTACACGCACACGGGATTGCTGCGTGCACACCGAAGACCGCGATCGGCCAAAGACCGCGCCGCGCACTGTCCTCGACTCGGCGCGCTGAGGTTGACTCGGCGCGGTCTGCTCCGGGTCAAGGATGGCCGCTTGCGGCCACCGCGGGACGCGGCAAGCCGTGCGACCACCTGTTGCAGGCGCACTATAGCCTGCGACGGGTGGTTGCAGGGCGCAGTCCTTGAGGCGGATGGGCGGTCGAGGTAGCCGAGGGGCCGCAAGCGAAGGCGAGCTTGCGAGCCGTAGCGCAGCGAGAACCGAGGCTGCACAAGCGCAGCAGTCCTGTGTGTGTGTAAGTGGGCTGGCCCGGCCCGCGGAACGCGGGACGGTTAACAGCCAGCCTCCTTTGCCTGACGGAATGGCAATGAGGAAGGCACCTCACAGCCCGCGCCAGCGCTTATTCCCATGGCGCCTTCGCCAGCGTGACCTTGGCGACCGGCACGGCAGGCGCGCGAAGCCAGAGGTCATGCCGCTCCTTGTGGACCTGCTTGCCCTCGCCAGCCTTGGGCCAGATGCACGGCTCGCCCGCGGGCTGCATGCACTTCGGGCAGGGCACATCCAACGGACCTGAGCGATGGTGGCGGTCCACCAAAGCGCTGAAACTGTCCGTGCGAGAGCTGGTTGAGCGCGGCTTGCGCATGTCGGTGATCCTTTCTGTGGAGAACAACACCCAGAGGTGTTGCTGTTTCTCCCCGTTCGCTTCTCGCCTCGATTGTTCAAGGGCACCGGGGCAGGGATGCTCGCCGCATGGCCGAGACAACAGGTCCGGGCTTGCCTGGGCCTGTTGGCTCGGGTCTCCGACCGAGTAGCCCGGTGACTGCGACGAAGGAGCAGGCAGCCCCCCAACTGCGCACCCTGCATTTTCGCAAAGCCCGTTTTGCATTATTGGTGGCTTGACAGCCCCCCCCTCAGAAGCGCCTGAGCTTGGGGGAGGGGGGGGCGGGAGCGGCGCAACAAGCTTGGGACGTTGCGCGTGCCGAAAGGTCGGACACAAGCATCGGACTACACACCGACGCGGCACCATCAGCCCATTCGATGATCGCCCAGCGGTATTGCAATGATCGCTAAACAAGCGAACCGTCCCTCGAAATCACAGCGCGACGGCAACACATGCTCCCAGCAACACAAGACGATCTCCTCGTCCTCAGCGACGGCACGATCCTCGAACGACACCAAACCGAGGCAATCCGCCTCCGCGTCAGCTCCAACCTCTCACTCGAACAGATCGCCAAACGATCCGGCTACGATAGCAAGCAAGGCGTCCACGGCCTCCTCAATAGCCCGAAAGGTCGGGAAGGGATGCGAATTGCCGCTCAGCAATACCTCACGCACGCGGGCGTAGACGCACTGGCAGGGCTCATAACGCTCTCGCAATCCAGCAAGAGCGACAAGGTGAAGTTCGACGCACTCAGCAAGCTCGTGGACATGGCAGGCATCGGCCAGCAGCCCGGAGAGACGCAGCCCAGCAGGCCAGCAGCAGGCCTGAGCATCAGCATCAACCTCGGCAACGGCGAAAGCAGTCCGCCCACGCTGGACATAACGCCCAGCAACGGCTGAGGCGAATTGCTCCGGCAATTCTTTTTCCTGCCGGGCGGCAGCGAAGGGGGGCCGGGGGAAAAACGGAGAGGGGGTAGCGGAGGCAACCCCACCCACGCAGACAAAATGCAGGCGGGAAAACCTGCGGGAAGGATGGGGGCCGATGCGGCGCTTATTGATGCAGAGCACAGCGATGTGGCGGGTTGTGGATCGGTTTCACCGGAAGCGGGTGATGGTGGCGCGGGGCGTTGATAGCGTTCTGCGGGGGCCGGATGGCCGCGTGTTCAAGGCTCAGGAGGTGATGGGGTGATGGTGCCTGTTCCTTTGGCTATTCGGATCAGCCGAGAGCGGCTGCAGGACATGCGGCGGGTGGAGCGGCGAGCGTTCTACCAGTGGCTCGGGGAGGTGTTTCGGAGCCCTCATTGGCTGATCCCGTGCGATCCTGATGCTCCGAGCGATGTAGTGCGGTTCATGCGACCGCGGGAGGATGCGAATGGCTGATGTGACGGTGACGATCCCCGAGAGGGGTGACATTTGGGCGAGGATCACGCCGATCCTCGACGCAATCAAAGCCCGCGAGGATGCGGTCTACGACCAAGAGTATTCCTTTGCGTGTTTCATCGGTGATGCGGAGGTGAAGCCTGTGGAGGCCATCATGCCGCGGGAGAGGATTTCGGAGTTCGTCTCGATCTCGATGGATTGCGAGACGTGGCGCGGGATTATCCGCGAGAAGATGGTGTTCGGCTGCCACTACATCGACATTCTGTCGCGCCCGGCGACGATCATGGGGCTCCCGGTGCACGAGGTCTATCCGACCGACGCGACGAGAAACAAGGTGGTGCTCCATGAGTGACAACGTGGTGCCGATTGTCCCGCCCTACCTCACTTCGCTGCGAGACATGGGGCGGGAGATATTCTTCTGCGAAAACTGCCTCTCTCGGCAATTCAAGCTGGTGCGGATCAGGGGGCGGATCGCCGTCGAATGCTCGAATTGCGAGTGCGCACAGACGAACCTTGAGGTGACAGATCGGAATGCCGATTAAGAACGGCCAGCGTCTTTGCCATTATTGCGGCAAGCCGACCGGGCTTGCTGTGCGGCTGCGGGGCCAATTGAAGGATCTCCCCCAGAAGCTCCGCTTTTCGGTGCCGTGTTGCCCCGAGCACGAGGCTCGAGCGTGGGAAGATCTTGCCCGCGAGGCGAAGAAGCAAGGTGTTGCGGCATGATGAAGGAGGATCGCGTGCATATGTCCGACCCGATGCCTGCGCTGCGCATCGAGGGCTATGTGACGGTGGCGAACCTTGCCCTCTGCGATCTCATTCACCACGCGATGACAGAACACCCCGACGCGACCGGCTACCGCATGACCACTTACCAGAACGCCGACACCCTTGTTTTCACCGTGAGGCCGCTCCCGTGACGCTTTTCAATCCACCCCCAGATCGGGCGCCGCCGCCAGAACCCACGCCCTCTCTCAGCAAACAGACTGAGCGCGGCCAGCGTGCCATTGTCGACCGGATGGCCGAGGAGCGCGCCCGGCTTGAGGCATACAAAGCGCGCATCGAAGCGGAGCGGCTGGCGAAAGAGCGCGCGGGCATCGTGGAGGTGAACGGCGTCGAGCACGATCCGCGTGGGCGCGCTGGCAACACAGACCCGCGCGGGCGGGCAGGGCTGCACCATTACGATGTGATCGACCGCGAGCCGCATGGCGTCCTGTTCACGATGAACACCGGCTTCTTTGACAAGCACGGCTATTGGTGCACCCGCGACAATGATGGGAAGGTCACGGTTCACCGCGGCGCCTCGAAGGGCATCATGCGCCACCTGAGCGATGTGCAGCGCAAGACGCTGGACAAAGCGCGCTTGAACGCCCGGCGTGCAGGCGTAAGGTAGCGCCCCAAAAGGAGCCCCCCATGCTCAAAGCCGCTGCCGTCCTTATCCTCATTGCCGCGCCCGCGCTGGCGCAGCCCTCCAACCCCTTCGATCCATACGTTACCTGCCTGCACCAAGACACGGATGACGATTTCAATGCGTGCTACGATTTTTTCCTGTCCGAGATCCGGCGCACCGGGCTTTGGTGCCGTAATGTCACAGACAAGGAACTTGCCCTTTCCGCTGCGATAAATGCCGATGGCGCCGACCCGAATCAGATGACGCTTTATCCCGGCGCGGATTTCGCAATGCTGCATTCCGGCCCAACTCCGGCGATAGATTGCCACTACCCGATCCAGCTTGATAACTGATCCGTCGAAGCGAAGGGTCTCCGAAACCGGAGACCTGAATGAGCTATACCTTCAACTACACCCCTGATGGGGACACGATCATCGACTTCATGCGCTCCCCGGCCTTTGTGCGGGGGCTGCAAGGGCCAATTGGCTCGGGCAAGTCTGCCGCCTGTGTGGCCGAGTGCCTGCGCCTGATCCTTGACGAGCATCGCTGCTTCGATCCCAAGACCGTGCGAGAAACCTCGTTTGGCGTCTTTGAGGGCGAGCGCACCGGCAAGCGCAAGTTTCGCGGCGGCGTGATCCGCAACACCACGCCGCAGCTTGAAACTACGACCATGAAAACATGGCTCGAATGGCTCCCCGAGGAAGTGTTCGGCAAGGTGCGTTGGCGCGCGCCCTACCGGCAGGACATTTTCATTCCGATGCCAGACGGCGGCGATGTGGAGGGCGAGGTGTGGTTTCTCGCGCTCGACCGCGAAGAGGACGTTCGCAAGCTGCTCTCGTTCGAGTTCACATGGTTGTGGCTCAACGAGGCGCGCGAGCTGGCCCGCGCGATTGTCACCGCAGCGATCTCCCGCGTTCGGCGCTACCCGCGCCTGATCGACGGCGGCGCCAAGCGCTCTTGCATCATCATGGACACCAACGCCCCCGATGAAGAGCATTGGTGGGCGATCATGTCGGGCCAGGTGGAGCCGCCCGACTGGATGAGCGAGGACGACCGGCTCACCATGATCAAGCCCGACAACTGGCAGTTCTTCCAGCAGCCGCCCGCCGTGCTCGACGTGCTCAACGCCGATGGCACGCTCAAGGGATACGAGTTGAACCCGAACCGGGAAAACGGGCGCTTCACCGACAAGGACTATTACATGAGCCTGATCCACGGGCAGAGCCGCGAGTGGATCGTGAACATGCTGCAAAACCGCATTGGCCGGATCTTCGGCGGCCGCGCGGTCTACTCGGGCTTCAATGAAAACCTGCACATCGCCAAGGAAGCCTTCGGGCCCGAGCCGGGCGAGGCCATTCACATTGGGCTCGACTTCGGCCTTACGCCTGCAGCCGCTTTCGGGCAGGACGTGCGCGGGCAGGTGCGCATCTTTGATGAACTGGTGACGCGCGACATGCACGCCAAGCAGTTTGCCAAGATGCTCAAGGAGCACATCGCCCAGCATTACGAGGGCTTCAAGATCGTGATGACCGGCGACCCCGCGGGCGATAACCGCTCTGGCACGGACGGGCAGACCACTTTCCAGATCTTCGCCGGCGAGGGGCTGGACGTGCAGCCGTGCTATACGAACGAACCCGAGATCCGGCAGGGCGCGGTGCAAACCCAGATGAACATGCTTGTCGAGGGCAAGCCCGCCTATCTTCTCAGCCCTGCTTGCACCTATCTCGTGAACGCGAAGAAGGGCGGCTATTGCTTCCTCAAGGACCGCGAAGAGGTGGACAAGAAGTCGATCTATTCGCACGTTTCCGACGCCGAGCAATACCTGTTCCTGCGCATGGGCTATGGCAAGAAGATGGTGCGCCGCCCCGGATCGAGCGGCGCTGCCTCGAAGCAGGCCAATGTGCGCCAAGGCATTCTCAACCGCCAGACAAGCGTAAAGCAGCGCCGCCAAGCCTCCATCCTGTCGCGCGGGCTCCGGGGTTGACGGATGGCGCGCAGAAGCGAACGGTCCCGAAAAATCGGAGCCGTCAATGTGTGAACTTGCAACCGCCACAAGCCTTCTCTCTGCCGTCGCTGGCGTTGGCGGCGTTGTGAGCGCTGCGACTGCGCAGAACGATGCCAAGAGGCAGCGAAAGGCGGCGAAAACAGCCGCGGATGAAGAGCGCGCGCGCGCGGACACTCAGCTTCGCAATGATCGCCGGGACGCCGCCGCGACCGCCTCGCGCAGTCTCACGGCTCCCGCCGCCATTGGCAACGGAATGTTCTCCGCGCGATCGTTCTTCCAGTGAGGAATTGATGGAAGTCAAGACAATCAAGAAGCGCCTCGACAAGGCGCGCGCGGATCGGCAGCGGCTCGAGCCTATGTTCGATGACGCCATGCGCCTGACCATGCCGGGGCGCGTGCGCTTCACGCAAACGCCCGTCGAGGATGGCTCGGACGTGATGGACGAAACCGGCGCCAACGCCGTTTCCGAGTTTGTGAGCCGGATTTCCGCTGGCGTGACGCCGCCATTCCAGCCGTTCCTTCGCCTGCAGGCTTCCAGCCTTGTGAGCAAGGCCGACCGAAAGGCGATCAACGCCGACCTTGACGAGATTACCGAATATGCCTTCGAGCAAATCTGGCAATCGAATTTCTCGCAAGAGCTGAACGAGGCGCATTTCGACATGGCGGTTTCGACGGGCACCCTGCTTGTCGAGGAAGGCGACGATGGCACGGTTCTGAAACACCGCGCCATTCCGATGCCCGAAATGTTCTTCGAGCGCGGGGGCGATGGCACGCTGCGCGGGAAGTTTCATCGCGGCGAAATCGAAGCCTCGGAGATCGAGAGCGCCTATCCTGGCGCCAAGATCGACCCCGCCCTTGCCCGCAAGCTCAAAAAAGATGGGGACCGCCCCCTCAACGTCATTTCCTACCTGCGCACTGAGCCGGGCCGCACTCCGGTAAGCCACCATGTCGTGATGATCGAAGAGCACAACGCGATCATTCAGGAGCGCTCTTTCAGCGGGAAAGGCGCCGATCCATTCATTGCCTATCGTTGGGGCACGAACGCGGGCTCGGCTTGGGGCCGGGGGCCTTTGATGAACTCGCTGGCCGCTGTGCGCACCACGAACCTGATGGTCGAGCTGGTCCTTGAAAACGCGGCCATGTCGATTGTCGGCCTCTATCAGACCGATAACGATGCGACGATCAACGCCGATACGGTGAACCTTCTGCCGGGCACGATCCTGCCCAAGGAGATTGGTACCAAGGGCCTTGAGGCGATCAACATGGCCTCGGGCAACTTCAACATGCGCGACGTGGTGCTCAACGATCAGCGCACCAACATCAAGCGCGCGCTGTTCAACGACATGCTGTCGGACCCGAACAAGACCCCGGCGACCGCCTACGAGGTGAGCGAGCGCATGGCCGATCTGGCGTATCGCTCGGCTGCAGGCTTCTCGCGGATCTTCTATGAAATGGTGTGCCCCTACTTCTGGCGCGTGCTGCATATCCTTGAAAAGCGCGGCGACATTGAGCTTCCGACGCAGAACCGGCGCGCTATCCGCTTCAACGCGATTTCCCCGCTGGCGCAGGCGCAATTCGGGCGCGACCTGCAAGCGCTCTTGCAGCAACACCAGATGAACATGGCGCTGTTCGGCCAGCAGGGCGCGACGGCTGCGCTCGATATTGAGCGCGTCTTGCCGTGGATGCAGGAGCGCTCCGGCCTGCCCGAGGGACTGTTCAAAAAGCCCGCCGATGTGGTTGCCGCAGTCCAGCAGGCCGCGCAACTGATGGCGAACGCCGCCGCGATACAACAACAGGGAGGTTCCCAACAATGAGCCCCGGCGCACAGCGCATCTTGAACGATCTCCGCGAGCAACAGGGCCTTGCCGGGCCCGATGGCTTGATCCGCGGCGAAGAAGCCGAGGAACGCATCAACATCGCCTTTCGTGGCGCCTTTGCAGGCCCGAACGGCAAGCTCGCGCTCGATTACTTGCGCTCGATCACCCTGAACACAGTCCTGCCCGCGACTGCAACCGACGCCGAGCTTCGGATGCAGGAGGGGATGCGCCGGTTATTCGGCATCATCAACACGCGCGCCAATTCTACCCCCAAGGAGAGCTAAGACATGCCCAAGTTCCTTTTCCCGATGCTGCTGGCCGAGGCCATTTTGCGCGCGCCCGATGATGGCGCGGGCTCGTTCTTCGCGCCCGATGATGGCGGCGCGGGGGATGCTGGCGCCGGGAATGACAGCGAGGCCGGTGGCGACACTGGCGCCGGTGGCGCCGATGGCGATGGCGGCGAAGGCCGCGCCCCCGAGCGCCCCGAATGGCTGCTCGACAAATACGCGACCCCCGAGGATCAGGCGAAAGCCTATCGTGACCTCTATGGGCGCTTCTCGAAAAAGACCGACGATCTGCGCAAAGAGGTGCTGGACGAGGCGGTTGCGAATTACGGCAAGACCATCGGCGTGCCGGATGATGCCGGTGGCTACGAATACCCCGAGGGGTTTGTCGCACCGGCTGAAAACATCGACACCGCCCTGCGGTCGTGGGCCAAGCAAAACAACGTCTCCCCCGACGCCTTCAAATCGCTCGTGCAGGACGTGCACGGGCTGACCCTCACCAACCTCGAAGCCGAACGCGGCAAGCTTGGCGAGCACGCGAACGACCGGATTTCGGAGGTGAGCCGGTGGGTGAAGGCCAACGTCGACAAGAGCCATTTCGGGGCTGTGGCAAAGGTGATGACCTCGGCTGAGGGCGTCGAAATGATCGAAGCGATGATGAAGCTCACCGGCGAAAAGGGCTTTGTCCCGAAAGATGGCGGCGCGAACGCCGCCGCTGGCCTTACCCGTTCGGAGATCCGCGCGCTGCAGGCCGATCCCCGCTTCGGAACGGATGAAGCCTACACGGCCATGGTTCGCGCCAAATGGACCGCCTTCTCGAAGCTTCCGGCTGATCGCCAGAAATGAGGGTTGCCCCCTCGACAGCTTATGACGCGCGCGAGTTGGCAACCTTCCTGCGCGCGTCCGACCGCGCCGAGTTGGCGGAAAACGCCCGCCGCCTCGGCACGGTCAAATTCCCCTGCGACCTTGTGCAAGAGAGCTTCCGAAAATCCCTGTCATGGACGCTGTGGCGCGGGGATGATGTGGTTGGCATGGGCGGTGCGAGCGAAAGCCCGAAGCCGGGCATCGGGATTATCTGGTTTCTCGGGACGGACCTCGCAGACACGCATTGGCGCGATATGACGCGGGCCTGCCGCGCCGTGATGCGCATGGAGCACGAGCGCTTTCCGATCCTGATGAATGTCGCCCCACCGGGCAGCGATGCGCGCCTGCGCTGGCTCTCGCATTTAGGGTTTGACATAGGAAAAACAGAAGCGAATGGTCCGCTCAATGGCTATGTGGCCTTTTGGTCACGGCGCTGTTGCACGGCCCCCACAGGCGACTAGCGGCTCCATAGAGGAACACCCGCACCAGACGGTCAGCCCCAGGGAACACCCGGTTTTCCTGATGCTCAAACCCAAGGTGCTCTCATGGCCCCCACCATCGACGTGGCGTTCGTTGAGGAATACAACTCCGACGTTCACCTGAAATTCCAACAGCTCGGCTCGCGCCTGATGAACATGACCCGCAAGGGCACCGTTCAAGCGAAGTCGGTTTACTGGCAAATCTTCGGCTCGCTGGTCGCGCAGCAAAAAACCCGCAACCAACCGCACAACTTCCAAGACCCCGAACATACCCGCGTGAAAGCGGATATGAACGACTGGTATGTGCCGACGCTGGTTGATGACCTCGATCTGCTCAAGCTGAACATTGACGAGAAAAACACCCACGTTTCGGCCCATGTCGCCGCGCTTGGCCGCAAGACTGATCAGGTGCTTCTCGACGTGATGTATTCCGGGGCGAATGCCGAAATTCACGGCGATGCCGGTTCAGCCTTCGGCTATGACGCCGCGATGGGCGTCGTGACCGCGTTCAACGTGAACGAGGTTCCCGATGACGGCAACCGCTTCTGCGCGCTGCACCCCTACCAATGGGCGCAGTTCCTCAAGGTGCCCGAGTTCGCCAACGCTGATTATGTCGGCCAAGATGCGCTGCCGTTCAAAGGGGGCATGAGCGCGAAGCTCTGGATGGGCACTCTCTGGATGCCGCTGCCGAACGCCTTCCTTGGCGATGGCGTGACCGTTTGCGCCGATGGCACCACGCCCGCGGCCAACGTCGCCCGCGGCATCGCGTGGCACCGCTCGGTTGTCGGCCACGGCGTCAACAAGGAAATTTCGACCGATTGGGATTGGGAAAACACCTATTCCGCGTGGTCGTGCGTGTCCTCCATGTCGCTCGGCGCCGCGGTGCTCGAAGATGTGGCTGTGATGCAGGTGCAATCTCTGTCGCCCAAGCCGGGCCAGTAATCTTTGCTTGGGCGCGGTGGCAGACGCGCCCGGCTCTCCCGCCGTGGTCTGGTCTGTTCCGCGGCCACAAACGAAGGGGGCGGGGAAACTCGCCCCCTTCATTCTTGTCTGGAGCCTGTTCCACATGCCGGTCCTTGCCGTTTCCAACTCGGATATTAAGATCGCCAACGCGGCGCTGGCCGCCCTCGGCGTTCCTGAAATCTCCACCCTTCTCGAGAACTCCATTGCGGCGCGCACGATCAACGCGCTCTACGCCGACACGCTCGAAGCGGCAATCGCGGCTTATCCGTGGCGCTTCGCCCGTGACCGCGTGAAATGCGCCCGGCTCGATCAGCCGCCGCCGCCGCCGTGGCTTGGCCTCTATCAGCTTCCGGCGCAGGCGGTGCAGCTTATCTCCGTCTATGAGGGTGACAGCCTCACCACCTTCGACGTGTTTGGGCGCAAGATCGCGGTCAACGTGGCGGAAAGCTCGAAAAGCGAGATCTGGGCCGAGGTCAGCGTTACGCCTTCGCCCGATCAATGGGCGCCCCACTTCCGGGCCGCGTTCATCCTTGCGCTTGCCGCGCAGATTGCGATGCCCATCACGCAAGACGAAAACCTCTCGGGCGCCATCGCCCAAAGGGCCGAAACCGCAATGTTGCGCGCGCGCAGCCGGGATGCGCAGGGCCGCACGCCTTCGCGGCTTGATACTGGCGCCTTCATTCGGGCGCGGAGAGGGGGTCGGAAATGAAGCTTCATTATCCCGTCTATGACTTCCGCAAAGGCCGCCTTGGGCCGGGCATGAACGCCCGCCAGGACACAAAGGCTTATAGTTCGTCCGTGGCGGAGGCCCAGAACATGATGGTTCTTGCCGATGGCCGGCTGATGCGCCGTTGGGGCACCTTCGCGCGGGCGGCGTTGGCCGAAGGCACGCGGATCGAGGAATGGGTCTTTGCCGATGGCGATGAAACCTCGTTCCTGCTCTGCTTCTCGCCCGGCGTGCTCAAAATCCTCGACGGCACGCTGATTGAGCGCGCGAGCTTCACCGATCAGCCATGGACCGCTGAAACCACGAAATACCTGCAATTCAGCGCGAACCGGGATACCGGGGTGATCACCGATGCGACCTTCCGAACGAAATTCTTGAAGCTCGACACGGAAACGGGCGCCTTCACCCTCACCGACTTCGCGTTCGATCAGGCGACGAATGAGACGGCGGTTTATGCGCCGTTCTTTGCCTTCGCCGACGAGGACATGCAGATCTACGCCACGATCTTCACCTCGGCTGGCTATTCGAGCGGCTATGCCAATCACGTCGCCACAGCGCTCGGCATCCCCGCCACGCTGTTCGATCTCGCGGCGGGGACAGGCATCCTCTCGACTGATGACAAGTTTTTCAAGCCCGGCCATGTCGGCTCAGTGCTGAAAATCCGCGACGGGCAAGCCAAGATCCTCTCGGTCGAAAGCCCGAAAACGGCCACCATTCAGGTGCTCGCGGACATTGGGTTCCAGCTCGACACGAACCCGTTCTATTTCACGAAAAATTCGAGCATCGTTGAGGTGTTCGCCCCGAAGCACAACTTGCGGGTTGGAGATTACGTTTTCTTCGCCGGGGTCGATCAGGATGACGGGACTTATCGCGTTCTGTCGTGCGCGCCGCGATCCTCTTACGGCGGGGAGGACGTGCCCGCCCCCTATAGCGGCGCCGCCTGCTACACCGTGAAGCGCATTCTGGACGATAGCAGTTTCCAAATTGATGTGAGTGTCGCCTACAGGACGGCCAGCGCCTTTGATGCGGAGGCGAAGATCTTCACCACTGGCCCGCTCACGAAATGGAATATGACGGCGATTGCGCCAAATTTCGACGCATCATCCGAAACCAAGGCCGCGGGCGGCACTTCCGTTGTCATGTTCGTGTTTCAGGGCATGCGCGGCGTGAGCGAGCCCGCGTTTTCGGACGTGCGCGGCTGGCCGCAGGCCGGTTGCTTCCACGAAAGCCGCCTGTGGCTCGGTGGCACAGCTTCGCTCCCTGATGCCGTCTGGGGCTCGCGCGCATTCAAGTTCAGCGACTTCGACACCGCAGACGGCGAGGCGGCTGATGCCGTTGCGCTCTATGGCATCGGCCAGCAATCGCGGGTGCGCCATATCGTTTCCGGCTTCGATCTCGCTATCCTTACCGATCGGGATGAAATCTACCTGCCCGGCTCGGTTGACAGCCCGATCACGCAAAGCACGGCGCGCGCCGTGGTGCCCACATCGTTCGGCTCTTCCTACACCAAGCCGCAGCGCTTTGATGGCTCGATCATCTACAGCGACATTTATGGGCGGAACCTGCGTGACTTCTCGGCCAAGGACCGGACCACTGAATATACCGCTCCCCCGATTTCGATTGCTGTGCCCGATTGGGTGCGCCAGCCCTTCGAGAGCGCGGTATTCAAGGGCAGCGCGAACGAGGTGACGCCCTACGCGATCTTTTGCAACAGCGATGGCACCGCCCTTGTGATGCACTCTGCGCGCGAGGATGATGCCATGGGCTTCATGCTCTGGTCCCTCAAGAACGGCAGCTTCAAATCCTTCGCCGGTCTTGGCGGGCGCCTGTTTGCCGTGGCGGAACGCAAGGGCGCCACCTTCCTGCTCGAATTTGCGACTGACTTTGCGACGACCCAAGACTTCGCGGAGACGCTGAGCGGCGCGGCCTCGACCGATTGGGCCTCGGAGATCTTTGCTGGCGAAACGCTCTCGATCCACTCGGGCGGGCGCGTGTTCTCCGATGTTGAGCTTGACACCGCGGGGGCGTTCTCCACGCAAGAAGCGCTCGATGCCGTGACCATCGGGGATGCTGCCCCGTGGTCTATGGATTTTCACCCGCCAGTCTTGATGACCGGCATGGGGCCGAAGATGGGCAAGATCGTTCGCCTCGTCTCTGCCGAGGTTTATTGGAGCGAAACGGCGACCGGCAAGATTGCCGGGCGGCCCATCCTGAGCCCGCTCGACAACCCCATCTTTGAAGCGCCCACTCCGGTCGATGAATGGCGCCAATACTTCATCGGGGAGTGGGGCCGCGCGCCTGCGCTGCATCTTGAGGGGGCCGAACATGGAACCGTTGGGGTGCGTTCCGTTGTGATGAATGGCTATCTGAGGTGATTTGGCATGTGTGATGTGGACACGGCAACTGGCGCGTTTGATCAGTTCATGGGCGGCATTGCCGGTTCGATGAACGCGCGCGCCAGCACGACACTCGAAACGGGGATGCTTGATGCAATGCGCACGCTCACGGCGGCGCAGGCAAGCGACACGGCCTCGGGCCTCTATGACAATTACCGAAAAGGCATGCAGGCCAATATCGCCGCAATGGCGGTGTCCGGCTTCTCGTCGGGGTCTTTTGGCAGCATCACCCAGGGCAACCGCAAGGCGCTGCAAAAAAACCTCGAGCGCGTGGACAACGACGCCAGCCTGCAAGAGCTTTCGCTGGACCTGCAAAAGAGCAAAGCGCAGATCGAGGGCAAGTTTAAGGCTCAAGCGGCCCTGTATGGCGGGATCATCGACGCGACCTATACGCTTCGGCGCGGCGAGGAAGAGTTCCAGAAATACAAGACCGACGAGACCCCCACTCGCGCCAAAGCCTTCAAGAAAAGCCTCGGCGTCTCAATGTTCATGGAGTGATCAATGCCGGTCCTTGTCCAGAAAGAGCGCGTCAATCGTTCCTTCAATTTCCAGCCCGTGACAGGCGGCTACGATAACCCGATGGCGGATCTGCCCGGTCGCGCGGCTCAGAACGCAGCGGAGCGCGCGGCCAACTTTGCGCAGGGCATGGGGGCGGCGGCGCAGGACAAGGGCCGCGCGCTCGCCAAGGCCGCCGTATTCTCGACGGGCCCGAACGGGCTCCCGCGGCTTCCGCCGAATGCCGCCGCTGAAATGGGCTCGATTGCGCAGCGCAGCTACAACGCCGGGATCGAGGATGAAATGATCCACCGCATGAGCGTTGTGATCGGGGCCCAGATTGATGATGCCCATGCCGCCAACCTCTACGATGCTGAGGCTTTTGCGGTTGATGCCCGCCAGCGGATCGAGACGCTTTCCGGCGATGTGCCGCCCGGCTTCGAGGGCGCATTTCAATCTATCTGGACCGGGGCAATGGCGAATGCTGGAGCCTCCATCGGCATGCGCGTTGCGCAACAGAACATCGAGACTTCGCGCAGCGCGCAACCCGCCATGAACCTCGATGCGATCGCCAATATCGGGGACATGGTGCGCGGCGGCGCAGCGCTTCCCGCGATCAATGCGGCGATGGCAGCGCGCGTCGATGCCATTTGGCAGATCCCCGAGCACGTTATGACGCAGGGGCAGAAGCAAAAGATGGTGGACGATGTGTATTTGGAGACGGGCTATGTGCGCCTTCTCTCCGAAGCGCATATCGAAGATGGCACAGCGACCTCTTCTGAGATCTCCGACCTGCGGCGCCGCCTCGAAGCGGGCAACGATCCGCAGGTGAACAAATTCTTCATCCGCCCTGACACCGGCCAGTTCGATGCCGATATGGCGCGCACGGCGGCGGGCAGGCTCGGCGCGTTCATGGAGGACGCCAACCGGCGCGAGGCTGCGGCGGCAAAAGCGATTGAAATGGCTGGAGACCTCGACCTTCTGAACTCTGGCGGTGCCCCCGATGCGGACAAATACCGTGATTTGGCGGATCAACAAATGGGGCAATATTTGCCGGGGCCGAACGGAACGACCGGGCTGCGCGGCCCGAACGGCATGGCTCGCCCGATGGCGCCCGAGGATTGGGAGAGCATGGACCCCTCGACCCGTGCCGTCGCCATTCAGGCCGTGAAGGATAACGGCGTGCCGAATGCCTCGCTCGTGTCGTTCTTCCGTCAGCTTGACCGTGGCCGCACGGACGGCGACACCCCGCCGCTCGACAAGCTGCACCAAGGCTTTTTGATCTGGCGCGATCTGCGCGAGCAACCCAACCGCAACGGTGAAACCGTCAACATGACGGACTTTGTTCCGAAGGGGGTGCAGGAGCTTTATACCCTCGTTGACGCCCTGCACAGCGGAGGTGATCCGGGGCAGGATGGCATCGAGGACGCCCTTCTGCGCGTCAAGTCGATGGGCGAGGAAACCTGGGATGACCGGGAACTCTCCCGCACGATGAACAGGTATCGCTCAACCGGCTTCCTGTGGGGGAGCGTGGGCAACCATCAGGTCACGGAGGATAATGCCCGCGCCACCATGCGCTCGGAACTCTTCGCGCGTCTCTATGATGACGAGGGCATTGAAGCGACCAATGCCGAAAAGGAGCAGGCCGCCTCGATCTACGAAACCATGCTCCGGCAGGACATGGACCCCGACGACGCATTCGAGGCCGTCAAGCAGTCGATGACTGCGCGGTATCAGGAGAGCGATTACATGGGCGGGATGCGCTCGGCATATGCGCCCGAGAAGTATTTCCCGCGCCCGAACGCCAATTCCTTTGGCGACCTGATGAAGCGCGCCGGATCGTGGGCGGCGGCGAAAGGCGCTGGCGCCGTTGAGGCAATTGCGGAGCTTCCCAATGCCATCATCCCCAACTCTGTTTTCCGTTACCAAGCGGAATTTGGCTCGGCTGCGCTCGACGCCTCGCCGCTCGATCTGGCGGTGAACGATGAACTCTGGAAGCAGCTCGACAGCGGGAAAATCCCCGCATCCGTCTCGGGCCTTTACCTCCACATCAACGAGCAAACCGCCCGCGCAAATGGCGTGGATCAGCCGAAACAGGCCGATTGGTATTACTCCCTGAACCCCGGCAACACGCAGCGCACCATCCTCAAGCCGAACCGGGACTATGTGCTCAAGTTTTACCGTTGGGCCGCTGGCAAGCCCGTCTACAAGGCGATGATCCGCGACCGGAACGGCAACATGCTTGAGTTGCCCGGCGAGATCAACCCGGGCCCCCGCTACGAAGAGCTTACCCGGTTCGCCAATCAGGCCAGCAACTATCAAAACCTGCGCCTGAAACGCGGTGCGAATGCGGCAATCCAAGCGTTCCGCCAAGGCAACAATGCGCAAGCCGCACAGATCTATCAAAACGTGTTCGGGAACCCGTAATGACCAAGGAAGTTTCGGGCCTGATGGCCTATATCTATCAGCATGAAGCGGCAGGGAATTATAACCGCTGGCAGGATGGCGCACGCATTCGCGGCAGCAAGCCCCTCACGGAAATGACGGTTGGCGAAGTGCTGGCGGTGCAGCGCGAGAACCTGCTTCTGCCCAAAGGGCAGCAGTTCACCGCCGCTGGCGCCCCGCAGATCATCTATTCGACGCTCATGGATGAAGTGCGCAAGGGCACCGTGAAGGAAACCGATCTCTTCAATCCTGAGACGCAAGACCGGCTCACGGTTTCACGCATGAAGGCGCGCGGCCTTGATCGCTATATGGCGGGCCAGATCGGGATGGCGGAATTTGGCACCAATCTTGCGATGGAATGGGCCGCGCTGCCGGTGCTGAAAGACACCTACCGGGGCAATGTCTTTGTGCCCATGGGCTCGGGCTATTATGGCGGCGTGTCAACCAACAAGGCGCAGACTTCCGCAAGCGCAAGCCAGTTCTCGCAAGTGCTGCAAAACCCCGCGCAGATGCCCACGGGCGTCAGCGCGCCGCGCATGGGCACGTCGAATTATTCTCCGACGACGATGATGGACCCGAACGGGACGCTGATCGTTCCGAACCAGCAGGCGCGTTACAATGCGCAAACGCAGCCCGTCTATAACGGCCCCGCCCCGGCGCTGCCGTTCCAGCCGTCGAACCTGAGCCTGAATGGCTCGCCCAACCCTGCCGCCCCCGGATCGGCTGGCGCGGCAGGGACGGCAATCCCGCCGATCCCGAACCCGTTTCGCCAAACGGATTACATCACTCGCACCGGGGCTGGCGGCGGGCCGACCCTCGGCGTTGGCTTTGTCGGCCAGATGATCGACGCGGCAACGGACAGTTACATCGTGCGCGGAGCGGTGCGTTCGCTTGAGACGCGGGGCCGCGCCTACGATATGAACTTCGACCCCATCGACCAAGCGCGGAAGGACGGGCTGCTCGCCTATGCCGATCACCTCTATGACGCGCGCGATGCCGAGGACTATGCGGGCCTCGTGGCGCAGATCGGCCGAGAGGAAAAGCGCCGGCGCCGGGCTGATGTTTATGATGGTTGGGTTGCCCCCCTTATCGGTGGCCTGATCAACCCTGACAGCATCGTGTCGATGGTTGTGCCCGCAGGCGTGGTCGCGCGGGCCGGGACGGGGCTTCGCGCCGCGGCAACCAGTGGCGCGCGTGGCTTTGCCCGTGGTGCGATCTATGCTGGCGCATCCGAGGCCGCGTTGGAGGCGGGGCGCTCGAGCCTCGATCCCCTCTCGACGCCCGGCGAAAGTGTGACCCGCGTTGCATTCGCAAGCGCTCTTGGCGGGATGATCGCTGGCGTTGGCTCGACGCTTGCGCGGCCCGCGGCCATGCGGCGCGCGCTCGATGCCGCTGGCGAGGATCTGGCGCGCTCCCGTGGTGTCGGGACCGGGACGCAGAGCTTCACCCTCGGCGGCGAGGGCAAAAACTCGGGCCGATCCTTCAACGTGGAGGCTGGCGCGCGGGATGCCGACGCCGCTCCGCTGCGCGGGATGCCGGGGCCCATTGCGAAGGATGCAGCGGGCCGCGGCGTCCACTTCTCCGAGGGCAAGGTGACGATTGACCCGATCCGTCTCGTTGAACGCTTGAAGGCGGGCGAGGATATTCCCGCTGGCGTGAAAACGCCGCAAGAGCTGTTCGAGTATGAGGCCGGTTGGGCGCAAGGCATTCTCAAGCGCGTGAAACGGTTTCTGCGCGAAGAGGATGGCTCGCTTGGCGACGGCGATCTTGACCGACCGTTCATCAATATCGAGGACAACGAGGTTGTTGTGAACGCGCGCCGCATTCAGCGGGCAATCTGGGAAGATGGAACAATCGTTCTCGGGGATGGTGGATCCAGCGGCAAAATTCAACCAATCGAAGTTCCGGCGAGCATTTTCAACGGCGACAAGAGCGCAATTGTGGACATGATCGAGGCCGCGCACGAAATGCGCATGAAGGCGCGCGATCAGGCCGAATTTACCCAAATGCTCGCAACGCTGTTCTATCACGACTACCCGGAAATCGGGAAGGTGCTGCAAGAAGCCGCCCAAGGTGGCGGCGGGCCGACGCCCAAAATCGACGCGCCCGCCCCCAAAACGCCAAAGGTTGAAGCCGAGGCTCAGGTCGAAGTCTCCCCCGAAGATTTGATCAACGCGGAAAACGATGCCGCCGCCCATCTTGAGGCGTGGCGGCAAGAGAACAATCGCATCCTGCAAAGGGGCAAGATGGAAATGCTCGGGCGGCTGGCTGACAGTCCGTTCAAGCGCGTGCACCGCAACGCCCTTCACGGCGGCCTGATCGACCTTGTGGATCAACTTGTCGGGGATGGTGCGTTCCTCACCAGCGCCATGAAAGAGGGCGTTACCCTCGGCCCCTCGGTGACGATGCGCACGAAAACGTGGCTGGGCGTGGTGCGGCGCCTGTCCGACCAAGAGAACGAGCTGTTCAACAAAATGCTCGGGCATGCCCCGGCAGATGTGGCAGACGTGCAGCTTGGCAAGCTGCGCAAGATCTCGAAGGACGGCAAGACCCGCATGACGATTTCGGAGTTCCGCGACCGGACGACGAAAGCGCTGATCACCGGAGAAAAAGCCGGTATCAACGAGATCGACCAAATGGCCGAGCATGTGCGCGCCGCCTATGCGGAATATGCCGAACTGCTTGACGAATACGGCTTGATCCATGGCGAGCGCACGATGCAGCGCGAAATCGACGCGATCAACGAGCGGCTGGCCGAGGTGACGAACCCCGATCGCGCCGAGGCGATGCAGGAGCGGCTTGACTTCCTCACGGACGCGCTCAAGACCGCGCGCGAGGCGCCGCGAGACGACTATTTCACGCGGGTTTTCAACAAGAATGCCGTGCTCGACAACCGGGACGCCTTCAAGGAACAGGTGGTCAAACCCTGGCTTCGCCAGCAGCCGTTTGCCGATGTGTGGCATCCGAGCAAGAAAGAGCTTCAAGAGGAAATCGACGCCCTGCGCGCGAGCGTGGGCGGCAGCGTCGCGCCCGGAAGCGCTGTAGAGGCTCGGATCAAAAAGCTTGAGCATCATAAGGAGAATGCAAAAGCGTGGCCCGAGTGGCGCCGCACGGAACTGAGCAGCGAGGAAGCCGACATTGACGCGCGGGCAGATGCGCTGATTGCGGAGATCATTGGCGAGGCCGATCACTCCGACCTCGGCACGCTGCGCGCGGCGCACCGGCCTGTGTTCGGGCGGCATCGGCAGTTCAACATTCCGAACGCCATGCTTCTCAAGGACGGCTCGAAAGGCAACGGCATCGCGGACTTCATCGAAACCGACTACCTGCTTCTGCACCGCATCTATGCAGACCGCATGGCCCCGGCAATCGAAATGTCCCGCACCTTCGCCCGCCCGGCTGATGGCGTGGATTGGGAGCGTGGGTTTGCCCAAGCGCTCAACCGCGCCAAGGAACGCGAGGCGGATGCGTGGCTGCGCGCGCTGCCCGAGGACACGAAGGCGCGGATCGAGCAAGCCCGAGAGGTCGAGCGCGCGCGCCGGGCAAAAGAGATCGACGGCGCCCCGGAGCGCCTTGAAGAAATTCAAGAGCAGATGAAGGGAGTGAACGCTGAGTTTGCCCGCTCCAAGGAGGCATGGGAACTCGCCAAAATGGGCGATGCGCATGCGATGGCGTGGCTCGAAAAGAAGATCGAGCGCGCCAAAGCAGAGACTCAGAAGCCGGGCCGCAATGCCTATGGCAAGAAGATGGCCGCCTCGGCGCAGGAAGTCTATCGCCGGGTTCGCGTCGAAAAAGACGGGCACATTTGGGCGCAAGAGAAATACCGCAAGGCCGAAATGGCAATCCGCCACCT
The DNA here is from genome assembly GCF_042683065.1 of Rhodobacter lacus. Taxonomy (NCBI): domain Bacteria; kingdom Pseudomonadati; phylum Pseudomonadota; class Alphaproteobacteria; order Rhodobacterales; genus Rhodobacter; species Rhodobacter lacus. The sequence goes on along the minus strand of NZ_JBHUIX010000018.1, from coordinate 31,645 downwards.
CCGCGCCGATTACGATGACACCTTGCGGATGGTGAACCTGTCCGAGACGGCGCGTCTCGATGAAATCAAGAGCGCAGGAGACGAGGTGGACGCCATCGACCTCCTTGAACACGGCGATATTCAGGGGCCGAAATTTTCCGACCATTGGGCGCCGATGGAACGCGATGTGCTCCACCTGCTCGACCGGGCGACGAACCGGGTGATCAAAGACCCCTCGCGTTGGGATAACCGCGCCGCCACGGGGCTGCGCAATTGGGCATCGCTGAGCTTCATGGGCATGTCTGGCCTCTCGGCCATTCAGGACTTGGGCACGATCATTGCCGCCCATGGCATGACCGAAACCTTCCGCGCGGCCTTCGGCTTCCTTGACGAGGCGGCCACGATTGCCGGGCGCGCTGGCGTTGAAGAAATGCGCCTCGCTGGCGCGATCATGGACACGGTGGAAGGGCTCTCGCTTGCGCGCATGGCCGAGACGGGCATGGACGCAACGACCGGGACCGCGCTCGAGCGCTGGCTTCGCAATATGTCGAACCGCTACTTCCTCCTGAATGGGCTCGCACCGCTCACCGCGCGCATGAAGGAATTGGATGCTGCGATCCGCGTGCATGACATGGTTGCCCGGATCGACCGGGTTTATCTGGGCGTCCAGAGAGAGGGCGATCTTGCCGAGCTTGCCCGGTGGGGCATCAGCCGCGAGGACGCGCAGCGCATGGGCGCCGAGCCGATCTTCGATGAAAACGGCTATTGGCAGGCAAACACTCAGGCATGGGGCAGCGAGGACTTGGTGCGCAAGTTCCGCGCCGCGATTGCGCAGGGCAATGAAAACACTGTTCTCATGGCGACGGCGGCTGACAAGCCCATCGTTTCGGACGGCACGATCTACCTGCGTCGCGGCGGCGCCGTTGATAAATATGCGCGCCGCGCCGGGCTTGAACAGGTCGGGGATTACTGGAAGATCCAGAGCGGCTTGATGACGCTTCCGTTCCAGTTCTGGAATTACGCTTGGGCGGCCTCCAACAAGATCCTGCTCGCCAATCTGGATGAACCCTCGTCGCGGAAGCTGGCCGGGCTCGCGGCGGCTGTGGGCATTGGCTATATGGTGCAGCAGCTCCGCACGCCTGCTGATAGCTGGAACCAAATGAGCATCGAGGATCGGGTGGCTCGCGCGGTGGATCAATCCGGCATCATGGGCGCCCTGAGCAATATCGGGAACCTCGCCCAAGGTTCGATCATCGCCGCGACTGGCAAGAACCCCCTGCCGTTTGCGCCGACACGCGGGCCGGGCAACCCTAGCGGGCTCGATGTTGCCTTCTCGGCGGCGGGCGCAGGTGCGGGCGCAATGCGCAACCTGATAGGCGGCGCCTTCGACGCAGACCTCGGGCAGTTCAGTTGGGGCGTCCCGTTCCGCAATTACCTCTTCACCAAGCACCTGACGGATGCGGCAATCGACGCCCTTGAGCGGCGCAAAATGGGGGTGGACGGGTAAGGGGCGGAAGCGCATCCCGTGAGAAATGGCCTGCCAGCCTTTCTACATCTTGGGGTTTGCATGTCCGTTCTCACCAACACGATCTCTCCGCGTCAAGAGACCTATACCGTTGGGGCGACCGCCTCGACCGGGCCGTTTAGCATCCCGTTTCCGTTTCTCGACCGCGACGAGGTGCAGGTCTTTGTCAACGGGAATGAGGTGGCTGATTTCGTTGCCGTTCAGGCATCGAAATACAGCACCGAGGGCAACTATGTGACCCTCAGCGCGCCCGTTTCCAATTCCACCGTCACGGTCTGGTCGAACATCGGCTCGAACCGGGCGATTGGTGAAAACATCGTCGCCTCCGAATTGTCGGTCGAAATCGACCGGATCTTTGCCAAGCTTCAAGAGCAAGATCAGCGCGCCATCGAACGCGGCATCGAACCGCTGACCGAGGGGGCCATCGTTGTTCTTGGCGACGGCAAGACCGTTGCGACCGGCCCGAGCGTTGATGAAATCAAAAACGCGCAATCCTATTCCGTCTTGGCTGCGAATAGCGCTGCCGGGGCGGCTTCCGATCTTGCCGGGGCCACCAGAAAGGCCGCCGACGCCGCCGCGAGTGCGACAATCGCCTCCAATTCGGCCAGCACGGCGACGAACAAGGCAAGCTCCGCCAATATCAGCGCGCAAGCCGCCGCGTCCAGCGCGACCGCTGCCGCCCAAAGCGAGGCTGCTGCGGCGGATCACGCTGCGGCGGCAGCCCAAAGCCAAGCGGTTGCCGAGCAAGCCGTTCAGGCGATTTCCGATGTTGCTACCTCTGCGGCGGCGGCTGAGACGAATGCGCGCGATGCGGCCAACAGCGCCACGGCGGCGGGGGATAGTGCGGCTTCTGCCGCCGCTTCCGCCTCGACTGCCGACACCAAGGCCAGCCAGGCATCGGCCAGCGCGACGGCTGCCGTGACTTCGGCCACTAAGGCGGCAAGCTCCGAAACCTCCGCGGCCACCTCTGCGGCCACCGCTTCCGATAAGGCGGCAACGGCAACGGCGGGCGCGAACACCGCCACCGCCAAGGCGACGGAAGCCGCCGGGAGCGCGACGGAAGCCTATAACAGCTCGTCATCTAGCCGGTTCTATCGTGATCAGGCGCAAACCTATTCGACTGCGGCGGGCACATCTGCGACCGCCGCGGCAGCCTCGGCCACCGTTGCCCAAGAAGCTGCGGACGGGATCGCGGGTGATACGGCTATCGTTCGGACCACTGGCGACCAAAGCCTAAGCGGGTTCAAGAAGTTCACAGGCGCCACCATAGGCCGACCGAGTGATCACTATGTTTCCTCAATCAACACCTTCTACGCTATTGGCTCCACTTTGGGCCAACTCAGCACCGAGGGGGGTAACGCCGTTAACCTCACGTCCAACGGTTATCGCACAAACGCCGGTCTGTGGTCCTCGTTTGGTGTGGGCGGTTACTATGGTGCTGCCCAGATCGCTTTGCAGCCGAACGGGACGATCTCGTTCAGGGCAGAAACGCGCAAGGAAAGTGGGACGAATTATCTTGTCGAAGAGCAAGCGCTCCTTTCGCAAGGCGGGATGTTTCTCAAGACGCAAGGCTATGCGAACGGCACATTCTCCTCGCGGACCGAGGCGGCCGCCGCAAAGATCTCTTCGGTTATCAAGCGCATCGCCTATTACCATGAAAATGGCCTGATCCTCGAGTTCGTGCGGGCGCCCGCCTCCTATACCCGGACCGCGGCGCTCACCACGGCAGATGGTCAAAAATGGGTGCCTGCGGGCAATGGCAGCTTCTACCATTGGGGCGCCGTTGCTGATGGCGTCACGGATGACAGAACTGCCGTGGCCGGGGCGATTTCGTCGGGCTATCCCATCGTGAACCGCAGATTTGACGAGTTCGCTGTGAGTGCGAGCGCATGGGCGACCACGAACAATATCTTCATTCGTGGTGGTGTCCTTGTTCCCATTTCCGAATTGCAGCATGGGCTCGTGTTCGATTATTCGGCTCATTCCGGGGCGCCCTACAAGGTTGATATTGACGACTTCCAGTTCAAGCCGCGGGCGACCAATCTCTACAACTTGCTTATGATCCGGTGGTCTGTCGCCACCTGCCAGAACTACCGTGGCACCCCTGCCGTCTGGCTCGGAGACGGCGTGGTTTTTGGTGATGCTCAGTCCGAATATCAATTCGCCAAGGCGATTTCTTTTGTGAATGTGAACAACCCCGTGATCGGCAAAATCACGATCTGCGGCGGGCAAAACGCCACCATCGCTGCTGGGACCGTTGGGCGCCAATGGCGGGTTGGCTCGTCCGGTATCAGCATCGAGACTGCGGACTATGGCGGCGGAACGGTGCCATCCGTGGTTGGCTACAAGATCACCGACACCGTGATCCGAAATGTCGAAACCGGCATTCTGGGCAACAGCAATATGGAGGGTCTGCACCTCAAGGGGAACACCATCGTCAACGTCAACCGGGGCGTCTATTGCGACTGGAACAACATTCAACCGACCAACCCCGGCCTATTCATTGTCGCAAACCACATCAACGCGCTGCTCGACTGCATCTATGCCGAGGGGGTGTATGAGTTCTACATCAAATTCAATGAGCTTTACCGCTTCGAGAATGTGGACACTCAGAATAGCTGGACGCCCTACCGGCTTGTGACATGCGACCGTGGGAGCATCATCGGGAACCAGATCAACGGCAACGGCTTGCGTGATGGCGGCACCGCTATCAACGAACGTCTCTCGGGCTACCTGAGCGGATGCAAGCGATCGCTTATCGCAGACAACCGCGCCTACAAAGTGGACAAGAGGATCGTCGTGGACACTCCTCCGACCGTCGCCGGTCAGGAGCTTCGCTTCCGTGACAACGTGGCCGAAGGTCTCCTCGGGACCAGTCTCACCGATCAAACGGATACCGTAAGCGCTGCTGGCTGCCTCTATGCTTGGAGCTATGCATGATGCACACGCGCTTTCTGCGGCTGCTGGACAGCCGAGTTGTGGACACGATCACGGACTACCGCGCCACAGCAGTTGCCCTCGTGAGCGGCTGGGGCGCCCGCGTGTTCGATGCCGGCATGATCATCCAGTGGTCCACGGCGGTTATCGCCGTGGCGACGGCGATCACATGGGTCTTGCGCGCCTATCGGGAATGGATCGGCGCGCGGCTCGACACAAAGAAGCTCAATGGCGAGGATGAAGATGACGAAGCTCGCTAAGACGGCGGCGGTCGGCGCGGTCGGGATTTCGGTCCCGGCCCTCGTGCTGGCGATCGGCATTCCTTTTGCCGAGAAATGGGAGGGCAAGGTCAACACCGCCCATTGGGATCGCTATGCGGAGATCTGGGATATTTGCTACGGCAACACCCGGGTCGACGGGCGGCCCGTCCAGAAGGGCGACACGGCCACCGATGCCGAATGCCGCGAACTCCTGATTACGGAGTGGACGAAAGCCTATGTCGAGATGGTCACGACCTATCCTCTGCTCGCCACGGCACCGCCCGGCGTGCAGGCGATGGCAACCGATTTAGATTACAACGCGGGGCTCGGGAACATCAAAGCAGCTCCGGGCACGAACCGCGCTCTTGCAACCGGCAACTGGCGGGCCTTCTGCGAGATCCTGCCTCAGTGGCGGAAATCGAACGGCCAATTCGTGCCGGGCCTTCTGAACCGGCGCAATGACGCGGTGCCGAAGTGCCTCGCCAGTGTGGTGGAAGAATAGGATGGCGCGTTGGCTGGTTGGCGCGGGCCTTGTCGTCTGCATCGCCGCGCTCGGATGGGGCGGTTGGTCCGCGTGGCGCGCTGAGAAGCTGCGGGCGGAGTGTGCCGTGTCTGTCGCGGAGGCTGCGAAGCAGGAAGCATCTTCCCTCGCGGCGGCACTTGCCCAGCGGGACACCGCCGAGGCCGCCAGAGACGCCGCCCAAAAGGCGCTGGAAGCAATGGCGCTCGATCTTGAACAGGCTCGTGCCACGCGCACCAAGGCCGAGAAGGAGCTATTCGATGCGTTCGACCGTGACGCCGATCTTGCTGGCCCTGGCATTCCTGAGCGGGTGCGGGCAGAAATCCGAGCCCATTGGGCCGGCCAGTGAACCCACGGCGCCGCGTGTTTCGGTGCCCGCGGCGGCCCGAGTTGCATGTGCACGCCCTGCGGACCTGCTGGGTGATGCTGGCACGCAAGGGGACGACGCCGAGGCGATCACCCGGTTGGGGGATGCGCTGATCGAGTGCGATCGGCGGCGCGCGCTCGGGGTAAAGGCCTCTGATCACTAGTATTCGTCGTGGTCAACCCAAAGCAGAATCGGAGTTCTAACTGCCTGCTGCGCCGCAGCACGCAAAACGCCGACATTGAGCGGTTGCAAATCACACATGAGAGGAGGAAAGTCAGAGGACACGCAGCTCGAACTGCGCTCAAGTTGTTGAGGATCGTATGGGACAGAGCATTGCAGTATTGGTTGGAAACACAAGGTATGATGAACTGCCAACTCTTGCATGTTGCGCCAAAGACGTGGACGCAATGCATAGTTTACTGTCTGGGACCCAAAAATTCAGCCAGATCATAGATTTCGTGGATCAGCCACTATCCTCGGTTAAAGATAAATTGCGTGAGCTTGCCGACTTGGAAGGCGGATTTGATGAGGTTTTTCTGTATTTTTCAGGACACGGACTGTCAAATTCAGATGACTTTCATATGTGTTTTTCAGGCTTCAAGGAGACGTCTCCAAACTCGACTGGACTATCACGCTCTGAGGCGTTTGAGTTGCTCCGGCTGTTCGGCGCCGAATTATCTGTAGTCGTTATTGATGCCTGCGAAGCCGGTCGTAATTTGATCAAGGGTGACGTATCTCCGTTGAATCGGGAGTTGAAGTCTGGATTTACTAAATTTGTTCAGGTTTCGTCCTGCATGGAAAGTCAATGCTCTTTGGCAGGGAAAGATATAAGTCTCTTCACAGATGAATTTATTAAAGCTTGTCTTCTAAATGATTGTGGCGTTGTTTATTATTCCGATGTGGAGAATGCGTTGCGCGACGCCTTTCTGGGAAACCCTGAGCAAACACCTTATTTCATTAGACAGGGCACATCTCAGGAGAAATTTTGCGTTGATGCTAGCCGACTTTCTGAATTTCGAAAGGCATATCTACCGCCGCCTGATGCCTTTGAAAAAAACGAAGTTGCGACTTCGCCCATCTCAGCTATTGCTTTAGCAAAGGCAGAAATCGAGAGAATTGAGGCAAAAGTGCCTTCCAAGGAAGCCGCACAGGAATTTATTGATGGGGTTTTCAATGCGACCTTGCGAAATACTGGTTTTGATTTGGAAATCTCAGATTTTTTTGAAATCCGCACCGTCAAATATGACGACTTCGATCACGTGCAGAACAAGCGAACAGTCATAAGCCTGTTAGATCGTCGGGGCGGTTCGGACTCATTTGTTGAAAGTGATGTGCAGAGAATTAAGCGGCGTCAGCCGTTTGGAGGGCTGGGTCTCGGCGTATTTTCTGACCTTGGCGCACCTGACGAATACGATAAAACTTATGAAATATTCAATCACTGCGGATTGGAGTCTGTTCATGTTGGTATTTACTTTGAGCCTAAGTTTATGGCGCTGAATCGGATATTTTCGGAGATTGTATTTTTGCCGCGCCTGACTGAGTGTTTTATACTAACTTGCAACTCGAAAGAGCGGCGCTCTGGCTGGGGATCTTTCAACGAATTTGAAGGCACTAAAAAATGGAGGTGGTCGCACCATGATTGGTCTGATGATCCCGCAGATGTCGCCAGGGAGTATGTATCTGACCCTTATGATTTCGTAGAGGAATATGTCCTTTCGTTCAGTGAGCAACGTAGTTGACAATCACCAATTCCCAGAATTTGAAATCTGACCCGCGATGTGGTGGAGTGCGTTATTTAATGCAGCGGACGACAATGGAACTTTGCCGCAACGAATGTCGCCTCTCCGCCCAGCCGCACCATGACTAAGCCTCCGATCCAGATCGTTTAAATTACGATCTGGATTTTGTCCTGTGCCCGCGTGATCGCGGTGTAGAGCCAGCGCTTCGCGTCTTCTCCGAACACCCGGCTCTCATCGTAGGCGATGACGTGGCCCCACTGGCTGCCCTGTGATTTGTGGCAGGTCAGGGCATAGCCATAGTCGAACTGCTGGCTGTTGCGCTTATCGCGCCATGTCAGGTTCTCAAGTCCGCCGAAGAAGAACTCGCGGCGCACCTGAACGATCACGGTCTTGTCGAAATCCTCGCTTGCCACCTTCATCCGCAGCATGTCCGATTGCGAGCGGCGTTTCAGGTTTTCCTCCACGCGGAACAGGCCGCCGTTGAAGATGCCATGCTCGCGGTCATTCTTGAGGCAAACCAGCCGGTCGCCGGGCTCGGGCATGGGCCCCTCGCGACCGATGATCCGCCGCATGCGCGTGTTGAAGGCTTGGCGGGTGCGGTTCATGCCGACGATCACCTGATCCGCCTGCATGACCTCTTCATCGCTGAGCGTGCCGCGGGCGATGACCCGGCAATCGCCATAGTCGCCACGCGGAATGCTCTGGCCGTTCCGCGCCATCGTTGCGAGCCGGATGATCGGGCTTCCCTCCGCCTGCCGGTGGATCTCGGTCAGCATCACATCGGGCTCGGCCCCGGTGAAATAGCCCTCCCCGTTGACCGGGGGGAGCTGCGCCGGGTCGCCCAGGGCGAGGATGGGCTTTTTGAACGAGAGCATGTCTTTGGCGAGATCTTCATCCACCATCGAGCATTCGTCCGTAACGACCAGATCGGCGCAGGAGAAGGCGCCTTCGCGGTTGATCGAGAAGGCAATGGTGCCATCGCCGTTGTCGATCACCGTATATATAGAAGAGTGGATCGTCGCAGCGTCCACGCAGCCGTTGCGGCGCATCATAAGAGCGGCCTTGCCGGTGAAGGCGCAGAAAGCAACTTGCCACCCCTCGGTGAGGCGCCGGGCGATTGTCGTTTTCCCGGTGCCTGCGTATCCAAAGAGCCGGAAGATCGGCTTGCTGAGGGGCTTGCGCGCCTTGCGCTCGGCCGCGCACTGTTCGAGCCAGCGCGACACCTGATCATAGGCCTGAGCCTGCTGGACGCCGAAGTTGAAGGTCTGTTCGTTCATCGGTCTACCCCCGAACGACGCGTCGCACGAAATCCGCTCCGAAGCCGACGCAAAGAATGATGGCGATGGCGGGCGAGGCCATTGTTGCCGCCCCCAGGATGAAGCCGAGGCCGAAGGCGACGTAGCCCTCTCGAAGCCTCTCAATCTGCTCTTTGATCTTCTGCGACATTGCGCACCTTTCTGGCAGGAAAAGGGATGACGTTCTCCGACGAGGCTCGAGCCTCTTCGAGCTTCATGGCGGCGCGCTGCCGATCACGGCGGCACGTCCCCGCTGCAGCGCAAAGCCGCGGCGTATCGCAAGGGCAGGCCATCGTCAGAACGGAATATCGTCGTCGTAATAGCCGCCTTGGCCGCCAGTGTTCGCGCTGCCGCCGCTGTAGGCGTTTTGCTGGCCGCTGCTGCGCCCCCAGCCGTCATCGCGTTGCTGGCCGCGGCCGCCATTGTAGCCGCCGCCCTGTCCGTCGCCTTCTTTCTTGGAAAGCTTGAGGCTCATGTAACGGCGGCCATCTTTCTCGCCGGTCCACGCCGCGAGCCGGTGCCCCTCGGGCAGATCGACCGGGCCAGAGAAGTCGGGCGCGCGGTCATTGTCTTTGCGGTCGTTGCGGAACAGAACACCGATCCGCTGATAGACGACAAGCTCGGGCCCGCCATCGCGCTTGATCGGCTCATGCACGACCACAAGGCGCTTGTCCGCTCCGTAGACGTTCAGCTTCCCTTGGGCGGAAAGCAATTGGTTATCGTGCGGCGTGAAAACCACGCCGCTGTTGGTATTGTCGCGCTCGGTCATTGTGGGTTCCTCTTACCAGCCGGAGGGGGTGGTGGTTTTGCGCTGTTGCTGCTGAGGCTGCTTGGGGTCTTGCCCGCCCGTCACGCTGTCCTGCGACTGGCTTTGCTGCCCTTCGGGCGGCGGGGCATCGTTCGCCGCAGCCGAGTTGTGCGGCTGCGAGGTGTATTTGTCATCGAAGAGGCCGAGGAAAATGTCCGCGCAGGCGCCAAGCCAACTCGCGCCCTTGGTGTAGGCGTCCGTCAAGCTCTTCTTCGCGGCGTCCTCGTCGTGCATCCAATCGCCCTTCTTGGTGAGGTAGAGCATGGGAGTGCCGCCGAAGGCGTCGAACTTGCCGATCTCGCCTTTCTCGTTGCGGAACCAGAAGGTGATGCAAACCTCGTGGTATTCCTCGCGGATGATCTCGTAGCGCACCGTCTTGGTGATGATGGCCTGCGCGCCATTCTCGCCGGGCGGGCCATATTCCTCGTGGCGCTCGACGGCCACCTGATGCGGGCGCCCGAGGCGGATGCGGTCAAACTTGACCTCGAAGCCCCAACGGTCCCCGATGGGGCCGAACTGCTCCGTCACCTTGAGGATGATGTAGGTCGGGTTCGGACTGTCACCGCGATAGCTCTTGCCGGTGATCGGCTTAGTGAACTTGCGGTCAACCGGCGCGAGGCGCTGCCAGATCCCGACATTGGGGTTCTTTTGGGCGTTCATGCCTTCTTCTCCTGCTGCGCCTGCCACGATTGGCGGCTGGCGAGAAAGCGGTGCGACACCTCGGCAACATAGGCGTCACGGTTCAGGTCGCGGCAGATCATTCGCGCATGATCCGCCGCGGCCTGTGGTGAAGTGAAAAAGCGGAGACGAGGCTTGCTGCCATCCGGCTCCGCCGTCACAACCAGAGTGGTTGCAAGGGTCACGCCGCGTCCTCCTTGACGGTAATGCGGATCGCGCCGCGCTTGTCGCGCTTGAGCGTGATCACGTCGCTGTAAAGCTCGTTCTCGTCGGGCTTCATCAGCTCTTTCAGATCGGTCTTGATCTGCTCATGCCGGTTCGCGGCCTTCTTGGTTTCGATGAACTCGCCAACCATGCCCTGCGCAAAGTTGTCGTTGGCGATGCAGCGCCGCTTGAAGCCGTTGATCGGCACGCTGTCCTTGATCGCCGTGGGCACGGTGGGCTTGCGCGTGTCATCGAAGAACGCGGGCGCGGGCGGGCTCTTGTCGGTGATGTGCGCCCAGAAGCGTTTGGCCTGGGCGATGTAGTGATCCGCCCAATCCTGCGAGAAGCCGACCCAGATCCGCTCGGGTTCGCTCGTGCCAACAACGACCGAGAACAGAAGCTTGTCGACGCCCCAGCAAAGCATGTGGTGCTGCAACTGCGGCATGTAGTAGTCGGAGGCTTCCTCGGCTGAGCCCCAACGCCCGGTCATCTTGACCTCGATGGGAAGAACGGTGCCGGTGCTGATGTGGCGCAGAAGCGCGTCGGGGTGCGAGCCGAAGGGCACGCCGTCGACCTCAAGCTCGGCGTAGTGTTGAAGCTCGCCCTTATCCGGGTGGGTGTAGCTCTTCGACCATTCGAACTCGGCTTGGCCGCGTTCCTCGTTGAGCCGGCGCAAGGTCCAGTCGAGGTGAAAATCCTCGGTGAGGCGCCCGATCTGAACGGCGAAGCTGTCGCTCAGGTCCGGGCGGGCTTGCAGGCCCATCTTCTCACGATAGAGCCGGTCGAAGCTGCCTTCGAGAATATCGCGGGCGTCCGAAGAACCGATGTAGGTGCTGCGGTCCATCAGATTTCCTCCTTGGAGATTTCCACGGTTTCCAGCTTGATTTCGCTCATGCGCGGGAAGCCGTTTTGAACGATCGCGGTGGCGATGCCTGCGCAGATGCGGCCAATCTCTTCCGGGGAAAACCCGACCGAATGCAGCATGATCGTTGCAGCGCCCGCCGCATAAAGCGGAACATCGACGGGCGAGGTGTGATTGGCCTTGCAAGTGTCGAAGATGGCTTCGATCAGCTTGCTGTAGCGGGGATCGTTGAGGGAGAAAGCGAAGGCGCCGTTCATTGTGGTTGGTTCCTCTGGATATAGCCGCGCAGGTTTTGCAGGGCCGTGCCGCGCCATCCGAGGCGTTCGGAAAGCGCACTTTCAATGTCGCTCCATGCCGGGAAGAATTTGCTCGTGCGCTCGATGCTGATAAGCACCGAGGCGCAAGCCTCTTCCGGGTAGGAGGAAAGCCGATCCGCATAAGCGCGGAAAAGCTCGTCGCGGTCGGCCTCGCTCATTTTCTCGTGCTTGGTCGAGAGCCAGAGGCGCTTGAGGGCGCCGAGGATCGGGCGAGGGTCGCGGCGTGGGACTTTCAGCGTCGCAGCGGCTTCAAGGATCGCTGCGCGCGGGGTGTCATTGGGCAGATACCAAATCTCGCCATTCATGGAGCCGAGGAAGTTGGTTTCCGTCCTGCGCTCGAAATCCTTCATTTCTCCGAAGGACATGGAGCGCGCGATCCGTGGTTTCAGGATCAGGCGCAAGGCATCGCAGATTTGCTTATCCTGTTGCGCCGGTGAGAGCGCGGGTTGCGCCGACATTGGCAAAATCCTCCAGCGTCACAGGTTCGACTTTCGCACACCAGCGGTTGCCCTTGGTCTTGAGCTTCCGCCAGCCGTGCACCACGATCTCGAAGCCGCTTTGAAGGGCGGTTTCGGCGCGAGGCTCTGCGAGGATCTTGGTTCGGCGGGCGGCGGTTCCGCTGCCCGAGGTCGTTTGAACAAGCAGGGGAGTGACGCCCGGCTTGATCGCCAGAAGGTCGGCAAAGCCGAAAAGGTCTTGGCGAATGCGAATGTGGGGGTTCCACTTCTCCACGATGGCGACTTCCCAGCCGTCCTCTTTCAGGAGCTTGATGCTGCGCTGCGTGGGGGTCATAGCCCGCTCCGTTCATCGGCTATGAACTGGCCGAGCAGGCGTTTGAGCCGGACGATTTCGGCTCTGGCTTTGGAGAGGGCATCGTTCACCCTCTGGTTGTCGTTTTCGAGGTTCAGCTTGTCTCGCTGCGAGGTCGTAAGCTGGCGTTGCAGCTCTTCGATCTTAGCGAATGTCGGCTTGTAGTCGGTAGGCAGAGTTACAGGGGAGCGTGGCGGTTTCTGTGCGTTTTTGATCGCAAAACCCTGGAACTGCTGTGCGGTGCTGGCAGGCATTTCTGTCCTCTGCTCGGTTTACAGTTGGACGGCAAGTCATTGAAAGTGACATGCCTTTTCGAGCAATGCGCTACAAAAAAATCCTTTGCAATCAATAAATAAGCACGGTCTCCAAAACCGAGGGTCGCGGGTTCGAGTCCCCCTGCCCCTGCCAGCCGTCCTCCATCATCACTGTGCGTTCGGGGCCATTCATGCAATGGTCTTGAAATCCCGTTCGCTTGCGCGTATCTCGGCGCGGTCGCAAGGAAGGAAGCAACATGGCGAACCCGATCCAGTTCATGCAGCAGGTCCGCTCGGAAGTGGGCAAGATTACCTGGCCCAACCGCCGTGAGGTGCTCCTGACCACGGTGATGGTCTTTGTGATGGCGGCTCTCACCGCCGTGTTTTTCTCGCTTGTCGACTGGGCGATCCGCTCGGGGGTGGGCGCAATTCTCGGCTAAGATGCGGCTGGGGCCTTGAAAAGCGGCGGTCAGCCCGCTAAAGGGGCACCAGACTTCGGGACCGGCGTGCATCGATTCGCAGGATGCGCGCCGTGTTGTTTTCCGAGAATGCGGCAAAACCGTTAAAAACACGGTCGCGCCGCGGCAATGGCAGATGTTCGGCGCGGGGCGCCGGGGGGAAGAGGCAGGCTGGGCATGGCGAAGCGTTGGTATTCGGTTTCCGTTCTCTCGAACTTCGAGAAGAAGGTCGCCGAACAGATCCGTCAGGCCGTGACCGAAAAAGGCCTCGAGGATGAGATCGAAGAGGTTCTCGTGCCCACCGAAGAGGTGATCGAGATCCGCCGCGGCAAGAAGGTGACGTCCGAGCGCCGGTTCATGCCGGGCTATGTGCTCGTGCGGATGGAGATGAGCGATCGCGGCTATCACGCGATCACCTCGATCAACCGCGTCACCGGCTTTCTGGGCCCGCAAGGCCGCCCGACGCCGATGCGCGATGCCGAGGTCAACCAGATCCTCAACCGTGAGGGTCCGTCTGGCGAGGTTGCCGCACCGCGCAACCTGATCCGCTTTGACGTGGGCGAGAATGTCTCGGTCACCGATGGCCCGTTCGAGGGCTTCTCGGGCATGGTCGAGGAAGTGGACGATGTCGCGGGCCGCCTGAAGGTCACGGTGTCGATCTTTGGCCGGCCGACGCCGGTCGAGCTGGAATTCACGCAGGTGTCGAAAACCGCCTGACGTGTGTCTGTGGGAGGGGGGAGCAGCGCTCCGCGCCGAACCACTAAACTTCGCCCCATGGTGGGGCGGCAGTGAAAAGGAGAGGGCCACATGGCCAAGAAAGTCATCGGGCAGCTCAAGCTGCAAGTGAAGGCGGGGCAAGCCAACCCCTCCCCGCCGATCGGTCCGGCGCTGGGTCAGCGCGGGATCAACATCATGGAATTCTGCAAGGCGTTCAACGCGCGCACGCAAGAAATGGAACAGGGGTCCCCCGTTCCCTGCGTGATCACGTATTACGCCGACAAGAGCTTCACCTTTGAAACGAAGACCGCTCCGGCCTCGTTCATGCTGAAGAAAGCCGCCGGCCTGAAGCCCGTGGGCAAGCGCAACCGTCCGAAAGGCTCGGCCAAGCCGGGCCGGGAAGTCGCTGGCACCGTGACCGCCGCGCAAGTGCGCGCGATCGCCGAAGCGAAGATGAAAGATCTCAACGCCAACGACATCGAAGGCGCGATGAACATCATCCTCGGCTCGGCGAAGTCGGTCGGTATCGAGGTGAAAGGGTAAGTCATGGCGAAGATCGGTAAACGTTCGGTCGCCGCGCGCGCCGCTTTCGAAGGCAAGGCCAACCTCTCGGTGGAAGAGGCTGTCAAGCTGATCAAATCCGCTGCCTCGGCGAAATTCGACGAGACGGTGGAAATCGCGATGAACCTGGGTGTTGACCCGCGTCACGCGGACCAGATGGTCCGTGGCGTGGTGCGCCTGCCCAACGGCACCGGCAAGACCGTGCGCGTTGCGGTGTTTGCCCGTGGTGCGAAGGCCGATGAGGCCAAAGCCGCCGGGGCCGATATCGTCGGCGCCGAGGACCTGATGGAAACCATTCAGTCGGGCAAGATCGAATTCGATCGCTGCATCGCGACGCCGGACATGATGCCGCTCGTCGGCCGTCTGGGCAAAATCCTCGGCCCGCGCAACCTGATGCCGAACCCGAAAGTCGGCACCGTGACGATGGACGTGAAAGCGGCTGTCGAAGCGGCGAAGGGCGGCGAAGTGCAGTTCAAGGTCGAAAAAGCGGGCGTCATTCACGGCGGTATCGGCAAGGTTTCCTTTGCCGAGGACAAGCTGGCCGAGAACGTGCGCGCTTTCGTGGAAGCCGTGACCCGTGCGAAACCCGCCGGGGCCAAGGGCACCTATGTGAAGAAAGTGTCGCTCTCCTCGACGATGGGCCCGGGCGTTTCGCTCGACCTCGCGACGACCGCCGCGCAATAAGAATTTGCCGGGAAACCGGCGAATGGCGGGGCGGTCAAACGCCCCGTCCTGTCCGAGACGGAGGGTGCCGGGTTCCGGCTTAATGTCCTTCCCGAGATGGGGAACGAGAATTACCGAGGCACTGCCTCGGGCGATCTCGGGAACCGATCGGACCCGACCTGCGGGCACCCGCCCGTGGGAAACGAGAGCCGGGGGGAAACCCCCAACCTTGGAGTGTAACCGTGGATAGAGCCCAAAAAGAGAAAGTGGTCGAGGAACTCGGCCAGATCTTCGAAAGCTCTGGCGTCGTGGTGGTTGCCCACTACGAAGGCATGACGGTTGCTCAGATGCAGGACCTGCGCGCGAAAATGCGTGAAGTTGGTGGGTCCGTCCGCGTTGCCAAGAACACGCTCACCAAGATCGCCCTGGAAGGCAAGCCTTGCGCCAGCATGGCCACTCTTCTGTCGGGTATGACCGTTCTCGCCTATTCCGAAGACCCGGTCGCTGCGGCCAAGGTCGCGGACGCCTATGCCAAGACGAACGACAAGTTCGCTATTCTTGGCGGGTCGATGGGCGGGGAGGCTCTGGATCCGGCCGGTGTCAAAGCCGTCGCTTCCATGCCGTCGCGTGAAGAGCTCATCGCTCAGATCGTGTCGTGCATTGGCGCGCCCGCTTCGAACATCGCCGGCGCCATTGGTGCGCCTGCTTCCAACATCGCGAGCATCCTCAAGACCCTTGAGGAGCGGGAAGCCGCCTGAAGCAATCGATTGCCTTCGTCGGGAAGCCCCGACGTCGGATCAACCCTATATCAGAATGGAACGGAAAAATGGCCGATCTGAAAGCCCTCGCCGAGCAAATCGTCAACCTGACGCTGCTTGAAGCCCAAGAACTGAAAACCATCCTCAAAGACGAATACGGCATCGAGCCGGCCGCCGGTGGCGCCGTCATGATGGCTGCTGCGCCGGGCGCCGCTGCCGAAGCCGTTGAGGAAAAAACCGAATTCGACGTCGTCCTGACCGACGCCGGCGCGAACAAGATCAACGTGATCAAAGAAGTCCGCGCGATCACCGGTCTGGGCCTCAAAGAAGCCAAAGACCTCGTCGAAGCCGGTGGCAAAGTGAAAGAAGCTGCGGCCAAAGCCGAAGCCGAAGAAATCAAGAAAAAGCTCGAAGCGGCTGGCGCCAAGGTCGAGCTCAAGTAATCGGGCAGGGTGCGTCAGCATCCGATCTGATCTTCAGGCTGGGTTCGGGGCTTTCCCGAGCCCAGCCGCACCTGTCTCGGTAAGGGCTTTACAGATAAGCCCTTTCCAAGGCAGGGTCGGTTCGGGAGCTCTCCGGTGGGACGGAGGGCAGGTATGGAACCTGACTCCCTATTCGCCTGCAACGTGTATCGGGCCCCGACGATACGCGCTTGCTACAGACGAAAGGTCACGACGAGCATGGCTCAAGCTTACGTTGGTCAAAAACGCATCCGGCGCTATTACGGCAAAATTCGCGAAGTGCTGGAGATGCCGAACCTCATCGAGGTGCAGAAGGCCTCCTACGACCTGTTCCTGCGCTCGGGCGATGCCGAAAAGCCCTTGGATGGCGAAGGCATTCAAGGGGTGTTCCAATCGGTTTTCCCGATCAAGGATTTCAACGACAACGCGATCCTCGAATTCGTGAAATACGAACTCGAGAAGCCGAAGTTCGACCTCGACGAATGCATGAGCCGCGACCTGACCTATTCGGCGCCGCTCAAGGTGACGCTGCGCCTGATCGTGTTCGATGTGGACGAGACCACCGGGGCGCGGTCGGTCAAGGACATCAAGGAACAAGATGTCTACATGGGCGACATGCCGCTGATGACGCCGAACGGCACGTTCATCGTCAACGGCACCGAGCGGGTCATCGTTTCCCAGATGCACCGCAGCCCGGGCGTGTTCTTCGACCATGACCGGGGCAAGACCCATTCCTCGGGCAAGCTCCTGTTCGCCTGCCGGATCATTCCCTATCGCGGCTCCTGGCTCGACTTTGAATTCGACGCCAAGGATCTCGTGTTCGCGCGCATCGACCGCCGCCGCAAACTGCCGGTGACGACGCTGCTTTACGCGCTCGGCCTCGATCAGGAAGGCATCATGGATGCCTATTACAACACCGTGTCCTTCCGCGCGGAGGGCAAACGCGGCTGGATCACCAAGTTCTTCCCCGAGCGTGTGCGCGGCACCCGCCCGGTCTATGACCTGATTGATGCGGGCTCGGGCGAGGTGATCCTGAAGGCGGGCGAAAAGGCCACGCCGCGGATGGTGAAAAAGTGGATCGACGAGGCGGCGGTGACGGAAGTCCTCGTGCCCTTCGATCACATTCTCGGCCGCTACTGCGCCAAGGATATCATCAACGAATCCACCGGTTACATCTACATCGAGGCGGGCGACGAGCTCACCGCGGAATATGACCGCGATGGCCAGCTTGTCGGCGGCTCGATCAAGACGCTGCTCGACAACGGCGTGACCGAGATCCCGGTGCTCGACATCGACAACATCAACGTTGGCCCCTACATCCGCAACACGATGGCGGCCGACAAGAACATGAACCGCGATCAGGCGCTGATGGACATCTATCGCGTCATGCGTCCGGGCGAGCCGCCGACCGTCGAAGCGGCCTCGACCATGTTCGACACGCTGTTCTTCGACAGCGAGCGCTATGATCTCTCGGCTGTCGGCCGGGTGAAGATGAACATGCGCCTTGACCTCGATGCGCCGGACACCCAGCGCACGCTGCGCCGCGCGGACATCATCGCCTGCATCAAGGGGCTGGTGGAGCTGCGCGACGGCAAGGGCGAGATCGACGACATCGACCACCTCGGCAACCGCCGGGTGCGCTCGGTCGGCGAGCTGATGGAGAACCAGTATCGCGTTGGCCTTCTGCGCATGGAACGCGCGATCAAGGAACGCATGTCCTCGGTCGAGATCGACACGGTGATGCCGCAAGATCTGATCAACGCCAAACCGGCGGCGGCGGCGGTGCGCGAATTCTTCGGCTCCTCGCAGCTCTCGCAGTTCATGGACCAAACCAACCCGCTCTCGGAAGTGACGCACAAGCGCCGTCTTTCGGCGCTCGGGCCGGGCGGTCTGACGCGCGAACGCGCGGGCTTCGAGGTGCGCGACGTGCACCCGACCCACTATGGCCGGATGTGCCCGATTGAAACGCCCGAAGGTCAGAACATCGGTCTGATCAACTCGCTCGCCACGTTCGCGCGGGTGAACAAATATGGCTTCATCGAAACCCCCTACCGCCGGGTGATCGAGGGGCAGGTGACCGATGAGGTCATCTATATGTCCGCGACCGAAGAGATGCGCCACACCATCGCGCAGGCGAACGCGACGCTCGACGAGAACGGCAAGTTCGTCAATGATCTCGTCTCGACCCGTCAGGCGGGCGAATTCATGCTCAACCCGGTCGAGGCCGTGGACCTGATCGACGTGTCGCCGAAACAGCTCGTTTCGGTTGCCGCGGCGCTCATCCCCTTCCTCGAAAACGACGACGCCAACCGCGCGCTGATGGGCTCGAACATGCAGCGCCAGGCCGTGCCGCTTCTGCGCAACGAGGCGCCCTTCGTCGGCACCGGCATGGAAGCCACGGTGGCGCGCGACTCTGGCGCCGCGATCATGGCGCGCCGCGGCGGGATCGTGGATCAGGTCGATGCGCAGCGGATCGTTATCCGCGCGAATGAAGACCTCGGCATGGGCGATGCGGGCGTGGACATCTACCGTCTGCGCAAGTTCAAGCGCTCGAACCAGTCCTCGACGATCAACCAGCGTCCGATCGTCAAGGTGGGGGACATCGTTGCCAAGGGGCAGGTGGTTGCCGACGGTCCCTCGACCGATCAGGGCGAACTGGCGCTTGGCCGCAACGTGGTCGTCGCCTTCATGCCCTGGAACGGCTACAACTACGAAGACTCGATCCTGATCTCGGAGCGCATCCACCAAGATGACGTGTTCACCTCGATCCATATCGAGGAATACGAAGTGGCGGCGCGCGACACCAAGCTCGGGCCGGAAGAGATCACCCGCGACATCCCGAACGTCGGCGAGGAAGCCCTGCGCAACCTCGACGAGGCGGGCATCGTCTATATCGGCGCCGAAGTGGGGCCGGGCGACATTCTCGTGGGCAAGATCACGCCGAAGGGCGAAAGCCCGATGACGCCGGAAGAAAAACTTCTGCGCGCCATCTTCGGTGAAAAGGCGTCTGACGTGCGCGACACCTCGCTGCGCCTGCCGCCGGGGGCCTATGGCACGATCGTCGAAGTGCGCGTCTTCAACCGCCACGGCGTTGATAAAGACGAGCGCGCGCTGCAGATCGAGCGTGAAGAGGTCGAACGGCTCGCGCGTGACCGCGATGACGAGATGGCGATCCTTGAGCGCAACATCTACGCGCGCCTGAAAACGCTGATCCTCGGCAAGGTCGCGGTGAAGGGGCCGAAAGGCATCAAGCCCGGCGCCGAGATCACCGAAGAGCTGCTTGGCACGCTGAGCCGTGGCCAATGGTGGCAGCTCGCCCTTGAAAACGAAGGCGATGCGAAGGAAGTGGAAGCGCTGAACGACCAGTTCGACGCGCAAAAACGCGCCCTTGAGCATCGCTTCGAGGACAAGGTCGAGAAGGTCCGCCAGGGCGACGATCTGCCTCCGGGCGTGATGAAGATGGTCAAGGTCTTCGTGGCCGTGAAGCGCAAGCTGCAAGCGGGCGACAAGATGGCCGGTCGTCACGGCAACAAGGGCGTTGTCTCGAAGGTCGTGCCGAAGGAAGACATGCCCTTCCTTGCCGATGGCACCCCGGTTGACCTCGTGCTGAACCCGCTCGGCGTGCCGTCGCGGATGAACGTCGGGCAGATCCTCGAAACCCACATGGGCTGGGCGTCGCGCGGTCTGGGCATCCAGATCGACGAGGCGATCAAGGAGTACAAGCGCTCCGGCGATCTGACCCCGGTGCGCGACGCGATGCGCCACGGCTATGGCGACGAGACCTATGAGGACGTCTTTGCCGAGATGGAGGAAGAGCGCTTCGTCGAATGTGCCGAACAGGTGCGCGGCGGTGTGCCGATTGCCACCCCGGTCTTTGACGGGGCCAAGGAAGCCGACATCAACAACGCGCTGCTCCGCGCGGGCTTCGACCAGTCTGGCCAGTCGGAAGTGTTCGACGGTCGCACCGGCGAGAAATTTGCCCGTCGCGTCACCGTTGGCGTGAAATACTTCCTCAAGCTGCACCACCTTGTCGACGACAAGATGCACGCCCGCTCGACCGGCCCGTACTCGCTCGTCACGCAGCAGCCGCTGGGTGGTAAGGCGCAGTTCGGTGGTCAGCGTCTGGGGGAGATGGAGGTCTGGGCACTCGAAGCCTACGGCGCCGCCTACACCCTGCAAGAGATGCTGACGGTGAAATCGGACGACGTGGCCGGGCGGACGAAAGTCTACGAGAGCATCGTCAAGGGCGAGGACAACTTCGAAGCCGGCGTGCCGGAATCGTTCAACGTTCTCGTCAAGGAAGTGCGCGGCCTCGGCCTCAACATGGAACTCCTGGATTCGGAGGAAGAGGAGTGAGGGCGCAAGCCCTCCTCCCCCCCTCTGATCTCATTCAAGGAAAGAACTGATGAACCAGGAACTGACCCAAAACCCGTTCAACCCGCTTGCCGCGCCGAAGGCCTTTGACGAGATCAAGATCTCGCTGGCCTCGCCGGAGCGGATTCTGAGCTGGTCCTACGGCGAAATCAAAAAGCCCGAGACCATCAACTACCGCACCTTCAAACCGGAGCGGGACGGCCTCTTCTGCGCGCGTATCTTTGGCCCGATCAAGGATTACGAGTGCCTGTGCGGCAAATACAAGCGGATGAAATATCGCGGCGTTGTCTGCGAGAAATGCGGCGTCGAAGTGACGCTGCAAAAGGTCCGCCGCGAGCGCATGGGCCATATCGAGCTGGCCTCGCCTGTTGCCCATATCTGGTTTTTGAAATCGCTGCCGAGCCGCATCGGCCTCATGCTCGACATGACGCTGCGCGATCTTGAGCGCATCCTCTATTTCGAAAACTATGTCGTCATCGAACCGGGCCTGACCGAGCTTTCCTACGGCCAGCTGCTCACCGAGGACGAATATCTCGACGCGCAAGACCAATACGGCGCCGACGCTTTCACCGCCAATATCGGCGCGGAAGCGATCCGCGAAATGCTTGCCGCGATCGACCTTGAGGCGACCGCCGAGCAACTGCGCGAAGAGCTGAAAGAAGCCACGGGCGAGCTGAAACCGAAGAAGATCATCAAACGGCTGAAAATCGTCGAGAGCTTCATCGAGTCGAAAAACCGCCCGGAATGGATGATCCTGACGGTGCTGCCGGTGATTCCGCCGGAGTTGCGCCCGCTGGTGCCGCTTGATGGGGGCCGGTTCGCGACGTCGGACCTCAACGACCTCTACCGCCGCGTGATCAACCGCAACAACCGTCTGAAACGGCTGATCGAACTGCGTGCGCCCGATATCATCGTGCGCAACGAAAAGCGGATGCTGCAAGAAGCGGTCGATGCGCTCTTTGACAACGGCCGTCGTGGCCGTGTCATCACCGGCACCAACAAACGCCCGCTGAAATCGCTTTCCGACATGCTCAAGGGCAAGCAGGGCCGGTTCCGTCAGAACCTGCTCGGCAAGCGCGTCGACTTCTCGGGCCGTTCGGTGATTGTGACGGGGCCGGAACTCAAGCTGCATCAATGCGGCCTGCCCAAGAAGATGGCACTCGAACTCTTCAAGCCCTTCATCTACTCGCGCCTTGAGGCCAAGGGCCTCAGCTCGACGGTGAAACAGGCGAAGAAACTGGTGGAAAAGGAACGTCCCGAGGTTTGGGACATTCTTGACGAGGTGATCCGCGAACACCCGGTGCTGCTCAACCGCGCGCCGACGCTGCACCGCCTCGGCATCCAGGCGTTTGAGCCGCAACTGATCGAGGGCAAGGCGATCCAGCTTCACCCGCTTGTCTGCTCGGCCTTCAACGCCGACTTCGACGGTGACCAGATGGCCGTGCACGTGCCGCTCTCGCTGGAAGCCCAGCTTGAAGCGCGCGTGCTGATGATGTCGACCAACAACGTGCTCTCGCCCGCGAACGGCTCGCCGATCATCGTGCCGTCGCAAGATATGGTGCTCGGGCTCTATTACACGACGATGGAGCGCAAGGGCATGCCGGGCGAAGGCATGGTGTTCTCTTCGGTGGAAGAAGTCGAACACGCGCTGAACTCCGGCGCGGTGCATCTGCATGCCAAGGTCAAGGCCCGCATCAAGCAGATCGACGAAGAGGGCAACGAGGTCTGGAAACGGTATGACACCACGCCCGGCCGGATTCGGCTTGGCAACCTGCTGCCGCTCAATGCGAAAGCGCCGTTTGATCTCGTCAACCGCCCGCTGCGGAAGAAAGACGTGCAAAACGTCATCGACACCGTCTACCGCTACTGCGGCCAGAAAGAGTCGGTGATCTTCTGTGACCAGATCATGGGGCTCGGCTTCCGCGAGGCGTTCAAGGCCGGTATCTCGTTCGGCAAGGACGACATGCTGATCCCGGAACGCAAATGGGAAATCGTTGATGGCGTGCGCGAGCAGGTCAAGGAATTCGAACAGCAATACATGGACGGTCTGATCACCCAAGGTGAGAAGTACAACAAGGTCGTCGATGCCTGGTCGAAATGCTCGGATGCCGTTGCCGCCGAGATGATGAAGGAAATTTCTGCCGTGCGCGTCGATGATGCGGGCATGGAGAAAGAGCCGAACTCGGTCTACATGATGTCCCACTCCGGGGCGCGGGGGTCGCCGGCGCAGATGAAGCAGCTCGGCGGGATGCGCGGCCTGATGGCCAAGCCCTCGGGCGAGATCATCGAAACGCCGATCATCTCGAACTTTAAAGAAGGCCTGACCGTGCTCGAGTACTTCAACTCGACCCACGGTGCCCGCAAGGGTCTGGCCGATACCGCGCTGAAAACCGCGAACTCGGGCTATCTGACCCGCCGTCTCGTCGACGTGGCGCAGGACTGCATCGTGCGCTCGCACGATTGCGGCACCGAACGCGCGATCACCGCTTCGGCGGCGGTCAACGACGGCGAGGTGGTGTCGCCGCTCTCCGAGCGTGTGCTGGGCCGCGTGGCCGCCGATGACGTCTTCGTGCCGGGCACCGATGAGGTGCTGGTGCGCAAGAACGAGCTGATCGACGAGCGCAAGGCCGACCTGATCGAGCAAAATGCGATCCAGTCGATCCGCATCCGCTCGGCGCTGACCTGCGAGGCCGAAGAGGGCGTTTGCGCGCTCTGCTACGGTCGTGACCTCGCGCGCGGCACGCTGGTGAACCAGGGCGAAGCGGTGGGCATCATCGCCGCGCAGTCGATTGGGGAACCGGGCACGCAGCTGACGATGCGGACCTTCCACATCGGCGGCATCGCGCAGGGCGGCCAGCAATCCTTCCTCGAAGCGTCGAGCGAAGGCACGATCGAGTTCCGCAACGCCAACATTCTGGTGAACGATGCGGGCGAGCAGATCGTGATGGGCCGCAACATGCAGATCGCGATCATGTCCGAGCAGGGCGAGGAACGGGCGAGCCACAAGCTCTCCTACGGCTCCAAGCTCTTCGTGAAGGACGGGGCCCCGGTCAAGCGCGGCGACAAGCTGTTCGAATGGGACCCCTACACCCTGCCGATCATCGCCGAAAAGGCCGGTGTCGCGAAGTTCGTCGACCTGATCTCGGGCATCTCGGTGCGCGAAGAAACCGACGATGCCACCGGCATGACGCAGAAGATCGTGACCGACTGGCGCTCGGCGCCGAAGGGCAACGACCTCAAGCCGGAAATCATCGTCGTCAACGCCGATGGTGAGCCGGTGCGCAACGAGGCCGGCAACCCTGTCACCTACCCGATGTCCGTCGATGCGATTCTCTCGATCGAAGACGGCCAGGAGGTGAAGGCCGGTGACGTGGTGGCGCGGATCCCGCGCGAAGGCGCGAAGACCAAGGACATCACCGGCGGTCTGCCGCGTGTGGCCGAACTCTTCGAGGCCCGGCGTCCGAAGGATCACGCGATCATCGCCGAGATCGATGGCTATGTGCGCTTTGGCAAGGACTACAAGAACAAGCGCCGCATCACCATCGAGCCCTCGCAAGAGGGTCACGAGCCGGTTGAATACATGGTGCCGAAAGGCAAGCACATCCCGGTGCAGGAAGGCGACTTCGTGCAGAAGGGGGATTACATCATGGACGGCAACCCGGCGCCGCATGACATTCTGCGCATCATGGGGATCGAGGCTCTGGCCGATTACCTGATCGACGAGGTGCAGGACGTTTACCGGCTGCAGGGCGTGAAGATCAACGACAAGCACATCGAGGTGATCGTGCGGCAGATGCTGCAAAAGATCGAGATCCTCGATTCGGGCGACACCACGCTTCTCAAGGGCGAGAACATCGACAAGTCGGAGTTCGACGAAGAGAATGCCAAGGTCGAAGCCCGTGGCGGACGTCCGGCGACGGGCGAGCCGGTGCTTCTGGGCATCACCAAAGCCTCGTTGCAGACGCGCTCGTTCATCTCTGCGGCCTCGTTCCAGGAGACGACGCGCGTGCTCACCGAGGCCTCGGTGCAGGGCAAGCGCGACAAGCTTGTCGGGCTGAAGGAGAACGTGATCGTCGGCCGTCTGATCCCGGCGGGCACGGGTGGTGCCACCACCCGCGTGCGCAAGATTGCCGCCGAACGCGACCACAGCGTGATCGAGGCGCGCCGCGCCGAGGCCGCAGAGGCCGCCGCGCTCGCCGCGCCGATCGACACCTCCTACGAGGACGCCGATTTCGGCCCGGTGGAAACGCCCGAAAGCCGCGATTGATCCTCTGACGATCTGAAAAACGCCCCCGCGCAAGCTGCTTGCGCGGGGGTTTTTCTTTGCCGGCCCTGTTTCGCCGCACGTGGCGCGGCGACCCGGGCGGGGGGCTTTGCCCCCCGCACCCCCCCGCGTTGGCGCAGGTTTTGGGGGCGAGGGCAGGCGCGCCGACGCAGGACAAGGGCGGCCCGCCTGCGGCGTTTTGTTTACAAGCCCGGGGGCGGGCTGTATCAGGTGCGAGCCCATCCGGCAAAGAGGCCTCACATGACCGACATCTCCATCGTCATCCCCGCCCGCAATGAGGCGGAGAATATCGCGACGCTTCTTGACGGGATCGAGGCGGCGCTCGCCGGGCGCGATTTCGAGGTGATCGTGGTCGATGATGCCTCCGACGACGGGATGGCCGATCTTCTCAAGGCGCGCATGGCCCGCGCGCCGCGGCTGCGCGTGTTGCGCAATGACCGCGCGGGCGGGCAATCGGCGGCGGTGCATTCGGGCGTGCGCGCCGCCACGGGCACGATCTGTGCCACGCTTGATGGCGACGGGCAGAACCCGCCCGAGGAACTGCCCAAACTGATCGCGCCCCTCTTGGCGCCCGGCGCCGATAAAATCGGCCTTGTCGCAGGCCAGCGCGTCGACCGGCAAGACACCTGGTCGAAAAAGCTCGCCTCGCGCTTTGCCAATGGGCTGCGCGCTCTGGTGCTGAAGGACGGCACCCGCGACACCGGCTGTGGGCTCAAGGCCTTCCGTCGCGCGGCCTTCATGGATCTGCCCTATTTCGACCATATGCACCGCTACCTGCCCGCGCTGTTTGCGCGCGACGGCTGGGGGGTGGCGCATGTCGACGTTTCGCACCGGGCGCGGGGCGGCGGCCGGTCGCATTATTCCAACCTGCAACGCGGCCTTGTGGGGGCGGTTGATCTGCTGGGCGTGGCCTGGCTCATTCGTCGCCGCAAGAAATCCCGCCCGAACGAGGTGACGCGATGACCGAATGGCTGGAACGGCTCCTGCATGTCGAAAGCTCGATCGAGCTTTGGTGGGTGATCTTTGGCTTTGCGGCGCAGGCGATGTTCACCGCGCGGTTTCTTGTGCAGTGGATCGCCTCGGAGCGGGCGCGCGATTCGGTGATGCCTGTCGCGTTTTGGTATTTCTCGCTTGCGGGCGGGGTGATGCTGCTCGCCTATGCGCTCTACCGCGCAGACCCGGTGTTCATCTTGGGGCAAGCGCTCGGCGTGGTGATCTATTCGCGCAACCTGTGGCTGATCCGGGACAAACGTCGCCGTGACATCTGAGGGCGCAAAATCGGAGCGCCGCGGCGGCTGGCTCTTGCCCGCGGCGCTTGTGGTGAGTGCCGTGGTCGCGCTGCGGCTCGGCGCACTGGCCTTCGACCGCACCGATCTGTTTGTCGATGAGGCGCAATACTGGCTCTGGGGCCAGCGGCTCGATTTTGGCTATTACTCGAAGCCGCCGCTGATCGGCTGGCTCCTGCGCGCGGTGACCGATCTGGCCGGATCAAGCGATCCGTTCTGGGTGCGGATGCCCGGCGCCGTTCTGCACGGGCTGACCGCGCTGATCCTTGGCGCGCTCGGGGCCCGCATCGGCGGCGCGCGGGCCGGGCTCGCGGCGGCGGTGCTCTACATCACGCTGCCGTTCGTGGCGCTCGGGTCCTGGCTGATCTCGACCGATACGGTGATGGCGCCGTTCTTTGCGCTCGCGCTCTTGTTCTTCTGGCGCGCGGGAGAGAGCCGCGCCCCCCGCGAGGGCGCAATGGCGGGGCTCGCGATCGGGCTCGCCTTCATGGCGAAATATGCGGCGCTCTATTTTTGGGGCGGGGCCGCGCTCGCCATGCTTCTCGTGCCGGCGCGGCGGATTGGCTGGCGGGCGCTTGGCGCCATGCTCGGGGCCTTTGCGCTCGTCATCGCGCCGAATGTGGTCTGGAACCTCACCCACAAGCTTACCACGCTTGAGCATACGCTCGACAATGTGGGCTGGGTGCGCGCGGGGGCCGGGGCGAATATCGCCTCGATGGCAGAGTTTTTCGGCGCGCAATTCGCGGTCTTCGGCCCCGTCACTTTCGCCGTGCTGCTTTGGGGCTTCACCCGGCTCGGCGATCCGGTCAAGCGCGCGCTTGCGGCGCTCTCGATCCTGCCGCTTGTGGCGGTGACGGCGCAGGCCTTCCTTGGCAAGGCGCAGGCAAACTGGGCGGTGGCCGCCTATTTTGCGGGAACGGTGCTGGTGGCGCTGCTGCTGTCGCGCCGCGCGCTGCTTGGGGCGCTGGCGCTCAACCTGCTGGCCTGCCTCGCCGTGCCGGTGCTGAGTGTCTTCGCGCCCGGGCTGGGGCCGGACGACAAGCCCTGGATGAAGCGCTATCTCGGCCGGGCCGAACTCAGCACCCGCATTCTCGATCTTGCGCGCGCCGAGGGGCTGCCGGTTTACGCGCAGGACCGCGATATTCTGGCCGATCTCTTCTACACCGGGCGGGACCAGGTCGGCCCGGGCGGGGTGACGGTCTATGCGCCGCCCCCCGGCGCGCGCGCGCATAATTACTATGAGCAAAACTTCGCCCTGCCGCGCGATTACCGCGGCAAGGTTCTGGCCGTGCTGCCCGCGCCCCTCACCTGCGGCGCCGGTGATCTGCCGCCCGCGGCGAACCTGAACGGCGCCGGCACCTGGGCGGGCAAGGGCATCACCCCCTATGTCGTCGATGCGGAGTGTCTTCATGCGGCCCCTTGATCATCTGCGCGCCGCCTATTGGCTCACTTTCGGCTGGCTTGCCGCAGCGATCCTGTTTCGCCATTTTTCGGGCACCGACCCGGCGGTGACGGGGCTGTTCTATCGCCCCGGCGCGGGCTTCCCGATCGCGCGGATCGAGGTGCTCAGTGTGCTGCGCGAAGCGCTGTGGAACGCAGCGCTGGGGGTGTTTGTGCTTTCTGCCGTTGCCCTCGTCTGGACCTGGCGGGGGCGCGTGCTGGCCGGGCTTGGCGCAGACCGCTGGGGGATCATTTTCTGGCTGTTCCTCCTCGGCCCCGGCGTGATCGTGAACCTTTGGCTGAAAAACGTCTCCGGGCGTGCCCGCCCCGATCAGACCGAGCTGTTTGGCGGCGCGGCGCAGTTTTCGCTGCCCGGCGTTTTCACCGATCAATGCGCGCAGAATTGCTCTTTTGTCTCGGGCGAGGTCGCGGCGACGACGGCGATGGCGGTTGCGCTCTTTCTCTTCAGCGCGCCGTGGCGGGGCCGGTGGGCCCTTGCGCGCCGCGCCCTGCGCGGGCTTGCGCTGGCGCTGACGGCCTTGGTGATCGTCCAGCGCGTGGGGGCGGGGCGGCACTTTGCCTCTGACGCGGTCTTTGCCGTCTTGATCACCCTGACCCTCGCTTGGGCGCTGGAGATCTGGCGGCAGGTCTTTGCGCGGCGCGACTGACGCCCGGGCTCGGGGCCGGCGGGGTTTTGCCCCCAAACTCCGGCTTTCCGCGCGCCAGAGGCGGTTGCAGTTGACTCTTGGCTGCGCCCCACCTATAGCGCGCCCATCCAGCGCTCCCTTTCGACTCCTGTTCGAGAGGCGGCTTGGGGCCCCATAGCCTCGATCCTCTGGATGACGGCCGTTCGACCTTCCTCGGAAGGGCGGACGGATTTGGTGTTTCGTGATGGGCACGAAACGCCGTCGAGAAGCGGCGCACCCCGTGTGGGTGCGAGTATTGACAAGCAGAACGGGGAACCGAATGCCGACGATCCAGCAGCTGATCCGCAAACCGCGGCAGCCCAAGGTGCAGCGCAGCAAATCGCAGCACCTCCAGGAATGCCCGCAAAAGCGGGGCGTGTGCACGCGCGTGTACACCACCACTCCGAAGAAACCGAACTCCGCTATGCGTAAGGTGGCCAAGGTCCGCCTGACGAATGGCTTCGAGGTCATCTCCTACATCCCGGGCGAAAAGCACAACCTGCAAGAGCACTCCGTTGTGCTCATCCGCGGCGGCCGGGTGAAAGACCTTCCGGGTGTCCGTTACCACATCCTGCGCGGTGTGCTCGACACCCAAGGCGTCAAAGACCGTCGTCAACGCCGTTCGAAATACGGCGCGAAGCGTCCGAAGTAAGGAGATCCTCAGATGTCTCGTCGTCACGCCGCTGAGAAGCGCGAAGTGCTGCCCGACGCCAAATATGGCGACCGGGTGCTGACCAAATTCATGAACAACCTGATGATCGACGGCAAAAAATCGGTTGCCGAACGCATCGTCTACAACGCGCTCGAGCGGATCGAAGCCCGCGCCAAGCGTGCGCCCGTGGAAGTGTTCCACGAAGCGCTCGACAACGTGAAGCCCGCCGTCGAAGTGCGCTCGCGTCGCGTTGGCGGTGCCACCTATCAGGTGCCGGTCGAAGTGCGTCCGACCCGCCGTGAGGCGCTGGCGATCCGCTGGCTCATCACTGCCGCGAAAAACCGCAACGAGAACACCATGGAAGAGCGCCTCGCCGGCGAGCTGCTCGACGCCATGAACTCGCGCGGCTCCGCGGTGAAAAAGCGCGAAGACACCCACAAGATGGCCGACGCGAACAAAGCGTTCAGCCATTACCGTTGGTAAGGGATCGAACACATGGCACGCGAATATCCGCTCCAGCGCTACCGCAACTTCGGCATCATGGCGCACATCGATGCCGGCAAGACCACCACGACCGAACGGATTCTCTACTACACCGGCAAGTCGCACAAAATCGGCGAGGTGCATGACGGCGCCGCGACGATGGACTGGATGGAGCAGGAGCAGGAGCGGGGGATCACCATCACCTCGGCTGCGACCACCACCTTCTGGCAGCGTCAGGAAGACCCGACCAAGGAAGGCACTTCGGACACGAAGTTCCGCTTCAACATCATCGACACCCCCGGCCACGTTGACTTCACGATCGAAGTCGAACGCTCGCTCGCGGTGCTCGACGGTGCGGTTTGCCTTCTCGACGCCAACGCTGGCGTGGAGCCGCAAACCGAGACGGTGTGGCGTCAGGCCGACCGTTACAAGGTTCCGCGGATCGTCTTTGTCAACAAGATGGACAAGATCGGCGCCGACTACTTCAAGTGCGTCGAGATGATCAAGGACCGCACCGGCGGCACCCCCTGCCCGGTGGCGCTCCCGATCGGGGCCGAAGACCAGCTCGAAGGCATCATCGACCTGATCAAGATGGAAGAATGGGTCTGGAAGGGCGAAGACCTCGGCGCGAGCTGGGTCCGTCAACCGGTCCGTGACGACCTGAAGGATCTCGCCGACACCTGGCGTGCCAACATGATCGAACTCGCCGTCGAAATGGACGACGACGCGATGGAAGCCTATCTCGAAGGCAACGAACCCGACGAAGACACGCTGCGCAAGCTGATCCGCAAGGGCACGCTGGCGATGGCCTTCTTCCCGGTGCTCGCCGGCTCGGCGTTCAAGAACAAGGGCGTGCAGCCCCTCCTGAACGCGGTGATCGACTTCCTGCCGGGCCCGCTCGACGTGCCGGCCTATGTCGGCTTCGCCCCGGGCGACGAGACGGAAACCCGCAACATCGAGCGTCATGCCTCGGACGAAGAGCCCTTCTCGGGCCTCGCGTTCAAGATCATGAACGACCCCTTCGTGGGTTCGCTGACCTTCACGCGCGTCTATTCGGGCGTCGTGAAAAAAGGCGACCAGATGCTCAACGCGACCAAAGGCAAGCGCGAACGCGTTGGCCGGATGATGATGATGCACTCGATCAACCGCGAGGAGATCGAAGAGGCGTTTGCCGGCGACATCATCGCGCTCGCGGGTCTGAAGGAAACCACCACGGGCGACACGCTTTGCGATCCGTCCAAACCTGTGGTTCTCGAAACCATGACCTTCCCGGAACCGGTGATCGAGATCGCCGTGGAACCGAAGTCGAAAGCTGACCAGGAGAAGATGGGCCTTGCCCTCGCGCGCCTGGCTGCCGAAGACCCGTCGTTCCGCGTCGAGACCAACTTCGAATCGGGCCAGACGATCATGAAGGGGATGGGCGAACTTCACCTCGACATTCTCGTTGACCGGATGAAGCGCGAGTTCAAGGTCGAGGCCAACATCGGTGCGCCGCAGGTGGCCTACCGCGAAACCATCTCGCGCTCTGCCGAGATCGACTACACGCACAAGAAACAAACCGGTGGGACCGGCCAGTTCGCGCGCGTGAAACTCGTGATCGACCCGACCGAGCCGGGCGAAGGCTATTCGTTCGAAAGCAAGATCGTGGGCGGTGCGGTGCCGAAGGAATACATCCCCGGTGTCGAAAAAGGCATCAAGTCGGTGATGGATTCCGGTCCGCTCGCGGGCTTCCCGGTGATCGACTTCAAGGTGGCGCTGATCGACGGTGCCTTCCACGACGTCGACTCCTCGGTGCTGGCCTTCGAAATCGCCACCCGTGCCGCGATGCGCGAAGGTCTGAAAAAGGCCGGCGCGAAGCTGCTCGAGCCGATCATGAAAGTCGAAGTGGTGACCCCGGAAGAATACACCGGCGGCATCATCGGCGATCTCACCTCGCGTCGGGGCATGGTGCAGGGGCAAGACTCCCGCGGCAACGCCAACGTGATCAACGCGATGGTGCCGCTGGCGAACATGTTCGGCTACATCAACACGCTGCGTTCGATGTCTTCGGGCCGCGCCGTCTTCTCGATGATCTTCGATCATTATGACGCCGTGCCGCAGAACATCTCGGACGAAATCCAGAAGAAATACGCCTGATGCGACGGGGCCCGGTCTTCCGGGCCCCTCACGCGCAGGATCAACGACCAGGAGGCCATCATGGCAAAGGCAAAGTTTGAACGGAACAAACCGCACGTCAACATCGGCACGATCGGCCACGTTGACCACG
>NZ_JBHUIX010000017.1:0-2536 GCF_042683065.1 Rhodobacter lacus | reverse complement strand
TTTGTTGGTCTGTGATGTCCTTCTTCTCCGCCTCAAGGTGCTCGTATTGCTCAATAAACTGGCGCAGCTCTTCGGCGGCGACAGCATAGGCGCGGTTGCGCACCTCGCGATCTGCGGGGGTCTCTTTCATGGGGGTCTGATCGAGCATCCTGTCTCCAGAAGAAAAAGGGGCCCAGGCGCGGAGTCGCTTGAACGCCTGGGCCAGTTGCCCGGCTGGGAGTCAACGGCAGTCGGGATAGAGGGGCGCCGCGGCGAAGCTCGGGTCGCACAAATGCGGCTCAAGCGCTGCGGCGAGGTTCAACGCGGTGCGCAGGCCGAGGTTGGCAAAGAGCAGCCCGGCGGCGAGGATCGCGGCAAAGGTCGAGAGCGGGAAGGCGGGCCGATGCGGCGCGGTGAGCCCGTCGCGCAGTCGCAGAAATCTGGGTTCATCGCGCCGCATCATCGCCTCCTGTGAGTGGTGGTTGGTGATGAAGCATGTAAGCGGTAAAACTACCGCTGTCAATTGGGTAGAGGTAATAAAACCGCTTCCAGGGTTTCGCGTGGCTTAGTTTTGACCGCTTAACGAGTGGTGGCTGAGCCGGATCCGAAAGCCTGATCGAATGCTAGGTTTCCGAACACGAAGCGCCCCATTGAGCCGTCGCTAAGCTTGCCAGTTGCTGTGCCTGACAGTTGATCCATGCTGCGGGTGATCAGCAGTCGGCCAGTACGCCCATCATTGCAGGTTACGTCTGCCCAGATGGTTGGTGTCTGAGTGAGTGAGTCATAAGTTCCTTTGCAGGTCAGCCCGTCGATCGTCGAGGCTTCGAAGGTTCCAATGCCACTGGTCTTCGCTGTTGCTGAACCTTGAGCGGGTTCCTTGCCGATCATCCCTGTAACGGGAACAGAGAATTCGCAGCCGCTCAGAACTATCGCTGCGCTGATTAGGAGCGCTGGGGCGGTATTGGCTGCTTTCATCATGTGCTTAATAGAGTTGGGGGTGGAAATGTAGATTGGCAATCTTGCCTCCTATATCTTCTTCACAAATTCAGGCGGCAGGCTGAACCGTACTGGAGCCGCCCACTTGAGCCTGATGCCATGCATGTTCTCTGCCTCTGGGTTCAGTGAGATCAGGCTGAAAGTCCCTTCTTCGCTGCCGACCTTGATCTGTTTCACCCATGCCTTGCCGCTCTCGTCTTCGCATACACAGATCCGACCGATTGCTTCCATTGGCACGCTGATGGTCTCTCGACTGTAGAAGAGCACGGCTCCTGGTTCATATGTCGGCATCATGCTTGTGCCTTCAACTTCGACCGCGACAATACCGTGCGGGTTGATCTGAGGCGGGCAGGCGACATGGTAGAGGCCTTGGCCTTTGGCGAAGGCGTCCACCAAATAGACTTTAGCGCCCGCACCGACTCTTCCTGCCACCGCAATCGCGGGAGGGGGCGACGCTTCATCCTCGATGCCATGCAGCAACCACAACTCAGAAACACCAAGTGCTGTTGCCACCTTGCTCACCGAGCTCACATTGGCGCCCGCAGTCTCGTCACCTGCGTCAAAACGTCTTCGCCAATTGCGAATTCCGTCTTTTGACATGCCGGCGGCCTTTGAGAGTCCCGCTTCCGAGAGCCCCATTTCGTTCGCCTTCATGGCGATGCGCGCAAGAACTTGGCCCATGTCCATGACGTTAAAATTACCGCATGCTTCCGAATCCGGTGAGCGGTAAGATGACCGTTTACAATGCGGTAAAAAAACCGCATAACGTGCACTATGCAGACTATCGAAGCATTTTTGGCGCGGGCTGATGCCTACAAGCGAGCGGCTGGTGTCGATCACGACAGCACCGTTTCGCATCGTGTCTTTGGCGACTGCAAAAAACTGTCGGCCCTCAGAGGGGGAGCGGACATCACTCTGCGCCGCTTCAACGAGGCGATGCGTTGGTTTGACGAAAACTGGCCTGCCACCGATGGCTCCTCTGCCCCTTTCCAAAACTCTTCGACCGATGCCCGGCATGATGACGCGTCCAAAGGAAATATCCCATGAGAAACGGCATTCTGATCTCGCAAGAAGATGCGGCGCGGCGCATGGAAGATGCACTGCGGCTGCGGGTCGGGCGCGGGCGGCGGTTCTCGTTTCCGGCGCTGTCGGATGCGACGGGGATCCCGACGCGCACGCTGGAAAGCTATGTGCAAGGCGCGACGCCCCAGTTGAATGCGCTCCTGTCGATCTGCTCGGTTCTCGGGTCGAGCTTCACGAGCGACATCCTGTCTGTCTGCGGGCAGGCGGCGCATGACGCCAGTCCGGGGGATGCAGAGCACCTGCGCGTTGTGGCCTCGCTTGGCGAGCTGGTGACGCAAATTTCCGAGGCTGTGGCAGATGGTTATGTTGATCACCGCGAGGCGGCACAGATGCGCCCGCTCGCTGCGCGGTTGATCGAGTTGCTGGAGCCGCTCGCGCATGCCCCGGTGCCACGGGGGCGGGGATGACGGGCTTTGCGGCGACGGTGATCGAGGGCGGGTCTGGCGAGGCGCATCTGGCGCTTCGGGTCGAGACCGGG
>NZ_JBHUIX010000016.1:0-2538 GCF_042683065.1 Rhodobacter lacus | reverse complement strand
TTTGTTGGTCTGTGATGTCCTTCTTCTCCGCCTCAAGGTGCTCGTATTGCTCAATAAACTGGCGCAGCTCCTCGGCGGCGACAGCATAGGCGCGGTTGCGCACCTCGCGATCTGCGGGGGTCTCTTTCATGGGGGTCTGATCGAGCATCCTGTCTCCAGAAGAAAAAGGGCCCAGGCGCGGAGTCGCTTGAACGCCTGGGCCAGTTGCCCGGCTGGGAGTCAACGGCAGTCGGGATAGAGGGGCGCCGCGGCGAAGCTCGGGTCGCAGAAATGCGGCTCAAGTGCTGCGGCGAGGTTCAAGGCGGTGCGCAGGCCGAGGTTGGCAAAGAGCAGCCCGGCGGCGAGGATCGCGGCAAAGGTCGTGAGCGGGAAGGCGGGCCGATGCGGCGCGGTGAGCCCGTCGCGCAGTCGCAGAAATCTGGGTTCATCGCGCCGCATCATTGCCTCCTGTGAGTGGTGGTCTTGGGTGCGCTGTCTTGCGCTCCCTGAGATTTGCACACAGCAAACAGTGAAGCAAGGGGAAAGTTTGCACATAGCAATCACGCGGGTGACGTTGATTCGCTGCGTGCTAAATTTCCGGTGTCCGGTTAAGCCGAGAAGCTGAAGAAGCCTGGCGTTGCCAGACCTGAGCGATTTTCGGGTTTTCCGCGGCTGATCATCCTGCATCTGCTTCAGATCGTCAGGGAACAATCGCCTTAAGTGGGGGGCGAGTCGAAGGGTGGCTCAACTCATGATACGAAGCCGGATCCTAGATCTGCTATCTCTGGTC
The DNA here is from genome assembly GCF_042683065.1 of Rhodobacter lacus. Taxonomy (NCBI): domain Bacteria; kingdom Pseudomonadati; phylum Pseudomonadota; class Alphaproteobacteria; order Rhodobacterales; genus Rhodobacter; species Rhodobacter lacus. The sequence continues at coordinate 1,769 of NZ_JBHUIX010000016.1, read as the reverse complement.
AGGATTGTCAGATCTGGATATCAGCCTCAAGTTGTGGCGCTTCGGTGGGTGCTTAACCGCAATATTTCGCGGGTTGCGCTGCCCTCTTGTTCTCGTAATGTTCCCGCCATTCGCCTGGGGAGGCCGCTGACGTGAAAGAGGAATTCAAGAATGCGTTCGAGGGGCTTGCCCCGGCGATGAAGGTGCGGATGCTGCTGAAGCTTCTTGATCTGCTAGAAAGTGAAGATAGCGCAAAGCATCTCGCCTTCCGTCCTGAGAGAGCGCTTCAAAGACACGGAGCGCCTGAGCTGAAAGTTCCTCGGCAATCAAAGCAGACATCGAGCAGCCCAATGCGTCGGCGATGAGTTGCAGCGTCGCTTGGCTGGCCTGCCGTTTTCCGGTCTCGATCTGCGACAAAAAACCCTTTGACAGCCCCGTGATGTCGGCGAGCTGTTCAAGCGTCAACGCGCGGTCATTCCTAAGTTTCTTCATCGCACTGGTCATGTTTGCATGATGCCATTTGCCCGAACCTTTGGCTAATTGCTCTGGGCAAACAATCGGCTTGAAAAAAAGTTTGCAACATGCAAACTAACGGGCATGGGCAAACTCTCGGAACATCTTCGCCAAGCCGGTGTGCTGCAATCTGCATTCGCGGAGATTATCGGCGTGTCGCGCGGGCACATGAGCGCGTTGGTCACTGGGGCGCGGCTTCCGTCTCTCGAGCTCGCGGTTCGGATTGAGCGCGAGACGGCTGGTGCCGTGCCCGCGGCATCGTGGGTGCCCGAACTGGACCCGGTTCCCGCGGTTGGTCTCGAAGTCGGAGAGGTGCGCTGATGAGTGCTCCTGTTTCATGCCCGCAAGATCGTTTGCGGCCCTGTTTCTCACAAGAAAACAAGGTTTCGGGTTGGCTTGGGCCGTGTTTGCGTTGCGCGGTTTCAGTCTCGCGCGGAGGCAGTCAGTGTTTCTCGCCCGTAGAGATGATCCGTCATCTGCTCCAGTTGGCGCCTCAACCGCAGCGCTTGATCGGGGGTGAGTATGGCCTGGAGGCTGTCAGGCGCGCTGTTGCCCGCCAAGACTGCGTTTCGCTGCTCAACGGTTGTGACGGTGCGCAAGTCCAGCACAATTGCGCATTGGGCGATCAGCTTGAAATTCCAGTCGATAACGGCGCGGTCGGGAACATTAGGCATACAACTACTCTAACTAGATTCAAATACTCGGTTATGCAGCCAGCTTATATGATTCGTGTCAACCTTGGGGACTCTGATGTTTGATCTCCGGGCGACGTTACGGATGCAGGTGCGGGCGCTGACCGAGCGGCTGGGTGGGGTGCATGGCACGGCGGCGGCGATTGAGGCGCGCTGGGGCGATGCGGTGTCGCCCGGCACGGTATCGCGCAAGCGGGAGGGCTCGCTCGATTTCACGGTGGCCGATGTGGTGGCGATCGAGGATGCGCTCGGGGTCTATCCGGTGACGCGGATGCTGGCGCGGCGGATGACGGAGACGGCGGTTTCGGCGGTGACGAGCGCGGCGGAGCTGGCGTTGCAGGCCGGGGAGATTGCGCGGGAGGCGGGCGAGGCGGTGGCGGCGCTGGTGCGCGCGTCGCAGTCGATGAAGGCGCATGATGACGCTGCTGCGCTCAAGGAGATCGACGAAGCGATCGAGGCGCTGCGCAAGGCGCGTATCGCGCTCCAGACGCGCATGGGCGGGGGGCGGGGATGAGGGGCTTTGCGGCGACGGTGATCGAGGGCGGGTCTGGCGAGGCGCATCTGGCGCTTCGGGTCGAGACCGGG
>NZ_JBHUIX010000015.1:0-915 GCF_042683065.1 Rhodobacter lacus | reverse complement strand
CAAGCGGGGTGACGGTGGCGGTGTCATTGCCCGGCGCGGTGCCGGAGGTATCGCTCACCGCGGCATTCGACGGGTCTTTGGCACTCACCGTCGCGGTGTTCGAGACGCTGCCCGCATCCACATCCGCCTGCGTCAGCGTGTAGCTCGCGGTGAAGCTCGTCGTGTCCGAGGCGCCCGCGGCAAGGGAGGCGAGCGGGCCGCCCGAGACGGTGACCTTCGGGTCGGTGATGGTGACATCGGTGAGCGTCACGGTGCCGGTGTTGGTGACGGTGAAGGCATAGGCGATGGTGTCGCCCGCGCTCACGCCGGGCGTGCCATCGTCATCGAGCAGCGTCGCGGTTTTGACGAGCGCGATCCCGGCATTTGCCGCAAGCGACATGACGGTGGCATTGTCATTCTCTGGCGCGGTGCCCGAGGTATCGCTCACCGCGGCATTCGTGGGGTCTTTGGCACTCACCGTCGCGGTGTTCGAGACGCTGCCCGCATCGACATCCGCCTGCGTCAGCGCATAGCTGGCGGTGAAGCTCGTCGTGTCGGAGGCGCCCGCGGCAAGGGAGGCGAGCGGGCCGCCCGAGACGGTGACTTTCGGGTCACTGACGGTAACGTTTGTCAGCGTCACGGTGCCAGTGTTGGTGACGGTGAAGGCATAGGCGATGGTGTCGCCCGCGCTCACGCCGGGTGTGCCATCGTCATCGTGCAGCATTGCGGTTTTGACGAGCGCGATCCCGGCATTTGCCGCAAGCGACGTGACGGTGGCACTGTCATTGCCCGGCGCGGTGCCGGAGGTATCGCTCACCGCGGCATTCGACGGGTCTTTGGCACTCACCGTCGCGGTGTTCGAGACGCTGCCCGCATCGACATCCGCCTGCGTCAGCGTATAGCTCGCGGTGAAGCTCGTCGTGTCCGAGGCGCCCG
>NZ_JBHUIX010000014.1:0-112618 GCF_042683065.1 Rhodobacter lacus | reverse complement strand
TCGCGCACAGCCCCCGAGACCCGCCCCGCCGTCGCTCCGCTCATCCCACCCCACGCCGCGCCAAAAGAGCCGCTCGGGAAGAAAATTGCGCAAATCACCCCGCTTTGCGCAACGCATTGCGCGAAGCGGGGCCTCCGCGGCGCCCCCGGGCATGCGCGATGCGAATCCATTGGCATCCGGCAGCCGCAAGATAAGCTCGCCATCGAGGGCAGGAGGGGGCCATCGGGGCCCTTCCCCTCGGGAGAACGAACATGAAGCGCTTCACTGCAAGCGGATTTGCGATCATGGCGCTCCTGTGCCCGGGCCATGCCCCGGCGCAGGATCTGGTGAGCCTTGGCTCCGTCGGCGTATGGGAGATTCTCGTCGACCCCACGATTGGCAACGGGTGCCTGATCAATGCCGCGTTCGAAGACGGTTCGGACGTGCGCATCGGCTTCGACCCGGAGCAGGGCAATGGCTATCTCATGGCCATGAACGAAGGCTGGGGAGAGATCGAGGACGACGCCACCTACCCGATCCAGTTCGATGTGGATGGCACGACCTACGAGGGGGAGGCGACCGGCATCCATCTCGATGGCCTGCCCGGCGTCGATATTTCCTTCGACAGCCCGGACTTCCTGATGGACGTGGCAAGCCGCCATACGCTGACATTAAGCAGCACGGCAGGCGAGGTGATGTCGATTGACCTGACCGACACCCATGCCGCGCTCGAAGCCGCTGTTGCCTGCCAGCAAAATCAGTGATCCTTGCGTGCGGCGTTCCGGCGCCGCACGCCCCCCCCCTTTTGGGGTTGCCCCTTCAGTCGTTGCGCAACGCCTCGATCTGGCTGATCCGCACCTGACGCAGCGCCTCCACGAGCATCGCGGCAAGAATGCCGAAGTTGAGAAAGCCCCCGGCCCCGGTCATGCCGCCCAGAATGCGCCATTGCTGCGGCAAGATCACATCGCCGTAGCCAAGCGTTGTATAGGAGACGAGGGAGAAATAGACCGCCGCCTCCATCGTGTGGAACACACCGAGCATCCGGTAGCACAGGGCCCAGAACCAGATCCCCACGGTCACCACCGACATCGCCCAGAGCGTGATCAGCAAGAGCACGATCAAGAGCTTTGGCCGGTAGGGGCGGCGCATCAGCCAGCCATGCCAGCTCAGGAACGCCCATTCCATCAGCCAGGCGGCGAGCCCGGCAACAAGCACATTGCCGAGGATCATTCCCGATCCGATCAAGATCTGCAAAAACATCGCCGCCTCCCCGCGCCTGTCTTGCGCTACTGCCGCGCGCGCGCTTCGGTCAAGCGTGATGGCGCCGCACTGGACATGGCGCCCTGCCTCCCCTATTTCGGGCAGATCATGGCCCAGAAATCAGACCCCAATTCCAAGCTGATCGCCGAGAACCGGCAAGCGCGTTACCATTACGCGATCGAGGATGATCTCGAGGCCGGGATCGTGCTCATGGGCTCGGAGGTCAAAAGCCTGCGCACCGGGCAGTCCAACATCGCCGAGAGCTATGCCTCGGTGGAGAATGGTGAGCTGTGGCTGATCAACTCCTATATCGCGGCATATAAAGAGGCAGGGGTGTTCGGGCATGAGGAGCGGCGGCACCGCAAGCTTCTGGTCTCGAAAAAGGAGCTGAGCCGGCTCTGGACGGCGGTCGGGCGCGAGGGCATGACACTCGTGCCGCTGGCGATGTATTTCAACGACCGCGGCCGGGTGAAGCTGAAGCTTGGCATCGCCAAGGGCAAGAAGCTCGCCGACAAGCGCGAAACCGAGGCCAAGCGCGACTGGAACCGGCAAAAGCAGCGCCTTTTGAAGCAGCACGGATAAGAGCTTCGGCCTTGCTCCCATGATCGTGCGAGTCTAAGCACAAAACGATCACTGGAGGGCAAGCGATGGCTATGGACGACCCGAAAACGCTCGTTTCCACCGACTGGCTGGAGGCACATCTGCGCGACCCGGATCTGCGCATTCTCGATGGCTCCTGGTTCCTGCCGCATATGGGGATCGACGCGAAAGCGGCCTATGACGAGGCGCATATCCCCGGCGCGCGGTTCTTTGATATCGACGAGATCTGCGATACCCGCTCAGAGCTGCCGCATATGGCGCCGCCGGTCGAGAAATTCATCTCGCGGATGCGGGCGATGGGCGTGGGCGATGGCCATCAGGTCGTGGTCTATGACCAGAAGGGGATCTTTTCGGCCCCGCGCGTGTGGTGGACCTTCCGGCTGATGGGCAAGACCGATGTTGCGGTGCTCGATGGCGGCTTGCCGAAATGGATCGCCGAGGGCCGCGAGGTGGAAGACATGCCGCCCGTGCTGCGCGACCGCCACATCACCGTGCAGCGGCAGGCCAGCCTTGTGAAGGATGTCACGCAGGTCGCCCATGCCTCGAAGCTCCGCGATCACGAGATCATCGATGCGCGGCCGCATGGCCGGTTCATCGGCGCCGATCCCGAGCCGCGGCCGGGGCTGCGCCCGGGGCATATTCCGGGCTCGAAGAATGTGCCCTGGGACAGCGTTCTGACGGAGGCGGGCACGATGAAATCGCCCGCGGCGCTGCGCGCCGTGTTCGAAGCGGCCGGGGTCGATCTTTCCAAGCCCGCAATCACCACTTGCGGCTCGGGCGTCAGTGCCGCGCTGCTGGCCTTCGCGCTTGAGCGCATCGGCCATCGCGACCATGCCGTTTATGACGGAGCCTGGGCCGAGTGGGGCATGTTTAACGACCTCAAGGTCGCAACCGGAGAAGCATGATGTTCAATTCCCTCAAAGCGCAGGCGCCCGACAAGATTCTGGCGCTGATGGGCCAGTTCCGCGCCGACCCCCGGCCGGAAAAGGTCGATCTGGGCGTCGGCGTCTACAAGGATGCCGATGGCCGCACGCCGGTGATGCGCGCGGTCAAGGCCGCCGAAAAGCAGCTTTGGGACAGCGAGACCACGAAGACCTATACCGCGCTGGCGGGCGAGCCCGCCTTCCACGCGGCGATGGCCACGAATGTGCTGGGCGCCGATTACCCGGCGGACCGGCTCTCCTGCCTCGCCACGGTGGGCGGCACCGGCGCCTGCCGTCAGGGCTTCGAGCTTGCGCGGATGGCGAACCCGGAGGCGACGATCTGGGTCTCTGACCCGACCTGGCCGAACCACCTCTCGATCCTCGCGTTCATGAAGCAGGACTACAAACTCTATCGCTACTTCGACAGCGCCGCCCGCACCGTCGCGTTTGACGCGATGATGGAAGACCTCGCCGCGGTGAAAGCCGGAGATGTGGTGCTGCTGCACGGCTGCTGCCACAACCCGACCGGGGCGAACCTGACGCTTGAGCAATGGGCCGCCGTGGCTGACCTGCTGGAAGCGAAGGGCGCCGTGCCGATGATCGACCTCGCCTATCAGGGCTTTGGCGACGGGCTGGAGCAAGATGCCGCCGGCACCCGCCTCATTGCGGCCCGCCTGCCCGAGGTGATCATCGCCGCCTCCTGCTCGAAGAACTTCGGCATCTACCGCGAGCGCACCGGCTGCCTGATGGTGCTCTCGGATGCCGCGTCGAAAGAGGTCACGCAAGGCACGCTCGCCTATCTCAACCGGCAGAGCTACTCCTTCGCGCCCGATCATGGGGCGCGGCTCGTCACGATGGTGCTCACCGATCCGGCGCTGAAAGCGGACTGGATGGCGGAGCTGGAAGAGGTGCGCACCGGCATGCTGGGCCTGCGCGAACAGCTCGCCGCCGAGCTGCGCCAGCTCTCCAACTCCGACCGGTTCGATTTCATCGCCCGCCACCGCGGCATGTTCTCGCGGCTGGGCGCGAGCCCCGAAGCGGTGGAAAAGATGCGTGTCGACAATGCGATCTACATGGTGGGCGATTCGCGGCTCAACATCGCCGGGCTGAACGCCAAGACGGTGCCGCTGCTCGCCCGCGCGATCATCGCCGCCGGCGTCTGAGCACCAACACAGCGAATTGTCCGGGCGGCCCCTGCGGGGGCCGTCTTTTTTTGATTATATCACTTGATTTAATAAGCACGCTTACAATATACACGCTCACCTCATGGAGGATGCGATGAGCGATTGTGAGATACCCCGGGAGAGCCTCGGCTTTCTGTTGCAAGACGCAACGCGTCTGATGCGGCGGCGTTTTGAGATGCGCGCCGCAGAGCTTGGCCTCACCTCGTCGCAATGGCGGCTTCTGGTAACACTGATGAAGCGCGGCCCCCAGCCCCAGGCCCGGCTGGCCGAATTTCTCGAAATCGAGCCGATCTCGCTGTCGCGCCTTGTCGACCGGATGCAGGAAGCGAGCTGGGTCGAACGCCGCCCCGACCCGACAGACCGGCGCGTGCGGATCGTTTATCCGACCGAACGCACGAAAACCGCGATTTGCGAGGTCAAGACGATTGCCGAGGCCATCTATGCCGATGCGCTTGATGGCCTTTCTCCCGAAATGCGGCTGAGCCTGATCGACTCGCTGCGCAGGATCATTTCCAACCTTTCTCAAACGACCGAGACCGCCGATGAGTGCTGATATTCAAAGCTCGAAAAGAAAACCGAAAACCCTGCTGATGGTGGCGCTTCCGCTGGTGCTGGTCGTTGCGGGCCTGTGGGTCTGGCTGTCCTCGGGGCGCTACGAGAGCACCGACAACGCCGCCGTGCAACAGGCGCGGATCTCTGTCGCCTCCGATATTTCCGGCCGGGTGACCGAGGTCTTCGTGGCCGACAACGCGGTGGTGAAAGCGGGAGATCCGTTGTTCCGCGTCGATCCCGAGCCCTACCGGCTGGCACTGGCGCAGGCGCAGGCCGCGCTGGCGCAGGCGCGGCTTCAGGTGGAGCAGCTTCGCGCCAATTGGGCCGCAGCCGTGGCGCAAGAAAAGGTCGCCCAGGATGACGCCAGTTACCGCGCCACCGAACTCAAGCGCCAGGAAGCCATCACCGGGCGCGGCGCGGGCACGGAATCCGCGCTCGACGAGGCGCGCCACAATGCCAATGCCGCGCAGCAAACGCTGGCCGCCGCAGCGCAAAACGTGGCCGCGGCCCTCGCTGCCCTTGGCGGCGACCCCGGGGTCAAGACCGACGATCACCCCATGGTTCAAGCCGCCCTCGTGGCGCGCGACACCGCCGCCTACAACCTTGGCCTCACCACCGTCAAAGCGCCGGCGGATGGGGTGATCTACCGCGCCGACAGCTTCAAGACCGGGCAATTCGTCAGTGCCGGGGCGGCGCTCTATTCGCTCGTGGAAACCGGCGACACCTGGATCGAGGCCAATTTCAAGGAAACGCAAATCGGCCATATGGTCGCCGGGCAAAAGGCAACGGTCGAGTTCGACACCTATCCGGGCAAGGAATATGATGCCGTGGTGAGCGCCGTCGGCGCCGGCACCGGGGCGGAATTCTCGATGCTGCCCGCGCAAAACGCCACCGGCAACTGGGTGAAGGTGACGCAAAGGGTGCCGGTGATGCTGCGCCTCGCGCCGGGCACCGAAGTGAGCGGGCTGCGCACCGGGCTCTCGGCCTATGTCACCATCGACACCAAGGCCAGCACGCATTTCGATGCGCTGCTGAGCACGGTCGAGGCTTCTACGGCGCAGGCCGCGACGGCCGAGTAACCGGAGAGAACCGCGATGAGCGCCCCCGCCTCCGACGGCCCCTCGATCGTGGTCAAGCATCACGGGCTGATCACCGCCTCGCTGATGCTGGCCACGATCATGCAGGTGCTCGACACCACGATTGCCAACGTCGCCCTGCCCTCGATGCGCGCCGATCTCGGTGCCTCGTCGGATACAATCAACTGGGTGCTGACCTCGTATATCGTCGCCTCGGCAATCGCGACGCCGCTCACCGGCTGGTTCTCCGAACGCTTCGGGCGCAAGGAGATCTTCATCGGCTCGGTGATCGGCTTCGTGCTCAGCTCGATGCTGTGCGGCATCGCCTGGAGCCTTGAGGCGATGGTGGTCTTCCGCATGCTGCAAGGCGTGTTCGGCGCCGCCATCGTGCCGCTTTCGCAGACCTTCCTGCTCGATATCAACCCGCGCGAAAAGCACGGTCAGGCAATGGCGATCTGGGGCGCGGGGATCATGGTCGGCCCGATCATCGGCCCGACCCTCGGCGGCTATCTGACCGACACGATCAACTGGCGCTGGGTGTTTTACATCAACGTTCCGCTCGGGGCCGTGGCGCTGCTGGGCTGCATCGCCTATCTGCCCAATGCCGCGCGCCGGATCCGGCGGTTCGATTTCATCGGCTTCGCCGCGCTTGCCATTGGCGTGGGTGCGCTGCAATTGCTGCTCGACCGCGGCAGCGAGGTAGACTGGTTCAACGCGGCCGAGATCTGGATCGAGCTTGCTGTCTCGATCAGCGGCTTCTGGGTCTTCATCATCTGGATCCTTGGCGCGGCGCAACCCTTCCTTGAGCCGCGCATGTTCCTGGACCGCAACTTCGCCACCGGGCTCGTGTTCATCTTCGTGGTCGGGATCATCCTGTTGTCCTCGCTGGCGCTGTTGCCGCCGATGCTGTCGAACATCTTCAATTACCCGATCGTCACCACCGGGCTTGTGATGGCGCCGCGGGGGGTGGGCACGATGATCACGATGGTGCTCGCGGGCAAGCTCGTGCGCATCATCGACCCGCGCAAGCTCGTGGTCGCCGGGCTGTTGCTCGCCGCCTGGTCGCTCCACATCATGACCGGCTTCGGCCCGCAGATGGATTCGACGCTGATCATCGTCTCGGGGCTGGTGCAGGGGCTCGGGCTCGGGCTCGTTTTCGTGCCGCTCTCCACCGTCGCCTTTGCCACGATCGAGGCGCGCTACCGTGGCGATGCCACCGCGCTCTTCAGCCTTGTGCGCAATATCGGCTCTTCGATCGGGATCTCGCTCGTCACCTTGCTGCTCACCCGCAACACGCAGATCAACCACACCGATCTCGTGGCCAGCATCTCGCTGCTCGATCCCGAATTCTCCTCGCTGGCAAACGGCTCGCTCTCGGGGCTGATGCATTCGCTCACGCTCAGCCGCGGCGAAGGCGCGTTCTGGTCCTTCCTCAACCAGTTGGTGACGCAGCAGGCGATGATGATTTCCTATATCGACGACTTCAAGCTGCTGACATGGATCACGCTCTCGGCGATCCCGCTTGCGCTGTTGCTGCGCAAACCCACCGCGGCCCCGCCCGGGGGCCTGCCGGCGGCGGCGGACTGAGCCCGGCACGGGCGCATCAAAAAAGGCCCGGGGTCGCCCCCGGGCCTTTCTTTTGATGTGCCGCTCTTACGAGTGGTAGGCGCTTTCGCCGTGGGTCGTGAGGTCGAGACCCTGACGTTCGTCATCCGCCGCCACACGCAGGCCGGTAACCGCCTTGACGATGTAGAGCAGGATCAGCGAGCCGACGCCCGACCAGACGATGGTCACGAGAACCGCCTTGGCCTGGATGAACACTTGCGAAGCGATCGAGAAATCGTCGCCGCCCGTGCCGCCGAAGGCCGGAGCCATCAGCACGCCGGTCATGATCGCGCCGACCATACCGCCCACACCGTGCACGCCGAAGACGTCGAGGCTGTCGTCGTATTTCAGCATCGCCTTCACTTTGGTGACGAAGAAGTAGCAGACCGGGGAGACGATCAGGCCGAGCACGATCGCACCCACCGGGCCCGAGGTGCCGCAAGCCGGGGTGATCGCCACGAGGCCAGCCACCATGCCCGACGCCGCGCCGAGACCCGAGGGCTTGCCACGGAACAGCGCTTCAACGGCAACCCAGCTCACGACGGCGGCAGCAGTGGCCACGAAGGTGTTGAGCAGCGGCAGCGCGGCAGCGGCGGTCGCTTCGAGGTTCGAACCGGCGTTGAAGCCGAACCAGCCAACCCACAGCATCGCGGCGCCGGTCATGGTCAGCGTCATCGAATGCGGGGCCATGTTCTCTTTGCCAAGGCCGATGCGCGGGCCGATCACGAAGGCGAAAACGAGCGCGGTGATGCCGGCGTTGATGTGCACAACGGTGCCGCCCGCGAAGTCGATGGCGCCCCAGTTGAAGATCAGGCCCGAGCCATCCCACACCATGTGCGCGATCGGGAAGTAGATCACGGTGACCCAGAGGATGGTGAAGAGCACCACGGCCGAGAATTTCACCCGCTCGGCGAAAGCGCCGACATAGAGCGCGGGCGTGATCGCGGCGAAGGTCATCTGGAAGGCGATGAACACATATTCGGGCAGCACCACACCATCGGTGAAGGTGGCGGCGGTCGAATCAAGGTTCACGCCGGACAGGAAGAGCTTGCCAAGGCCGCCCCAGAACGGGTTGGTGCCGCCGCCAAAGGCGAAGGAATAGCCCCAAAGGACCCAGACGATCATCACCACCGAGGTGATCATCGTGGTCTGCATCAGCACGGAGAGCATGTTCTTGGTGCGCACGAGGCCGCCGTAGAACAGCGCGAGGCCCGGCACGATCATGAACAGAACGAGCACCGAGGCGGTCATCATCCACGCCACGTCACCCTTGTCGATGACCGGCGCGGCCTCCACCACTTCGGCCACGGCTTCGGCCGCAACGGCCGTCTCCTGAGCGAAAGCGGGCAGCGCGAGCGCGGAAAGCGCCGCGGCAAGGCCCGAAATTTTTGCGAGGTTTTTCATTTGTCTCTGGTCCCCCTGAGCTTGCTTAGAGCGCGTCGTCGCCGGCTTCGCCGGTGCGCACTCGCACCGCCTGGTTGACGTCGAGCACGAAGATTTTGCCATCGCCGATCTTGTCGGTCTTGGCCGCTTTCAGGATCGTCTCGACGACTTCATCGGCGAGGCCATCGCCGACCACGATTTCGAGTTTCACCTTCGGTACAAAATTCACCGCATATTCGGCACCGCGATAAATTTCCGTGTGGCCCGACTGAGCGCCGAAGCCCTTGATTTCAGTCACCATCATGCCGCGCACGCCGATGGCGGTGAGCGCTTCGCGCACCTCCTCGAGCTTGAACGGCTTGATTGCTGCAATGATGAGTTTCACTGGATGTCCCTTCCTATTGTCAGCACTCCCCGATGCCCCGGAGGCACCGCACGGACGTAGAAGGCGCGGGAAGGGGGGTTCGCACAAGGACACCCGCCTCATTCCTGAGCAGCGTAAATCCGATTCTCGACGCCGGAGGCACAATTTGGGCAAACCGCATAAAAATTGAGCATATGAAAAACCGAATCGTGATGCGTTGCGGCTCGAAATGGCCGCGGCCTGCGTGTAAGTTGCCCAAAACAACGGGCATGGACGGACAATGGCAGGATCGGGCGGGCGGCGCGGACCCTTGGTCGCGGACAAGCGATATGCAGCGAAACAAGGCGCGAACGCGCCGCCGAAGCCAGCCGCAACTGCGGCGCGCAAACCTGCGCGCAAGCCCCGCAAACCGCGGCGCAGCGGGCCGATCCGCGCCTTCATAGGCGGGCTTTTCGGGCTCGTCTGGCGGGTGATCTGGGGCTTCACCTGGCGGTCGGGCGCGATCCTCGGGCTGATCCTCGGCCTTGCCACGTTCTACTTCTACAGCCAGCTGCCCGATTACACGGCACTTCTCGATGGCCGCAACCGCGGCTCGGTGACGATGCTGGACCGTGACGGCAAGGTGTTTGCCTGGCGCGGCGAGACCTTCGGCGGCCAGACCACGGCGGACAGCGTCTCGCCCTATCTGCGCAACGCCATCGTCGCCACCGAGGACAAGCGCTTTTACCACCATTTCGGCGTCAGCCCGCGCGGCATCATCTCGGCGATCCGCATCAACCTCTCCGAGGGGCGCGGCCCGCTCTCCGGCAACGGCGGCTCGACCATCACCCAGCAGGTGGCCAAGCTCCTCTGCCTTGGTGTCCCCTATGACCCGAAGCTCTGGAAGACCGAGGCTGAATACGAGACCGACTGCCGCTCCGGCGGCGTGAAGCGCAAGATCAAGGAGATCCCCTATGCGCTCGCGATGGAGGTCAAATATTCCAAGGCGGAGATCCTGACGATCTACCTCAACCGCGCCTATCTTGGCGCGGGGGCGCGCGGGTTCGAGGCTGCGGCGCAGCGCTACTTTGGCATCTCCGCCGCCAATGTGAACCCGCAGCAAGCGGCGATGCTGGCGGGGCTTTTGAAGGCCCCCTCGACCTATGCGCCCACCACCAACCTCAAGCGCTCGCAAGAGCGCGCGGGCATGGTGCTCGCGCTGATGCATGATCAGGGCTACCTGACCGACGCGCAATGGAGCGAGGCACGCGCCCATCCCGCCACGCTCTCGGAGGCGGCGCAGGCGCGGGCGGGCGGCTATTTTGCCGATTGGGTGATGGATTCGATCCCGGATTTCCTTGCCAAGGACACAACCGAGGACGTGGTGATCCGCACCACGCTCGACCAAAGGGTGCAGGCGGCGGCAGAGACGGCGCTGAAAAGCGTGTTCGAGACCAAGGTCAAGGAAGGCTCGGAGGCGGAAGCCGCAATCGTGGTGATGTCGGCGGATGGCGCGGTGCGCGCAATGGTGGGCGGGCGCGCCTCGAAAGTCTCGGGCGCGTTCAACCGCGCCACCCAGGCGCGCCGCCAGACCGGCTCCACCTTCAAGCCTTTCGTCTATGCGGTCGCGCTCGACATGGGCTGGACGCCCGACACGATTGTGGAGGATGCGCCGCTGACCATCAACGTGCCCGGTTCCGGCCCCTGGACGCCGAAGAACTACGACAAGGATTACCTCGGCGCGATCCCGCTCTGGAAGGCGCTCGCCAGATCGATCAACACCGCCACCGTGCGCGTGGGGCAGGCCGTGGGCTTTGACGCGGTGCGCCGCGCCGCGACGGATTTCGGCTTCGCCTCCGATCTCGCCAAAGGCCCTGCCGTGGTGCTCGGCGTCTCGGAATCGACCCTGCTCGAAATGACGGGCGCCTTTGCGGGCATTCTCAACGGCGGCTCCTCGGTGCGGCCCTATGGTCTCACCGATTTGCGGCTCAAGGGCGACAGTGATCCGCTGTTCGGCGCGGGCGGCGGCATGGGTGAGCGGGTGATCTCCGAGACCGCCGCGCGCGAACTGATGTGGATGATGCACCAGGGCGTCGAGCAAGGCACCGGCATGCGCGCGCGCCTTGATGGCCGCGAGGTTGCGGGCAAGACGGGCACGACCCAGGCCGCCCGCGATGCCTGGTTTATCGGCTTCACCGCCGATTATGTGGCCGGGGTCTGGATGGGCTATGACAACAACCGCCCGCTTGCCGGCGTCACCGGCGGCGGCCTGCCTGCCGAGATCTGGCACGAGGTGATGGCGCGGGTCGAAGAGGGCCAGCCGGTCAATCCGCTGCCGATGGCCAGCCCCGAGGAATGGCGGGGCGCCGGGGGCAACAATGCCTATGCCGGGCAAAGCTGGAACTCCGGCGACCCGATCCCGGAGGGCGGCGTGCCGGTGGTGAATGGTCAGTTGATGGCGCCGGGGCAAGTGCCGCCGCAGCCCGACAACCGCAGCAGGCCGCAAAGCGGCCTGGGTCAGGCAATCGATTCCCTGCTGCGCGGGCTTTATTAAAAAAACGCGGCCCATTAAAAAAAACGCGACCCGGGGGGCCGCGTTTCAGATCCGGTTTCTGTGCCAGCGCTCAGCTTGCCGTTTTCAGATCGGCGATCAGCGCATCCAGATTGCCCCGCCGGGCATCGAGCATGGCGCCGATCTCGGTGCGCTCGGCGGCGAGCATGTTCACACCCTCGATGATGATGTTGAAGAACAGGTTCTTGCCCGACTTGTCGGAGACATGCCACAGCGCCTCGAACGGCGCCTGGCCACGCAGATGCGCCACCGTGCTCACTTCATAGAAGGTCTTGACCTTGCGCGCGCCTTCCACCTCGAAGCGCGCCCCGATGAACTCGCGGAACCGCTTGCCGTATTTGCGCGAGATATAGCCGCGGAACGCGGTGGTGAAGGCCGCCATCTGGCTCGCGCTCGCCTGACGCGCGGCGACACCCAGCGCCGAGCGCGCGATCGTCGGCACATCGGCATATTTCACGAAGATCGTCTCGAACAGCGCATAGAGCGCCGGGCCGGTTTTGCCCGAAGCGATCGCGGCGTTGATGTCACCCACGGCTTGGCCGATCAGCGCACGCGCCTGACCATCGTCGAGCGCGAAGGCTGCGCCCGGGCGCAACACACCCGCCGCCATCAGCCCCGCTGCGCCCGCGCCCATCAGCACGCGGCGCCGGTCGGCGCGAATCTCATTGAGCATCGGGCTCTCCATAAGGATCGGCATAGGGATCCCAGGCTTCCTCATCATTCGTCTCCTTCGCCCCCACCTGATGGCGGCGCATCTGCAAATAGAGCAGGCGTTCCTGCGCATAGCTGTCGGCGCTGTCATAGAGCACCGATTCGATGATATCGCCGTGCTGTTTACGCTCGGCCACCTTGCCACCCACCGTGACCGCGGCCGCCGCACTCGCCTCTCGGCTGTCGAACACATTTCCGAGCGGATCGAACGCCATGTCGACCACACGGCCAACGGCATCGCGCGCGGTCGAGGGGCCGAGGATCGGCAGCTCGACATAAGCGCCCTCTCCCACGCCCCAGACCGCCAGCGTCTCGCCAAAATCAGTATCGGTCTCGGGCAGGGCCAGCGCATGGCCCGCCGGATCGAAGATCCCGCCAATCCCGATCGTGGTGTTGATCACGAAGCGGAAGGTATTCTTTGCTGCGGGGGCCGGGCGGCCCTGCAACAGCGAGTTGACCACCTTACCCGGCAGCGAAAGGTTGGAACTCGCGTTCGAGAAGCCGCGATAAACGGCGTTGTCAACCGAGCGCGGCTCGCCCTCGCGCGCTTTGAACAGGGCGCGGTCAACGCCCTTGTTGAAGGCGTGGATATGCCGGTTCGTGCCCTCATAGGGGTCGTTTATGCCCCCGGGCGTGGAAGGCCCCGCAGAAGTGGTCCCGCCACCACATGCCGCCAGAGTGATACTCGCAATAAGGCAGAGACCGAATATTTTCCGCATCGTTCCCCCGGCTGCCATGCGCCGGATGCGTCAAGGCAGGTGACAATCGCTGTTTTTTGGGCCAAACCCCTGCCAAGCATTAAGGACGCAGCGCGGAGGAAACAAGGCGCTGACGCATATTTTATGGTTTGGTTGCGCCGGACGGGCCGCCCGCATGTGCGGCTCGGCGGGGAATCGCCGGTGGGGGGCGGGGACGAGGGCATGAAAAAAGACGAACTGGCGGCAGGCAAAGCAGAGCTCCGCGCCGCACGCCGCGAGGACCGACAGCTGTTCTGGGCCGTGGGGCTGTTTTCGGCCTTTGTGAACCTGCTGATGCTGACCGGCCCCATGTTCATGCTGCAGGTTTATGACCGGGTGCTGGGCGCGCGCTCGGTGGAAACGCTCACGGCGCTGTTCCTTCTGGTCGCGTTCCTGTTCGCGGCGATGGGGCTTCTTGATTACGCGCGCGCACGCGTTACCGCGCGCATCGGCGCGCGTCTGCAGGCGCGGCTCGAAGCGCGCGTGTTTGATGCGGCGCTGCGGCGCAATGCGCTTGCCCCCAATGATGCGGTCTCGGCTGCCGGATTGCGCGATCTTGATTCTGTCAACCGCTGCCTCTCCGCGCCGGTGTTTCTCGCGCTGTTCGACCTGCCCTGGGTGCCGGTTTTCCTCTCGGCGATTTTTCTGTTCCACCCGATGCTCGGCCTGCTCTCCATCACGGGGGGCGTCTTGCTCATTTTCGCCACGCTGCTCAACCAGACCCTGAGCGCCCGCCCGCTGTCTGAAGCGACCGGCACCCAGCTTCGCTCGGACCGGCTCGCCGACCAACTGCGTGACGAGGCCGAACTGGTGCAGGCGCTCGGCATGCGCGGGGCCGCGTTTCGCCGCTGGCAGCAAGCGCGCAGCCGCGCGGTGGAAGCCAGCCTCGGCGCCGCCGATCTGAGCGGCGGCTTTTCCACCTTCACCCGCACGTTCCGGCTGTTTTTGCAATCTGCTATCCTCGCTCTCGGCGCGTGGCTGGTGCTGCAAGGGGAGCTCACCCCCGGCGCGATGATCGCGGGCTCGATCCTGATGGGGCGCACCCTTGCGCCGGTTGAGCAGGCGGTGGCAGGCTGGGCCATTCTGGCGCGCGCGCGCGACGGATGGGCGCGGCTCTCGCTTCTGCTCACCGCGACCCCGCTTGAGCAGCCGCGCACATCTTTGCCGCGCCCGCGGGCAAGGCTGGAGGCACAGGCCCTCACCGTGGTGCCGCCGGGCGGGCAGGTGCCGACGCTGCGTGCCGTCACCTTCCGCATCGATCCGGGGCAGGCGCTTGGCGTGATCGGCCCCTCGGGCGCAGGCAAATCAACCCTCGCACGCGCCATCTGCGGGCTTTGGCGCCCCGCCAACGGCGCGCTGCGCCTTGATGGTGCAACGCTCGACCAATACGACCCGGATGTTCTGGGCCATCTGATCGGCTATCTGCCGCAACGTGTTGGCCTGTTTGACGGCACAATCGCCGAGAACATTGCCCGCCTCGCCGAAAAGCCCGATCCGGCGATGGTGGTCGA
This sequence comes from Rhodobacter lacus, assembly GCF_042683065.1. Classification (NCBI taxonomy): domain Bacteria; kingdom Pseudomonadati; phylum Pseudomonadota; class Alphaproteobacteria; order Rhodobacterales; genus Rhodobacter; species Rhodobacter lacus. Next base: position 98,182 of record NZ_JBHUIX010000014.1, on the reverse strand, counting down.
TGCTGCCAAACGCGCCGCGGCGCACCAGCTCATTCTCGATCTGCCCGAGGGCTATGACACCAAGGTCAGCCAGACCGGCGGGCGGCTCTCGGGCGGGCAAATCCAACGCATCGGTCTGGCCCGCGCCCTTTACGGCAACCCGGTGCTGCTGGTGCTCGACGAACCGAACGCCAATCTCGACAACGAGGGCAGTCAGGCGCTCAACGCCGCGGTGCGGGGCATGAAAGCCGCGGGGGGGGCCGTTTTGATCATGGCCCACCGCCCCGCCGCGATTGCCGAATGTGACACGCTGCTCGTGCTCGACAACGGCACGCGGCGCGCCTTTGGCCCGCGCGAGGACGTGCTCAAGGCGATGGTTCAGAACGCCAACGAGATCGCAACCGCCACCAAACCCGGAGGTGTGGCATGACCCGCAAGGAAGACGCGGAAAACGGCCAACTGCCGGAAACATCCAATGCCGCGACCGATCTGGTGCACAAGGCGATGCCCCCGCGCCCCGAAAAGCGCGGCCTCGCGGGCACGTTGCAACGTGCGCTCGCGCCAGCCGCGCCCAGCGAGCCCGCGCCGGGGCCCTCGGCCCGGCTCTCGCCGCGAGCGGCGCTTGTGCTTGGCTTCCTGACCCTTGCCCTACTGGTCGGCGGCTTCGGCGCATGGTCTGTCTTTTCCTCGATTGCCGGGGCCGTGGTCGCCTCGGGCCGGGTCGAGGTGGACCAGCATCGGCAGGTGGTGCAACACCCCGATGGCGGTGTGGTGGCCGAGATTGCCGTGAAGGAAGGCGATCGCGTTGCCGCCGGCCAGCTTTTGATCCGGCTTGACGGGGAGCTTGTGCAATCCGAACGGTCGATCGTTGAAGGGCAGTTCTTTGAAGTTCTCGCGCGGCGCGGGCGGCTTGAAGCCGAGCGCGCCGATGCCGCCGAAATCAGCTTCAATGCGGAACTGCTCGAAGAGGCGACCAAAAGCGCCAGTGTGGCCGAACTGGTCGAGGGCCAGCGCAGGCTCTTTGCGGCGCGGCTCGATACGCTGCAAAAATCGCTCGAACAAGTCGCCAAGCGGCGCGAGCAGACGCAATCCCAGATCGACGGCATCGAGGCACAACGTGCCGCGCTGGAGCGCCAGCAAGCGCTGATCGAGCAGGAACTCGTCGACCAGCGCGGGCTTTACGACAAGGGTCTTGCGCAAGCGAGCCGCGTGCTGGCGCTGGAACGCGAAGCCGCCAATCTGGCGGGCGACATGGGCGAGCTCACCGCCGAGAAGGCGCAATCCGAAGGGCGAATCACCGAGCTGGAGCTGGAGGCGCTGCGGCTCTCCTCGAAGCGGCGCGAAGATGCCGAGAGCGAGCTGCGCGACATCGGCTACCGCGAGCTGGAACTCGCCGAGCGGCGCCGCTCGCTGACCGAACAGATCAACCGGCTCGAACTGCGCGCCCCCGTGGAGGGCCGGGTCTACGAACTCGCGGTGACCACGCCTCGCGCGGTGATTCGGGCCGCCGAGCCAGTGCTTTACATCGTGCCGCAAGATCGCCCGCTCGTGGTGATGGTGCAGGTCTCGCCGATCAATATCGACGAAATCACCGTGGGCCAGCCGGTCACCTTGCGCTTTCCGGCCTTTGCCAGCCGCACCACGCCCGAGATGTTTGGACAGGTCACGCGCATTTCCGCCGATGCGATCACCGATGAAACAACCCGGGCAAGCTATTTCCGCGTTGAGGTGATGCTGAACCCGGGCGAGATAGACAAGCTTGGCGGGCTCGTGCTGCTGCCGGGCATGCCCGCCGAGGCCTATATCCGCACCGGCGACCGCAGCCCTCTGGCTTACCTCACCAAGCCCTTCACCGACTATTTTGCCCGCGCCTTCCGCGAGAATTAAAGCTTCGAGAGCAGCGTCGGCGTTGGCCAGGCATCGGCGGGCAGGCCCAGGCGGGTCTGCTCGCGCTGCACCGCCTCGCGGGTCTTTTCGCCCAGAATCCCGTCGATCGGGCCAACATCATGGCCGCGCGCTGCGAGCTTCTTTTGCAGCGCCTTCATCTGCTCGACGCCAAGCCCCGGCTCGGCCGCGCGCGGGTCGAGCCGGGGCGCGCCTTCCAGCCGGGTCGCAAAATAGGCGGCCGTGGTCACATAGACAAAGCTCTTGTTCCACTCGAACAGCACCTCGAAATTCGGATAGGCGATAAAGGCCGGCCCCTTGCGCCCCATCGGCAAGAGCACCGCGCCCTGGCGCCCCTGAAAGGCGCCCGAGCGGGGCCGCACCCCCATCCGCGCCCATTGATCGGTCGAAAGGCTGTGGTTGAGCCCGGTTTGCGCCCAGTCCATCTGCTCGGGCACGGTGATCTCCTGCAGCCAAGGCTCGCCCCGGCGCCAGCCCATGCCCGAGATCATCTTTGCGCCCGACATCAGCGCATCGGCGCTCGATCCTTTCAGGTTCACATGGCCGTCGCCGTCGCCATCCACGCCGTTGCGCAGAATATCGGCCGGCAGCATCTGCACCTGCCCGACCTCGCCCGCCCAGGCGCCGATGGTGCGCGCGGGGTCAAAATCGCCCCTCTGGTAAAGCTGCGCCGCGGCAATGACCTGCGGCCGGAACAGATCCGGGCGGCGGCAATCATGCGCAAGGGTGACGAGGGCATCGCGGGTGTTGAAATCCCCCTGCACCTGCCCGAAATCTGTCTCCAGCCCCCAAAAGGCCAAAAGCACCCCGCGCGAGACGCCATAGTCCCGCTCGATCCGGTCGAACACCGCATCATAGCGCTGCGCCATTTTTGCGCCCGTGCTGAGCCGGTTTTGCGAGATCACCGCAGAGGCAAAATCGACAAAACTCTTGCGGAACACGCCCTGTGCCCGGTCTGCCTTGAGCACGCGGCCATCCTGCCGCACGCCCTTGAAAAAGGCATTCGCCTCGGCGGCGCTCAATCCGGCGCGCTGCGCCTCGGCCTTGAGCCCGGCCACGAAGCTGGAAAAATCGCCGCCGCATTGCGCCTGCGCCGCAAGCGGCAGGCAGGCGGTCAGGCAAAGGGCAGAAAGGAAAGCGCGCATGGAGACCCCCGTCAAAGCAATGCCGGCAAGCTAGCCGCGGCACGTCCGCAGGGCAACCGTCGCACCGGCACACGGTCGTGTCGAGCGCGGCACGAACGGAAAATCTTTGCGGCATAACGCGACGATCCGCTTGAATTTTAAACTTTATGTTACAGATTTAGCTTAAGCGTTCTGGGGAGAGGGCGCGTGACTTGGGGGCCCGATTGGGAGGGTGCGATGGAGTTCTTGCCGAACGACATTCTGGATGGTCTGCAACAGGCGCGTCGCCGGGAGACGAAGCGCCCCTTGCGTTTGAGCGTGCATGCGGCGGGGAAGGTCTGGCCGGTGCTGCGGCGCTGGGTGGGCGGCTTCTCGCTGGATGCTGAAGGTGTCAGCAAACTGCGTGGCCACGTTGATCTTTATGAGGGGCCGCGCCATGTCTCGACGGCGCTGATCATGGCCTCGGAGGTCGAGGGCAGCGAGCTTCTGTGCACCACCAAGCGCGAAACCCCGGTGCGTCAGGGACCGGCGCTTGATTTTGTGCGCGATGAGAATGCGCCCGCGGGCTATCTGCCCTCCGCCTGATCCCCGAATCAGTCGAGCCGGTCGGGGAGCGTCAGCCCCTTGAGCACCTCGCCCGCCGGCATCGGTTTCTTGCCCTCGCGCTGGGCTTCCAGCACGCGCAGCGCCCCCGTGGCACAGGCAATATCGAAGCCCTCGAGCACCTGACCGGGCGCGCCCGCGCCCTCTGCAATGGTCGCGCGCAAGAGCTTCACCCGTTCCCCCCCCACAAGGCACCAGGCCCCCGGGAAGGGCGAGAGCCCGTTGATATGGCGCACGACCTCCGCCGCCGGGCGGGCCCACTCTACCCGCGCCTCGGCCTTGTCGATCTTTTTTGCATAGGTGACACCCAGCTCGGGTTGCACCTCCGGGGTCAGCTCACCGAGCAGATCGAGCGCTTCAAGGATCAGCTTTGCGCCCAGCGCACTCAGCCGGTCATGCAACGCGCCGGTGGTCTCGGTTGCGCCAATCGCAAGCGACTCACGCAACAGCACCGGCCCGGTATCGAGCCCCGCTTCCATCTGCATGATGCACACGCCCGTCTCGGCATCGCCCGCCATCACCGCACGGTGGATCGGCGCCGCGCCGCGCCAGCGCGGCAAAAGCGAGGCATGAATATTGAGACAGCCAAGCCGCGGCGCATCGAGCACAGCTTGGGGCAACAGCAGCCCGTAAGCGACGACCACGGCAATATCGGCATCAAGCGCGGCCAGCGCCTCGCGGTCTTCGGCGGCCTTGAAATTCAGCGGATGGCGCACCGCAAGCCCCAGAGCCTCGGCCCGTGCCTGCACCGGCGCGGGACGAAGCGCCTTGCCGCGCCCGGCGGGCCGCGGCGGCTGGGTATAAACGGCGCAGATCTCGTGGCGCGCCGCCAGCGCGTCGAGCACCGGCACAGAAAAATCGGGGGTGCCCATGAAGAGGATGCGCATCAGGCTCTCTTTGCGAATTTGGCCGATTTCGCCACCAGCATCTTGCGCCGCAGCGCGCTGAGGTGGTCCACGTAAGTCTTGCCGTTCAGATGGTCGATCTGGTGCTGCACCGAAGTGGCCCAGAGCCCGACAAAATCGCGCTCTTCCACCGCGCCCTGATCGTTGAGAAACCGCACCGTCACCGCGCGGGGGCGCTCGACCGCGGCCCAGACGCCGGGCAGATTCGGGCTGCCCTCTTCGTGCTTGCGGAACTGCACCGAGGCATGAAGCACCTCGGGGTTCGCCATCCGCACCACCTGCCCCCGCGCCTCGGAGGCATCGACCACGGCGAGCCGCATCAGAATGCCGATTTGCGGCGCGGCCAAGCCAACGCCCTGCCCCGGCATCGCCTCCATCGTGTCGATCATGTCATCCCAGATCATCCGCACCGTCTCGGTGATCGCGGCAACCGGGTCGGCAGGCGTATGCAGGCGCTTGTCGTCGTAAGCAATGAACGGGCGGACAGCCATCTCAGACCCAGCTGCTGCTCTTGGCTTCCCGCGCTTTCTCGCGCTTCCACTTTTCGAGCTTGCGGGTGATCATCTGCCGCTTGAGCGGCCCCAGATGGTCGATGAAAAGCGTGCCGTTGAGGTGATCAAGCTCATGCTGTGCACAGGTCGCCCAGAGGCTGTCGAACTGTTCCTCATGCATCTGCCCGTCAAGACCAAGCCAGCGCATCCGCACCTCTTTCGGGCGGGTGACATCGGCATATTGTTCGGGCAGCGACAGGCAGCCCTCTTCATGCACGTTCTTTTCCTCGGAGACCCAGCTGATCTCCGGGTTCACCATCACCATCGGCTCGGGAATGCCGAGCTTGTCCTTGGCGCAATCCATCACGAAGATGCGCTTGAGCACGCCCACCTGCGGCCCCGCAAGGCCAACGCCGGGGGCGTCATACATCGTCTCGAGCATGTCATCGGCCAATTGCCGGATCTCGTCGTCAATCGTGGCGACGGGGTCGCAGGTCTTCTTGAGCCGCGGATCGGGATGGAGCAGGATGGTTTTCAACGTCATGAAACTGATCTAAGCCATGGCTCGCGCGCGTGCAATATCTGCGCCGATAACGACACGGCGACCTTTGCGCGCAGGTCTGTTCCTGAAATTGGCAAAATTTCAGGAATTTGTTCTATGTTTTTTATCTTCACTGGAACAATGGACCGGAATATCACTCACCACAAGAACATCGCCCCAAGGAGCCCGGCATGACCACCCTTCCCGACTTCGATGAAGTCATCGACCGTATCGGCACCCATTCGGTGAAATGGGACTGCATGGAAGAAATTTACGGCGTGCCGCCGGGCGAGGGCATCGCGATGTGGGTGGCGGACATGGATTTCCGCCCGCCGCAAGCGGTGACCGAGGCGGTCGAAAAGCTCATCCATCAGGGCGTTTTCGGCTACTGGGGCGACGACCGCCCCTATCACGCCGCGATCCAGTGGTGGATGGCGCACCGGCATGGCTGGCAGGTGGCGCCCGAGTGGATCTTCACCACCCATGGGTTGGTGAACGGAACCGCGCTCTGCCTTGATGCCTTCACCCAGCCGGGCGACGGCGTGGTGCTGATGACGCCGGTCTACCATTCCTTCGCGCGGGTGATCCGGGCCGCGGGCCGCAAGGTCGTCGATTGCCAGCTCAAACTTGAGAACGGCCGCTATGAGATGGATTTCGACGCCTGGGACGCGCAGATGGACGGCACCGCGAAAATGCTGATCCTGTGCTCGCCGCACAATCCGGGCGGGCGGGTCTGGAGCCGCGCAGATATCGAGGCGACGGCCGCCTTTGCGAAGCGGCACGGGCTGGTGCTGGTGTCGGACGAGATCCACCATGACCTCGTGATGCCCGGCCACACGCATATTCCCGCAGCGGTCGCCCTGCCCGATCAGCCGCTGGTGATGATGTCGGCCACAACGAAAACCTTCAACATCGCCGGCGCGCATTCGGGCAATGTGATCATTGCCGACCCGGAGCTGCGCAAACGCTTTGCGGGCGCGATGGCGGCGCAGGCGATCTCGCCCAACAGCTTCGGCCTTGCCATGGCAACCGCCGCCTATTCGCCCGAAGGCGCCGCCTGGGTCGATGCGCTCAACCACTATCTCGACGGCAACCGCCGCCTGTTCGATGACAAGGTGAACGCGATTCCGGGGCTCAAATCCATGCCGCTCGAAGCGACCTATCTGGCCTGGGTCGATTTTGCCGGCACCGGCATGGCGGCAGAAGAGTTCATCGCCCGCGTCGAGAAGGGCGCGAAAATCGCGGCCAACCACGGCGCCACTTTCGGGCCCGGCGGCGAGAGCTTCCTGCGCTTCAACCTCGCCACCCCGCGCGCGCGGGTGATCGAGGCCGCCGAGCGCCTCGCCAGCGCCTTCGCCGATCTGCAATAGTCCGCCACCAGAAGCGGCCCCTCGCCCCGGCCTCTGCGCCGGGGCTTTTCTTTGCGCCCCGCCCCGCCCATATTGGACCGGCATTCGGGATGGACCGGAGGAGTGCCCTTGCCCGTGATCACCTTCATCTTGATCGGCATCGCCGCCGGATTTCTGGCCACACGGCTGATGAAGATCGACACAGATATTCCCACCACCATCGCCATCGGCGTCTTTGGCGCGCTGGTGGGGGGCCTTGTGCTGCGCTTCCTGATCGCGATCATGGGGCTGATGGCGGGGCTCGTGGGCGCCGTGCTCGGCGCCATGGCGCTCATTTGGGCATGGCAGGCCTATGGAGGAAAACGCTGATGTGGGGACCGCTTCTGAGCTTTGCCGGCATGGCCTCGATGCGCACCGCGCTCGGGCTCTTTGGCATCGGGCTGTGGCTGATGTCGCGCCCGGGCGGCTGGGCCGTGGTTGTCGCGGCGATTCTCGTTGGCGTCAAACTCTTGCCTCAGCCGGTGGATAAGGCGCCCGAGATCCTCGCCGCCCCCGCGGCCGTGGTGAGCCCCGCACCGGAACAAGCCCTGCCCGAGGAACGGGCGCCGAACCTGCCCTCGGATATTGCCAAGCCCTGAGCGGGCGCGCCTTGCGCATTTTTCAAAGGAGATTGATCCGTGACCCCTGAAGACCTGATCGGCGGCAATGCCGTGATGCTGGCGCTGGCCGCGTTCCTCATTCTCGCTGTGTTCCTCGGCGTGCGGATCGTGCCGCAATCGGAAAAACATGTGGTCGAGCGATTCGGGCGGCTGCGCGCCGTGCTCGGGCCGGGGATCAACTTCATCGTCCCCTTCCTCGACCGGGTGGCGCACAAGGTCTCGGTGCTCGAACGCCAGCTTCCCACCACGCGGCAGGATGCGATCACCGCCGACAACGTGCTGGTGCAGGTGGATACCTCGGTCTTTTACCGCGTCACCGAACCGGAAAAGACCGTCTACCGGATCCGCGACATCGACGCCGCCATCGCCACCACCGTGGCCGGGATCGTGCGCTCCCAGATCGGGCAGATGGAGCTGGATACGGTGCAGTCCAACCGCTCCGGCCTCATTTCGCATATCCGCGACAATGTGGCGAATGTGGTTGATGACTGGGGGATCGAGGTCACCCGCGCCGAGATCCTTGATGTGAATCTCGACGAGGCGACGCGCGCGGCGATGTTGCAGCAACTCAATGCCGAGCGGGCGCGGCGTGCGCAGGTGACCGAGGCCGAGGGGCGCAAACGCGCGGTCGAACTTGCCGCCGATGCCGATCTCTATGCCGCCGAGCAACAAGCCAAAGCAAAGCGCATCACCGCCGAGGCGGAGGCCTTTGCCACGGCGGTGATCGCTGCGGCGATTGCCGAAAACGGGCTTGAGGCGGCGCAGTATCAGGTCGCGCTCAAACAGGTCGACGCAATTTCCAAGGTTGCCGCCGGTCAGGGCAAGCAAACGGTGATTCTGCCCACCTCCGCGGTGGAAGCCTTTGGCGAGGCGTTCAAGCTCCTGAAAGGAAAAGGCTGATGTCCTGGCAAGACCCCTGGATCTGGATTGTGGCGGGCGTTGTGCTGGGCGGGCTCGAGATGGTGCTGCCCGGCTTCATCCTCCTGGGCTTCGCGGCAGGCTCGGTGCTTGTGGGCGTTTTGCTCTGGCTTGGCCTGCTTGCAAACTCGCTGCCGCTGACGGTGCTTGTGCTTGCCATTGCCGCTGTGCTCGTGTGGTATGCATTGCGGCGCATTCTTGGCGTGCGCGCCGGCCAGACGCGGATCTGGGACCGCGATATCAACGAAAACTGAGCGGAACCTGCGCATTCCTGCATGTGAGACTGGACGGATCGACGCATGCGGCGTAAGGACGCGGAAGGAGCACAGGAGCGCGACCATGACCAATGACTTTCCCCAAGAAACCAAGGGCCTCAAGTTTTTTCTGACGGCTGTGATTGTCTGTTTTGTCGGCCTGGTGCTCTGGCTGACTTTTGCGCAACCGATGAGCCTGTCGCACCACGCGCCGGTGGCCGAAGGCGCGGCGCACTGACGCCAGACACCCGCATTCAGACCCAAGAACCGGCGGCCATTGGCCGCCGCTTGTATGTGTGCCGCCCCGCTCAGATCGCCGCGATCTCGCGCAAGATCGCCTGCGCCGCGGCGCGCGGATCTTCCGCCCTCCAGACCGGGCGCCCGACGACGATATGATCGGCCCCGGCCGTGAGCGCGGCGGCAGGCGTTTCCACCCGCTTTTGATCGCCAAGCGCCGCCCCGGCAGGCCGCACGCCCGGCGTGACGATGAGCTTGCCCGCCGCCTCGGGAAGGGCGCGAATCAGCGCCGCCTCACGCGGGGAGGCAATCACCCCGTCCGCTCCGGCGGCAAAGGCCTTGCCCGCCCGCTCCACCACGAGATCGGCAATCTCCCCCGCCCGGATCATCGCGCCGTCGAGATCGGCGCGGTCGAGCGAGGTCAGGATCGTTACCGCGAGGATCTTCAGATCCTTGCCCGCCGCCCCCTCTTTCGCCGCTTTCACCACATAGGGGTCGCCATGCACGGTGAGAAAGTCGAGGTCATACCGCGCAATGCCGCGCACCGCCGCCTCGACCGTGGCGCCGATGTCGAAGAATTTCATGTCGAGAAAGATCTTCTTGCCCTGCTCGGCCTTGAGCTCGTTGGCCAGCGCCAGCCCGCCGCCCGTCAGCATCCCGAGCCCGATCTTGTAAAAGCTCACCGCATCGCCAAGCTGCGCCGCAAGCTCCAGCCCCGCCACAGCATTTGGCACATCCATCGCAACGATCAGTCGGTCATCGGCAGGCAAGCTCATGGCACTCTCCGGGCAAAAGGGCAAACGGCCGCGTTCTGCCCCCGATCCCGGACCCGGTCAAGGCATTTAGAGCCTGCCAATGCCGCGGCGCTGCGCCTCGCGGGTGAGCACATCAACAAGGCGGCGATGCGAGATGTCGGGCGCGGCGGAAACACGCACAGGCACCCGCAGCGGCACCGGCATGCCGGGCGCAAAAAACTCAACCACGGCCTCAAACTGGCGGCGTGCGGCATCGTAAAGCAGATGCGCAATGCGGATGGCGGTGCTCTGACGCATGGGCGGACCTCGCGAAGGGAAGCTCAAGCTTCAACGCTTGAGGTTACCAAAAAGTTTCCAGCGCCCCGCCACGCGGAAATTTTGCCGCCTCGACGCCCGCCCTCTTGAACCCTGACGGCACAAAAACCACCTCTCTCTCAAGACCCGCAGACGGGGCGTGCCATGATGGGCGCCTCTGGGCCGGGGGCTTGATAGAGGAGAGAACCGATGAACATGGAGAAGTTCACGGAACGGTCGCGCAGCTTTTTGCAAGCCGCCCAGACGATCGCGATGCGCGAGGGGCATCAACGCGTGGTGCCCGAACACCTTCTGAAAGCGCTGATGGATGACGATCAGGGGCTCTCGGCCAATCTGATCAGCCGCGCTGGCGGCGAGCCCAAACGCGTGCAGGAAACGGTTGATCTTTACGTCTCGAAACTGCCGAAGGTCTCGGGCGGCGACGGGCAGGTTTACGTGGAGCAAAGCCTTGTGCGGGTGCTCGACGAGGCCGAGAAACTGGCGAAAAAGGCGGGCGACAGCTTCGTTCCGGTGGAGCGGATGCTGATGGCGCTCGCCATGGTCAATACAAAGGCGAAAGACGCGCTCGATGCGGGCGCGGTGACGGCGCAAAAGCTCAACACCGCGATCAATGACATCCGCAAGGGCCGCACCGCCGACACTGCCTCCGCCGAAGAGGGCTATGACGCGCTGAAGAAATATGCCCGCGACCTGACGGCCGCCGCGGAGGACGGCAAGATCGACCCGATCATCGGTCGTGATGACGAGATCCGCCGCACCATGCAGGTGCTTTCGCGCCGCACCAAGAACAACCCGGTGCTGATCGGGGAGCCCGGCGTGGGCAAAACCGCCATCGCCGAGGGGCTGGCGCTGCGCATCATCGACGGCGACGTGCCCGAGAGCCTGAAGAACAAGAAACTTCTGGCGCTCGACATGGGCGCGCTGATTGCAGGCGCCAAATACCGCGGCGAGTTCGAAGAACGGCTGAAAGCGATCCTGAAAGAGATCGAGGCGGCCGCGGGCGAGATCATCCTTTTCATCGACGAGATGCACACGCTTGTGGGCGCGGGCAAATCCGATGGCGCGATGGATGCGGCCAACCTGATCAAGCCCGCGCTGGCGCGGGGCGAGCTGCATTGCGTCGGCGCCACCACGCTCGATGAATACCGCAAATATGTCGAGAAAGACGCGGCCCTTGCGCGGCGCTTCCAGCCGGTGATGGTGAGCGAGCCCACGGTCGAGGACACGATCTCGATCCTGCGCGGCATCAAGGAAAAATACGAGCTGCACCACGGCGTGCGGATCTCCGACTCGGCTCTGGTGGCCGCGGCGCAGCTCTCGCACCGCTACATCACCGACCGGTTTCTCCCCGACAAGGCGATCGACCTTGTCGACGAGGCCGCGAGCCGGCTGCGGATGGAAGTGGACAGCAAGCCCGAAGAGCTTGACGCGCTCGACCGGCAGATCCTGCAGATGCAGATCGAGGCCGAGGCGCTCAAGCGCGAGGATGATGCCGCCTCCAAGGACCGGCTCGAAAAGCTCGAAAAAGATCTGGCCGAGGTGCAGGACCGCTCTGCGGCAATGACCGCGAAATGGCAGGCCGAACGCGACATGCTAGAAGCTTCCCGCTCGGTCAAGGAGCAGCTTGAGCAGGCGCGCGCGCAACTGGAGCAGGCCAAACGCGAGGGCAACTTCGCCAAGGCGGGCGAGTTGCAATATGGGCGCATTCCCGAGCTTGAGCGGGTGCTGGCCGAGGCCGAAGAGGCGAGCGAGGCGAAGATGGTCGAAGAGGCCGTCCGCCCCGAGCAGATCGCCGAAGTGGTCGAACGCTGGACCGGCATCCCGACCTCGAAAATGCTCGAGGGCGAGCGCGAGAAACTGCTGAAGATGGAGGAAGAACTCCATCGCCGGGTGATCGGGCAGGATGCGGCGATCACCGCCGTCTCGAATGCCGTGCGCCGTGCCCGTGCGGGGCTGAACGATGAAAACCGCCCGCTCGGCTCCTTCCTGTTCCTCGGCCCGACCGGGGTCGGCAAGACCGAGCTCACCAAAGCCGTCGCCAACTACCTCTTTGACGACGACGCGGCGATGGTGCGGATCGACATGTCGGAATTCATGGAGAAACATTCCGTGGCCCGGCTGATCGGCGCCCCGCCCGGCTATGTCGGCTATGACGAGGGCGGCGTGCTCACCGAGGCGGTGCGGCGGCGCCCCTATCAGGTCGTGCTCTTTGACGAGGTGGAGAAGGCACACCCCGATGTGTTCAACGTGCTCTTGCAGGTGCTCGATGATGGCGTGCTCACCGATGGCCAGGGCCGCACGGTCGATTTCAAGCAGACGCTGATCGTGCTGACCTCGAACCTCGGCTCCCAGGCCTTGAGCCGCCTGCCCGAGGGCTCGGATGCTTCGGAGGCGAAAGCGGAGGTGATGGAAGCGGTGCGGATGCATTTCCGCCCCGAATTCCTGAACCGCCTGGACGAGATGGTGATCTTCGACCGGCTCAACCGCGCCAATATGGACGGCATCGTCACGATCCAGCTCGCCCGGCTCGAAAAACGGCTCGCCGCGCGCAAGATCACGCTCGCGCTCGATGAGGCCGCGCGGCAATGGCTCGCCGACGAGGGCTATGACCCGGTGTTCGGCGCGCGCCCGCTCAAACGGGTGATCCAGCGCGCGCTGCAAGATCCGCTGGCCGAGCTGATCCTTGCGGGCGAAGTGCTGGACGGCGCCGAGGTCAAGGTCACCGCCGGCCCCGACGGGCTTGTGGTGGGCGGCCGCCTCTCCGCCTCGCAGCGCATCCAGCCCGAGGACCGCGTCCTGAACTGACCCGGGGAGAGGGGGGCCGTCTGCCCCCCTCTTCGGCTTTGCCGAATTCACCCCCCGAGGATATTTGCGCAAAGTCGAAGCAGGCCCGGTTCTTCCCTTCGACTTTGTGCAAATATCCCGGGGGTGAGGCGCGGCACGCGCCGAGGGGGCAGCGCCCCCTCCCGCCCGGCGCGGCCTTGCGTTAGATTGGGCGTCATGCCCGCCCTGTGCCGCGATTGCCTTGCCACCTTCGATACCGCCCCCGCGCGCTGCCCGCGCTGCGGGCGCCCACGCATGCTCTCGCATCCTGAGCTTTTCCGCCTCTCGATCGCCCATGTCGATTGCGACAGCTTCTTTGCCTCGGTCGAGAAGCGCGATGATCCCGCGCTTTCGGGCACGCCGATCATTGTTGGCGGGGGCACCCGCGGCGTTGTCACCACCTGCTGCTATATTGCGCGCATCGCCGGGGTGCGCTCGGCCATGCCGATGTTCGAGGCGCGCAGGCTCTGCCCCGAGGCCACCGTGATTGCGCCGCGCCGCGCGCGCTATGCCGAGGTCTCGGCGCAGATCCGCGCCAAATTCACCGCGCTCACCCCGCTGGTCGAACCGCTCTCGCTTGATGAGGCTTTTCTGGACCTGACCGGCACCGAGAGGCTCCATCACGCGCCGCCCGCCCTGGTGCTGGCCCGGCTGATCCGCGAGATCGAAGCCGAGATCGGCGTCACCGCCTCGATCGGGCTGTCGCACAACAAGTTCCTCGCCAAGATCGCCTCCGATCTCGACAAGCCGCGCGGCTTCTCGGTGCTCGGGCGCGCCGATACCGAGGCTTTCTTGCGCGACAAGCCGGTGTCGATCCTTTGGGGGGTGGGGGAGGCGACGCGCGCCGCGCTCGCCCGCGCCGGGCTGCGCACGCTTGCAGATGTGCGCCGCGCCGGGAAGCCCGCGCTCGAGGCGCGCTTTGGCGCCACGGGCGCGCGCATCGCCGATCTGGCGCAGGGCATTGACCGGCGCTCCATCACCGCCGATGCGCCGCTCAAATCCGTCTCGCATGAGACCACGTTCGAGACGGATATCAAGGACCGCGAGACGCTTGAGAATCATCTCTGGAGCATGTGCGAGAAAGCCGCCGACCGGATGAAGGCCAAGGGGCTCGCGGGACGCACGGCGGTGTTGAAGCTGCGTCGCGCCGATTTCAGTGCGATCAGCCGCCAGACCCGGCTGGATGAGCCCGCGCAACTGGCGGACACGCTGTTTCGCGCCAGCCGGGCGCTTTTGCGGGCGCTGCCCGAGCCTGGGCCGTTTCGCCTGATCGGCGCGGGCTATACCGACCTTGTGCCCGCCACCGGCGCGGACCCGACGGGTGATCTGTTTGACCCGCAAGCCAAAGCCCGCGCCGGGGCGGAGCGGGCCGCCGATGCGATTCGGGCAAAATTTGGCGACGCGGCGATTCGGCTCGGGCGCGGCTGGGAGCGCTCCTGAGCCTATTCGGCGGCGAGCGGTTCGGCCCCGGCGCGCACCAGATCGGCGAGTTCGGCCGTGACCGCGCCAATCAGATGCGCAAACAGCTCGAAATGCGGCAACGGCTCGACCCGCTCCTCATCCATGTAAAGCGCGCGCGAGATCTCGATCTGCACCACTTCAAGCCCGGCGGTCGGGCGACCGTAGCGGCTGACGATATACGCGCCGGCAAAGGGCGTGTTGCGTGCCACGCTGAAGCCCGCAGAGCGAAACGCCGCTTCGACCTGCGCCATGGTTTCGGCCCGGGCCGAAGTGCCAAACCGATCCCCCAGCACGATCTCGCTCACGCGGCTGCGCGGGGTGGTGGCCTCGCTCGGCATCGAATGCACATCAAACAGGACGGCCCGGCCAAACTGTGCCCGGCGTGCCTGCATCAAGGCCTGAAGTTGCGCGTGGTAGGGGCGCCAAACGCCGTTCAACCGCGCCTCGGCAGAGGCGCGCGGAATCCGGCCGCGAAAGATCTCGCGCCCGCCCGCCACAACGCGGGGAATCACGCCCAGCCCCATCGCCGCGCGCGAGCCGCCCGAGCCACGGGCCACCCCCTCGATCAGGGCCGGATCAAGCTCGTCCTCGCCCCGGTTGAGATCGACATAGGCGCGCGGATAAAGCGCCTCGATCAGGGTTGCGCCATGATCGGGCACGGCCCCGAGCAACTGATCAACGAATGCATCTTCGGAGGACCGCAGCCGGAGCAGGTCAAGCTGTGATGCATCGATGAAATCGGGCGGATAAAACCGCCCCGAATGCGGGGATGCAAAGACGGCGCCCGAGCTGAGAGGCTCGGGAAGATGCAACCGGAACGCTGGCGATGATAGCTCTGCCTGGGGCATGGACTCTCCTTGCGCTAGGGAGCTTACACCAATTTCTTTTCCTGCCAAAAGGGCCTTGAAAGCCGCCGCGACTCCTTCTATAGACCGCCAGACCGACGCGGTTTGGCCCGCGTCCTTTCTTTTCGGAGAGGATGGCGGCGGGCTGTGTAAGGTTTTCGGGCGGTTAGCTCAGCGGTAGAGCACTACGTTGACATCGTAGGGGTCACTGGTTCGATCCCAGTACCGCCCACCATTCACCGCCCCTTCTGGGGCATTTGCTTTCAAGGCGCACGTCGCCGCGAACAGGAGAAGGCCGATGAAGGTCCGCAACTCGCTCCGCTCGCTCAAGCAGCGTCATCGCGATTGCCAGATCGTGCGCCGCAAAGGCCGCGTCTACGTGATCAACAAGACGCAGAAGCGCTTCAAAGCCCGTCAGGGCTGAGGCTTGCTTCGAGCAGGTTAGAATGGCCGCAGGGGCAACCCGGCGGCCTTTTTCTTTTGGCTATGCGCAAATTACTTGCCCAATCGTCGCCGGCGCAGATCAGGCCAGCCCGATTCGCGCCGGGATCTCGCCCAGATCGGCAATCAACTCCGCCCCCACTTCCGTGAGCGTTTCGCGCGCATGGGCCGAGGCCCCGGGCGGCACGAGGCCAAAACAGCGCATGCCCGCCGCCAGCGCCGAGCGCGCGCCGGTGGCGCTGTCTTCCACCACCACGCAGGCCTCGGGCGGCTGGCCCAGAAAGGCCGCGGCATGCAGGTAAAGCCCCGGATCGGGCTTGGGGCATCCGAGTTCCTGACCGGAAAAGAGCCGGTCCTTGAGCCGCGCCCAAAGGGCGGGGTGCTGGCCGAGCGTGGCCTCCATCTTGCGGCGGTGCCCGTTCGAACCCACGGCATAAACGACCCCCGCCGCATCGAGCCGGTCCAGCAGCGCCGCGATCCCCGGCATCGTGGGCGTGCCCTGCCGCAGATGCGCATAGAGTTTCTCGTAGAACGCCCCCACCCATTCGGGCGGCAGCCCGGCGCCAAGCGTATTCGCGGTCTGGCGCAGCTTCTCCATCGTGCCGCCGATAAAAAGCCGCTCCATCTCATCCATGCCGAGGTGCAGCCCATGGGCGGCCAGCTCGATCTGAAGCGCGGCAAAAGTGGCGGGTTCACTGTCGACGAGCACCCCGTCGCAGTCAAAGAGAACGGCTTTGATGGTCATGAAGGCATCCGGGCAAGGGTCACGAGCGTGTCGCCATAGCGGCGCTGGTCGATTTCTTCGAGGGGCGCGGGCACGAGGGGGGCGGTGTTTTCCTCCCAGACCACCATCGCGCCGGGCGCGATCCAGCCATTGGCGAGGCAGGAGGCAAGCGCCTTCTCGCCCAGCCCCATGCCATAGGGCGGATCAAGAAACACGAGCCCATAGCCCGCGCCGCGGCAGGGACCCATATTGGTGGCATCGCGCCGCCAGATGTCGGTCACGCCCATGGCGCGCATCAGCTCCACATTCTTGCGCAACAGCACCCGCGCCGCGGTGCCGTCATCGACAAAGGCCACCCGCGCCGCGCCACGGCTCAGCGCCTCAAGGCCGAGCGCCCCGGTGCCGGCAAAGAGGTCAAGCACACGCGCGCCCGGAATCGGGTTGCCATGGGTGCCATTGATCAGCAGGTTGAAGATGCTTTCGCGCACCCGGTCGGTGGTGGGGCGCAAATGCGCCTCCGCATCGCCCGCGCCCACATCGGTGAGCTTCAGCCCCCGCCGCTCGCCGCCAATGATCCTCATGCCATCAGCGCCTTCAGATCCGTGGCGGCTTCGACGGCCTCGGGGCGCACAACCTTGCCCCCCTCAATCAGCCGTTTGCCGATCATGTAGGCGCGCGGCGCATTGAGCGCATCGACCGCGATCAGTTGGCCGTTGCGGAAATACCAGAAGGATTTCCCGTCGATTTCCTTGGTCACCACCTGGTCGTAGCCGGTGCAGAGGCCCGCGATCTGCAGCTTGGCATCGAACTGATCCGACCAGAACCAGGGTTTGGGCACATAGGTCTTTGCGGCGCCCAGCATGTTCTCCGCCACGATCTCGCCCATGTCGATGGCGTTGCCAACCGATTCAAGCCGCATCCGCCCCTCCGGCCCCGGGAAGGACGCGCAATCCCCCGCAGACCAGATCAATGGGTCGGAGGTCCGCCCCTCCGCATCGACCGCAATGCCATTCTCGATCATGAGCCCCGCGGCTTCGGCCAGCTCCGTTTCCGGCGCCACACCGATCCCGACAATCACGAAATCGGCCGCAATCACGCGCCCGTCGGCAAGCGCGACCGCGCTCACGCGGCCCTCGCCGGTCAGCCGGGCAAGGCCCACGCCTTCGATGATCTCGACCCCATGCGCGTGATGCAGGGCGCGGATCGCTGCCGCCGTCTCGGCGCTTGCCACCCGGCCAAGGATCCGCGGCGCCGCCTCGACCAGCGTCACCGTCAGGCCAAGCTTCGCCGCCACCGCAGCCGCCTCCAGCCCGATATAGCCGCCACCAACAACCACGAGCCGTCGCCCGGCGACAAAGTCGCCTGCCATGGCATCGACATCGGCGAGCGTCCGCACCGTGTGAACGCCCGCCAGATCGCCGCCGATGGCCGCGGGCAGGGTCCGCGGCATGGCCCCGGTGCACAGCGCAAGCTGGTCATAAGAGAGGCGCTCTTCGCCCAGCACGACCTCTTTGGCCGCGCGGTCAATCGCCGTCACCCCGGCGCCGGTGCGCAGGGTGATCCCGTTCGCCGCGTACCAGTCGTCGCCGCGCAGCGTCAGCCGCTCCAGCGGCATGGTGCCAAGCAGATAGCCTTTCGAGAGCGGCGGGCGTTGATAGGGCGGCACCGGCTCGGCGCCAAGAAGGGTCACCGGCCCCGGATACCCGAGCCCGCGCAGTTTCGCCGCAAGCGCCGCCGCCGCCTGCCCGCCGCCGATGATCACGATCCCGCTCATGTCTTCCTCTGGTCAGTCGTTGTGTCCCTCCTATATCCTTCCCGCAAGTCATAGCAATGCGAAGGGAGACGGAGATGAGTATTACGGTTGGGGACAAGCTTCCCGGCGCGACGCTTCTGAAATTGGGCGAGAGCGGCCCCGAAACGGTCGATCTGGGGGCCAAACTGGCGGGCCGCAAGGTCGTGCTGTTCGCGGTGCCGGGCGCCTATACCGGCGTGTGCACCACCGCGCATGTGCCGAGCTTCATCCGCACCAAGGGCAAGTTCGACGCCAAGGGCGTGGATGAGATCATCTGCCTATCGGTCAACGACCCGTTCGTGATGGCCGCCTGGGGTGAAAGCACCGGGGCGACGGCGGCGGGGATCACCATGCTGGCCGATGCCGAGAGCGCCTTCACCACGGCGATCGGCATGGATTTCTCTGCCCCTCCGGCGGGGTTGCTCCATCGTTCGGCGCGCTATGCGATGCTGGTGGAAGATGGCGTGGTCAAGGTGCTGCACCGCGAAGAAAGCCCCGGCACCTGCGAGATTTCCGCGGGCGAGAGCCTTCTCGACGCGATCTGAGCAGAACAGACAGAAGGGCCGGGGATCCCCGGCCCTCACCCCGCCTTGAAGGGGCCAAGCTCGGTCAGCCCTTCAATATCGTCGGCCACCGCCGCGCGCTCCTGTTCGAGATAATCCTCGACCGCGCGGCGCAGCCCCGGATGGGCGATGAAATGGACCGAATGGGTCGTGACGGGCAGATAGCCACGGGCGAGCTTGTGCTCGCCCTGCGCCCCCGCCTCGACGCGTTGGAGACCCCGCGCAATCGCCCAATCCGTTGCCTGATGGTAGCAAAGCTCGAAATGCAGAAAGGCGTGATCTTCAAGGCAGCCCCAGTAGCGCCCGAAGAGCGCCTCTCGGCCAATGAAATTGAGCGCCCCGGCAACCGGGCGGCCATCGCGCTCGGCCAGGATCAGCAAGATATCGTCGCGCATCTCGTGAAGCGCGTCGAAGAAGGCGCGGGTCAGATAGGGCGTGCCCCATTTGCGCGCGCCCGTGTCTTGATAAAAGGCCCACATCGCCGCCCAATGCGCAGGCGCGATCTCGTCCCCCGTCAGCGCGCGGATCGTGCCGCCAAAGGCTTGCGCCTTTTCACGCTCCTTGCGCAGCGCCTTGCGCTTGCGGGAGGCGAGCGTGGCGAGAAAATCCTCGAAGCTGGCGTAGCCGCGGTTTTCCCAGTGAAATTGCAGCCCCGTGCGGTGCAGCCAGCCTAACGCCTCGGCCGTCTCGGCCTCCGCGGCGGAACAGAAGGTCAGATGCGCCGAAGAGAGCCGGTTTTGCATGGTGAGTTGCGCGAGCCCCTGAAGGAGCGCCGCGCGCCCCGCCGCCTCAAGCCCGGCGCGGCACAGCAGGCGCTGCCCCGGCACCGGCGTAAAGGGCACCGCACCCTGAAGCTTGGGATAGTAATCCCCCCCGGCGCGCTCGAATGCATCCGCCCAGGCATGGTCGAACACATATTCGCCCTGAGAATGGCTTTTCAGGTAAAGCGGCATGACAGCGATCACCGCGCCGTCGATGCGGGCCACCAGATGCTGCGCAGACCAGCCCGTGCCGGGCCCGACCGAGCCCGAAGCCTCCAGCGCCGCCAGAAACCGATGCCGCGTGAACGGGTCAAACGGGGGCGAGCCGTCTTTTGCCTCGGGGCAGGCGCAGGCGTCCCAGTCTTGTTCGGGGATATCCGAAATTCGGGAATGGAGTGTGATCTCTACGCTATTTTGCATGATCCCCCGCGCATATCCCAAAAGAGGATGGAGCGCGCGGGGGATTGGTCAAGCCGCGTAGCCTTCGAAGGTGATGTTCCGCGCAATCTGGCGTGCCGCGGCCTCGGCCTCGGGGCTGCGGATCGTCCAGCACAGGATCGCGGCGCCCTTCTGCGCAAGCTCCGCCACCCGCGGCGCGCCAAGATCGGCGGCCTCATGCGAGATGAAGGAACAGCCCAAGCGTTCGAAATCCGGGATCATCCGCAGATGATCGCGGGTCTTCGCCGGAAGGAGCGGCCAGCCCTCTGGATCATAGGCCGAAGTGGTGAGCCCGATCGCCACCTCTGGCGCAAGCGCATGGAAGGCCGCCACCGCATGCGGGTTGAAAGACATCACCGCAAGCGGGCCCGCATAACCTTTCAGGAGTGCCGCCGCCACTTCCTCGAGCGCGCCCACTTCGGGGCCCATGCCGCCATCCTGATCCTTGATCTCGACCAGAAGTGGCACTTGCCCCGCAACAATCTCGAGCACCTCGGCCAAAGTCGGAATGCCCTCGTCGCCGCCGGTGAGCGCTGTTGCGCCCAGTTCGGCGGCGGTGAGGCCCCGCACCCGCCCCGTGCGCCCGGTCAGGCGGCGCAGGTCATAATCATGAAACACCATCGGCACGCCATCGGCGGAGGGCTGCAGGTCGATCTCGATCCCGTAGCCCGCCGCCACCGCGGCACGCACCGCGGCCCGGCTGTTTTCCGGCCGACCTGCGCTGCGGTCATGATAGGCCCGATGCGCGATCGGGCGGCCGAGGAAAGCCTCGGGAAGCGGCACGGCCATCATTCGACCTCGAAGATCGCCTCGATCTCGACGGCAACGCCCATCGGCAACGCGCCCGCAGAGACCGCCGAGCGGGCATGCCGCCCGGCTTCGCCGAACACTTCCACCATCAGATCGGAGCAGCCGTTCACCACCTTCGGCTGATCGGTGAAATCGGGCGCGGAATTGACAAAGCCCACAAGCTTCACCACGCGCTTCACCTTGTCCAGATCGCCCGTCGCGGCGCGCGCCTGCGCGATCAGCGCAAGCCCGCAGCGGCGTGCCGCCGCCGCGCCCTCTTCGACCGAGAGATCCGTGCCGAGCTTGCCGGTGATCAGCCCGTCCGGCCCCGCCGAGATCTGGCCGGAGACAAAGAGCAGGTTGCCCGTGCGCACGAAGGGCACATAGTTTGCCGCCGGCATCGGTGCTTCGGGCAGGGTGATATTGAGCGCGCTCAGCCGCGCTTCGATGTCGGATGCCATTTGGTCCTCTGTTTACCAGTCGATGAAGTCTTTGAACTCGCTCAGCACAACGCGCCACAGGTCGATCGTGTCGTCGAAATTGCGCCCGCCGCAACCGTCGAAGTCGAGGTTGACGTCATATTCGATATAGGGGTCGCCCTCGTCGTCGAGATAGGCCTTGCCGAAGCGCTTCTTGCGGTTCCATTCGTTGATCTTCCACGCGCTCATCGGCTTGGTGAGATCGAACCCGGCCGAGAACTGGATCGAATCGCACACGCCCTTCTGACAGCCGTAGAAATAGACCTTGAAGTTGGTGCCCTCGATCCGGCTCGACAGCCGCGGATCGCCCGATTTGTCGGTATCGCGACTGACTTGCAGGCCGTAGGTTTGCAGGAAACTCTGGATCACATCCGGGTCGCCCATCACCTGGGCCGGTGCGGGTGCTGCGCCAAGGAAAAGCGCCGCGACAAGCGAAAGCGCGAACGGGCTGCGTTTCATCCATACCTCCTTGCTTTGGCGCGACCTTAGGCGCTTGCGCCCGGTTTGGCCAGATCAGGCGACCAATTGTTCGGCCCGTTTGAGGTCGACCGAAACCAGTTGGCTCACGCCCTGTTCCTGCATCGTCACGCCAAAGAGCCGGTCCATCCGGCTCATCGTCACCGCATGGTGGGTGATGACAAGAAAGCGCGTGTCGGTGCGCCGGGTCATCTCGTCCAGCATATCGCAAAAGCGGGTCACGTTGGCATCGTCGAGCGGGGCATCCACCTCGTCGAGCACGCAGATCGGTGCCGGGTTGGCGAGGAACACGGCAAAGATCAGCGCCATCGCGGTGAGCGTCTGCTCGCCCCCCGACAAAAGGCTCAGCGTGGAGAGTTTTTTGCCCGGAGGCTGGCACATGATCTCGAGCCCGGCCTCAAGCGGGTCATCGCTCTCGACGAGTTGCAGGCTCGCCGCGCCGCCGCCAAAAAGGTGGGTGAAAAGCGTGCGGAAGCTCTCGTTGACCTGTTCAAACGCGGTGAGCAGCCGTTCGCGCCCCTCCCGGTTGAGCCCGGAAATGCCCGAGCGCAGCTTGCGGATCGCCTCTTCAAGGTCAGCCTTTTCCTTTGCCAAGGCATCATGCTCGTCAGAGACCGCGCGGGCATCTTCCTCGGCGCGCAGGTTGACCGCGCCAAGCGCCTCGCGGGCGCGTTTGAGCCGCGCCACCTCGGCCTCCAGATGCTCGGCAGACGGAAGCTCCTCGGATGCGGTTTCAAGCGTTGCAAAAAGCGCCTCCGGCGCAAGATCCGTGGCGTCGTTGATACGCTCGACGGCATGGGCGAGCGTTTCGCGTGCCGCCTCAAGGCGGGCCTCGGCGCGGGCCTTGCCCTCGCGCGCCTCTCCCGCCAGCCGCTCGGCATCGCGCTCGGCGATCTGGGCCTCGCGCGCCGCCGCTTCCGCCTCGGCAAGCCGGTCGACGGCGATGGTGCGGCGCTCTTCGGCGGCCTCGATCGCCTCGTTCAGATCCTCGCGCTTCGCGGCCAGTTCTTCGGGAACCGCGGCGGCATCCTCAAGCTCGCCCGCCGCCTCCTCGCGCCGCGCGGCCAGTTCTGCCGAGCGTTTTTCTGCGGTTTCCAGCCGGTGCCGCCAGCCCGAAAGCTCCTTTGTCACTTCCTGACGGCGGCGCAACCGCGCCTCGCCCTCGCGGCGGATCTCGTCATGCGCAGAGCGGCGGGTGAGCATCGTCACCCGCGCCGCCTCGACGGTCAGTTTGATGCGCTCGACGGTGGCCCGCGCGGCATCAAGATCGGGCAAACCGGCAAGCTGCGCCTCGGCCTCCTCCAGCGCCTCGCGGGCAAGCGCTGCCGCATCGCGGTGGCGCGTCTGCGCCAGCCGTGCCGCCTCAAGCTTGCCGCCCGAAATCGAGCGCTCTGCCTCGGCGCGCGAGAGCGCCCGCCCCGCCTCGGCAAGGCGCGTGTCGGCGCTGCGGCGCGCCTCACGGGCGCGCGCATCTGCCTCGGAGGCCTGCGTCAGGGCGCGTGACAGAAGCTCATGCGCCTGCCGCGCCCCCTCGGCCCGCGCCGCGACCTCTTCAAGGTCGCGCTTGAGCTCCACCAGCCGGTTGAGCTGGCGCAGCCGCAGCGCCGCGGCAGTCGGCGCATCTTCGGCACCCGCGCGAAACCCGTCCCACCGCCACAGATCGCCCGCAAGCGAGACCAGCCTTTGCCCGGGGCGCAGTTCGGCCTGCCGCCGGGCGCCCTCGGCGGCATCGGCCACCAGCCCGATCTGCGCAATCCGGCGCGCGAGCACCGGCGGCACCTCGACATGGCTGGAGAGCGCCTCGATGCCCGCGGGCAGAAGCTGCAGCGTCGGGTAATCAGGAAGCATGGTCCAGCCCGACCGCGCCTCGGGGTCAATTTCCGGGGCGCGCAGGTCATCGGCAAGCGCCGCGCCAAGCGCCGCCTCATAGCCCGGCGTCACCTTGAGACGGTCAAGAAGCTGATGCCCGCTCGCGGCCTCGCGCTCCACAAGCCGCCCGAGGGCCGCCACTTCCGCGCGCAAGGCCCCGGCCTCGCCTTCGGCCTCCGAGCGCGCGGCACGGGCCGCACTCTCGCGCGCCTGCACCTCGGCGCGGGCCTCATCGGCGGCGGCAAGGGCTTCCTCGGCGGCCTCGGCGCGCTCTTGCGCCTCTTCCTGTGCCACCTGCGCCGCCGCAAAAGCCTCTTCGGCGCGGGCCAGCGCCGCCTCCGCCTCCGCCCCCGCGGCCTCCGCCCGGCTCGCCTCTGTCTCCGCTTTCGCGCGCGTGGCCCGGCCATCCGTCACAAGCCGTTGCGCCGAGCCATGGCGCGCGGCAAGCCGCGCCACATCCTCGGTGCGCTCACTCAATTGCGCTTCCAGCTCGGCCAGCACGGCGGCCGCCTCGGCAGAGGCCTCGGCGGCGGCCTCAAGCTTGTCGTCCTGCCCTTCGGCGGCCTTGGCGAGTTGGCCAAGCTCCCATTCGAGGCGCGCAATCGTCTCGCCCGCGTCGCGGTTCAGCCCCGCCTCGCGGTCCATGTCCCGATCCAGTTGCGCGATGCGCGAGGCGAGCCCGGAAATCCGGCTTTGCGCCTGCGCCTCGGCCTCCCCCAAGGCCTCGCGTTGCATCGCAAGGCGCTGCAAAATCGCGCCGGCCACGGCCTCTTCCTCCCGCAGGGGCGGCAGACGCTCCTCAAGCTCGCCGCGCGCCTTGGCGGCAGCGCGCGCTGCGCTCTCGGCCTGCGCGGCCGCCATCATCGCCGACCGCACGAAACCCTCTGCCTCGATCCGGCCCTGATCCGCCTCGCGCCAGCGCCGATAGAGCAGCATCCCTTCGGCGCGGCGCAACTCGGTGCCGATGTCGCGATAGCGCGCGGCCTGCCGCGCCTGACGGGCAAGCGCGGCAAGCTGGGTGGCGAGCTGCTCAAGCACGTCATCCACGCGTGCCAGATTTTGCTCGGCGCCCGAGAGCTTCAGCTCCGCCTCGTGGCGGCGCTGGTAAAGCCCCGAGATCCCTGCGGCCTCTTCAAGAATCCGCCGCCGCGCCTTGGGCCGGGCGTTGATCAATTCGGCAATCTGGCCCTGCCGCACCAGAGCCGGGCTTTGCGAGCCGGTCGAGGCATCGGCAAAAAGCATCTGCACGTCGCGCGCGCGCACATCCTTGGTGTTGACCTTGTAGGCCGAGCCCGCATCGCGGGTGATCCGGCGCACGATCTCCAGCGTGTCGGCATCGTTGAAGCCCGAGGGCGCGAGCCGTTCGCTGTTGTCGATCGAGAGAGAGACCTCAGCAAAATGGCGCGCCGGGCGCGTGGCGGCGCCCGCAAAGATCACATCTTCCATGCCGCCGCCGCGCATCGCGGTGGGGCGGTTCTCGCCCATCACCCAGCGCAAAGCCTCGAGCAGGTTGGACTTGCCACAGCCATTCGGCCCGACCACGCCGGTGAGCCCGTCATGGATGACGAGATCGGTCGGGTCGACGAAGCTCTTGAAGCCATTGAGACGAAGCCGGGTAAAACGCACGGAAGGGTCCGATTCCTAGGAGCGGGCCTGTCACTTTCGGGGCAGGCGAAGGGCAAGTCAACGCCACCCCCTCACGTTGTGGCGAGCCACCGGGGCTTATCCACAGGATCGACAGGTTTTCGCTTGCACCGCGAGGCCGACCCCCTAAAGTGGTAAGACTTTTTGTCCAATAATGGGTGAATCATGGTTCCGGCCCTAGCCGTCATTCTGGCGTTTCAGCTCGCGGGCGAGGTGATCTCGCGCGGCGCGCATCTGCCGCTTCCCGGGCCCGTGCTCGGCATGCTGGGCATGGCCCTCGCGATCAGCCTGAGCGCGCGGCTGCGGGAGATGATCCGCCCGGTTGCGCAAGGGCTGCTGGGCCATCTGTCGCTGCTCTTCGTGCCCGCGGGCGTGGGCGTGGTGGCGCATATGCCCACGCTGATCGCGCATGGCCCGGCGCTGGCCATCGCGCTTGTGGTCTCGACGCTTCTGGCCATCGTCGTCGGCGCCGTCACCTTCACCCTCGTCGCCCGCCTCATCGGGAGCGCGTCTGATGACTGATGCCGCGCTGATCTGGTCCTATCTTGCGTCGCAACCGCTGTTGTGGCTCACCGCCACGCTCTTTGCCTATTGGGGCGGAGACACGGTGTTTCGCCTTGCCCGGCGCAGCCCGCTTGCCAACCCGGTGATGATCGCAGTGATCCTGCTCGCGCTTCTGCTCTGGGTCACCGGCACCAATTACAGCGCCTATTTCGAGGGCGCGCAATTTGTCCACTTCATGCTCGGCCCCGCCACTGTCTGCCTTGCTGTGCCCTTGCAGGCAAACCTCAAGGCGATCCGCAAGGCGCTGGTGCCGATCATCGCGGCGCTGTTTGCGGGCTCGTTCACCGCCGTCGCCTCGGCCCTCGGGATCGCCAAGCTCTTTGGCGCCGATCCCGTGCTGATGGCCTCGCTCGCCCCGAAATCGGCCACCGCACCGGTCGCCATCGGCATTTCCGAGGCGCTCGGCGGCCAGCCCACGCTGACCGCGGTGCTGGTGCTGCTCACCGGCATGATCGGGGCGATTTTCGTTACACCGATGCTGAACGCGCTCGGCTTGACGGATTGGCGCGCGCGCGGCTTTGCCACCGGCGTGGCGGCCCATGGCATCGGCACCGCGCGCGCCTTTCAGGTGCATGACACCGCGGGCGCCTTCGCCTCGATCGGCATGGGGCTCAACGCCATCCTGACCGCGGTGCTGGCGCCGCTTGTGCTGCCGTTCTTCCTCTAGCCTTTCGCGGGCTTGAACGGCGCCATGCCCGCGCGGGCCAGTTCATCGGCGCGCTCGTTCTCGGCATGGCCCGCATGGCCCTTGATCCATTTCCACACCACCTTGTGGCGCGCCTGCGCGGCATCGAGGCGCTGCCAGAGGTCAACATTTTTCACCGGCTTCTTGTCCGCGGTGCGCCAGCCATTGCGCTTCCAGCCATGGATCCAGCTTTGCACGCCGTTTTTGACATAGGCCGAATCGGTGGTGATGGTGATGGTCGAGGCGCGGGTCAGCGCCTCAAGCGCCGAGATCGCCGCCATCAGCTCCATGCGGTTGTTGGTGGTGTCGGCCTCGCCGCCGTTGAGCTCGCGCTCTTTCAGCACGCTCTCGCCGTCCATCGCGCGCATCAACACGCCCCAGCCCCCGGGCCCCGGGTTGCCGGAGCAGGCTCCGTCCGTCCAGGCAAAAAGCTCGCTCATCAGGCGCGCTCAAAAGCCAGACGCAGGCCAAGCGCCGCGAAGGAGGCGGCAAAGGCGCGCCGCATCCACGCCATCACGGCGGGCCGCGAAAGCACCGCCTCCCGCCCCGAGGCCGCAAGCCCCGCATAACCGATAAACACCAGAAAAGTGATCGCGGCAAAAACGATACCGAGCCCGGCCATCACCTCTGTGCCATCGCTCGGCGCCATGAATTGCGGCAGGAAGGCGAGGAAGAACATCGGCAGTTTCGGGTTCAGGAGGTTGAGCAGGATGCCCTGCCGCACCAGCCGCGCAGGCGAGGCGGGATCGGCTGCGGCGATGGTGAGCCCGCCCGTGCCCTTGAGCGTGCCCCAGGCCATCCACAAAAGGTAGGCGACGCCCGCGTATTTCAGGCCCTGGAACAGCAGCGCAGAGGTGTGCAGCACCGCCGCAAGCCCCGCCATTGCCACGCCAAGGTGGACAAGCGTGGCGATGGTGCAGCCGATTGCGGCCAGAAAGCCCGCCCGGAAGCCCTGCCCCAGCGTGGCCGAAAGCGTGTAGACCACGCCGATGCCAGGAGCGACGCAAACGACAAGCGCGGTGACGAGAAATTCAAAGCTCATCACGGCCTCAGGCTTCGTGGCGGAAGATCCGCGGCGTCTTGAACTCGATCCGTTCCTTCGCGGTCTCGACCGTCTCGACGGTGAGATCGAAGTGATCCTTGAACGCGTTCAGCACTTCCTCGATCAGCGCATCGGGCGCAGAAGCCCCCGCGGTGAGGCCGACCTTGTCGAGCCCGGAAAGCGCGTCCCACGGAATGTCGCTGGCCCGCTCGATCAGGTGCGAGACGGCGCAGCCCGCGGTGCGGCCCACCTCGACCAGCCGTTTCGAGTTCGACGAATTCGGCGCGCCGATCACCAGGAGCGCCTCGACCTGCGGCGCCACCGCCTTCACCGCCGCCTGACGGTTGGTCGTGGCGTAGCAGATGTCATCCTTGCCCGGCCCCACAAGGCTCGGGAAGCGGGCTTTGAGCGCGGCGACCACCTCGGCGGTGTCATCGACCGAGAGCGTGGTCTGGGTGATCCAGGCGAGTTTGTCCGGGTTGCGCACCTCAAGCGCTGCCACATCGGCCGCGGTTTCCACCAGCAGCACCTCGCCCTCGGGGAGTTGCCCCATCGTGCCGATCACCTCCGGGTGGCCGGCATGGCCAATCATGACAATCTGCAGGCCCTCTTCGGCATGGCGCTCGGCTTCCAGATGCACCTTGCTCACCAAGGGGCAGGTCGCATCGACATAGATCATGTTGCGCCGCTCGGCCTCGGCGGGCACCGATTTCGGCACGCCATGGGCGGAAAAGATCACCGGGCGGTCGATCGGGCATTCGTCGAGTTCCTCAACGAAAACGGCGCCTTTCGCCGCGAGCGTGTCGACCACGTATTTGTTGTGCACGATCTCATGGCGAACATAGACCGGCGCGCCCCATTTCTCGAGCGACATCTCGACGATCTTCACGGCCCGGTCCACGCCCGCGCAAAAGCCGCGCGGGGCGGCGAGGTAAAGGGTAAGGGCAGGTTTCATGATGCGCTCCGTCTTTGCCCCCCAGAGGTAATGCCCCGCGCGGCCCGCGTAAAGTGCGCCCCTGTCGCGGCGGCGATCGGGCGCGGGCGCGGGCTATTCCCAGCGCACCTCGCCAAGGAAGATATAACCCGCGCCATAGATCGTCTTGATCAGGCGCGGGTTCTTCGGGTCTTCGCCAAGCTTGGTGCGCAGCCGCGAGATCCGCACATCCATCGCCCGGTCAAAGCTTTCCCCCGCTGCGCCGCCCAGCGCCTGCTGCATTTGCGCGCGCGAAATCAACCGGTTCGGACTGTCGAGAAAAAGCCGCAGAACTTCTCCCTCGGCATGGGAAAAGGGGGTCTCCGCCCCTCCGGCATCAATCAGCACATAGCGGTCAAACGCCGCCTGCCATCCGGCAAAATGGGCCACTTGCGCCGGGGCAGCCGTGTCGGGGCGCGGCTTTCGCAGCCGCGCACGGATCCGCGCCACCACCTCGGCGGGATCGAAGGGCTTGATGATGTAATCATCCGCCCCGAGTTCGAGCCCGGTGACCCGGTCCTGCACCTGGGCGCGGCCCGAGATGATGATGATCGCCGCCCCCGATTCGAGCGCAAGCCGATGCACCAGCGCCAGCCCGTCGCGGTCGGGCAGCCCCAGATCGACAAGGCAGACATCGGGCTGCGACCGCTTCAACCCCGCCTCGAATTCGGTCGCACGGCCATAGGCGGTGGTGCGGAACCCCGCCTCTTCGAGCGCGTCGACAAGCATCCGGCGGATCTCGGGCTCGTCATCGAGAATGGCGACATGAGGCAGGGTCATCGGGGCACTCCGGCGATGAGCGCAGCGAGTTCCGCCGCGACAAAGGGTTTTTGCAACACCGGGCAGGGCGCAGAGGCACGCAGACGGTCTCCGGGCGGCAGCGAGGTCATCAGCGCCACGGGCAGCCGGTCCATCAGCCGCTCGGCCAGCGCCACGCCGGTTTCTCCGCCCGGAAGCTGGATGTCGGAGAGCACCATGCCAATCTCGGGCAGCGTCGCAAGCGCGCGCGCCTCGGCGGCGCTTTCCGCCTCAAGCACCGAATGGCCAAGGCCGCGCAGCATCTCGCGCACGCTTGCGCGAATATCGGCATCGTCCTCCACCAGCAGCACCAGCATTGGCGCGAGCCCGCTTTCCACCACGCGCAAGGGCAGGCGCAGCGTCACGCAGGCGCCCGGCTCGCAATTCTCGATCCGGACCGTGCCACCCGCGAGTTTGGTCTGGTCATAGACCATGCTCAAGCCGAGCCCGGACCCCTCGCCGCCCTTGGTGGTGTAAAACGGGTCCAGCGCGCGCGTGAGCGCCTCCGGGCTGAAGCCCGGCCCGGTATCGGTGACGGAAATCTCGATCCAGGTATCCTGCACCGGATGGGCGGCAATGCGGATCGCGCCGCCCTTTGCCCCCATCGCGTCGCGGGCGTTGAGAAGCAGGTTCAGGAGGCTGTCCTGCAACGGGCCGGGGTCGAGCAGGATCGGCGCGGCCAGCCCGTCGACATCAATCGACACCGTGACGCGCGCGCCGAGCGTGGGCGCGGCCATCGTGGCAAGGTCGACTATCAGCGCGGGCAGGTTCACCGCCTGAGGGCGCAGCGCGCGCTTGCCGGAAATGGCCGCGATCCGGTCAAGGAGCGTGCCGCCGCGCCGCGCCGCCGAAAGCGTGGCCCGCACCGCGCCCAAAGCCTCGGCGGGCATTCCTTCGGTGCGCATCAACCGCCCCTGCAGCCCGAGGATGATGGTGAGAAGGTTGGCAAAATCATGCGCCATGCCGGAGGTGAGCTGCGCTGCAAGTTCGCGCTTGGCCGATTGCGTCAGCGCCGCCCGCGCCTGCGTTTCCTGCGTCACATCCGCCGAGAGGATATAGACCCCGCGCACCGCGCCATCTTCTCCGGCATCGGGGGTCAGAGCAATGCGGATGCGACGACCGGAGAGATCATGGGTGATCTCGATCACATTCGCCTCGCCCGCGAAGGCCTTCAAGAAGCCGGGCAGAATGCGCCGGAACGTCTCTGCCCCCAGCACCGCCTCGGCCGCATGGCCGACCGGGTCATCCAGCGAGCCCGGCATCACCGAGGTGATGCGCCGGTTCGAGAAGGTGTAGATGTAATCCACCCCCATATGCGCGATATGGGCGGGCGTCATTTCCGTCACCTGCCGGATCCGCGCCGCGGTTTGCATCAGCTCGTATTGCGTCTCTTCGAGCGCGGCATTGGTCGCGGCCAGCTCGCGGTTCGCCGCGGCCAGCCGCTCTGAATGGTCGAGCACCTGTTCGGACAGCTCTGCCGAGCGCGCGCGCAACAGCGCCTCCTGCCGCTTGATCCCGGTGATGTCAGTGTAAACGGTGATCCAGCCGCCCTCGGCCAGCGGCGCCCCCTCAACCGCGATGGTACGCCCGTTCGCCCGTGTGCGCTCCATGTAATGCGGCGCAAAGACCCGCGCCTGCTCCACCCGCGTCGCCACCCATGTCTCGAGATCATCGACCTCGCCATATTCGCCCTTTTCGGCCAGATAGCGGATCGTTTCCGAGAACGGCGTGCCCGGGCGGGTAAGCCGCTCCGGCAGGTCGAACATCACCTGATACTGCCGGTTGGACACCGCCAGCCGCAGATCGCTGTCAAAGATCGACAGCGCCTGACCAATCAGATTGAGCCCCGCCTGCGTCAGCCGGGCGCGTGCATCCTCGCTCATCGGGCTCCCCTCCC
Source organism: Rhodobacter lacus (assembly GCF_042683065.1). Taxonomy (NCBI): domain Bacteria; kingdom Pseudomonadati; phylum Pseudomonadota; class Alphaproteobacteria; order Rhodobacterales; genus Rhodobacter; species Rhodobacter lacus. Next base: position 67,082 of record NZ_JBHUIX010000014.1, on the reverse strand, counting down.
GCCCCATCGCTAGCATCGGATGGCGGCGGCGCAAAGCCCCCAACGCGCCCCCGCGGCGCGCGCAAGAATTCGTTAGGATTGGGTAAAAATCAGGAAACCTTTGCCCGCGAGCTTCGAGACAGGTGCCGACGAGGGGGAGACTCGCCCGCACCCGGCGCCGACCGAGTTGGGGCCCGTCCGGCACGAGGGAGGAAAAATGGCAGATCAAGATGTGGCGGAGCAATTCGCCCAGTCGATTCCTGCGCTTCTGGCGAAAAACGTCGAAAGGTTCGGTCACCGCCCGGCCTATCGCGAGAAGGAATTCGGCATCTGGCAGAGCTGGACCTGGGCTGAAGCGGCCGATGAGATCCGGGCCATGGCGATGGGCTTTCTGAGCCTTGGCGTGGAACGGGGCGATCATATCGCCATCATCGGCCGCAACCGTCCGGCGCATTACTGGGCAATGGTGGCGGCGCAGATGTGCGGCGCGGTGCCGGTGCCGCTTTATCAAGACGCCGTGGCCGAAGAGATGGCCTATGTGCTGGAGCATTGCGGCGCGCGGTTTGTCGTTTGCGGCGATCAGGAGCAGGTCGACAAGGTGGTCGAGGTCGAGCACCGGATCCACCATATCAGCCACGTCATGTATACCGACAAGCGCGGCATGCGGAAATACGACCACTCCCGCATGAACGCGCTGGAAGACATCGTGGCCGAGGGCAAGGCGGGCCATTTCCGCTATGAGGGCGAGATTGCGGATCGCATCGCGGAGCTGACCTACGACAGCACCTGCGTGATGCTTTACACCTCGGGCACCACGGGCAAGCCGAAGGGCGTGGTGCTCTCGAACAGAAACATCATCGAAACGGCGAAGAATTCCGCCGCCTTCGACCACCTTGGCCCCGATGAAGACGTGCTCGCCTATCTGCCGATGGCCTGGGTGGGCGATTTCATCTTTTCGATCGGACAGGCGATGGTGGCGGGCTTTTGCGTCAACTGCCCCGAAAGCCCCGCCACCATGATGACCGATCTGCGCGAGATCGGGCCGACCTACTTTTTTGCGCCGCCTCGCATCTTCGAGACGATGCTCACCAATGTGATGATCCGCATGGAGGATGCGGGCGATCTCAAGCACGGGCTCTTCAAGCATTTCATGGAATTCGCCAAGGGCACGGGCGAAGAGTTCGGCATGCCGCGCTACCGGGTGAAACGCTCCAAGCCCACGTTGCGGCGGCGGTTGCGCTGGGCTTACCGCTTTTCCATGGGGATCGGCTTTTCCATCGAGACGATGGTGGAAAACGCCGTGCGCCTTGCCATTGTGCGGCTGCGCCACCCGATGGAGCACCGCAAATACTTCACGGCGAAAGGGCCGATCCTCAATATCTATCCGCAGCCCTTGCGCGACTATTTCAATTACCGCACCGGTGATGTGACGATTTACGCGCCGCTCAAGAACACGCTCGGGCTGAGCCGCATCCGCGTGGCCTATACCGCGGGCGAGGCGATCGGGCCGGAGATCTTCGAGTTTTACCGCTCGCTCGGCATCAACCTGAAGCAGCTCTACGGCCAGACCGAGGCCTCCGTCTTCATCACCCAGCAGCCCGACGGGCAGGTGCGCGCCGATACGGTGGGCGTGCCCTCCCCCGGCGTCGAGGTGAAAATCGGCGAAAACGGCGAGGTGTTCTACCGCTCGCCCGGCACTTTCGTCGAATATTACAACAACCCGGACAGCACGGCCTCCACCAAGGATGCCGAGGGCTGGGTGGCGACAGGCGATGCCGGTTTCTTCGAGGAGGGCACCGGCCACCTGCGCATCATCGACCGCGCCAAGGACGTGGGCAAGATGGCTGATGGCCGGCTCTTCGCGCCCAAATACGTGGAAAACAAGCTCAAGTTCTACCCCAACATTCTTGAGGCCGTGGTCTTTGGCGCGGGCCGGGATCGCTGCACCGCCTTCATCAACATCGACCTCACCGCGGTCGGCAACTGGGCAGAGCGCAACAACATCGCCTATGCGAGCTATCAGGAGCTGGCCGGGCATCCGCGCGTTTACGAGATGATCCGCGAGCATATCGACGCGGTGAACCGGAGCGTGGCGCAAGACCCGATGCTTTCGGGCTGCCAGATCCACCGCTTCCTCGTTTTGCACAAGGAACTCGATGCCGACGACGGTGAGATGACCCGCACCCGCAAGGTGCGCCGCAATGTGATCGCCGAGAAATACGCCGATCTGATTGCCGCGCTCTATGACGGCGCGACGACCATCTCCACCGAAACCGAGGTGACCTACGAAGATGGCCGCAAGGGGGCGATCAAGGCCACGCTGCGGATCGAAGATGCAAGCGTTGCGCCCGAAGGGCAGATTCACCGGGAGGCCGCGGAATGAAAGACATGATCGAGGGCTACATCACGGCCGATGGCCGCCAGATCGGCGGCGTGCTGATGGAGTTGAAAAACATCACCCTCCGCTTTGGTGGCGTGGTGGCGATCAAGGATATCTCGTTTGATATCCGCGAGGGCGAGATCCGCGCCATCATCGGCCCGAACGGCGCGGGCAAAAGCTCGATGCTGAACGTGATCTCGGGCTTTTATGTGCCCACCGAGGGCGAGGTCTGGTTTCGCGGCGAGCGGCGCCCGGCCATGCGCCCCTATCAGGTCGCCCGCCTCGGCATTGCCCGCACCTTCCAGAACATCGCGCTCTTTGATGGCATGTCGGTGCTCGACAACATCATGACCGGGCGGCTCACGCTGATGAAATCGGGCCTTCTGAGCCAGGCGCTCTGGATGGGCAAGGCGGCTGAGGAGGAAGACGCCCACCGCGAAAAGGTCGAGAAGATCATCGACTTCCTCGAAATTCAGAATATTCGGAAAACACCCGTGGGCCGTCTGCCCTATGGGCTGAAAAAGCGGGTGGAACTGGCCCGCGCGCTCGCCGCCGAGCCGAAGATCCTGCTGCTCGACGAGCCGATGGCCGGGATGAACGTTGAAGAGAAGGAGGACATGTGCCGCTTCATCCTTGATGTGAACGACGAATTCGGCACCACCACCGTGCTCATCGAGCATGACATGGGCGTGGTGATGGACCTCTCCGACCGCGTGGTGGTGATGGATTACGGTCGCAAGATCGGCGACGGCCCGCCCGACGAGGTGCGCAACAATCAAGATGTGATCGACGCCTATCTGGGGGTGGCCCATGACTGACCAGCTTCTTTACGCCGCCGAGGCCGCGCTGAACGGCCTGATGACGGGGGTGATGTATGCGCTCGTCGCCCTTGGTTTCGTCTTGATCTACAAATCCTCCGGCGTCTTCAACTATGCGCAAGGGGTGCTTGCCCTTTTCGCCGCGCTCACGCTCGTTGGCATCCAGAAAGGTCAGGTGCCCTTTGCGCATCTGATCAATGCGATGACCGGCGGGCATCTCGAAACCTTCCCCTGGCAGGTGCCGGCCTTCCTTGCGATTCTGCTCACCGCGGGGGTGATGGTGGGGATGGCGCTCCTCATCGAAAAACTGGTGCTCAAGCATCTTGTCAATCAGGCGCCGATCATCCTCTTCATGGCCACGATCGGGCTTGCCTATTTCCTTGAAGGTTTTGGCGATGTGATGTGGGGCGCTGATATCAAGACGCTTGATGTCGGCCTGCCGCAGGGCATCAACGAGACCATCGAATCGGTGACTGACAGCCTTCTGGGCTACGGCTTCTTCATCGACAATCTCGATATTGTCGCCTCCATCGTCGCCGTGCTTCTGGTCGCGGCGCTCACGCTTTTCAGCCAATATTCCAAACAGGGCCGGGCGCTGCGCGCCGTGGCCGATGACCATCAGGCCGCGCTTTCGGTCGGGATCTCGCTGCGCTTCATCTGGGTTCTGGTGTGGTCCATCGCGGGCTTTGTGGCGCTCGTTGCGGGCATCATGTGGGGCTCCAAATCCGGCGTGCAATTCTCGCTCTCGCTCATCGCCTTGAAAGCGCTTCCCGTTCTGATGCTGGGCGGCTTCACCTCGATCCCCGGCGCCATCGTCGGCGGGCTGATCATCGGCATGGGCGAGAAACTCTTTGAATTCTGGATCGGTCCGCTGATCGGCGGCGCCACCGAAAACTGGTTCGCCTATGTGCTCGCGCTCCTCTTCCTCGTGTTCCGGCCTCAGGGCCTGTTCGGCGAGCGGATCATCGAGAGGGTCTGAGCATGCTGCGGATGCAAAAGGAAAAAACTGTTGATCGGCGGGCAGAGCTGCGACATCCTGTCTCTCCCGCGGTCCGTCAGGGAGAGGCGGAACGGGGGGATGGGTTGCAACACGCGCGGCCCGGCACCGGGGCTGCGCAAGAGGTAGGGAGGCCTCTTCGCAATGACGCTCAAGACCTGTTCCATCGCCTTCACCGTCGGCTGGCTGGCGGCGCTAACCTTCGGCTGGATCGCGCTTGCCGCCCCGCCGGAAGAACCGGCGATGCTGCGCACCATCAACATGACACTGGCCGCCTTCGGCGCCGGCACCGGGATCTGGTCCTGGATGCGGATCCGGCGCGGCTTCTGAGGGGAATGGCATCGGCCCTCCCCCGCATTCAAGAACGGGGGAGAGGCTGATGTTCTACCGTGAGGCAGGCGATTTCAAGACGAGCTACCGGGCGGACAGCCAGACCTTTCCGATCCGGCTGGACCGGATGGGGTTCTGGGCCGCGATGCTCATAGCCTATGCCGTTGTGCCCTTCGTGGTCGATGATTACTGGGCGAACGCGGTGTTCGTGCCGTTCCTGATCTATGCGATCGCGGCGATCGGGCTCAATATTCTGGTGGGCTATGCCGGGCAGGTGAGCCTTGGCACCGGCGGCTTCATGGCTGTGGGGGCCTATGCGGTCTACAAGCTGATGACCAGCTTCCCGGAGGTGCCCTTTTTCTTCCATGTGATCCTTGCGGGGGGCGTCACCGCCTTCGTGGGTGTGCTCTTTGGCCTGCCGTCGCTTCGGATCAAGGGGTTTTATCTCGCCGTCGCCACCTTGGCCGCGCAGTTCTTTTTGGTCTGGCTCTTCAACAAGGTGCCGTGGTTTTACAACTACTCCGCCTCGGGCCAGATCACCGCGCCCGACCGCACCATGCTGGGCATCTACATCACCGGCGCGCAAACCTCGGCGGTTGCCAAATATCTGTTCTGCCTCGTGATCCTGACGCTGGTGGCGCTCATTGCGCGCAACCTCACCCGTGGCACCGTCGGGCGCAAATGGATGGCCATTCGCGACATGGACATTGCCGCCGAGATCATCGGGGTGAATCCGCTCACCGCCAAAGTCACCGCCTTTGCCGTCTCCTCGTTCTTCATCGGCATCGCCGGGGCGCTTCTGTTCTCGGTCTATCTCGGCGCTGCGGAAGTGGGCGAGGCCTTCGGCATCAACAAGAGCTTTCTTGTGCTTTTCATGGTGATCATCGGCGGTTTGGGCTCGATCTTTGGCTCCTTTGCGGGGGCGGCTTTCCTCGTATTGCTTCCGGTGTTCCTCAAGAACGTGCTTGTCGGCACGCTCGGCTGGCCCACCGATGTGGCCGCCCATCTTGAGCTGATGATCGTCGGCGCGCTGATCGTGGTGTTCCTGATCGTCGAACCGCACGGGCTCGCGCAGCTCTGGCGCATCGCCAAGGAAAAACTGAGACTTTGGCCCTTCCCGCATTGAGGGGCGCAAAAGGCCGGAGCACCGGCAGACTGCAATGAATACGTGATTGGGAGGATGAACGTATGAAGAAGACCTTTGCCGCACTGGCCGCAGCGGCCCTCGTGGCCTCGGCGCAAACAGCCAGCGCCGATCTGACCGTGCCGAACCTGAGCTATCGCACCGGTTCTTATGCCGCCAACGGCATTCCCTATGCCGACGGCTTTGCCGATTACTTCACGCTGCTGAACGAGCGCGATGGCGGTATCGGCGGCGAAAAAGTGGCCGTGCCGGAATGCGAAACCGCCTATAACACCGAAAAGGGCGTGGAATGCTACGAGAGCACCAAGGGGCAGGCGGCGCTCGCCTATAACCCGCTCTCGACCGGCATCACCTATCAGCTGATCCCGAAAGTCACCGCCGACCATCACGTCCTTTATACCCCCGGCTACGGGCGCACCTCGGCGGCGAATGGCTCGGTGTTCGAATGGGTTTTCAACTACCCGGCGAACTATTGGGACGGCGCCTCGGTTGCGGTCAAATATCTGCTCGATGAAAACGGCGGCAGCCTTGAGGGCAAGAAGATCGCGCTTGTCTACCACAACTCTGCCTATGGCAAGGAGCCGATCCGCACGCTTGAGGAACTGGCGAAAAAGCACGGCTTCAGCCTGAGCCTGCTGCCGGTTGACCCGCCCGGCCAGGAGCAAAAGTCGCAATGGCTGCAAATCCGCCGCGACAAGCCCGATTACGTGCTGATGTGGGGCTGGGGCGTGATGAACCAGGTGGCGATTCAGGAGGCCGTCAACATCCGCTTCCCGATGGAGCACATGATCGGTGTCTGGTGGTCGGGCTCGGAGAATGACGTGGGCCCCGCGGGCGACAAGGCCAATGGCTACAAGTCGATCAGCTTCCACGGCGTCGGCGACGAATTCCCGATCTATGCGGACCTCAAGCAATATGTGTTCGATCCGGGCAAGGCCGCGGGCGCGGGCGACAACCTCGGCAACGTGCTCTATTCGCGCGGCATGTATGCGGCGATGATCATCTCCGAGGCGATCCGCACCGCGCAAGAGATGGCGGGCCATGCCGCGGTGACGCCCGATGAGGTGCGCGAGGGCTTCGAGAACCTCAACCTCACCGAGGCGCGTCTGACCGAGCTTGGCCTGCCGGGCTTCGCGCAGGAAATCCACGCCAGCTGCGCCGACCACGGCGGCCCGGGCTCGGCGATGATCCTGCAATGGGATGCGGGCACGAAGAAATGGAGCGCCGTCTCGGATTGGATCACCTCGGATGCCGAGGTGCTCGACCCGCTGATTGCCGAGGATTCGGCGGCTTTTGCCGCAGAATCGGGCATCACGCCGCGCTGCCAGTAACCCAACTCCCCGGCCTTCGGGCCGGGGGTTTCCCCCCGGAGGACGCCCATGCTTGACGCCGCCAAGACCGATACGCTGCTCGAAGTGAACAACATCGAGGTGATCTACAACCACGTGATCCTTGTGCTCAAGGGCGTCAGCCTGTCGGTGCCCAAGGGCGGCATCACCGCGCTTCTGGGCGGCAATGGCGCGGGCAAGACGACAACGTTGAAAGCAATCTCGAACCTGTTGCGCTCCGAGCGCGGCGAGGTGACGAAGGGCACGATCCTTTACCGCGGCGAGCGGGTGCAGGATGGCTCCCCCGCTGATCTCGTGCGCAAGGGGGTCATTCAGGTGATGGAGGGGCGGCATTGCTTTGAGCACCTGACGGTGGAGGAGAACCTGCTCACCGGCGCCTACACCCGCAAGGATGGCCGCGCCGAGGTGATGAAAGACCTCGAGATGGTCTACAGCTACTTTCCCCGCCTGAAAGAGCGCCGCAAATCGCAGGCGGGCTACACATCGGGCGGCGAGCAGCAGATGGTGGCGATGGGGCGCGCGCTGATGTCCCGCCCGGAGACGATCTTGCTTGACGAGCCCTCGATGGGGCTGGCGCCGCAGCTTGTGGAGCAGATCTTCGAGATCGTGAAGGCGGTGAACGAGGGCGAGGGCGTGACCTTCCTTTTGGCCGAGCAAAACACCAACGTGGCGCTGCGCTACGCGCATTACGGCTACATTCTCGAAAGCGGTCGGGTGGTGATGGATGGCCCGGCCGCGCAACTGCGCGAGAACCCGGATGTGAAAGAGTTCTACCTCGGCATGTCGGATGATGGCCGCAAGAGCTTCCGCGATGTTCGCTCCTACCGCCGCCGCAAGCGCTGGCTTGCCTGACAAATACCTGTTTTTGTTTAATTGCTGCGCAGCATTCTGCAGCGCAGAAAGTCCCGCCAAGGCAAGGGAGAGCCTGCCATGAGCCGCTACTACGACGACCTGGAGACCCGCTCAGCCGATGCCCGCGCCGCAGCCCTTGCGGTGGCGCTGCCGCAGGCGATTGCGCGCGCGCGCACCGCGCCGGGTCTGGCGGCGCATCTGGGCGCGGTTGCGGCGGCAGAGATCACCAGCCGTGACGCGCTGGCAAAATTGCCGGTGCTGCGAAAATCGGATCTCGGTGCGGCGCAGAAATCTGCCGCGCCCTTCGGCGGGATGACACCCAAACCGGCCCATGCCTTCGCCCATATCTTCCAGAGCCCCGGGCCGATTTATGAGCCCGGCGACACCTCGGCCGACTGGTGGCGGATGGGGCGGTTTTTGCATGCGGCGGGGGTGCGCCCCGGCGATATCGTGCAGAACTGCTTTGGCTATCACCTGACACCGGCGGGGATGATCTTCGAGAGCGGCGCGCGCGCCGTGGGCGCGGCGGTGCTGCCCGCGGGCACCGGTCAGACCGAACTGCAGGTGCGCGCCGCGGTGGATGTGGGCACCACCGTCTATGCTGGCACCCCCGATTACCTCAAGGTGATCCTCGACAAGGCCGAAGAGATGGGCGAGCGGCTCGCGATCACCCGCGCGGCGGTGGGCGGCGGCGCGCTCTTCCCGAGCCTGCGCGCCGAATATGCCGCGCGCGGCATCGCCTGCCTGCAATGCTATGCCACCGCAGACCTCGGCAATATCGCCTATGAAAGCCCGGCGATGGAGGGGATGATCGTCGACGAGGGCGTGATCGTCGAGATCGTCCGCCCCGGCACGGGCGATCCGGTGGCCGCGGGCGAGGTGGGCGAAGTGGTGGTGACCACGCTCAACCCCGATTACCCGCTCATTCGCTTTGCCACCGGCGATCTGAGCGCCGTGCTGCCCGGCGCCTCGCCCTGCGGGCGCACCAACACCCGCATCAAGGGCTGGATGGGCCGTGCCGATCAGACCACGAAGATCAAGGGCATGTTCGTGCGCCCCGAGCAGGTCGCGGCCTTTGTCGCGGCCCACCCCGAGGTGAAACGCGCCCGCGTCATCGCCACCCGCGAGGGCGAGATGGATGCGATGACGGTGCAGATCGAAACCGACGCCTGCACGCCAGAGCGCTATGCCGCGGGCGTGGTCGAGGCGCTCAAGCTCAAGGGCAAGATCGAACTGGTCGCCCCGGGCGCCCTCCCCAATGACGGCAAAGTGATCGAGGATCTGCGCAAATACGACTAGAGGCCGAGCGCGATGCCCCGACCGAGTGCGAGCAAGATCAAAAGCGCGCCGAAATCGAAGGCGAGCGCCCGGCGGACCCGTTGGGACGGGGCCATTTCTCCCGCCGCCCGTGCCCGGCGCAGGGCAGACTTTGTGCGGATCACGGCTGCGGAAGCGGCGATGAAAAGCGCAAGCTTGAGCCAGAACAGCGGGTCGTGCAGGTAGAGTGCTGCGGGTTTGGCAAGGCCGCGCGCCATGGCGATGCCGGTGGCGGCGACGAGCACCGCCGACACACCGGAAACTTTGTCGAGCCGCACAAGCCACAAAAGCGGCGCGCCCCGCAAGGTGTCACGCCGGAGGATCAGGTTTTTGGCCGCGCTCGCGCCCAAACATCCCGCGGCGCCGAGCAGATGCAGCACCTTCACGATCAACAAGATCATGCTCACCCCGAATCTAAACAGATGCGTTCAGTTTCGGGGCAAGCTTGGCAAAAAGCAAGCGGTCAGTGCCGCGGCTCAGCCCCAGGTCGGGTGAAACCGGTTTGCCGGGCTCAACGTGAAGATCTCGCAGCCATCCGCCGTCACCCCCACCGCATGTTCAAACTGCGCGGAAAGCGACTTGTCGCGGGTGACTGCGGTCCAGTCATCGGCCAGCACCTTGGTTTCGGGCCGGCCAAGGTTCACCATCGGCTCGATGGTGAAGATCATCCCTTCTTCCAACACCGCGCCCGCACCCTTGCGGCCATAGTGCAGCACGTTCGGCGGGGCGTGGAACACCCGGCCCACACCGTGGCCGCAGAAATCGCGCACCACGCTCATGCGCTGCGCCTCGACATAGGCCTGAATCGCATGGCCGATGTCCCCGAAGGTATTGCCCGGTTTCACCTGCTCGATGCCGATCATCAGCGCATCATGCGTGACCTGAATGAGCCGCTCGGCCTTGCGTGACAGGTTCCCCGCCACATACATCCGCGAGGTGTCACCAAACCAGCCATCCAAAATCACCGTCACGTCGATGTTGAGAATGTCGCCGTCTTTCAGCACTTTCGGGCCCGGAATGCCGTGGCACACCACGTGGTTCACCGAAATGCACGAGGCGTGCTTGTAGCCCCGGTAACCGATTGTCGCCGAGGTCGCCCCCAGTTCTTCCACCCGGTTGCGCACAAAATCGTCGAGCGCGGCGGTGGTCACTCCGGGCTCGATCAGTGGCGCCACCTCGTCAAGGATGCGCGCGGCCAGATGGCCCGCCGCCTGCATGCCCTCGTATTCCGCCACGTCATAGATCCGGATACCATCCTTCGTCACGCGTCCCGCTGCGTCTGTCACTTTACATCTCCTGCACGAACCGCCCCTAGATAGTCACAATTGCGCCGCTTGGCCAGAGCCGGGCTTTTCCGCAGGGTCGCAGGGGCTTATACCGGGGCCAAGGAGGCCCGAATGCCCAATCCCACAGCAGCAATCCTGATCATCGGCGACGAGATCCTGACCGGGCGCACCCGGGAGGGCAACGCCCATCATCTGGCGGGCGAACTGGTCAAGGTCGGGATTGACCTGCGCCAGATCCGGGTGATTTCGGATGATCACGCCACCATCGTCGCCGCGGTGCGCGCGCTTTCGGCGGAGCATGACCATCTGTTCACCTCGGGCGGGATCGGGCCCACGCATGACGACATCACCGCGGATGCCGTGGCCGCAGCTTTCGGGCAGAGCATCTCCGTGCGCGAGGATGCGCGTGCCCTGCTTGCGGCGCATTATGCCGCCCGCGGGGTCGAATTTACCGAGGCGCGGCTCAGGATGGCGCGCATTCCTGAGGGCGCGGCGCTGATCGACAATCCGGTCTCCGGCGCGCCCGGTTTTTCGATCGGCACCTGTCATGTCATGGCCGGCGTGCCGAACATCTTTCAGGCGATGGTGGCGGGGCTTTTGCCGCGGCTGGCGGGGGGCGCGCCGCTCCTCAGCCGCACCTGGCAGCTGATGCTCGCCGAAGCCGCGATTGCCGATGATCTGCGCGCGCTCGCAAAGGCGCATCCCGCGGTCTCCCTCGGCTCTTATCCCTTCGTGACAGACGGCAATTACGGCACCAATCTGGTGGCGCGGTCCACCGATCCGGCGGCGCTGGAAGCCGCTTATGCCGCGCTGCAAGCCGCCTTCCCGGAGGGGCAATGACCGATTTCTTCGCGGTGATTGATGCCACATGGCCCGCAGCGGCGCAGCACCGCGCCGGGGGCTTTGTGGTGCGCGAGGGTTTGGGCGGCGGCGCGCGGGTGAGCTGCGCAAGCTTGGCCGGCCCGTTCGAGGCGGCCAATATCGCTGCCGCCGAAGCCGCGCACCACGCCCTTGGGCAAATGCCAAAATTCATGGTCCGACCGGAAGACCGGATGCTCGACGCCGCGCTCGACGCCCGCGGTTACGAGATGTTCGACCCGGTGGTGATCTATGCCGCGCCGCTGCAGCGGCTCTCCACCAATGTGCCCCCCGTCACCGCTTTCGCGCATTGGCCGCCGCTGGCCATCGTGCGCGAGGTCTGGGCCGAAACCGGCATCGGGGCAGAGCGTCAGGCCATACTGGAGCGGGTGACGGGGCCGAAGATCGCGATCCTCGGCCGCACGAGCGACCGCGCCGCCGGGGCCGCCTTCCTTGCGCTCCATGAAGGCACGGCGATGCTGCATGCGCTCACGGTTCTGCCGGCCTATCGCCGCACCGGGCTTGGCCGCGCGATCATGGCCGAGGCCGCGCGTTGGGCGATCGAGGCCGGGGCGGAAGAGCTTGCGCTCGTCGTCACCCGCGCCAATGCGCCCGCCAATGCGCTTTATCGCAGCCTCGGGCTCGACGCGGTGAGCGCCTACCATTACCGCCGAAAGGCTTGCGCATGAGGGCGGCGCGCGCGCTTCTGGCTGCGGGGCTCATCGGCCTTGCCCTGCCCGCTCTGGCCGCCCCTTTCAGCTTTGAGCCGCCACCGGGTGCCACCGTCTCGGCCGAGCGCGGCGCCCCGGCCAGTTCTTACGAGATCCGCATCGGGCCATGGAAGAATGGCGCCGCGCCAAGCCAGCATCTGGAGGGCAACCGCTCTGACACCGCGTGGCGGCTGCGCGCCAATCAAGATACCAGCCTGCAGATCTTTGCGGCCTTGCGCGCGCAGATCGAGGAGGCAGGCTTCGCCGTGGTTTTTGAATGCGAGACCGATGCCTGCGGCGGCTTTGACTTTCGCTATGCGCTCGACCTGCTGCCCGAGCCGGAAATGCATGTCGATCTGGGCGATTTCCGCTATCTCACCGCCCGGCGCGGGGACATATGGCTCGCCCTCACCGTGTCGCGCTCTTCCGAGTCGGGCTTCGTGCATCTGACACGGGTGGCGGTGCAACAGGTCACGCCGCCGCCGGCGGAACCGGGCCTAGCCGCCCCGCAACCCGCCCCGGCGCCCGGCGCCACCGGCATCGGCGCGCGGCTTGAAGCCAGCGGGGCCGTGGCGCTCGACGATCTGGTGTTCGAGAGTGGCGCCTCGGCGCTCGGCGAAGGGAGCTACGCCTCGCTGGCGGGGCTTGCCGATTACCTCGCCACCCATCCCGAGGCGCAGGTGGCGCTTGTCGGCCATACCGACAACGACGGGGCGCTGGCGGCCAATATCGCGCTCTCGAAAGCGCGCGCCGCGGCGGTGCGCGAGCGCCTGATCAGCCGCCACGGCGTTGCCCCCGCGCAAATCAGCGCCGAGGGCGCCGGCTGGATGGCCCCGCGGGCGAGCAACCTTACACCCGAGGGGCGCGAGAAAAACAGAAGGGTCGAAGCCGTGTTACTGGCTCCGACCCCAAGGTGACGGCGCAGACGGAGGGCGCCGCCAGAGGGAAACTTCGGGCCCGACAGGCCCTGTTCAATCGCCGGGCTCACCAGTTGTCTGGGCCCTTGTCGGCAAAGGTCTGCGCCAGAAAGTCGATGAAGGCGCGCACTTTGGGCTGCGTGAAGCGGCCCGGCGGATAAACGGCATAGATGCCGAGCGTTTCCATCGGCAACTCCGGCATCGCTTCCTCGACCAGCCCTTTCTCCATCGCCTCGGCATAGAGGAACGAGGGCAGATAGGCGATGCCGAGCCCGGCAATCGCGGCATGCAGAAGCGACTGGCCATCATTCACCGTGAGCCAGCCCGCCGAGCGCACCTGCCGCCGCTCGCCCGAAGGCGCGGTGATCTTCCAGACATTGCCGTTTGACTGATTCGAGTAATGCAGAAGCTTGTGCTCATTGAGGTCATCAATCTTCGCGGGCCGCCCGTAGCGCTCAAAATATTTGGGCGAGGCGATCATCCGTTTCGCCGTATCGGTCAGCTTGCGCGCGCGCAGGGTGCTGTCTTCCAGCTCGCCCACCCGGATCGCCATGTCAAAGCCTTCGGAAATCAGCTCCACATAACGGTTGTTGAGCACCATGTTCACGGTGATATCGGGGTAGGCCTGCAAAAAGTCGCCCAGAACCGGCGAAAGCAGGTTCACCCCGAAATCGGTCGCAACCGAAATGCGCAAGAGCCCCGAGGGCGCGACCTGCATTGAGGTGACAAGCGCATCCGCCTCGCCCGCGTCATTGAGCACGCGGCGCGCACGGTCATAGTAAGCCAGCCCGATCTCGGTGGGCGAGACGCGGCGCGTGGTGCGGTTGAGCAGCCGCGCCCCAAGTCGGGCCTCCAGCGCGGAGACATGCTTGGAGACAGCCGATTTGGAAATGCCCATCTTTTTCGCGGCATCGGTAAAGCCGCCCTGATCCACCACGGTGGCAAAAGCTTCCATCTCGGTCAGGCGGTCCATCTTTTACCCTTCGGCAGTGTTTCGCGTTCCCACAAGGTTTGGCCGCGAATTCGGGCGCAAATTGGACGCTGCAGGGACAATACCGGGGAAATCCCACCGAGGCGTTAAGAGCCGGAAACGATTGTTGCGCGGCGTTCCGATATGACGCGGCGTTGAGCGTGACAGCGCCGGACGCGCAAGGCAGGTTGGGGCCAGCCGAGGGAGGAATTCATGAGCCAGTATCCGCATCTGCTGTCGCCGCTCGATCTGGGGCATGTGACGCTGCCCAACCGTGTTCTGATGGGCTCGATGCATACCAACCTTGAGGAAACGGGCGACTGGAACCGGGTGGCGGAATTTTACGCCGAGCGGGCGCGCGGCGGCGTGGGCCTGATGGTGACGGGGGGCATGGCCCCCAACCGGGAGGGCGGCGTGTTTCCCGGCGCCGCCGGTCTCTTCACGCCGAAAGACATTGAGAATCATCGCCTTGTCACCTCCCGCGTGCAGGAGGCGGGCGGGCGGATCGCGATGCAGATCCTGCATGCCGGGCGCTATGCCTACGGGCCGGAATGCGTTTCCGCCTCGGCCGTGAAATCGCCCATTTCCCCCTTTGCGCCGAAAGAACTTGATGACGCCGGGATCGAAAAGCAGATCGCCGACATTGCCACGGCAGCGGCGCGCGCGCGTGAGGCGGGCTATGATGGCGTCGAGGTGATGGGCTCGGAGGGCTATTTCCTCAACCAGTTTCTCGTGCGCCATGTGAACCGCCGGACCGACGCCTGGGGCGGCAGCTATGAGAACCGCATGCGCCTGCCCGTGGAGGTGATGAAACGCGTGCGCGCCGCGGTGGGGGATGATTTCATCGTCATCTTTCGCATTTCGCTCATCGACCTCGTCCCCGAGGGCTCGACCTGGGACGAGGTGGTGCTGCTCGCCAAGGCGATCGAGGCGGCGGGGGCCTCGATGCTCAACACCGGCATCGGCTGGCATGAGGCGCGGGTGCCCACCATTGCCACCTCGGTGCCACGCGCGGCCTTTGCCTGGCTCACCGCGCGGCTGCGCCCCGAGGTGACGATCCCGGTGATCACCTCAAACCGGATCAACACCCCCGAGGTGGCCGAGACCATCCTCGAAGCCGGTCAGGCCGATATGGTGAGCCTTGCCCGCCCCTTTCTTGCCGACCCGGATTTTGTCGCCAAGGCGGCCAGCGGGCGCGCGGCAGAAATCGCCCCCTGCATCGGCTGCAATCAAGCCTGCCTTGACCACACCTTTTCAGGCAAGATTTCGTCCTGCCTCGTCAACCCGCGCGCGGGCCATGAGACGGAGCTGGTGCTCGCACCGGTTACAGACCCCAAGCGCATCGCGGTTGTGGGCGCGGGCCCTGCGGGGCTTGCCTGTGCCATCACGGCCGCCCAGCGCGGCCATGCGGTGAAGCTTTTCGAGAAAGGGGCAGAAATTGGCGGCCAGCTCTGCCTTGCGCGCACCATCCCGGGCAAGGAAGAATTCGTCGGCCTGACCAATTGGTTCGCGACCATGCTCGAGCAATCCGGCGTCAGCCTGCGGCTCAACACCGAGGCAACGGTGAGATCGCTTGGCGAGTTTGACGAGGTGGTGATTGCCACCGGCGTCACCCCCCGCAGCCCCGGCATCCCCGGCGAAGAGCTTGCGGTGAGCTATGCCGATCTCCTCTCCGGGCGCACCACGGCGGGGCCACGGGTGGCGGTGGTGGGCGCGGGCGGCATTGGCTTTGATGTCGCCGAATTCCTCACTGTCGAGGAAAGCCCGACCCTTCACCCCGAGGACTGGAGGCGCGAATGGGGCGTGGGCGATCCGGCGCAAACGCCGGGCGGGCTGGAGAAGCCTGACCCGAGCCCGCCGGCCCGCGCGGTCACGCTTTTGCAGCGCAAACCCGAAAAACCGGGCCGCAAGCTTGGCAAGACGACGGGCTGGATTCACCGTGCCGCACTCGCCGCCAAGGGCGTAAAGATGATCGGCGGGGTGAATTACGAGCGCATCACGCCCGAGGGTCTGCACATCACCTTTGGCCCCGGGCGCGAGTCCCCCACCCTGATCGAGGCGGATACGGTCGTGCTCTGCGCCGGACAGGAGAGCCAGCGCAGCCTGGCCGAAGCACTGAAGGCGCAGGGCATCGCGGCCCATGTGATCGGCGGCGCCGATGTCGCGGGCGAGCTTGATGCCAAGCGCGCCATTGATCAGGGCACGCGCCTCGCCGCCGCGCTCTGAGGGCCGCTCAGCAGGTTTTGTGCCAGACCCCCTTTCGTTTTCCGTGCGGAAGGCTAGGCTCTGGCCATGCTGTGGATCGACGACAGAGTGGCGATTGCCGATTGGGAGCTCTCCGAGAGCTTCACCCGCGCGCAGGGGCCGGGCGGGCAGAATGTGAACAAGGTCTCGACCGCGGTGGAGCTGCGTTTTGAGGCCGAGCGCAGCCCGCATCTTACGCCAGCAGTGAAAGCGCGGCTCAAACGCATCGCGGGGCGCAAATGGACGCTCGACGGCGCGATCGTGATCCGCGCCGAAGAGACCCGGTCCCAGACCCGCAACCGCGAGCTTGCCCGCGAGCGGCTGGCCGAGATGATCCGCGCGGCGCTGGTGGCCCCAAAGCGCCGCATCGCCACAAAGCCGACGCTGGGCAGCCAGCGCCGCCGCCTCGCCGCAAAATCGGTGCGCGGTGAGGTGAAAAGCCTGCGGGGCAAGGTGGGTGAAGATGAGTGAGCTTATGGCACGGCGCGCGGCACTTCTGGGGCCGAATGTGCCCACCTTTTACGACGATCCCGTGCAGATCGTCCGCGGCGAGGGCGTCTGGCTTTATGATGCCGAGGGGCGGCGCTACCTCGATTGTTACAACAACGTCGCACATCTGGGGCATTGTCACCCGCGCGTGGTCGCGGCCATCGCGCAGCAATCCGCGCGCCTCAACACCCACAGCCGCTACCTGCATGAAGGCATTCTCGACTATGGCGAGCGGCTGGTGGCAAAATTCGCCCATGGCCTCAGCCAGATGCTGATGACCTGCACGGGCTCCGAAGCGAATGATGTGGCGCTTCGCATGGCGCAGGCGGTGACGGGGAAAACGGGCTTGATCGCCACCGACAACACCTATCACGGCAACACAACGGCGGTGGCGCAGCTTTCCACCCGCCGCCCGCCGATCGGCGGCTATCCGCCCCATGTGCGCCGCGTGCCCGCGCCCGACAGCCTCGCGCCCCTGGGCGGTGCGCAAAAGGCGCAGGCTGCCGCTTTTGCCGCCAATGTGGCGCGCGCGATCGAAGAGCTGGAAGAGGCCGGTCACGGCTTTGCCGGGCTGATGCTCTGCCCGATCTTTGCCAATGAGGGAATGCCGGGGCTCGATCCGGGCTTTCTCGATGCCACCGTCGCGGTGGTGCACCGCGCGGGCGGGCTTGTGCTTTGCGACGAGGTGCAGCCCGGCTTTGGCCGCCTTGGCAGCCATTGGTGGGGGCATGAGCGGCTCGGCTTTGCCCCCGATGTCGTCACGCTTGGCAAGCCCATGGGCAATGGCCATCCGGTCGCCGCCGTGATCGCCCGGCCCGACATCATGGCCGCCTTCCGCAATGCCTTTGGCTATTTCAACACATTCGCGGGCAACCCCGTCTCCTGCGCCGCGGCAAGCGCCGTGCTCGATGTGATCGAAGAGGAAGGGCTGGTGGAGAACGCCCGCGACGTGGGCGCCTATGCGCTCGATCTGCTGAGCGCCCTCCGCCACCCGCTGATTGCCGACATCCGCGGCCTTGGCTTTTTCTTCGCCATCGAATTTGCCCGCGAAGGTGTGCCCGACGGCGCCTTTTGCGGCCGCGTGGTCGAGGCCGCCAAGGCGCGGGGCATCCTTCTGGGCCGGGTCGGGCGCGCGCAGCACATTCTCAAGATGCGCCCGCCAATGCCGTTCTCGCGCGAAAATGCCGCGATGCTGGCGGAAACGCTCGACCAGATCCTGCGGGAGATGCCCGCATGATGGACGACGCCCGCGCCTATGAACTCGCCACGCGCGCCCAGCGCGCCTGGCTCTGCCAGGGCGCCCCCCTGCAGCTGGTCTGGCGCTCCGAAAACATCGTGTTCGCCACGCTGCACGGCTCGGGCGCAAAGCTCGCGCTGCGGCTTCACCGCCCCGGCTATCAAAGCCCCGCCGCCATCGCCTGCGAACTGGCCTTTTGCGCCCGCCTCGCCGATGCGGGCGTGTCCGTCGTCGAGCCGCTCCCCGCCGCCTCGGGCGCCTGGATCGCGCAGGTGGGCGGGCTCACCGTCTCTTGCCTGCGCTGGATCTCGGGCCGCCCGATGGGCGAGGCGGGCGCGCCGCTTGCGGGCTCTGCAGTCTTGGAGCGCGCCGAGGACCTGGGCACCTTGCTCGCGCAGTTGCATAATGCCGCCGATGCGGGCGCCTGCCCCGCCCCGTTTGCGCGCGCGCCCTGGGATGGCGAGGCGCTCTTGGGCCCCGCGCCGCGGCTCGGCCCGTTCTGGGAAAACCCGACGCTTGCGCCCGAAGAGTCCCTGCTCTTGCAGCAGGCACGCGAAAAGGCCGCCTTTCTGGTGCCGCAAGCCACCGATTACGGGCCGATCCACGCCGATGTGCTGCGCTCGAACGTGATGGTCGAAAACGACCGGCTGCGGCTTCTCGATTTCGACGATTGCGGCCCCGGGTTCCGGCTTTACGAACTCGCCTCGGTGCTCATTCAGAGCTGGGGCGACCCGAACCTGCCCGAACAGGCCCGCCGCCTCGTGCGCGGCTACCGCGCCGCCCGCGCACTGCCCGACGACCAGCTTGCCCTTTTGCCCCTGTTCCTCGCATTGCGCGGTTTTGCCTCGGCGGGCTGGGTGGTCAGCCGCGCGCCACAAGATCACGCGCGGCAACGCGGCTATGCAGAACGCGCGGTTGCGCTTGCGCGGATGGTGCTGGAGGATGCAGCCCCTTGGAAGGATCTGCAATGATGGACATGCCTCATTTTCTCGGTACGCTGATGGGCAAACGCCCCGATGCCTTGCAGGTCGCGGCGCTGTGCCGCCGAAAGATCGAAGACGAGCTGGAGGTGCTTTTGGTGACCTCGCTCGACACCGGGCGCTGGATCGTTCCGAAAGGCTGGCCGATGCGGGGCAAGACCCTGGCCGAAGCCGCCCTGCGCGAGGCTTGGGAAGAGGCGGGCATCACCGGCACCGTGCATGCGGAAGCGGTGGGCAATTACGTTTACACCAAACACCGCAAGACCGGGCTCGACCAGCGCTGCGAGGTTTTGTGTTTTCTTGTCGATGTCGAGACGATGGAAGACAAGTTCCCCGAGGCCGGGCGCCGCAAACGGGTTTGGGTCAGCCCGAAAACCGCGGCCAAACGCGTGCAGGAAAAGGATCTGAAACTTCTTTTGCGCACGCTTTCGTGAACCGCCGTTGAACTGTGGGCGCAAACAGGCTAGTCCCCCGGCCCGTATGTAACAGAATCCCACCTGTTTTATGACAGCCGGGATGGTTCAGGGGAACAGCCGTGGCCACACCGCCCGTCAACCAGTGGAAAACCCTCGACAAAGACCTCAAGCGCTTCGGCCTGATCGAAGAAGCGGCCGGGTTTGTGGCGCGCCCGCTGGTGGCGCCGGGCCTTTCGCTCGCTTTCATCGTGCTTGCCGGGCTCGGCGCGGCCGTGCTGATGGGTGCGCAACCGGGCGCGCTGATCGTTGTCGCGGCGGCCGCGATTGGCGCCTATATGGCGCTCAACATCGGCGCGAACGATGTCGCCAACAACATGGGGCCCGCGGTGGGGGCGAATGCGCTCACCCTCGGCGGGGCTCTGGCGATTGCCGCGGTATTCGAGACGGCAGGCGCGCTGCTCGCCGGCGGCGACGTGGTCAAGACCGTCTCGACCGGCATTCTGGCTCCCGATGCCGTGCCCGATGCGGCGCATTTCGTCTGGGCGATGATGTCGGCCCTGCTCGCCTCCGCGCTCTGGCTGCACCTTGCCACCTGGATGGGCGCGCCGGTCTCCACCACCCATTCCATCGTTGGCGGTGTCGTCGGCGCGGGCATCATGGCGGCGGGCTTCAGTGCGGTGAACTGGGGCGCGATTGGCGCGATTGTCACAAGCTGGGTGATCTCGCCGCTGATGGGCGGCATCATCGCCGCCGCCTTCCTCGCGCTGATCAAGGCCAAGGTGATCTATGTCGAAGACAAGATCGCCGCCGCGCAGCGCTGGGTGCCGGGCTTCATCGGCCTGATGACCGGCGCCTTTGCGACCTACCTTGCGATCAAGGGGCTGAAAAAGGTCATCGATCTTTCGATGGGGGCGTCGATCCTGCTTGGCATCCTGCTCGGCCTCGCCGCCTGGGCGCTCGCCGTGCCGCTGGTGCGCCGCCAGTCGCGCGGCATGGAAAACCGCAAGAAATCGCTCAAGAAGCTCTTCACCCTGCCGCTTGTCGTTTCTGCCGCGCTCCTCTCCTTTGCGCATGGCGCGAATGATGTCGCCAATGCGGTCGGCCCGCTCGCGGCCATCGTGCATGCCGTCGAGGCGGGGGAACTCGCCGATCAGGTCACCGTACCGCTTTGGGTGATGGTGGTCGGCGCGCTCGGCATCTCGGTCGGGCTGATGCTGTTCGGGCCGCGGCTGATCCGGCTGGTGGGCTCTGAGATTACCAAGCTCAATGCCATGCGCGCCTATTGCGTGGCGCTTTCCGCCGCGATCACAGTGATCGTCGCCTCGTGGCTCGGGCTGCCGGTCTCCTCCACCCATATCGCGGTGGGCGGTGTCTTTGGCGTTGGCTTTTACCGCGAATGGCATGCAGAGCGGCGCGCACGGATGCTCGGGCTGCAAAAGGGCAAGCCCGTCGCCCCCGAAGAGCGCTCGCGCCGGCTCTTGGTGCGCCGTGCGCATATCACCACGGTCATCGCCGCCTGGGTGATCACCGTGCCGGCGTCGGCGGCGCTTTCAGCGGGGCTCTTCTGGGTGCTCAACACGCTTGAAGGCTGAGCGAAGGCTAAGATGATGCCTGAGGGCGAAAGCCCTCAGACCACCACCGGCATCGCCGCCTGCGCGCCCACTTCGAACACGCGGCGATAGCGCGCGATCTCTTCGGCCGGGCCGGTTGCCTTTTCGGGATTGTCGGAGAGCTTCACCGTTGGCCGTCCGTTCGCCGCGACGGCCTTGCACACGAGGCTGAAGGGCGCGAGCGCATCTTCGGCCACCAGATTGCGGAAATCGTTGGTGAGCAGCGTGCCCCACCCAAAGCTCACCTTCACCTGGCCGCGGAAATGGGCATGCAGATCCTCGATCTGCGCCACGTCGAGCCCGTCGGAGAAGATGATCAGCTTTTTGCGCGGATCTTCGCCGCGCGCCCGCCACCAGTCGATCGCCCTTTGCGCGCCCTCGAACGGGTTGCCGGAATCGATCCGCACCCCGGTCCAGGCGGCGAGCCAGTCGGGCGCATGGGCCAGAAAGCCGTTCGTGCCATAGGTATCGGGCAGGATGATGCGCAGGTTGCCCTCATGTTCTTCATGCCAGGCCTCAAGCACCTTGTAGGGCGCCTGCCGCAATTCGTGCTCGGTTTCGGCAAGCGCGGCAAAGACCATCGGCATCTCATGGGCATTGGTGCCCACCGCCTCAAGGTCGCGCCGCATCGCGATCAGGCAGTTCGAGGTGCCGGTGAAGGCCTCGCCGAGCCCCTCGACCATCGCCTGCACGCACCAGTCCTGCCACAGAAAACCGTGCCGCCGCCGGGTGCCGAAATCGGCGATCTTCAGCCCCTCGATCTTGCGCAGCCGTTCGATCTTTTCCCAGACGCGGGTCATTGCGCGGGCGTAAAGCACCTGCAGCTCGAACCGCTTCATCGCGCCCAGAACCGCGCGCGAGCGCAGCTCCATCAAGATCGCGAGCGCCGGGATCTCCCACATCATCACCTCGGGCCAGGCGCCCTCGAAGGTCAGTTCATATTGCCCGTCGCGCTTTTCGAGGTGATAGGGCGGAAGCTGGAAGGTCTCGAACCATTCCATGAAATCAGAGCGGAACATCTGCCGCTTGCCGTAAAAGGTGTTGCCCCTGAGCCAGGTGCTTTCGCCGCGGGTGAGCCGCAGCCCGCGCGCGTAATCAAGCTGCGCGCGCAGCTCCCCCTCGTCGATCAGATCGGCCAGCGGGATCGTTTTGGTGCGGTTGATCAGCGAAAACGTCACCTGCGTGTCGCGCGCATTGCGAAACACCGACTGGCACATCAAGAGCTTGTAAAAGTCGGTATCAAGCAGCGAGCGCACGATCGGGTCGATCCGCCAGCGGTGATTGTAGACTCGGGTGGCAATATCGACCATGTCAGGCGCTCAGCTCCACGCCCGCAGCCCGCATCGCCGCGCGCGCCGCCTCCAGCGAGCCGTCAAGGTCGATGGCGCGGCAGGCGCTTTCGATCACCCGCACCTCAAAGCCGAGCCGCGCCGCATCCAGCGCCGACCAGCCAACGCAAAAATCGAGCGCAAGGCCGACAAAGGTCAGCCGGGTGATGCCGCGCTCGCGCAGATAGCCCGCGAGCCCGGTGGCGGTGCTGCGGTCATTTTCGAAAAACGCGGAATAGCTGTCTATGCCGGGGCGGAACCCCTTGCGCAGGATCAGCTCTGCCCGTTCGACATCCAGCCCGGGATGGAAATCCGCCCCCTCAGAGCCCTGCACGCAATGGCTGGGCCAAAGCGTCTGCATCCCGTAGGGCATCGGCACCTGAGAGAAGGGCGCCGCGCCGGGATGATTGGCGGCGAAGGAGGAGTGGTTTTCCGGGTGCCAGTCCTGCGTCAGCACGCTGACCGGAAACTGCGCCATCAGCGCATTCACCTGCGGCAGGATCTCGTCTCCCCCGGCCACGGCAAGCGCACCGCCGGGGCAGAAGTCGTTCTGGATATCGATGACGATCAAGGCGTCTTGCGGCTCGGCCATGCGCTCCCCCGGAGTCTTTCATTCCGACTCAATGGGTAGGGCGCTGGCCCGGCGGGGTCAATCGCCTGTGACACCGCAGCGGCACGCCGTGGCGCGGCTGCCCTCAGAGCTTGCAGGTCTGCGTCAAATGGCTGCAGCCCTGGCTCGAGACCGTCGCCGTGGTCGGGAAGTCAAGCCGCGGAATATCGAAGCTCCAGCCCCCCGCCGCCGCAGCGGTAGCGGTCACGGTCGCCAGAACAAGACCGGAAATGAGGCGTTTCATGTCATTCTCCTTTTCTGAACCATTTGGTTCACATGACCTCATATAAACTTATCGGTTCATTTTACAAGAGCAAAATGAACTGGCTGGTTCACATATTTCGATTGTATGTTCGGGCCATGTCAATATTTTAGAACCATTCTAAACACGGACGCCCCATGCTCCCCGGAATAGCTTCTCGCCGTCGCTTCAAAGACCTCTCCGAACAGGAGATTCTCGCCCTCGCCATCTCCTCCGAAGAGGATGACGCGCGCATCTATCGGAGCTACGCAGAGCGGCTGCGCGCCGAATATCCGGGAACGGCGGCGGTCTTCGACGGGATGGCGGAAGAGGAAGACGGCCATCGTCGGCTTTTGATCGAGCGGCACCGCGCACGCTTTGGCGAGGTGATTCCGCTCATCCGCCGGGAGCATGTCTCGGGCTTTTTCAATCGCAAGCCGGTCTGGCTCGCCACCAACCTCTCGCTCGAAACGATCCGGGGCGAGGCCGAAGAGATGGAACGCGCCGCGGGGCGGTTCTACACTTTCGCCGCACAACGCACCGAAGATGCCACAACGCGCAAGCTTCTGGGCGATCTGGCCGCGGCCGAACGCGGCCACGAGACCCGCGCCGAGGAGCTGATGGCAGAGCATCTCGACGGCGAGACGCGCTCCGAGGAGGATCAGGCCGCGCATCGGCAATTCGTGCTGACATGGGTGCAGCCGGGGCTTGCCGGGCTGATGGATGGCTCGGTCTCCACGCTGGCGCCGATCTTTGCCACCGCCTTTGCAACGCAGAACACCCACACCACGCTGCTTGTCGGCCTTGCCGCCGCCACCGGTGCGGGCATCTCGATGGGCTTCACCGAGGCCGCGCATGATGATGGTGTGATCTCCGGCCGCGGCAGCCCGCTCAAGCGCGGCCTCGCCTCGGGCATCATGACAGCGGTGGGCGGGCTCGGCCACGCGCTCCCCTATCTGATCCCGGATTTCTGGACCGCAACGGTGATCGCCATGATCATCGTTTTCGTCGAGCTTTGGGCGATTGCCTGGATCCAGAACAAATATATGGAAACGCCGATTCTGCGCGCGGTGACTCAGGTGGTGATCGGCGGCGCGCTGGTCTTTGCCGCGGGCGCGTTGATCGGCGCGGGCTGAGTGCTGGCGCGGCGGCGCAGCCCGTGCTAGCGCTGAGGCATGTGGGAGATCTTTCTCAAGACGCTGCCCTTCTTCGGGCTGATCGCGCTTGGCTGGGGGGCCGGGCGGGCGCTGTTCTTTCCGCCCGAAGCCACCGCCTGGCTGACGAAGTTCGTCTTTTACTTCGCGCTCTCGGCGATGCTGTTTCGCTTCACCGCGACGCTGCCGCTTGAAGAGCTGTTCGACCCCGCCTTCTTCGCCGCCTATCTCGCCGGCTCAATCTTTGTGTGGGTCATCGGCTTTGCCGGTGCCAAGGCGCGCGCGCGCCCCTTGGCCGAGGCGGCGATGGAGGCCCATACCGCGATGACCGGCAACACCGGCTTTCTCGGCGTGCCGATGCTTGTGGTGCTTTTGGGGCCCAAAGCGGCGGGGCCGGTGCTGATGGTGCTTGCCGCCGACATGATCGTGTTTTCCACGCTGATCACGCTTCTTGTCACCTATGCCCGCCATGGCCGGGTGGCGCTGGCCCCGCTTGCGCTCGGGCTCGCAAAAAACCCGATGATCGTTTCGATGCTGGCCGGTCTCGCCTGGGCGCTGCTCCATCTCCCGATGCCCGGCCCGCTCGACGAATTCATGAAGATCCTTGGCGGGGCCGCCACGCCGGGCGCTCTGTTTGCCATTGGCGCCTCGCTTGCGGGCCGCAGTGCGGAAAAGGTTGGCCCCGCGCTCTGGCTTTCGGGCGCCAAGCTCTTTTTGCATCCCGCCGCGGTGGCGGTGGCCGCGCTCTTTATCTTCCCGGTCGAGCCCTTCGCGGCAGGCGTGATGATCGCAGCCGCGGCACTCCCCGTCGCGGGCAATGTCTATATTCTCGCCGCGCATTTTGGCGTGGCCCCACAACGGGTGTCGTCGGCGATCCTGTTCTCGACCGCCGCGAGCATCCTCACCATTCCCGCCGTCATCGCATGGGTGCATACATGACCAAGGCAGTCGTCTTCGACATCGGCAAGGTGCTGATCGAATGGAACCCGGACACGTTTTATGAGGCCCGGCTCGGGGCAGAACGCGCCCGCGCCTTTTTTGCCGAAAGCGGGATCGAGGCCGCGAATGAAGAGGTTGACCTTGGTGCGCCGTTTCATGCGCGGATCGCGGCACAGGCCGCGGCCTGCCCGCACTGGGCGGCAGAGATCATGCTCTGGCATGATGAATGGCTCACCATGGCCTCGCCCGGCATCCCCCATTCCGCGCGGCTCCTTGGCGCGCTGAAAGCCCGTGGCGTGCCGGTTTTTGCGCTCTCGAACTTCGGTGCCGAAACCTTCGAGATCGCTTGCAAGGCCTATCCCTACCTCACCACCTTCGACCGGCTCTTTGTCTCGGCGCATCGGCGCATGATGAAACCCGACCCGCGCTTTTATGCGCTGCTTGAGGAGGAAAGCGGGCTGTCGGGCGCTGATCTGCTGTTTGCCGATGACCGGCCCGAAAACATCGCGGCGGCATCCGCACGCGGCTGGAAAACCCATCTTTTCACCCAGCCTGAGGGCTGGGCGGAGCGTCTGGTGGCCGAGGGGTTGCTCAGCGCCAAAGAGGCAGCCTGAGGCCGCCCCAAAGCAAGGTCAGGCGCGCTTCGCCACGGCAACGCCGAGCAGTTCGAGCACTTTCGCCTCGATATGTTCGGCGTTCATCTTGGCGCTGGCATACATATCTTCGGGGCTGGCATGGTCGATGAACGTATCGGGCAGCACCATCGCGCGGAACTTGTAGCCGCGGTCGAACACGCCCTGCGCGCTCAGGAACTGCGCGACATGGGAGCCAAAACCGCCCACGGCCCCCTCTTCGATGCAGATCACCGCCTCATGCTCGGCCACGAGCCGCAAGATCAGCTCGGTATCGAGCGGCTTGGCAAAGCGGGCATCCGCCACAGTGGGCGCCATGCCGCGCGCGGCCAGGGCCTCGCGCGCCTTGAGCACCTCGGCCAGACGCGTGCCATAGGAGAGGATCGCGACCCGCGCGCCCTCGGCCACGATCCGGCCCTTGCCAATCTCAAGCGGTGTGCCGTGCTCGGGCATATCGACGCCCATGCCTTCGCCGCGCGGATAGCGGAAGGCAATCGGCCCTTCGTCATGCGCCGCCGCCGTGGCAACCATATGCACAAGCTCGGCCTCGTCGGCCGCCGCCATCACCACCATGCCCGGCAGGTTCGCCAGAAAGGCGATGTCATAGCTTCCGGCATGGGTTGCCCCATCGGCACCCACAAGACCCGCACGGTCGATGGCAAAACGCACCGGCAGCCGCTGGATCGCCACGTCATGCACGATCTGGTCATAGCCGCGCTGCAGGAAGGTGGAATAGATCGCGCAGAAAGGCTTCATCCCCCCGGCGGCCAGCCCCGCCGAAAAGGTCACGCCATGCTGCTCGGCAATGCCCACGTCAAAGCAGCGCCGCGGGAACCGGTCGGCAAAAAGGTTGAGCCCGGTGCCCTCGGGCATCGCCGCGGTCACGGCAACAATCTTTTCGTCGCGGCTTGCCTGATCAATCAGCGCCTCGGCAAAAACCTTGGTGTAGCTCGGCGCGTTCGACGGCGCCTTGACCTGCGCGCCGGTGAGCACATCAAAGCGCGCCGTGGCATGGCCGCGGTCGGGGCGGTTTTCGGCGGGGGCATAGCCCTTGCCCTTCTTTGTCACCGCATGGATCAGCACCGGCCCCGTCGCACGCGCCTTGAGCGTGCGCAAGAGCGGCAGAAGGGTCTCAAGGTCATGCCCGTCAACCGGGCCGACATAAGAGAAATTCAGCTCCTCAAACAGCGTGCCGCCCAGCGCCATGCCCTTGAGCATCTCTTTTGCGCGGCGCGCGCCCTCTTGCAGCGTTTCGGGCAGCAGGCTCACCGCGCCTTTCGCCATCGCCTTGAGGTCTTGCAAGGGCGCCTCGGCATAAAGCCGGGTGAGATAGCCCGAGAGCGCGCCCACGGGCGGCGCGATCGACATCTCATTGTCGTTGAGCACCACGAACATGCGCTTGCCAAGGTGGCCCGCGTGGTTGAGCGCCTCGAAGGCCATGCCGCCGGTGAGCGCGCCATCGCCGATGATCGCGATCGCATCCCCGCATTCCGAGCCCAGTTCGCGCGCCATGGTGAAGCCCGTCGCCGCCGAGATCGAGGTGGAGCTATGCCCCGCGCCAAAGGCGTCATAGGGGCTTTCGGAGCGCTTGGTGAAGCCCGAGAGCCCGCCCTTGGTGCGCAGCGTGCGGATCCGCTCCCGCCGCCCGGTGAGGATCTTGTGCGGGTAGCACTGGTGGCCTACATCCCAGATGATCTTGTCACGCGGGCAATCAAAGACGGCATGAAGCGCAACCGTCAGCTCGATCACCCCAAGCCCGGCGCCAAGATGCCCGCCGGTCACCGACACCGCCGAGATCGTCTCGGCGCGCAGCTCTTCGGCAAGGCGCTGCAACTCGCGGTCAGACAGGGCCTTCAGGTCGGAGGGCAGGCGGACACGGTCGAGAACGGGGGTGATTGGCGGCTGGCTCATCGGTCTTTCACTTGTCACGGGCGATCACGAAACGCGCGGCATCGCGCAGGGGTTCGGCGCCAGGCCCATAGGGCTCAAGCGCCGCGACAGCTTCGGCCACAAGCTCGGCGGCGCGCGCCTTGGCGCCCGCGAGGCCGAGATGCGAGACGAAGGTGGCCTTGCCCGCATCGGCATCCTTGCCCAGCCGCTTGCCCGCCGTTTCCTCGCTGCCTTCCACGTCCAAGATGTCGTCCGCAATCTGAAAGGCAAGGCCCAGCGCCTTGGCATAGGCCGCGAGCGGGGCGCGATCGGCGCCCGCCAGAATGGCGCCGGCCTGCGCGGCAAAAGAAATCAGCGCCCCGGTCTTGCCCGCCTGCAGCTTGATGATGTCGTCAAGCGAAAGCGGCGTGGCGGCGGTTTCGGCGGCGATGTCGAGCGCCTGCCCATAGACCATGCCTGCCGCGCCGGAGCCGACGGCGAGCGCTTTTACCAGCTCGATCCGGTGCGCGGCATCGCCCAGCACCGGCTCGGCGCAAAGCTCAAACGCGAGGGTCTGGAGCGCATCGCCCACCAGCACGGCGGTGGCTTCGTCCCATTTGCGGTGCACCGTCGGCAGGCCGCGGCGGAGGTCGTCATTGTCCATGCAGGGCATGTCGTCATGAACAAGGCTGTAGGCGTGCAACGCCTCGATGGCGAGCGCGGCAGGCATCGCCTGTGCGTCGGTCAGGCCATGGATTCGCGCGGATTCAAGCACGAGAAAGGCGCGCAACCGCTTGCCGCCCTGCGCCGCATAGGCCATCGCATCGCGCAGATCGCTTTGCGGAAACGCCGCAATTGCCGCCTGCATCGCGGCCTCGACCGCGTCTTGCACCTCTTTCAGACGTTCTTCGAACATCACAGACCTTCCACCGCTTGCGTGCCCACGGGCTGCCCGCCCTCGCCGAGCATGATCTTTTCAACCCGCTCCTCGGCCTCTTTGAGGAGTTTCGCGCAGCGCTCCTTGAGCTTTGCCCCGCGTTCGGAGAGCGCGATCGACTGATCCAGCGCCACCTCGCCACGTTCGAGCTGATTGACCACCTGTTCGAGCGCGGCCATCGCCTGTTCGAACGTCATCTTGGAAATATCGTCATCCGTCATCGGCCCCTCCACGTCCCTCTGGAGTGCCACGCCGCGCCCGGCAATTCCAGCCCCGGAAACGAAAAAGGGGCGCCGAAACGGCTCCCCGGTCGATAAGTCGCAAACGAAAAGGGCCGCGGGATTTACCTCGCAGCCCCCGAGATCTACGGAGATGGTCCGGTTAGGGTCTGGATCAGATCCTCCGTCCCAGCCAGGGATGAAACCCTTGGGGTTGCCCTCAGGCCTCGGCCCCCCTGACTGTCCCGACACCTCTCTCCAATATCACTCTAGACACTGGACCACCTCCTTTCAATGCGTTGCCGATAAGGAAAGGGTGGCACAGATCTGGTATATGGCAAGTAAATTTACGCAAGTTTTGGCGAGAACCGCCAGATAATTGCCCGAAACGGCGCCAGTGCAATGACCGCAAGCGCGATTTTTACGCTCCAATCGGCTGCCCCCAGCGAAATCCAGAGCGGCACGGCCGGACCGACGCCCAGAAGCGGCAAGACCTCATTTGCCCAGGCCACGTCATTGCCGGGTTCAAGGAAGGCAAGCTGGGCGGCGAACGCCGTGGTAAAGAAGATCATCGTGTCGAGCGAGGCCCCGACAAGGGTGGAAAAGAGCGGCGCCGTCCACCAGCCGCCTTTTGCGCGCAGCCGGTTGAAGATCGTCACATCGGTCAGTTGCGCGGCGAGGAAGGCAAGCCCCGAGGCGAGCGCAACGCGGAAGCTGACGAGCGGGCCAAATTCGCCCATGATCTGCGAGCCGATGAGCGAGCAGATCACGCCCACGACAAAACCGGAAACGACGACAAGCCGCGCCGCGCGGGCGCCTTGCAGCCGGTTCGTCAGATCGGTGACGAGGAAGGCGAGCGGATAGGTGAACGCCCCGAGCGTCAGCCACTGGCCATAGAGATATTGCACGAGGATGTTGGAGGCCACGACGATGGCGGCCATGGCAAGGATGCCGGGCAGGTAGCGCATTGGATCACCGTTTTTACATGGTAGCGGAGACATGGCCCGCCTCATGCGGACGGCGCGGCTTACGCCCGGCCCGCCCGCCGGTCAAGAAAAACCTCAACGACGCAAGGCATATTCAACGATTTCGGTGCGCTGGAGCGGGAAGAAATTGTCGTCCGAGATCATCGTGAGGCGGATCGCGCCGCTTTGGTCGCGCCAGACGGCGATCCCTTCAAGATTGTCATGCCGCCCGGGCGGGGTTTCCAAAAGCACCGCGCCCGCGCTGATCCGGTCGCCCCTGATCGTGAACACCCGCACCCGTGAGGCAAAGCCGAACAGGCCGCGAAAGTCGCGTTCCAGCAGGTAAAACCGCCCATCCGGGCCAAAATCGGCGCCAACCGGCTTCCAGCGCCCCTCGCGCGAAATCATGAAAGGCTGGGTCCAGACGCCCTCCTTGAACCGCCAGATCGGGGTTTGGCCGACATGGGTCACATCGCCCTCGGGGAGCGTGTAAAGCGCCCGGTCCGGCCCGATGGCCAAAGCTTCGAGCGCATCGTTCGGCGGGAGATGACGAAACGCCTCGTAGCGGGGCAGGCGCACGGCGGGGCCGCCATCAATCGGGTAAAAGACGATCCTTGAGAGGCGTTCGAACGAGACGAACACCCGCCCCTCCGGGGTCATCGCCAGACCCTCCGAATCGCCCGCATCACCACCGAGCCGCTTGCCCTCGCTGCTGTGGAGCGCGACCGGGCCGCTTGTTTGCACGCTGGCGATGCGGCCCGCGGCGTCGCGCAGGATACGCCCGCGCCACAGCGTTGCGCGGTCTGACAGAACAACCATGTCTTGCCCACGCGCATCCAGCTCGATCCCGGAAAAGCCGCCAAAGGCTTTGTCCGGGTTCCGCCAGACATAGCTTTGCACAAAAACCGTCGGGCCGTGGGCTTCTTGGCCGGTCGCGCTGCTCAGAAAGAGCGCGATCAGAGCAATGAGGCTCAGGGCGCGGAGAGGACGGTGCGACATTCGGCGGGCAGATCTGACATCACGTAGGTCTTGGCGTTCTTCGGTGCCGGGCCCGTTTGCTTGGGCCGTTTGGGCGGGTGGCGCAACTCTTCCAGGTACGTCGTCACCCACCAGTTCAGCGTCTCGTCACAGCCATCGCCGCCCTTGGAGAGCTGCGCGACGGTGGGCGTTTGCGTCTCGCAAAGCGGCGCACCGGGCGGGCATTTGAGCCGCACGTGGAAATGGGTGTTATGGCCATAGATCGGCCGGATCTTCTGCAGCCACGCCTTGTCGGAACGGGTCGCCTGATTGCACATCGCGATCTTGGCGGCCGCGGCCACAAAGACGCGGTCCACCCGCGGGTCGGAGGCGGCGGCCTTGAGCAGCGCCATATGCGCAGGCGTCCAGTTGCCGTTGATCCGGGTCTGATCCTCGGTGCGGATCGAGATCGACGAAATGCTCTCGCGCTGCGCGCGGCTGAGCCGCAGCGACGCGGGCGGCAACATCCAGACATCGGCATCAAGCCCGATCTGATGGCTTGCGTGCCCGCCCGTCATCGGGCCCCCGCGCGGCTGGCTGAGGTCGCCGATATAAAGCCCCCTCCAGCCCGGCAAGGTCGCCGCGTATCTTGAGAGATCTTCGAGAAACTGCACCAGTTGCGGCTGGCCCCAGTTGCGGTTGCGGCTGAGCCGCATCGCCTGCCAGGTGGGGCCCGTTTCCGGCAGCGCCACAAGCCCCGCCGCGCAGCCCCGCGCATAGGTGCCAACCGGCTGTGACGGCCCGGCCGTGGGGGAGGCCTTGGCACCAAACAGGCTGCGCGCGAGCGGCTCTGCCTGCGCCCCGCTTGTGGCAAGCATCACGATGAGGGCGGCGGTCAGCAGGCGGATCGGGGTCATCGGGGCTCCTTCCGGCTCGGGGCGGTCAGGGCGCATCGCCCTCGGTCTTCACCAAGGCTAGCAGCATCAGGCCCAGAACGAAAAGCACGATGATGGGAGTGATGCCAATCGCCTGATTGCCGCTGAGCCCGGTCACGAGCCCGATCGAGAGCGGGGCGATGAACGCGGTGGCCTTGCCGGTGAGCGCATAAAGGCCAAAGGCTTCGGTCATCTTTTCCGGGTCGGACTGGCGCACCATCATCGTGCGCGACGCCGATTGCAGCGCGCCGCCACCCGCGCCGATGAGCCCGCCGAGGATGTAGAAGGCAATATCGGGCAGGTTGCTTTCCGGCCCGACAGCGAGGCCAAACACGCTCTCGCGCGCCACGAACACAACCCCGATCGTTACCAGCGTCAGCATCACAAGGGTGAAAACGATCACCGCCTTCGGGCCAAAACGGTCATCCGCCTTGCCGCCGACCCAGGCGAAGGTGGCCCCGGTGATCGTGCCCAGAATGCCGAACAGGCCGATCTGGGTGATCGACCATTCGAGCACGCCCGCCGCATAGATGCCGCCGAAGATGAAGATGCCGTTGAGCGCATCGCGGTAGAACATCGAGGCCGCCAGATAGGCGAAGAGGCTCGGCTTTTGGGGCAGATGGGAGAGCGTCTCGCGCAATTCCGGCCAGGCCTCGCGCGAGGCGCGCAAGATCGGCACGGCGCCCGCATGGCGCGGCTCTCGCACCCAGAGGAAAAACGGGATCATGAAGACCGCATACCAGACCGCGGTGAGCGGGCCGACGATGCGCGTGTCTTCGCGGCTCTTCACATCGAGCCCGAACACCGGATCAAGCCCGATCAGGGTTTTGCCGGTGTCGGGGTTGGCCTGCAAAAGCGTGAGCATGATGATCAGCGCGATCATGCCGCCGATATAGCCAAAGGCCCAGCCCGAGCCCGAAACCTTGCCAAGCGTTTCCCGATCCGTGAGATCGGGCAGCATCGCATTGGTGAAAGAGGTGGCAAATTCCATGCCGATCATGCCGATGGCGAAGGAGGTCATCACCAGGATCAGGCTGAAATTGCCCGGCTCGGCAAACCACAGGCCCCAGGCGCCCGCCACATACATGAGCGAGAAGAGCCAGACAAACGGCATCCGCCGCCCGGTCTTGTCGGCAATGGCGCCAAGGAAGGGCGAGGCCAGCGCGATGATCAGCCCCGCCGCGCCGATGCCATAGCCCCAGACCTCCTGCGCGGCGGTGCCATCGCCCAAAAGCACCTTCATGAACGGGGCAAAGATGAAGGTGATGAGAAGGGTGTTATAGGGCTGGCTCGCCCAATCGAAAAACCACCATCCCCAGATGCGCTTTTTTTGCGTGATCATGCTGCCCCCTGCCGCCCCCGGACCCGTTTGATCAAATCAAGCCCGAAACCGGAGCACCGCGCAAGATTTACCTCTGCCGTGCCATTTGCGGGGCGGGCGTGCTCAGGCGGCGGGCGTCTCGGGCGGCCAGGGGCGCTCGTGATCCGCCGCGATCCAGGCCTGAACCCAAGCAGGCAGCGCCGGGCTCTCGCCCCTGTGCCCCATTGCCTCCACCACCTGTTGCGGCGCCACGATGCCCGCTTTCGAGGTGATCGCGCCGCGGATCAGGATGTGGTTGCAGCACGCGTCTTTGCGCCACATCGATTGCTCCATATAAACAAAGCGCTGATCCCAGCCGAGGCAGCGGGTGCGCATCTCGAAGCGCTGGAACATGGTGATGCGCTTGCGGTAGCGCGTGGTGTTGCCCGCCACCACGATGCCCCAGCGGTTTTTCATCAACGTGGCGGTGAGCCCCGTCTGCGCGGCGAGCGCAATCCGGCCCAGATCGAACAGCGTCACGATGCGGCCATTGTTGAGGTCTTTCCAGGGGTCGATGTCCCAAGGCCAGGCGCGATGCCAGGTCGAAATCGGTTCCAGAATATCGCGGCGCTTGCCCCGCGATGCGACAATCGCCTTCACCATGCGGATGATCGGATACATCGGCCCCTCCCCTGCTTTTTTCGTCCTGCCGCAGCGCAGCGATCCGGTCAACATTACCGTTGCGGAAAATGCGGCCTTCACGGCGGTTGCAAGCGGGGCGCGGCTCGCTTACCTGTCTCGAAACCTTGCGGAGGTATCCGATGCTCTCTTCCTTCCTGCCTTACGGGGTTCTCGTGGCCCTGCAACTCGTGTTCCAGATCCTTTGGTTCGTGATCCTTGCCCATGTGATCATGAGCTGGCTGATCAGCTTCAACGTGCTCAACATGCGCCAGCCGCTTGTCTACAAGCTCTGGGATCTGCTCTCGCGCGCGCTGGAGCCGTTTTATGGCCCGATCCGCCGGATCCTGCCGCCGATGCAGGGGCTCGACCTGACGCCGATGATCGTGATCATCGCGATGATCTTCATCCAGCGGCTTCTGGGCATCTGAATGCCCGCAGAGCCGGCCCCCACGCCCGAGGCATTGCTTGCCTCGGTGTTCGGATTCCATGCCTTTCGACCGGGGCAGGAAGAGATCGTGCGGGCGGTTCTGGCGGGGCGCGACACGCTCGCCATCATGCCCACGGGCGGCGGCAAGTCGCTTTGCTTCCAGTTGCCCGCGCTTTGCCTTGATGGCCTGACCGTGGTGATCTCGCCGCTGATTGCGCTGATGCGCGATCAGGTGCGCTCGCTTCGAGAGGCCGGGGTGACGGCGGGGGCGCTCACCTCGGGCAACACCGAGGAAGAAACCGAGGCCGTGTTCGAGGCGATTGACGCGGGCACGCTCAAGCTGCTCTACATCGCGCCCGAACGGCTTGCCGGGGGCGGCACCACCACGCTGCTGCGCCGGGCAAAAACGCGGCTCATCGCGGTGGACGAGGCGCATTGCGTGAGCCAGTGGGGCCATGATTTCCGCCCCGATTACCTGCGCATCGGAGATCTCAAGCGCGCGCTTGGCGTGCCCTTGGCCGCGTTTACCGCCACCGCCGATGAGGAAACCCGCGCCGAGATCGTGACGCGCCTGTTCGAGGGCCGCGCCCCCGCCACCTTTCTGCGCGGCTTTGACCGGCCCAATATCGCGCTCGCCTTCGAGCCGAAGGACCAGCCGCGCAAGCAGATCCTTGATTTCGCCGCGGCACGGCGCGGGCAATCGGGCATCGTCTATTGCGCCTCGCGCGCAAAGACCGAGCAACTGGCGGCAGCGTTGCGCGATGCAGACCACCCCGCCTGCCATTATCACGGCGGCATGGAGGCGGAGGCGCGCCGCGCCGTCGAGGCACGGTTCCAGCGCGAAGACGGGCTGATTGTCACCGCCACGGTTGCCTTCGGGATGGGGATCGACAAGCCCGATATCCGCTGGGTCGCCCATGCCGATCTGCCGAAGTCGATCGAGAGCTATTATCAGGAGATCGGCCGCGCGGGCCGCGATGGAGCCCCCGCCGAAACGCTCACCCTTTACGGCGCCGATGACATTCGCTTTCGACGCCAGCAGATCGACGAGGGGCTTGCGCCCGATGAACGCAAGGCCGCCGATCATGGGCGGCTCAATGCGCTGTTGGGGCTGGCCGAAGCCACGGGTTGCCGCCGCCAGCGCCTTCTGGCCTATTTTGGCGAAAGCTCGGAGCCCTGCGGCAATTGCGATCTGTGTGAAACACCGCCCGATCTTTTTGACGGCACCGAGGCGGTGCGCAAGGCCCTCTCTGCGGCGCTGCGCACGGAAGAAAGCTATGGCGCCGGCCATCTGATCGAGATCCTGCTCGGGCAGAGCAATGACCGCATTCGCGCCCGCGGCCATGACCGGCTGCCCACCTTTGGCGTGGGGCGCGAGTTCTCGCGCTCCGAGTGGCAGGCGATCTTTCGGCAGATGCAGGGGCATGACCTTGTCCGCCCCGATACGGCCCGCCACGGCGCCTTGGTGATGACCGCACGTGCCCGCCCGATTTTGCGCGGCGAGGAGAGCATCACCCTGCGCCGCGATCTTGTGCGCAAGGGGCGCGCGACGCCGGTGGCCAAGGCGCTTGTCGCCGATGAGGACGCACCGCTCCTTTCTGCGTTGAAAGCAAAACGCCGCGCGCTTGCGGAGGCCGCGGGCCTGCCCGCCTATATGATCTTTCCCGACCGCACCCTGATCGAAATGGCCGAAACCCGCCCCGCCAGCCTCGATGCCTTCGCGCGGGTGAGTGGCGTCGGCGCGAAAAAGCTCGAAAGCTACGGCGCCGCCTTTCTGGAGGTGATCGCCGGGGCGCAGGCCGCCACGCCGCCCCATCCGGCGCGCCGCAAGCTCGCGGGCAGCACCGCCGGGCCGCTTTACGACGCGCTCGAAGAGGCACAGCGCGAGCTTTCGCGCGGCACGGACGGGCACGACCGCTACTTGTGCTGCACCGCCACCACGCTTCGGCGCATTGCCGAAACAAAGCCCCGCACCCGCGCCGAGCTGGAACGCATCGGCGGCATGGGCGAGGCCAAGATCGAGCGCTTTGGTGCCACTTTTCTGGCGATCATCGCCGAGGCGGGCTGATCAGCTTGCCGCCGCCTCGGGCAGCACCGGGCGCGCCTCCTCGGGTTGATACGCGCGGATCCGCTCGGTGATCGAGGCTTTCTTGAGCGGCTTCGTCAGATAGTGATCAAGCCCCGCCTCGAAAATGGACTCACTGTCGCCCTCCATCGCATGCGCGGTGAGCGCACAGATCGGCACATGCGCGCCGGTGCCAAATTCGGCGGTGCGGATCGCCCGCGTTGCTTCCCGCCCGTCCATCTCCGGCATCGAAATATCCATGAAGATCAGATCCGGCTTGAAGCTCTGCCATTCCTGCACCGCCTCGCGGCCATTGCCGGCAAAGCGCAACTCGATATCGAGGTCTTTCACCATCTTGCCGAACACAAGCTGATTGGTGCGGTTGTCCTCCGCGGCGAGCACGCGCATTGCCCGTTTTACCGGCGCGGGCGGCGGCACCGGGGCGGGCGGTGGCGCGGGCTCTGGCGCGGGGCGCAGCGAGATCTTTTGCAGCATGCGGAACAGATCCGAGCGCAGCACCGGCTTTTCGAGGCAGCCGAAAAGCGTGCCATCGGCCTCGGCATTTTCCATCGCGGAACTGTCGGAGGTGAGCAGCAAAACCGGCGTCTCGGTGCCGCGCGCGCGCAGGCGGCGTGACAGTTCGATCCCGTCGAGATCGGGCATGTGGTGATCGGTCAGCACCACGTCGAAACTTCCGCCATTTTCGACCGCGTTGAGCGCCTCCGCGCCGGTGCGGCACAGCGTCACCTCAAGCCCGTAGGTCTCAAGCTGGCGCTCAAGGATCACCCGGTTCACGAGCAGATCATCAACCACAAGCGCGGCGCGCAGGGTCATGGGCGGGGTCGGCCCGATTTGCGAGGCGGGTTCGGCGCGCGGCAAGGTGACGATAAAGCCGAAACACGAGCCCTCCCCCACATTGCTGTCAACCCAGACCGAGCCGCCCATCAGAAGCACCAGTTGCCGCGTGATCGCAAGGCCAAGCCCGGTGCCCTCGAAGCGGCGGTTCGAGGTGCTTTCCACCTGATTGAACTCGCCGAACACGTGCTCGATGTTCTCCGCCGAAATGCCGATCCCGGTGTCTTCCACCGTCACATGCACCTCGTAGGCATCCGGCCCGCGATCAAACCCCACCACCCGGGC
The DNA here is from genome assembly GCF_042683065.1 of Rhodobacter lacus. Taxonomy (NCBI): domain Bacteria; kingdom Pseudomonadati; phylum Pseudomonadota; class Alphaproteobacteria; order Rhodobacterales; genus Rhodobacter; species Rhodobacter lacus. The sequence continues at coordinate 29,801 of NZ_JBHUIX010000014.1, read as the reverse complement.
GAGCACATGGCCCGAATGGGTAAACTTGACCGCATTGCCCAGAAGGTTGGTGAGAATCTGCCGCATCCGCCCCGGATCGGCCAAAAACCGCGTGGGCAGGAACAGATCGTAATCAACGAGCAGTTTCAGCCCCTTGTCTTTGGCAGAGGGCTGCAGGAGCACCATGATCTCGTGCAGGCAGCGCTCAAGGTCGAACACTTCGGGGTAAAGCTTGAGCCGCTCCGCCTCGATTTTCGAGTAGTCGAGCACGTCGTTGATGATCGTCAGCAGCGCCTCCCCCGACGAGCGGATCGTTTCGGCGTAAAGCTGCTGCTCCTCGGTCAGATCGGTCTCGGTCAGAAGCTCGGCCATTCCGACCACACCATTCATCGGCGTGCGGATCTCATGGCTCATGTTGGCGAGGAAGGCCGATTTCGCGCGGTTCGCCGCCTCGGCCTTGTTGCGCGCCTCTTCCAGTTCGCGCTCGCGTTCGATGATATGGGTGATGTCTTGCGACAGGCACACAAGGTCGCCATCCGCCCCCCAGCGGTCGATCAGCTTGATGTGGCGCCCCTCGCGCGTGCGCAACACAACAGGGTCGATATGCTCACGCCGGATCCGGGCGATCATGTCGTGATGCCAATCGAGCGGGTCCCGCCCCGCCATGTCGATCATCTGATGATTGGCAACGATCTTGAGCACCGAATCATAAGTGACCCCGGCAGTCACGGCGATCTCGCCATGGAAGAACGACAGATAGGCCTTGTTCGCCACCACGAGTCGCAGATCGCTGTCATAGACCGCGAAGCCGTCGCGGATCGTTTCAAGCGCGTCCCAGAGCCGGCGCTGCGCGATCATCGCCACCGATTCCGCGCGCTCGAGATCGCACCGCACCTTGGAGTTTTCGCCCTTGAGCGAGGCGGCCTCGGTCAGCGCCATCTGAAGCCCGTGGCGCTGCTGCACGATCTGATCGGAAAGCGCCCGTGCATGCAAAGCAAGCTTTTGATTTGCAGAAAAAAGTTCGCGCTTCTTCTGCTCCAGGAGCCGCTCCGCGGCAAGCCGGGCTCGCCGTTCCTGCGCCAATTTTTCCGCCAATGCGGCTTCCATGTCCGACACCCGTCCGAAATCTTTCCGGCACGCTCACAGATTCCGGTGAAATTGCGGTTAACACACGCCCGCGTGAGCTTCATCGTTGAACAGCAGACCGAAGGGTGAGAGCATTCGCGCAAACCTGTTGGAGGTCGTTATGCATTTGCCCAAAGCCTTCCTTGCCGTTTCATTTTCGATTCTGGCGGCGCTGCCCGTTCTGGCCGAGGGCACACCGCTGATCCCGCCAAAGCGGCTTTCGATTGCCGAGGGGATGGACCTCGCCGGGCGCGACCTTGCGCAGATCTTCGACACCACGCTTGAGGGCTGCGAGGCAGCCTGCCTGCAAGATCCGGGGTGCGAGGCCATCACCTTCAATGCGCGCAACAATTCCTGCTTCCCGAAAGCCGATATCAGCGGCATGACCCCCTATCAGGGCGCTTTTTCGGGGATGGTTGTGCGCGCCGCGAAGGGTGCGGAGGCGCGGGCTCAGGCGCGCGCGGCGGACCTTGGCTTCCTGCAAGAGGGCGCGCTTGCAGAGGCATCCGAGCTTGCCACTGCGATGGGCCGCCAGCACATGACGAATTTCGCCTCTGAGGCGGAGCTGCGCGGCGCGCTGAGTGCTGCGCGCGCGCAGGGGGATCGGGCGCGGATGCGTGGGCTGACCGGCGCGCTGATCGTGCTCACCGATGCCCCTGATCTGTGGACCGATTACGCCGCTCAGGGGCTTGGGGAGAGCAATTCCAGCACCCTTGCCCGCCATGTCTCTGCGGCGGTGAACGGGTATTTGCGCGCCGCGAACCCCGCGGAGCGGGCGCAGGCGCTTCTCGTGATGGCGCAGCTGCTCGAGAAAGCGGAGCGCAGCCGCGAAATGCTGGGCGCGCTCCGGTTTGCCGCAACCCTCTCGCCGCGCGGCGATATTGCCGATGCGCTGAAGGATGCCGAGGGCAAATACGGCTTCCGCATCTCTGAGCACACCGTCGAGGCTGATAGCGCCAGCCCGCGCATCTGCGCCAATTTCAACGAGGATCTGGCGAAAACCGGGGTCGATTACACCAGCTTCGTGCAATTGCCCGCGCCCGGGCTGACGGTGGAGGCCGAGGGCAGCCAGCTCTGCATTGGCGGGCTCACGCATGGCACCCGCTACACGCTGACCTTCCGCAAGGGCCTGCCTGACGGCGCGGGCGACACGCTTGCCAAGGATACCGCAATCACCGCCTATGTGCGCGACCGCGCCCTCTCGGTGAGCTTTCCGGGCCGCGCCTATATCCTGCCGCGCGGCGCCGATAACGGCGTGCCGGTCGAAAGCGTCAACCTTGAGACGCTGGATCTGAAGATCCTGCGCGTTTCTGACCGCAACCTGATCGAAACCATTCGCAACGGCTATTTTGCCAGCTCGCTCGACAGTTGGAGCCTTGGCAACCTTGCCGATGAGATGGCCGAGGAAGTCTGGCACGGCACCGCCGAGGTGAAGCGCGAGGTGAACCGTGATGTCACCACCCGCCTGCCGGTGCAGGATGTGACGGGCCCCTTGGGCGCGGGGGTCTATGTGCTGGTGGCCCGCGTTCCGGGCGCCGATGAATGGGAAAAGCCGCCCGCAGCGCAATGGTTTGCGATTTCCGATCTCGGTATGACCAGTTTCTCCGGCACAGACGGGCTCACCGTCGCGGTGCGCGGTCTTTCGGATGCGGCGGCCGTCGCGGGCGCGGAGGTCGAGCTGGTTTCCAAAGCCAACAGCGTGCTCGCCACGGTGACGACCAATGCCGATGGCGTGGCGCATTTCGACGCGGCGCTCACTGCCGGGGCGGGCAATGCCGCGCCCGGCCTCGTTTCGGTGCGGCGCGGTGATGATCTGGCGTTCCTGTCGCTCTCCGATGCCGAATTCGACCTTTCGGACCGCGGCGTGGCGGGGCTGCCGCCCGCGCCCGCGATCGATGTTTTCCTGACCACGGACCGCGGCGCCTACCGCGTGGGCGAGACCGTCAATGCCACGCTTCTGGCGCGCGATGCGACCGCAACCGCGCTCCCGGGCCTGCCGCTCACCGCGGTTCTGATGCGCCCTGACGGGGTGGAATATTCGCGCCTTCTCGCGACAGTTGCGGGCGATGGCGGGCAAACCGTGGCGCTGCCGATTGGCGCGCAGGCGCCCCGCGGCACCTGGCGGCTGGATGTTTTTGCCGATCCGAAAGCGCAGCCGCTCGCCTCGACCAAGATCCTTGTCGAGGATTTCCTGCCCGAGCGGATCGATTTCGACCTCAGCCTGCCCGACGGCGTTCTTGCCGGGGGGGATCTGCCGCAGGTCGGGCTTGATGCGCGCTATCTCTTTGGGGCGCCGGGCGCCGGGCTCGCGACCGAGGGCGATCTGACGATGAAGGCCGCAGAAGATCTGCCGGGGTTCGCAGGCTATCGCTTTGGCCGCCACGACGAGACCTATGAGACCACATGGGGCACGATCGAGCCTGCCGAGACCGATGAGACCGGCCATGCCGAGATCTGGGCCGAGATCCCCGACGATGGCTTTGAACAGGGCCGCCCGCTGCAAGCCACCTTCACGCTGCGCGTGCGCGAAGGCTCGGGGCGGCCGGTGGAACGGTCGATCTCGCGGCTGGTGATGCCGCCCGAGCCGGTCGTCGGCATCAAGCCGCTCTTTGCAGACGACTCGCTCGCCGAAGGGGCACAAGCGCAGTTCCAGATCGTTGCGATTGATGCCGGGCTCAAACCCGTGGCGCAGCCGCTCCATTGGGTCGTGAACCGGGTCGAAACGCGCTACCAATGGTATGCGATGGACGGGTACTGGAACTGGGAGCCGATGACCCGGCGCAGCCGCGTGGCTGAAGGGTCGGGGGCAACCGGCACGCTGGAGCCGATGCAGATTGCCGCAAAGGTGGGTTGGGGCGATTACGAGCTGGTGATCCAGAACGGCGAGGGCGTCACCGTGGCAAGCTACGGCTTTGACGCGGGCTGGTATGCCCCCGCCGATGTGCTTGAAAGCCCGGACCGGCTGCAACTCGCGCTCGACAAGCCCGATTACAAGGCAGGCGAGAGCGCGCAATTGCGCATCGTTGCGCCGACAAAAGGCGTGGCGCTCGTCTCCGTGCTCTCAAACCGGCTGATCTCGCTCAAGGCCGTGGATGTGACGGCGGGCGAAAACAAGATCGCGCTGCCCGTCACCGAGGAATGGGGTGCGGGCGCCTATGTCACCGCCTCCGTGCTGCGCCCGCTTGGCGACCCCGCGCCCGACCGCGCGCCCGACCGCGCGCTTGGCCTTGCCTATGCCAAGGTGGACCCCGGCGCGCATGCGCTTCGCGCCCGTTTTGATGTGCCCGCGGCCTCTGACCCGCGCGCGGCCCTGCCGGTGGCGCTCAAGGTTGATGGCATTTCGCCCGGCGAGACCGTGCATGCCACGATTGCCGCGGTCGATCTGGGCATCCTGAACCTTACGGCCTTCAAGGCGCCCGATCCGCAAGCGCATTATTTTGGCCAGCGCCGGCTCGGGGTGGGCCTGCGCGACATCTATGGCCGGTTGATCGACGGGCGCGCGGGCGAAGCCGGCGTGATCCGCTCGGGCGGGGACGGCGAGCCGCAAATGTCGATGCAGGCGCCGCCGCCGACAGAGGAGCTTGTGGCGTATTTCTCCGGCGCGCTGACGGCGGATGAGAATGGCGTGATCCACACCAGTTTTGACATGCCCGCCTTCAATGGCACGGTGCGGCTTTCTGCCGTGGTCTGGTCAAAAACCGGCGTCGGGCAGGCGAGCGCCGATGTGCTGGTGCGTGACCCGGTGGTGGTCACCGCCTCGCTGCCGCGCTTCTTGGCGCCCGGAGACCGCTCGCGGCTGCTCTTGGAGATCGTGCATGCCACCGGCCCCGCGGGCCGGATGGGGCTCGATGTCACCTCCGCGGGGCTGACCCTTGGCGCCACACCCTCCGGCCTCGATCTGGCCGAACGCGGCAAGGCCGCGCTTGAGGTGCCGCTCACCGCGCCGATGGCGGAAGGCGTGCAGCAGATCCGCGTGGCCCTCACCACGCCCGATGGACGGCTGCTCGAGAAAACCGTGAAAGTCACGGTGGAAAACCTCAGCCCCGAGGTCGCACGGCAATCGCGGTTCGATCTGGCGGCAGGCAGCAATTTCACCTTTGACGCCAATGTGTTTGCAGGCTTCCTGCCGGGGTCGGCTTCCGCCACGTTGGCGGCAGGCCCGCTCGCGAGCTTTGACACCCCCGCGCTGCTCGCCGCGCTCGACCGCTACCCCTATGGCTGCACCGAGCAGGTGACCTCCAAGGCGATGCCGCTTCTCTACCTCAGTTCGGTGGCCGAGACGATGGGCCTCGCCTCCCCCGCCGATCTGGGGGACCGGATCGACACCGCGATCCGCAAGGTGCTGACGAACCAGGATGCCAGCGGCGCCTTTGGCCTGTGGCAGGCCGAAGCCGGCGATGGCTGGCTGGATGCCTATGTCACCGACTTCCTCAGCCGCGCGCGCAAGGAGGGGCACCCGGTGCCCGATGCCGCCTTCCGCAACGCGCTCGACAATCTGCGCAATCAGGTGAATTACGCGCCCGACTTTGATGCCAGCTCGAATGGTGGCGGCAAGGTGCTGGCCTATCAGCTGATGGTGCTGGCGCGTGAAGGCGCCGCGGCGGTCGGTGATCTGCGCTACTATGCCGATGTGAAGGGGGATGATTTCGCCACCCCGCTTGCCGCGGCCCAGCTTGGCGCGGCGCTCGCCTCTTATGGCGATCAAACGCGGGCCGATGCGATGTTTGCCCGCGCCGGGCGGCTGATCCGCGAGGGCGTCACTGAAAAACCGCTCTGGCGCGACGATTATGGAACAGCGCTGCGCGACAGCGCCGCCGTGCTGGCGCTGGCCTCGGAAGCGGGCTCGCAGGCGGTGAACATGGAAACCGTTGGCGCCTCGGTAACGGGCCGTCTGGGGCAGGTGCCGCTCTCGACGCAGGAGGCCAGCTGGACCCTGCTGGCCGCGCATGCGCTGATCGACCGGCCCGGGATGGAAGGGCTGACGGTGGATGGCGCGCCAGTGACCGGCCCGCTTGTGAAAGTGATCGACGCCGAGACGGCCGGGCGATCGCTCGTGATCGGCAATTCCGGCGCGAAGCCCGCCACCCTGACGCTCACCACGGTCGGTGTGCCCGAGGTGGCGGAGCCCGCAGGCGGCAAGGGCTGGGCCATCAACCGGCGCTATTACACGCTTGAGGGCAAGCCGGTGGACGTGGCGCATGTGGCACAGGGCACGCGCCTTGTGACCGTGCTCGAAGTGACGCCGCAGGGGCGTCAGGAAGGGCGGCTGATGGTCTCCGACCCGCTGCCCGCAGGCTTCGAGATCGACAACCCGAACCTGATCCGCGGCGGCGATGTGGCCGCGCTTGATTGGCTTGACGTGCTCGACGAACCGCGGATGACCGAGTTCCGGCAAGAGGAATTCCGCGCCGCGGTGGATTGGCAATCCAAGGATGCGTTCCGCCTCGCCTATATCGTGCGCGCGGTGAGCCCGGGGCAGTTCCTGCACCCGGCCGCCTCGGTCGAAGACATGTATCGCCCCGAAATGCGCGCCCATGGCGCCACCGGGACGGTCCTGATCGAGTGAGACCGCGGCTTTTCCTTGCCGCTGCGCTGGCGTTGGCGCTGGCGGCAGGGGCGCGCGACAGCTTTGACGACTGGGTGGCGGCCACCGATCTGCCGCCACTCACCGTTTCGGTCGGCAGCGAGGTTCTGGCGCGCGACGGCACGCTCTTGCGCGCCTTTCCGGTGGCGGACGGGCGCTGGCGGCTCGCCCCCGGCCCGGTGGATGCGGCCTACCTCAAAGACCTCGTGGCGTTTGAGGATGGGCGCTTTTGGCACCATCACGGGGTGGACCCGGTCGCGGTGCTGCGTGCTGCGGCGCAGATGCTCTGGCATCGCCAGATCGTCTCGGGCGCGTCCACGCTCACCATGCAGGTGGCGCGGCTTTTGGAAGATGGGCCCACCGGCACGCTTGCAGGAAAGGCGCGGCAAGCGCGGCTCGCGCTCGCGCTTGAGCGGCGGCTGACAAAAGCGCAGATCCTTGATCTTTACCTGCGCCTCGCGCCCTTTGGCGGCAACCTGGAGGGGCTGCGCGCGGCCGCGCTCGCCTATTTCGGCAAGGAGCCGCGGCGCCTGACGCCTGCCGAGGCGGCGCTGCTGATCGCGCTGCCGCAATCGCCCGAGCGCCGCCGCCCCGACCGCAACCCGAAAGACGCAAAGGAGGCGCGCGACCGGGTGCTGGACCGGCTCGTGGCATCGGGCCGCCTTGCGGCAGATGCCGCCCTCGCCGCCAAGGCCGAGCCGATCCCGGCGCGGCGCCGCGATTTTCCCGCGCTGGCCCCCCATCTCACCGAGCGGCTCTTTGCTGCGGCCGCTCCGGGCGCGCGGATCGAGACAACAATCGACCCGCGGCTGCAGCGGGCGGCGCAAAAGCTCGCCGCACGCGCCATTGCCGGGCAAGGCGGGCAGGTTTCGGTGGCGATGGTGCTGGCCGATCACCAGAGCGGAGAGATCCTTGCCGAGGTTGGCGGCGCGGAATGGACCAGCACGAACCGCGCGGGCTTTCTGGACCTGACGCAGGCCCCGCGCTCCCCCGGCTCGACGCTCAAGCCCTTTGTCTATGCGCTCGCCTTTGACGATGGCCTCGCCCATCCCGAAACGCTGATCGAGGATCGCCCGGTCGCCTTCGGTCCGTGGCGGCCGCAAAATTTTGACCGCAGCTTTCGCGGCACGGTAACGGTGCGGCGCGCGCTCACGCTCTCGCTCAATATCCCGGTCGTCAGCCTGACCGAGGCTTTGGGGCCGGAGCGGGTGTTGCAAACGCTCCGGCGGGCCGGCGCAAGGCCGGTGCTGCCCTCAAGCGCGCCGCCGGGCCTTGCCGTGAGCCTTGGCGGGCTCGGCATCAGCCTTGAAGATCTTGTTCAGGCCTATGCCGGGCTGGCCCGACTTGGCCGCCCGGTCACGCTTTCGGCCGAGGCAGGCCGCGCGGGGCCGCGGGAGGGCCAGCTTTTTGGCGCCGTCGCGGCCTGGCAGGTGGGGGATATTCTCGTTCACATTCCGCCGCCCCCCGGCGCGGCGGCCAACCGCATCGCTTACAAGACCGGCACCTCTTACGGCCACCGCGACGCGCTGGCGCTGGGGTATGACGGGCGGCATGTGGCAGGCGTCTGGATGGGGCGGGCCGATGGCACGCCAGTGCCCGGCGCCTTTGGCGGCGAGCTTGCGGCGCCGATCCTGTTTGAGCTTTTTGACCGGATCGGGCCAGAGCGTGCCCCCCTGCCCGCGCCGCCCCCCGCCACGCTTTTGCTGCCCACGGCGCGCCTGCCGCAACCGCTGCAACGGTTTCGCCCGCGGGATGCTGCCTTTGCCGAAACCGTGACCGGCGCGCCCGAAGTCACTTTCCCGCCCGATGGTGCCGAAATCGAGACTGCGGGCGCGGGGCTCTTGGTGAAGCTGCGCGGCGGCGCACCGCCCTTCACCTGGCTTGCCAATGGCGCGCCGATCCTTGTCGGCACGCGGGGCCGCGAAACGGTGCTGAACCTCGCGGGCCCCGGTTTTGTCACCCTTACCGTGCTTGATGCGCAGGGGCGCGCCGCGCATCGCAACGTGGTGCTGCGGCCCTGATCAGAGCCGCTCAAGGGCGAGCGCGATCCCCTGCCCGCCGCCAATGCACATCGTCACAAGGCCGAGCCGCTCGCCGGTGCGCTGCATCCGGTGCACGATCTTCACCGTCAGGATCGCCCCCGTGGCGCCGACCGGATGACCGAGCGCAATCGCGCCGCCATCGGGGTTCACCTTCGCCGGATCGAGACCAAGATCCTGGCTGACCACAAGAGCCTGCGCGGCAAAGGCTTCGTTGCTCTCGATCACGTCGAAATCCGAGATCTTCAAGCCGGTCTTTTCGCACAGCCTGCGCACGGCCGGAATTGGCCCGAGCCCCATCACCTCTGGCCGCACCCCGGCCACCGCTGAACCGACGATCCGCGCGATCGGCTTGAGCCCGGTTGCCAGCGCCGCCTCTTCCCGCGCGAGGATAAGCGCTGCGGCGCCATCGTTGATGCCGCTCGCATTGCCCGCCGTCACGGTGCCCTCTTTCTGGAATGCCGGCTTCAGCGCGGCAAGCTTTTCCGCCGAAGTCGCCTTGGGATGCTCGTCTTGCGCAAACAGCACCGTGCCCTTGCGCGACGCGATCTCGACCGGGAGGATCTCGGCAGCGAAAACCCCCGCCGCCAAGGCCGCTGCGGCGCGGTTCTGGCTTTCAAGCGCAAAGGCATCTTGCGCGGCGCGGGGGATGCCATACTCGGCGGCAACGTTTTCCGCCGTCACCCCCATATGCCCGGTGCCGAAGGGGCAGGTGAGCGCGCCCGTCATCATGTCGAGCGCGCTCGTGTCGCCCATCTTCTGGCCAAACCGGGCGGTCTGCAAAATATAGGGCGCGCGGCTCATCACCTCTGCACCGCCCGCCAGCGCGAAATCGCCCTCGCCGAGCATGAGCGCCTGCGCGGCCGACACCACGGCCTGCACGCCCGAGCCACAGAGCCGGTTGACGTTCATCGCCGGAGTTCCCACCGGCACCCCCGCCCCAACCGCGGCCATGCGCGAAAGATAGAGATCCCGCGGCTCGGTGTTGAGGATGTGACCGAACACCACCTGATCAATCTGCTCGGGGGCAACACCGGCGCGGGTGAGCGCCGCCTTGCTGACCAGCGTCGCAAGCTCAATCGGCGCAAACCCTGCAAGGCTGCCGCCGAAACTGCCGATTGCGGTGCGGGCGCCCGCAAGGATGACGATGTTGGTCATGTGTTCCTCCCTTGAACGGAGGAAGGTTAGCCCCGCGCCACGCCACCGAGAAGACCCCGGCCCCGCGCGTGACGGCACGTAACAGGCGGGCTTACATCCGCCAGACCCAGACCATCCGCAGCGGATGAGGGTCTGTTCCCGAGCCGATCACCCAGCCCGCCGTCAGTTTTGGTTCCGCATAGATCCGCATTCCGGCCTCTCCTGAGTCGCCCGTTTGCGGAAGGATCGGCGCAAAGGATTAAGGGGTCGTCTCCGGCACCTTTTGCAGCACCATTTTCTGCCGCCCTTGCGGGGTCAGCAGCCACGCATCGCGCCCTTCGATCACCGCAGCCGTCACCGGCCCGCCATAGCCTGCCGAGCTGTCAAGGTTGAGCCGGTTGCCGTAATGGGTGGCATGATCAAGCGCGGTATGGCCGTGCACGACAAGAAAGCCGTGATCGCGCGTATCGGTGAGGAAGGTGGAGCGGATCCACAAGAGGTCATCCTCTTTCTGCGCCTCAAGCGGCACGCCCGGCGCGATCCCGGCATGAACGAACAGCGCCTCGCCGCGACGATAGGTGAGCGGCAGGCCGGCATGCCAGGCGCGGATCTCGGGCGGCACCGCCTCAAGCGCCTCGGCATGAACCTGATCAAGAGGGCGGTTGCCGGGCTCGCGCAGCCCGTAGCTTTCCAGCGTCTTCGGCCCGCCAAGGCGCGGATGCAGCCAGCTCAGCTCGGCGCGCAACCGTGGATCCCGCGCGAACGGGTCGTCGAGAAAGGTGGAAAACATCCGGTCATGGTTGCCCTTGATCACGACAATGTTTTCGCCGTTTTTCTGCGCGTCGTGGAGATGGGCGATCACCTGAGCCGATTTCGGGCCCCGATCGCACAGATCGCCCAGCACAACGACCGGGCTCTCGGCACTGCCATCACGGGCGCGGTCCGCCGAAATCAACTCGAAAGCGCCCATCATGAGGTCATATTGGCCGTGAATGTCGCCTATTGCGTAGGTCTGCATGGTCACTCCAATGGAAAAAGCCCCCCGCGGTCGCGGAGGGCCTCGATAACTGGTACTGATCTAGATCAGCGAATGCTGAATTCCAAGGGCTTCACTTGCTGGAAGAGGCCCGTGGCTTCGAGATCGGCCACCACGGCGGCGCCGAGCGGCTCGTCAAGGTAGGCGATGGCGATCGCCTCGCCCCCGGCTTGCGACCGGCCAAGGGTGAAGTTCGCCACGTTGGCCTTGTGCTTGCCCAGAAGCGTGCCGAGCGTGCCGATGATGCCGGGAACGTCCTTGTTCGTGGTGTAGAGCATATGGCGCCCGACTTCGGCGTCGATGGTGATGCCCTTGATCTGGATGAAGCGCGGCTTGCCATCCGAGAAGCAGGTGCCCGCAATCGAGCGCTCGCGCAGATCGGTCACGACGGTCACCTTGATGTAGCCGTCGAACACACCGGATTTGTCTTGCGTGGTGGTCGAGATCTGGATGCCGCGTTCCTTCGCGATCACCGGCGCCGAGACCATGTTCACATCCGGGTTGGCGCGGCTCATGATGCCCGCGACCACAGCACAATCGAGCGCCTTGAGGTTCATGCCCGAGGCGGTGCCGTCATAGGTGATGTTGATCGCCTTGATCGGCTCGTCGGTCATCTGGCCGATGAAGGCGCCGAGGTATTCCGCCAGCTTCACCCAGGGGCCCATGACTTTCGCCTCATCGGCGGTCATCGAGGGCATGTTGAGCGCGTTTTCGACCGCGCCATCCAGCAGGTAGTTCGCCATCTGTTCGGCCACCTGCAGCGCCACGTTTTCCTGCGCTTCCGAGGTGGAGGCGCCAAGGTGCGGGGTGCAGACCACATTGGGCAGGTTGAAGAGCGGGTTTTCGGTGGCGGGCTCGACCGAGAACACGTCGAAGGCAGCGCCCGCGACATGACCCGATTTCAGCATCTCGGCCAGCGCTTCCTCATCGACCAGACCGCCGCGCGCACAGTTGATGATCCGCACGCCGGGCTTGGTTTTGGCCAGCGCCTCGCGGCTCAGGATGTTGCGGGTGCTGTCGGTCAGCGGCACATGAAGGGTGATGAAATCGGCGCGTTTGAGCAGCTCTTCCAGCTCGACCTTTTCCACGCCCATCTTCTCGGCCTTCTCGTCCGAGAGGAAGGGATCATAGGCGATCACTTTCATCTTCAGGCCCTTGGCGCGGTCGCAGACGATCCCGCCAATGTTGCCCGCGCCGATCACGCCAAGGGTCTTGGCGGTCAGCTCAACACCCATGAACTTCGATTTTTCCCATTTGCCCGCATGGGTCGAGGCAGAGGCCTCGGGGATCTGGCGCGCCACGGCGAACATCATCGCAATCGCATGTTCGGCGGTGGTGATCATGTTGCCGAAGGGCGTGTTCATCACGATCACGCCTTTTTTCGAGGCCGCCTCACGGTCGACGTTGTCGACACCGATCCCGGCGCGGCCAACAACCTTGAGATTGGTCGCCTTTTCGAGCAGCGCGGCCGTCACCTTGGTGGCGGAGCGGATCGCGAGCCCGTCATAATTGCCGATGATCTCGGCGAGCTTGTCCTTGTCCTTGCCGAGTTTCGGCTGGAAGTCGACGTCGATGCCGCGATCGCGGAAGATCTGCACGGCGGCGTCAGAGAGTTCGTCGGAGATGAGAACCTTGGGGGCCATTTCTGGGGCTCCTGAAATTTCGAAAATGTGGGAATGGACGGGCGCCGGGCGCGCCCATCTCGTTCACAAATCAGGCTTGCGCCGCGATTTCCGCCTCAAAGGCGTAAGCGATCCAGGGCATCAGCGCCTCGACATCGGCGGTTTCAACCGTCGAGCCGCACCAGATCCGCAGCCCGGCCGGCGCATCGCGGTAAGCGCCGACATCCAGCGCAACGCCTTCTTTTTCCAGCCGTTTTGCAACGCCCTTGGCAAAAGCCGCACCATCCTTGATGCGCGGGTCGGTGAACTTCACGCAAACAGAGGTGGTCGAGGCCGTCGCCGGGTCATTGGCGAGGTTGGCGATCCAGTCATTGGCGGCGCAGAAATCCCAGACCACTTTGGCATTCGCCGCGGCGCGGTCGATCAGGCCCTTGAGCCCACCAATCGTTTGCGCCCATTTCAGCGCCACAAGGTAATCTTCGACGCAGAGCATCGAGGGGGTGTTGATGGTCTCGCCCACGAAGATGCCTTCGATCAGCTTGCCCTTCGAGGTCAGGCGGAAGATCTTCGGCAGCGGCCAGGCGGGGGCATAGCTTTCCAGCCGCTCCACCGCACGGGGGGAAAGGATCAGCACGCCGTGGCCGCCCTCACCGCCAAGCACTTTCTGCCAGGAGAAGGTGGTGACATCGAGCTTGTCCCACGGCAGGTCCATGGCAAACGCCGCCGAGGTGGCGTCGCAGATGGTCAGGCCTTCGCGGGTGGCCGGGATCGCATCGCCATTCGGCACGCGCACGCCCGAGGTGGTGCCGTTCCAGGTGAAGACGACATCGGTGGCAAAATCGACGGTGGTGAAATCGACGATATCGCCGTAGCCCGCCTCTTTCACGTCCGCGTCGAGTTTGAGTTGCTTGACCACATCGGTCACCCAGCCGGAGCCGAAGCTTTCCCAGGCGCACATGGTGACCTTGCGGGCGCCGAGGATCGACCAGAGCGCCATCTCCACGGCGCCGGTATCCGAGGCGGGAACGATGCCGATGCGGTACTCCGCGGGCACGCCCAGAATTTCACGGGTGAGGTCGATCGCCTCTTTCAGCTTGGCTTTGCCAATCGCGGCCCGGTGCGACCGACCGAGCGGCGCATCAGCAAGCATGTCGAGGGAGAAACCGGGGATCTTCGTGCAGGGGCCCGAAGAAAAACGCGCGTTCGCCGGCCGCGTGGCCGGAGCAGTCAGTGCCATTTGTGCTATCCTTCCAGATAAACGCCCCTCGTTGGGGAGGGGTGTCCCGCCGTCGCTGGTATCGGTTTCGCCGCACTGGCACAATACGGAAAATGCGGCTAAAGCGTCGCATCAGACACGAAAAGCGACACCCTTCTCCACTATCGGAAACACGCCGGATCTCATCATGTTCATTGCCACTCTCATTGCCGATCCCAAAGCCGCCAACCTGACAGCATCCGCGGTGCAATCCTTGCGCAATGCCTGGGGCGGTGGCGAGATCCGCTGGCTCGCGCCCGGCATCGCGGCAGAGTTCCCGCTGGGCGAGGTGCCCGCGAATCGCTGGCAGGTGTGGGAAGACCTGCAGGGCCTCGGCCTCGATCTGGTCGTGCAGGGCGCCGAGGGGCGGCAAAAGAAGATGCTGCTCGCCGATATGGACAGCACGATGATCCAGCAGGAATGCATCGACGAGCTGGCCGATGTGGCGGGCGTGGGCGCGCAGGTGAGCGCGATCACCGCGCGGGCGATGAATGGCGAGCTTGATTTCGAGGGCGCCTTGACGGAACGGCTGGGCCTTCTCACCGGGCTCTCGGCCGATGTGATCGGGCAAGTGATCGAGGAGCGCATCACCTTCATGCCGGGCGGGCATGACCTCTTGCGCACGATGAAGGCGCAGGGTGCTTATTGCGCGCTTGTCTCGGGGGGGTTCACGGCCTTTACCGGCTATGTCGCCGAAACGCTCGGCTTTGATGAAAACCGCGCCAATGTGCTCGGCATTGCCGATGGCAAGCTCACCGGCATTCCGGTGCGCCCGATTTTGGGCCGCGAGGCGAAGGTGCAGGCCTTCCATGACATCACCGCAAAGCTCGGCCTTTCGGGCGATCAGGTGATGGCGGTGGGGGATGGGGCCAATGACCTTGGCATGCTGCATCTTGCGGGCGCGGGTGTCGCGCTGCACGCCAAACCCTCGGTCGCCGCGCAATGCGACATCCGCATCAATCACGGCGATCTGACGGCGCTGCTTTACATTCAGGGCTATGCGCTGGCCGATTTTGCCTGAAGCGCCTCCCCGCCTTGCCAGACCCGGGCAAGGCCGCCCGCCGCGGTCAGATGCACAAGATCGGCGGCAAGCCCGGGCGCGAGCCGCCCGACCGGCGCGCCGATCACCTGCGCAGGCCGCGCCGTCGCCATGGCGAGCGCCTGACCGGGCGCGACGCCGAGACGCTCGATGCAAAAGCGCACAGCCTCCGGCAGCGTGAGATCCGCGCCCGCAAGCGTGCCTGCCTCGGTGCGCAGCGCGCCCGCGCGGCGCAAAATGCGGCGCCCGGCAAGCGTGAATTCAGTCAATTCCGTGCCCGCCGGGGCCATCGCATCGCTGACAAGAAAGATCCGCTCCCCCGCGAGCCTCAGCGCAAGCTGCGCGGTCTCGGGCGCGACATGAATGCCATCGGCAATCAGCCCCGCGGCAAGCGGAAGCGAGAGCGCCGCACCCACAAGGCCCGGTTCGCGCGCGCCAAGCTGGCTCATCGCGTTGAAAAGATGGGTGACGCCGCAGGCCCCCGCGCGCGCAGCCGCTGCGGCCTCGGCCAAGCTGCACTCGGCATGGCCAAGAAAGACCACGAGGCCCGCCTCGCTGAGCCGCGCGATCTGCGCGGGGCTCACTGAAGCGGGCGCAAGCGTCACCATCAGCGCGGGCAGGCCCGCGCGCGCCTCGCACAAAGTGAGCAGATCTTCCTCTTCCATCGGCCGGATATGCTCGGGCGGGTGGCAGCCCGGCCGCCGTGGGTCAAGATGCGGCCCCTCGAGATGAAGCCCAAGGAAGCCCGGCACGCGCCCCACCGCGGCCACGCCCGCCGCCAGCACCCGGCGCGTGGTGGCGGCGGAGGCGGTGATCAGCGTCGGCAGCACCGACGTGGTGCCAAGCGATGCATGGGCGGCGCAGATCGTGGCAATCTCCGCCAGCGGATCCTCCCCGCCCAGCATCACGCCACCGCCGCCATTCACCTGCAGATCGACAAAGCCGGGAGCAAGCAGGCCGCCTGCGAGCCGCAGCGTCTGCCCCTCAGGCGCCTCCGCCTCGGGCAAAAGCGCCGCGATCCGGCCCGCGCAGACAACAAGCGCATGATCCTCAAAGACCTGCGCGCCATCAAAGATCCGCGCGCCCGAGAGGATCAGCCTGTCCATGTTGCCGCGTCCTGCGCCATTGCGAGCGCGCCATCAAGCGCCGTGCCAAGAGGCGCGCGCCGCGGCCAATCCGCCAAGGCAAGCGTGTCGCCAAGCGTGCCCTGCCACGCCACCGGAAGCGGCGGGTCGGTTTGCAAAAGCCCGATCGCGCGGCGCAATTCGCGCTGCGTTTCGGCCAGAACCTCCTGCGAGAGCGGATCTTCAAGCGCGGCCGCCATCCGATACACGAGCCGGGCATGATCTCCCGGCGTTTTTGTGAGCGTAAAGGCCACCAGCCCCGGCCCGCCGCCGAGGTCTTCGAGCACTGCCTTGGCCAAAGGGCTCAGCGGGGCATAACCGTCGATCATCCGGGCGATGCGGTTGAGCAGGAGCCGCCCCATCCAGGCGCCCGAGGCTTCGTCACCCAGCCGGAACCCCCAGCCGCCGATCACGCGCACCTCCCCGCCGATCTGGCGCGCGAACACCGAGCCGGTGCCGAGGGCGGCAACGATGCCGTCCGCCCTGCCCAGCGCGCCGCGCACCGAGGGGATCACATCTTGCACGACCTTGGCGCGAAACGGCAATGCGGCAGCCAAACGATCCCCCGCGCCCGCAAGGTTTGCCCCCGCAACGCCCAGAACGGCCCGCACCTCGCTCATCGGGCGCTCTGCGATCAACTCTCGTGCAAGCGCCAAGAGCCGGGCCGCCGCCGTGTCGAAATCAGAGGCGATATTGGCGGGCCCGCCCTCGCCGCGGGCAAGGACCTGACCCATCGCGTCGGCCAGCACCGCGCGGCAGCCGCTGCCGCCGCCATCCATGCCCAGATAGATCATGGCTCCTCCCGTTTGCCCGCACCATGCCGCGCACCTCCCCTTCCGACAAGACGAAAGGCGGGCCCCGAAAGCCACGGCGCGGCGAAATTCGCAACGTGTCACAGTTCCGTGCTTGCGGTCACAGGAACTGGATTGTTAGGAGAACTCCGGGTGCGGGAGGGACAATGCGTCACAGTTGGGTTCTGGCTCTGGTGATGGGGCTTTCGGGCTGCACGATGGTGGTGCCGGTGCCCCTCATTTTTCCGCAGCAACCGCGCGTCAGCTCCAGCGCCAGCGTGTTCGACGGCAGCCTGATGCTTGCCGCGCCCGAAGGCTACTGCGTTGACCCCAGCTCACGGCGAGACGGGCCGGATGCCAGCTTTGTGCTCTGGGGCAATTGCGCCGCCATTGCGCAAGACCCCCGCGCGCGCCAGCCGCACCACCGCGCGCTGCTGAGCGCCACGGTCGGCCCGACAAGCCGCGAGCCGGTTGCACGGGCCCTGGCGCGCTACGAGCGGTTCTTCCGCTCCGATGCCGGGCGGGCGGCAATGGCGCGTTCGGGGCTGGCGGAGGATCTGGAGATCCTTGAGGCGCAGAAAAACGAACAGGCGCTTCTGCTCAAGATCGCCGATCATTCCGCACCGCAAAGCGCGCCGGTCGATGCCGTCTACTGGCGCTCGATCACCGGGCTTTCAGGTCACGTGACAGCGCTTTCGGTGATGCCGCTCGCGGGCACGCAAATCGACGACGCCACGCAGCTTGCACTGCTGCAAGCCTTTGAGGAAAGCATTCGCGCCGCCAACTGAGCCGCTTTCGCGCCCAGGTTGCAAAGCGGAGCCCCGGCCCCGTTTCAGGCAATTGCTGCTTCAATTCCATCGCCCGGCATGCCAGAAAACAATGATCTGATTGATGCTCGCCTGGATCACACCGAGGGCGCAGGAACCGAATGAGCGGCAAATCCAATTCTTTTCTCGACCGGCTGGTGCAGGGCCGGATGTTGGCGCGCTGGGCGCGCGCGGCGCGGTTGGCGCCGGGGCTTGAGCGGGCACAACTGCGCCAGTTGCGCGCCGATGCGCAGGCGATGCGCCGCGAAATCGACCGGGTGCTGTTTACCGCAGGCGAGCGGCTGAGCGCGCCTCTGGGCGGCGGCGACGGGATCGAGCGCCCGCTGGGCTGCGACTGGGCCTGGCGCCCCGAGCTTTGGCGCGGCCCGGTGTTTCCGCAAGGCATCGCGGCGGCTGAATCGCGCGCGATGATCGGGCGCGAGGTGACGCTGTTTCATGATTGCAAGGTGAGTGAGCTCACGCTGCGCCAGATCCGCAACCATGGCCCGCAAGATCTTGCGCCTTACGGGCTCAAGATGGATGTGTTCCGCTTTGACGGCTCGTTCCTCTCGCTCGTGCTGGATCTGCCCGATGCCGCAGTGCGGGGCCTGCGCCGCAATCATCTGCTGCGGCTCGGGCTCACGATCACGCTGGAGCGGCCGCTTGAGATCTTTTGCCGCCTCAACGTGAAACATGGCCCGAACACCGAGCAACTGGTGCGGGAACTGCCGCTTGCGGGCGGCGAGAGCTTTGTCGAATTCGACCTCGCTTACACGAAGATCAACGAGAAGCGGGTTGAGAAGGCCTGGGTCGACATCATTTTCGAGGGGCCCCAGATGAACCAGATCTGCGCGCAGGATCTGAGCTTCGCACGCTATCCGCGCGCCGAGATCTGAGGGGGAAAAATGCTGGAGCTATCGCGCATCCGTGCCGGGCAATGGGAAGGCATCTGGACGGGCTCCGAAGCGCCCGATTTTGAGGTGCTGCATCTGGAACAGCCGCTTGAGGGGCTCTCGGTCGATCTGCTGGAGCCGGGCAAATGGAAGCTCAGGCTGCCGATCCCGGCAGAGCTTCTCTCGGACGGGGTGCAGACATTCGTGCTGAGCGCGCGCGGCGAAACGGTGGGGCATTTCAGCATTGTCACCGGCGCCGCGCTCGAGCATGACCTGCGCGCGGAAATCGAGCTTTTGCGCGCCGAGCTTGATCTGCTCAAGCGCGCCTTTCGGCGGCATTGCGTGGAAACGGGCGCCTAGGCTTTCAGCCGCGCGCCATCATGGCCGGTGAGCCGCAGCGTCATCACCGTGCCCTCGGGCAGGTCGCGCTCAAAGCTCACCTCGGTAAAGTATTCGGTGCGGCCCAGCCGCGGCCCCTCGGTCAGCACCTGACGCTCCTGCCCGACCTCGGCCTCCAGATGGCGCAGGAGGGCCGCCTCCCCCGCCGCCCGCAGCCGCGCCGCGCGCTCCTTGATGGCGGGGCCGGCCACGCGGGGCATGCGCGCCGCAGGCGTGCCCTTGCGCGCGGAGAACGGGAAGACATGCAAAAAGGTGAGGCCGCACTCTTCCACGAGCTTGAGAGAATTTTCGAACATCTCCTCGGTCTCGGTCGGGAACCCGGCGATGATGTCGGCGCCAAAAACGATGCCCGGGCGCAACCGCCGCGCCTCTTCGCAAAACCGGATCGCGTCGTCGCGCAGGTGGCGCCGCTTCATTCGCTTGAGGATCATGTCATCGCCATGCTGCAAGCTCAGATGCAGATGCGGCATCAGCCGCGGCTCCGTGGCAATGGCGAGCATCAGGTTTTCATCCGCCTCGATGCTGTCGATCGAAGAAATCCTGAGCCGCGCGAGATCGGGCACAAGCCTGAGGATCCGCATCACAAGATCACCGAGCCGCGGCGCGCCCGGCAGGTCTGCCCCCCAGGAGGTGAGATCGACGCCGGTCAGCACCACCTCGGCAAAGCCCTTGCCGACGAGCCGCTTGATCTGCTCCACCACGACACCCGCGGGAACAGAGCGGGAATTGCCGCGCCCATAGGGGATGATGCAGAAGGTGCAGCGATGATCGCAGCCGTTTTGCACCTGCACATAGGCGCGGTGGCGGCCAAAGCCGTCAATCAGATGCCCCGCGGTTTCCTTTACCGAGAGGATGTCATCGACCATCACCCGCTCGGTCTCGCCGATGAAATCGGCGCCCTTGGGCGCGAGTGCCGCCCATGTCTCGGGCTGCATCTTCTCGTGATTGCCGATCACGCGCGTCACCTCCGCCATCGCGGCAAAGGTCTCGGGCTCGGTTTGCGCGGCGCAACCGGTGACGATGATCGGCGCCTGCGGGTTCTCGCGCGCGAGCTTGCGAATCTCCTGCTTGGCCTTGCGCACCGCCTCGGCGGTGACGGCGCAGGTGTTGACCACCACCGCGCCCTCAAGCCCGGCGGCGGCGGCCAGTTCCTTCATCGCTTCCGTCTCATAGGCGTTGAGGCGGCAGCCCAGCGTGGCAAAAACGGGCGGTTTCATAGGCTGGCCAGAAAGGCGGGCGAGAGCGTGGCCTCGAACACCGTCGCCGTCGGTCCGGTCATCCAGACGCCATCCTCGCGCCAGTCAATCTCAAGCCGACCGCCATCAACATCAACGATCACATGCCGCCCCGTGAGGCCTTTCAGATGCGCGGCCACGGCGGTCGCACAGGTGCCCGAGCCGCAAGCAAGCGTGATGCCCGCGCCCCGCTCCCAGACCCGCATCCGCAGGTGATCGGGCGCGACGAGCGCGGCAAATTCCACATTGGTGCGCGCGGGAAAGAGCGGGTCATGCTCGATCTGCGGGCCAAGCCCGGCCACATCGACCGCCTCGGCGTCTTCGACAAAATAGATGCAATGCGGATTGCCCATGCCCACCGCGACCGGCGCGCCTGCGCGCGGCAGCGCCATCGGGTCCGCCAGAACGGGAATCGCTTTCGCGTCGAGAATCGGGGCGCCCATATTGACGGAAACCAGACCATCGGCGCGGCGGCAGGCCGAAAGCTGGCCCCGCTCGGTGAAAAGCGTCACCGCCTCCCGGCCCAGATCGCGCATCATCAGGTCTGACACGCAGCGCGTGGCATTGCCGCAGGCGCCGGCCTTCGAGCCATCCGAATTCCAGAATTCCAGCGTGAAATCCGCGCCTTTCGCCGGCAAAATTACTGCCAACTGATCAAAGCCCACACCACGATGCCGGTCGCCCAGCGCCCGCGCGAGGGCAGGCGTGACGGGGTTTTCGCCGCTGCGGGCGTCGATAATCACAAAATCGTTGCCAAGACCGTGCATCTTGAGAAAGCGCAGGCTGGCCGGGGAGAGGGGCGCGTGTTCCATGCCGCCCTCTACACCCCTGCCCAGCTTTTTTCCAGTAGCGCGATTTTTTCGCGCTTTCGCCCTTGACCCCCCCGGCACACCCCTTTAGAGAGCCGCTCCAGTGATGGGCCGTTAGCTCAGTTGGTAGAGCAGCTGACTTTTAATCAGCGGGTCGCAGGTTCGAATCCTGCACGGCTCACCATCACTCCCCCTTCCGAGTTGAACGGTTGCGGGCTTCCGGTTGAGCCGGAAGCGCTGACGGGGCGTGCATGCCGCGTGCGTCAACCACGGTGCAGCGGGATAACGGGCTGGATAGCCCAAAGAAAATATGATCTGGTGCATCCGCGTCAGGATTGGCTTGATCATTGGGTGGACAGGCATGAACACGAGCATTCGGCTCCCCGCAAACGGCATGGGTGGCCTCCGGGTCCGGGTTTTCGCGATTGATGATGACGCGATCGACGCCCTGGCCTGGCTGTTCGGCTGCGCCCAAACTTCTGTTGAAATGACGCGTTACGATGCGCTGAGCGACGCGCTTCAGGGCGCCGAACAGACGCCGGTGCTGATTCCGGTCGTGCCCCCTACCGAACAATTGCGCAAAGCCCTCGACGCGGGCGAAACGCCTGTGGCCGCGCTTTCGCAGTGGTGCGACAAGGTCTCGAGCTTCCTGAAAACCTGCCGTCAGGCACGCCGTCGCGTCGTGCTTTTCGATACCGAGATGATGCGGGCCTTGCCGCATGAGATTGCCAATGAGCTTGGCGCCCGTCTTGGTGAAAAGCTGAAGTTGCGCGCTGATACGCCCAACCATGCGCCGCCCCCCACCGGCTCGGCCTTTGCGGCCGTGGCGGCCTGCCTTCTGGCGGGCGATGCAACGGCCTGCGCATTGGCCGACGAGCTTGAGGCGATGACACTTGGCCCGGTCAGCAGCCGGCTGCCCTCTGCCGCAACGCTTGAGGCGATCGCTGCCGTGTTGCGCCAGGAGGGGCAGGCGCAAATTGAGGGGCAGGAGCAAAACCTCCTGCGAGACAGTCTTGCGCAGCTTCTGGAGACTGTCACCGGGCTGGAAAAATCCCTGGCGACAACGCAGGACGAAGCCCAGACCGCCACCCGGAAGAACCGGGACTTGCTGGAGCGCGCCACAGCCGCCGAGTCCAAGCTGCATACCAAAGCCCGAGAACTCGGTCAGGTTGCTGCCGAACGCGCCCGCCTGTCGGAAGAAAAGGCGCATCTTTCCGGGCTGCTGGAAGCGGCGCATTACGAGATCACGGCCTTGCGCGAATCGACCTCGTGGAAAATCACCAGGCCCTTGCGGGCGCTGCGCGGCGACTCGAGTCAAGGCTGAGACGGCACGGGCTCCCTGCGCGCCCGCCAAGCATCGGGAGGACCGGAACCGGGATGCCGAGCGAGATCACAGCAGACCCGCTCCTTGAGGAGATCCTGACCATCCTGACCACGCCGCAGCCCGCGGCCGAGGGTGGTGTGTCGCACGACCTCGCGCCGCAGATCGAGGCGGCACTTGCGCGCGTCACACAGCCCGATGCCGGGCCAGAGGCCGCCGCGCTCGCCCCGCTCTTGCATCTCTTTGCCCGCCGCCTGCGCGAAGAGCGCGCCTTGCAACAGATCCGGCTGCAGAAATCGTCGTTTCAGGGGCAGCACCTGCGCGCAACCCTGCGGGCGGAACGCGCCGCCGGGGTAAGCGAACGGCTGAGCGGCCCCGGTCGCGCCCTCGGCCTGTTGTTCGCGCGCGCGCTGAACGAACTCCCCCGGCGCAAATATCGCCATCTGCTCGACGAGGCCTATTACCTCGCCGCAAACCCCGATGTCGCCGCTGCGGGCGTCGATGCGGCAAAGCATTACATTTCGAGCGGCGCTGCAGAGGGGCGCATGCCTGCCGATCTCAGCGCAACCTGCCCCGCTGCCTTCGGTGATCGCCCGCTCTCGCTTGAGGCGCTCTTTCATGCCGCGGCGCCGAATTTCGCCGATGCGCTGAGCGAGCGCCTGCGCGCGGAGGCGCTTGCTCTTCTGGGCCGGGCCCTGCCTCGGGTCAGCGTGATCATTCCGAGCTGGAACCGGGCGCAAACGGTGGCAACGGCGGTCGCCTCCGCACTTTTGCAATCCTATGCGCCCACAGAGGTGATTGTAGTCGATGACGGCAGCGAGGATGCCACGCTGGCCCTGCTTGCCGCCAATTTTGCCGAGCCGATCGCCGATGGCCGGCTGATCGTGATCGCAGCCCCCCATACCGGGGTTTCTGCGGCGCGCAATACCGGGCTTGCCCGCGCCACGGGCGAGATCATCGCCTATCTCGACAGCGACAACAGCTGGGACAGCGATCACCTGCTCTATGCCTGCGCAGGGCTTTTGCACAGCGGTGCAGAGAGCCTTTATACCGCCGTGTGCCGCCACAATATCGACGATGGCTGGAGTGACGTTCTGTTTGCGCCCTATGACCGGGCCCGGCTGGAGCAGGAAAACTTTATCGACCTCAATGGCTTTGTGCACCGGCGCGGGCTTTATGAGCGGCTTGGCGGCTTTGACACCGGGCTTACCCGGCTTGTCGACTGGGATCTGTTCTTGCGCTACAGCGCCGCCACGGCGCCGCGCGCGCTGCCGGTGATCACCGCGCATAATGTGCTGGTGCGCTCGGTGCTCAACAACATCACCGGCACGGAACCGCTGGAACCCAATCTGGCGCGGATCCGGGCAAAATTGCACCCGGCAGGGGGGCGAGGATGAGCGACCTGACCGACGCCGAGATCGCGGCATTGCGGGCGCAAAACCGCTTTCTCGTGGCCGAGATCGAGGCGCTGCGGCGTGAGCTTGCCGTCTGCCGTGACGAGACCGTGCGGCTGGAGCGGCTCTTGATTGCCGCGCAGGATGCCGCCGCCCGGACGCAAAGATGAGCCCCGCAAGCGCGCAGGAGATGGCGCAACTTCATGCCCGCGGCCTTTTTGATGCCGCATGGTATGGCGCGCGCCACCCCGACGTTTTGCGCAGCGGCCTTGCGCCCGAGGCGCATTTTTGCCGCATCGGCTGGGCGCTTGGCCGCGACCCGGGGCCGGGCTTTTCGACCACGTTTTACCGCGCCGCGCATGCAGATGTGACCGCGGCCGGGCTCGACCCCTTGCGCCATTATCTCACGTCAGGCTGGCGCGAGGGCCGTGCCACCACGCCCCCCGCCGGCGCAATGGTGCGTCAGGATGCCTTGGCAGAAGTTTCCCGGTTGCGTCAGCTTCTGGAAACGGGCGGGCTGACCGAGGGGCCAAGCCATGCCCTTGCCAGGCATGCCGGGCACGGCGGCGCGGCCGGGGCCGCCGCGGCAGAGGCGCTCGGGTTCTGGCACCTGCAGGCGGGCGCGCCGGATCAGGCGCTCCGGTGGTTTGATCGCGGCCTCGCGCTCGCACCGGGGGCGGCGCAGCATCTGCGGCTCGATCCGGTGCGGATGATCGCGGCGCAGCAGGCGGGCGAGGCGGCGCAGGCAAAAGCCATCGCCGCCGCAGCCCCTGAAAGCGCCGCGCTGGCCCTTGCCCAAACCCGGCTGGCGACGGATGACGCCGCCCGGCTCGCCTGCCTCAACCGCGCCTTCGCTCCCGCAGGTCTCGCCCCTCTCGCGTTGATCGAAGGGCCGCTTCCTGCCTTCGACCGCCTCACGGCGACAGCGCCGGAGGGGCAGACCGGGGGCCCTCTGGTCACGGTGTTGCTGGCGGCGCGCAACGCGCAGGCCACGCTCCCCGCGGCCTTGCGCTCGCTGTCCCGGCAAAGCTGGCAGGCGCTCGAGATCCTCGTGATCGACGATGCCAGCACCGATGAGACCGCCGCCATCGTGACCCGTGCGGCCACGCAAGATCCGCGCATCCGGCTGATGTCGCTGCCGCAAAACCTTGGGGCTTATGGCGCGCGCAACGCGGGCCTTGCGATGGCGCAAGGCGCCTATGTCACGCTGCATGATGCCGATGACTGGGCCCACCCGGAGCGGATCGCGCGGCAAATGAAGGTTCTGCGCACCCATGCGGGGCTTGCCGGCACGATGAGCCTGCAGGCGCGGCTGCGCCCCGATCTGAGCCTGAGCCGCTGGACCGGCACCGGCGAGATGCTGTTTGAGAACATGCCCTCGCTTCTTGTGCCAACAGAGCTGATGCGCAAGGTTCTGGGCGGCTGGGACAGGGTGCGGGTCTCGGCCGACAGCGAGCTTTTGCGCCGCCTGCGCCATCTCTTCGGGCCGGGGGCTGTGGCCACGCTCCCCGAGGGGCCGCTCGCGCTGCAACGCGACGACGGTCGCAACGCCACCGCCGACAGCGCCACCGGCATGGGCTGGTTTTACTATGGCGCCCGGCGCGAATATTACGAGGCGCAGCTCTGGCATCACCGGCAGGCGCGCGCGCTGCATTATGACCCCGCGCGAAACGCGCGCCCCTTCCCCGCGCCCGCGCCGCTCCTGCCCGGGCACCGCACGGACGCGGTCTCGACGGTGCACCATGTCTATGCCGGCCTGATGTCGGTCGCGGATGAGGGGCTTGATCAGCTTCTCCATTGGCTCGACGAAGACCGGCGCGCGGGCCGCAGCGCCGCGCTCGTGCCGCTCTACGCCACCGGGGCAGGCGCGCTCACGCTTCACCCGCTGCTGCGCGCGCGCGTCGATGGCGCGGCGCTCAGGGTGCTTTGCTTTGGCGAGCGGGTGCGTTGCACGCGCTACCGGCGGCTTCCCGGGCAAGCGATCGACGAGCCACATCGCTACCTGCCGGAGCTGGACGAAGGCGCCCGCGCCGTGCTTCGCCCCGGTGCAGTGCCCGCGGCGGCCTAGCGCGCGCGGCGCAGCTTGCCCAACAGCCAGCGCACAGGCGCCGTTGCGCGCCAGATCCGGGAATGTTCCATCGCGGCAAGGGCCGCCTCGGCTGCGCCCAGCCGCGCGGCAAGTGCATCGCGCTCGTGCTCCAGGGGCGCAAGCCGGGCGGCAAGCGCCCGCCGGGCGCGGTATTCCTCTTCAAGCTGGCCCTCAAGCGCACGCAGATGCGCCATCACGATCGCCACCTCGGCGGCCGGATCTTCCATCGCCGGTTGTTGCATGTGCTGCCCTCCACGGCCCTTCGTGCCGGTGCCAGTTAGCCGGGAACATGCGCGCTGTTCCAGCCCTTTCGCCCTCGGGCCCCGGCGCCTATAACCGCGCCAGCGCAGCACGAAAGGTCCGCCGATGTTGAAGGTCCACCCGTTCGGCAAATACAGCCACCGCCAGCCGCTCGCCTATGCGCCGATCCGCGCGCTTTGTGCCGATGCGATCACGGTGACGGACAGGTTGGAAGACGCCGATCTGGTGGTGGTGGCGCATCCCAAAGATCTCGACAGTCATGGCGCAGAGCTCAAGCGCAGGCTCGGAGAAAGCCAGCCTCTCGCGCTGCTCTCCGAAGAACCCTTTTGGGACAGCGTCTGGGCAGCGGACCCGTTCACCCGCGCCCAGACCCTTGAGACGGCGGCAGGCCCGTTGCCCTTCACCGTGCTCAACCACGCAACCTCGCGCCTTTATGACTTTGCCGAGATCCCTTATTTTCTGCTGACCGATGCGCGCTTTTTCATCCGCTACGCCACATGGTTCGGGCGCAATCTGGCGCTGAGCGCGCAAGATTGGGCGGCGCGCTGGGAGGCGGCAGAGCGCGACATCGCCTTTGTCGCCGAATACCGCAACGAGGCACGATTTGATGTCAACCGCGGCGGGGGCGAGATCCTTGGCCTTGGCAGCTGGCGCACCCGGCTCGCGCTCGCCTGCACCGGCGGGCGTGTGCTGCGCATGGGTGCGGGCTGGAACGACTTGCCCCGCCGCCAAAGCCTGCCAGACTGGCATCTGGAGAAGTTTCTGGACCTCGACGGGCGCTGCCGTCTGCTTTCGGCGATCGAGAACACCCATCAGCGCGCCTATGTCTCGGAAAAGATCTTCGACAGTTTCGCCCTTGGGGCGGTGCCAATTTACGTGGCCGATGCGGCGCACCGCGTGCATGATCTGGTGCCCGGCGGGATGGTGAACCTTTGGGGGAAGACCCCGGAAGACGGCGCGGCAGCGCTCTATGCGTTCCGGCCCGATCGCGCATTTTGGGAGAGCTATCAGGCAACCCAAGCCCAGATGGCGCGCCTTTTTGGCACGCCAGCCGCGCTTTTGCGTGAGCACCGCCGCCTCGCCGCCGCGCTTGCAGAAGAGCTGACCGCCGCGCGAGAGGCCGCGCCTTGACGCCCATTCGGCAAGGCTGGCGGTGCGGGCGGTGCGCGTTGCAATTAGCGCGTGAATATGGCCTAACTCCTGAAACGACATGTTCCATCCAGAGACATTCAGATGATCCACGCTTTTCGCGACGCGCTTCCGGCAAGCCTTGTGCTGATCGGCCCGCCGTCCGGGGAGGCGCTCGCCCCCCTCATTGCCGAAGCTCCGGGCACCGTGGTTCTGGTGGAGCCCAACCCCGACCTTGCCGCGCGGCTGGAGCGCGACTTCGCGCAGCGTGAGCGGGTGCGGGTGCTCTCTTTCGGTGTCGATGCAACCCCCGGCCGCGCCGAATTGTCGAGCTTCAACTTTCCGGGTCTGCGCAGCCTGCGCCGGCCCACACCCGCGCTGCGCGCGCTGCTGCCCGGGCTGCAATTGCGCGCCAGCCAAAGCGTCGAGGTGATCACCCCCGCAAAATTGTTCGAGCGGATCGGACCGCTGTCGCGCCCGCTGCATCTGTGGATCGACGCCGCCGGCTCCGAGCTTGCCATTCTCGAGGGCCTGCATGCTGCGGGCGCGCTGGAGGAGATCGATCAGATCCGGCTGAGCTGCCCCGCCGAAGAGATGTTCGAGGGCGGCTCGTGCCTTGCTCGCGTGCGCAGTTGGGCCACCGAACAGGGGCTGCGGGTGGGCGCGGAGAACCTGCAAGACCCCGATTGGCCCGAGTTGACGCTCGATCTCGACCTGACGGCGCAGCATTTGCAGCAGACGCGGCAAGAGTTGGCCCGGCAAATTGCGCAAACCGAAACCCTGCAATCGCAGCTTTCGGAGCGGGCGGCGGAGCACGAGAGGCTCGAGGCGCAAAATGCCGCGCTGACGGCCCGGGCTGAAGCTGCGGAAGCCGCGATTGGCGCGCGGGATGCGCAATTGAATGCCGCCGCGCAGCAGCAGGCTGCCGCTACGCAAGCCCTGGCTGACGCGCAGGCGGAAACCGCTGCGCTCAAAGACGCGCTGGAGGCCGCCAAAACGCAAAATGGAGCGCTTGCGGAGGCCTGCGCGGAAACCGAGGCCCGGGCGCAGGGCGCAGAAGCCAGCGTGGCGAAACGCGAGGCACAGCTCGCTGAGCTTAGAAACGAGCTGACCAATCTGGCCGCGTCCCAAGAGGGCATGCAAGCGGCGCTGACCCGCGCCAACAGCGAGACTGCCGCGATGGAAGCCCGCGCACTGGCCGCCGAAAACGCGCTCCGCCAGAGCGCGGCACGGCTGGAAGCTGCCGAGACCGAAGCTGCGCGCGTCGCTGACCGGCTTGAGCAAAAAGACCTCGACCTTGGCGTGGCGATGCGTTCGCAAGCGGCGGCGCAATCCGATCTGCTCGATCTGCGACACCGGTTCGAGGCGCTTCAAGCCGAAAAACAGATGCTTGATGCCCTGCTGACCCAAGTGACCTCGCGGCTGAATGCGGCCTCGCAGCATCTGCATATGCTGACCGAGCTTCCGGCAGATCCGGCACTTGCCCAGATGTCGCAGAGATCCATCGACACGGTCTCGGCGCAGGGGGAAACCGGCAAGGACGGAGCCAGGTCATGACCGACACCGGCAGCGCTGCAGATCTGCAACGCTTCGTCGACGACGCCCTGGCCCTGCTGGGCAGTTATCAGCCGCTGCGCGGCCCGGTTTCGAGCGAACCGCTCGAAAGCCTCCTCGACCAGTGCCGCGCCCAAACCGCGCGCCTTGCCGCCGCCGAGGCCGAACCGGTGCGGATGATCCATCATTTCGCCTGCACCGGCGGCACGCTGATGACCCGCGCCCTTGCCTGTCAGCCCAACGTGATAGTGCTGAGCGAGGTCGACCCGTTCAGCCGCTGGTTCCGGCCTCCCGGAAGCTTCGCGCCAAGCGACCTGATCTTCCTGTCGCGACAGTCGCGCCTGCCCCCCTCGGAGGCCACGATCGAGCGCATGTTCGTTTCTGCGCTCAAATGCCTGTGGGAGGACAGCACCCGCGACGGGCGCAGGCTCGTGCTGCGCGACCACAGCCATTCCCATTTCTGTGCTGCGGCCGACCCGAGCGAACGCCCGGTGATGGGGGCGATGATCGCGCGTCATTTTACGGTGCGCCAAGTCCTCACCGTGCGCCACCCGCTTGACTCCTTCCTGTCGCTGCATCTGCTCAAGAGTGCGCCCGGCCCGGTGGCGCATCTGGAAGGATATGCCACGCGATACCTCGCCTTTCTCGATGCCTATCCCGGCGTCGAGATCCGCCATTACGAGCACTTCGTGACCGACCCCGAAACCGAGTGCCACCGCCTCGCCGATGCGCTCGCACTGCCCGTCAATCCGCGCTGGCAAGACGTTTTGCCGATCATCTCGCTCTCGGGCAACAGCGGTCGCAACGGTCGGCGCATTGCGCTGCGCCCGCGCCGCCCCCTGCCCGAGACCGTGCAGCACGATTTTTGCGCCCCCACCCCGGCCTATGAAGCGCTGTGCGCCCGGTTGGGCTATGACCCGGACCCGACGGGCGCGCAGGCGCCAACGCGCTGAGCCGCCCCGGACCCACGGGGATTTCGCGCCTTGTGACGTTTCCGGGCATATGGTAGGCCGACCGGACTTACGCCGGTGCCCGTTCGCCACGGCTCAGTCCGGGCGCTGCGCGAAACCGGGTGCCAATCGATTGCAGGGACGGATAAGCGCGTATGACAAAGAAGGCATTGATCACCGGTGTGACCGGACAGGACGGCTCCTATCTGGCGGAATTTCTGCTCGCCAAGG
>NZ_JBHUIX010000013.1:394322-745535 GCF_042683065.1 Rhodobacter lacus | reverse complement strand
TTGAGGTATACCCTAGCGGCCCATCAGGAGGACCAAGAGACAGACAGGCCGGGAAGGTCGAGGATGCCCGTTAGATAGAGGCTGATCTTGCAGTGGCCCTGTGGAAGTGCCAGTGTTTCGCCCATGGGCTAGAGGATTGCATTATGGGTTGGTTTACAAAGCTTTTGGTCATCGGTGTCGTGGGCTTCGGCGGTTACGTTGCCTACGATTTGAATCAGGGCGGATACTTCTCGCTGCCCGACATTCCTTCGGGTGCTTATCCGATTTCCTTCAAGAGCGGACTCCGCGGGGTCGTCTACGATATGGAAGTGACAGACGATCAATATGCAGACGCACCGAAAATCTTCCGACGTCTGGTCATGGCGAACCCTGACAGGCGCTTCCTCGGTTTGCCGCTTGATGTGCCGCGCTGGTTTGAAGATACGTGGTCAACCTGCCGCGTCGGGACTGCAGATGAGCGCGAATACATCTTCAACAACATGTCGGAAGACCTAAAGCGCGAAATGATCGGGGCGCGGCTAGACGCAATCTGCTACATTGAGATTGAAGGAGAACGTCCGCTGCTTCGCGGATTGATCTACTCAGTTCCGGCGTAACGGTGGGGCCACAAGGCCTCTCTCTCGCTCCGTCGACTAGGTGTTAGTATCAATCGGATTGACACTTTTGGCGACAGCGGTGGCGGTGTTGGTCAGCCCGAGCGCCTTGCACACGTCAGCCGCAACGAACCACGGGGCGTCGTCGATGGTGACCGCGCGGATGTTGTGGCCCTTTAAGGCACCCTCGCCCACCCCAACGGGGGGACGCGTGTGGGCGTCAGGTATCTATCTCCGGGTCACAGAAATCTGCGGTGGAATATTTCGAGGCCCCGTCCTTGCGGATGGTAGGCGGCACCTCGCGGGTCACCTGCGCATGGAACGTCTTAGCCTCGGGCTTGTCGCTCTGCAGGACTAGTTGATAGAGGCCCGCCTCCGAGACGATCTTGTTGGGTCGGCCCTTGGTCCCCGCACCCCGGCAATTCAAAACTTGAATTGAACTCAAGTTTGGGGGGCCTTTGATTGCGCGGACGGGGTAAGTCCCAAGGCCGCGCTGGCCTGCGATCTGGAGACGTTTACTATCGCTTTCAGCGACACTTACCTGCTCCGCATGGACCGTATTCCTGATACCAAGCGCCTTGCACACATCAGCCGCAATGAACCACGGGGCGTTGTCGATCTGGACCACGCGGATGCTGTGGCCGTGGAAGTCGTAAAGGGAGGGGCTCACCTTCGCGCATCACCACGCGCACCTTCTGGCCCTTCAAGGCGAACGCAGGGGTGCCCGAAGGTTGGGCTGTGATGTCCTCGACGATCTCCTCATCGGGGAGGTGGCGGGGCGGGGATGCCTTCAACGGCACCGCAGCGGACAGCACCCCACCCCAACGGGGGATGCGCGCGGGCGTCAGATGTCTATATCGGGCTCTCAGAAATCTGCGGTGGAATATTCCGAAGCCCCCATCCTTGCGGATGGAAGGCAGCACCGTCCCGGTGAACCAATTGCGGAAGGCCTTGGCGTCAGGGCTCAGGCCACGGCCCGTTTGCGACATACCAAAAAAGTGGTCTGATTGATTGGTCTGATGCTTTTGACGGTACCCCCATAAAGCGTTGATCTTATGGGAAAATATCGCACTTTTGGGGTGATGGCGGAGAGACAGGGATTCGAACCCTGGGTCGGCTCACACCGACAACGGTTTTCGAGACCGCCGCATTCGACCACTCTGCCACCTCTCCGCGTCAGGGGTCTTCGTGAGGCGGGGATTTAACGTGCCGGTTCGGGGCTTGCAACCGCTTTTTTCAACATTTTGCGACAGATCGACAGGAAGCCGCAGAAAACGCGGCTCTTTGGTCACGCCTCACGGCGCTTGCGGAAGATTTGCGGTTTGACCGGCCCGAACCGGCAGGATGCCGCACGCCATCCGGGCCCCGAAAGATGACGCTTGAGGCAGAAGAAATGGCATGAAATATCCGATATGCGTCGCACGATAGGGGACAAATGCCGGGCATGGATCACATCGACAGGACAATCTGCATTCTTTTGAGCGCCGATGCGCGGCAGTCCATGGCGCAGATCGGCGCGCAGGTTGGCCTGTCCACATCTGCGGTGAATGACCGGCTCAAACGGCTCTCGGAGCGCGGCGTGCTGCGCCGGATGCGCGCGGATCTCGATGCCGGGGCGCTCGGGCTTCCGGTTACGGCCTTTGTCTGGATCGCGCTTGCCGAGACGGCCGATGAGACCGCCTTTCGCGGCGCGATTGCGGCGCGCCCGGAGGTGACGGCCTGCCATCATGTCACGGGTCCGTGGTCCTATCTCGTGCAGGTGCGGATGCCTTCGCTCGCCGGGGTCGAGGGCTTTCTGGGCTGGCTGAAGGCGGAAGGCTGGATCGCGCGGTCCGAGACCATGCTGGCGCTCTCGACCGTTGTCGAGCCGCCATTTCAGCTGCGGGAGTGACCGGCGATGCTCGCTTTGATGATGTTTCTCAAAGGATTGGCGATCGGAGTTGCGATTGCGGCGCCGGTCGGGCCCATCGGGGTTCTGTGCATTCAGCGCACGCTCGCGCGCGGCTTTTTGGCCGGGCTTGCGGGCGGGCTTGGCACCGCACTTGCCGATTTCACCTTTGCCACGGCGGCGGCCACCGGCTTTGCGGTGTTTCGGGAGATTGTCGCGCAGATCGCGCTCCCGCTCGGGCTGATGGGCGGCGCTTTCCTGATCTATCTCGCGGTGACGGGCTGGCCGCGTGGCACGACGGCCACGCCCCGCGCGGCTGCCGCGCCCGAGGCGCGGGGGCTCTGGCGCACCACGCTCGTCACCTATGGCCTCACCATCACCAACCCGCCGACGATCCTTTTGTTCGCGGCGATCTTTGCCGGGCTTGGGCTTGCGGAGGGCTCGGCCCCGCTTGCCACCGCGGCATTGGTGGCGGGCGTCTTTCTTGGCTCCATGGCGTGGTGGGCCTTTCTGTCCGGCCTTGTCGCCGCGCTCCATCACCGCCTTCCCCCCGCTTTCGCGCTCTGGACGGCGCGGGTCTCCAGCCTGACGATGGCAGGGTTCGGGCTTTGGGCCTTCGCCACGGCGCTGCGTTAATCCGGGGCGATCAGCCCGAGCCCGCGCAGATAGACCCCGATGCCGCTTTCGAGCAGGTCATCGGGCGAATAGGGGGATTGGCCCCCGGGCGTGCCGCGGGCGTAAAGCTCGACCACGCCATGCGAGAGCGCACGGATATGGGCGGCCACCATCGAGGCGGGCGGGCGGCGCGCCGCGGGGATATGGGCCGAGAGCGCCTGCGTGGCGCGCATCACCACCGCCTCCGCCCGCGCAGCCCCGTTGGCAAGCTCGGGCGAGCGGTTGGGCGACAGGCCGCTTTCGAACATGGCCATGTAATGGCCCGGAAATTTCTTGGCAAAAGCAAGATAGGCGCGGCCGATGGCGCCAAAGGCCGCAAGCGCCGAGGGTTGGCCGCCGTTCCAGGCATGCTCCATCAGATCGGCATAGATCGCATAGCCCTGACGTGCGCATTCGGCGATCAGGTCTTCGCGCCCCGCAAAATGACGATAGACGGCGGCAGGGGTCACCCCCGCCTCTTTCGCCGCCTCCGAGAGCGTGAAGCCCTGCGGCCCGCGCGCGGCAATGAGGTCGAGCGCGGCGGTGACCAGCGCCTGACGCAGGTTGCCGTGGTGATAGCCCTGTTTAGCCATCGATAAGGTCGATCCCGCCGCAGATCTTCGGATCGACTGCGCCGATTGCCGCCGCATCCTTGCCCGGATAATCAATCCGGTGCAGCACGGAGCGGATCGCGGCAAGACGCGCGCGGTCCTTGTCATCGGAGCGCACTACCGTCCAGGGGGCATGCACCGTGTCGGAGCGCTCGAGCGTTTCCGCAATCGCCATCGTGTATTCATCCCATTTCTTCAGGCCCTCAACATCGATCCAGCTCAGCTTCCATTGCTTGAGCGGGTCTTTCTCGCGGTCGAGAAAGCGCTTGAGTTGCTCGGCCCGGTCGACCGAGAGCCAGAGCTTGACCAGCACGATCCCCTCGTCGACAAGCATTTTTTCAAAGCCCGGAAGCTGGTTGAAAAAATGGCCGCGCTGCTCGGGGGTGCAAAAGCCGAACACCTGCTCGACCACGCCACGGTTATACCACGAGCGGTCGAACAGCGTGATCTCGCCGGCAGCGGGGAGCCGCTCGACATAGCGCTGAAAATACCATTGCGTCGCCTGCCGCTCGGTCGGTTTGGGAAGCGCCACGATCGAACATTGCCGCGGGTTGAGATTGTCGCGCAGCCGCTCGATCGTGCCGCCCTTGCCGGCGGCATCGCGCCCCTCGAAGAGCACAACGAGCCGCTGCCCGGTCTTTTGCAGCCCCCAGCTCATTTTCACGAGCTCGACCTGCAGCCGCTCCATCTCGGCCTCGTACTCCTTCTTCTTCATCTCCGCGCGGTAGGGATAAGAGGGAGAGAGGATCTCGTCTTTCTTCGCACCGGCAATGGCCTTGCGCACGGCCTCCGGCGCGTCTTGTTCAAGATAATGCGTGATCGCGCCGACGAAGGGAATGTCGAGCGCCTCCGGCATCGTCGGTTCTGCCTTGTCCTTGCTCATGCGCGCCCTCCGGGTCGATGTGATGGGGCTTTACTATAGCCGGAGGCGCGGGGGCGGCAAGCCGGGGAGGGGGGCGCTGCCCCCAGTCTCCTGCGGAGACTCCCCCCGGGATATTTAAGCAAAGTCGAAGAGAAAGCGGTTTCGCCTTCGACTTTGTGCAAATATCCCGGGGGTGAATTGGCCGCAGGCCAAGAGGGGGCAGCGCCCCCCCTTTCTCTGCTCACATCCCGATCTGCGCCAGATCGTAGGGCGTGTCTTGATAGATTGCGTTGATCCAGTTGCCGTAAAGAAGATGCGCATGGCTGCGCCAGCGGTTTTTGGGTGCGCGGGTCGGATCGTCCTCGGGGTAGTAATTCGCGGGCACGGTGATCGCCTTGCCGGCCGCCACGTCGCGATCATATTCGTCTTTCAGTGTGGTGCTGTCATATTCGAAATGATTGAAGACATAGAGCGCGCGGTGGCAGGCGTCTTCAACGAGGCAGGGTCCGGTGCGGCGCGAGGCGATCAGGGTCTTGAGCCCGACGGCATCGAGTTCGTCTTGCCGCATCTCGGTCCAGCGGCTGACCGGCACCAGCACCTCATCCGAGAAGCCGCGCAGGAACGGCGAGGTATGGGCGAGGTTGCGCTGCCGAAAGCAGCCGAAGGCTTTTTCCGCCAGCAGATGCTTTTGCACGCCGTGGAAGTAATAGGCCATCGCCATGCCGCCCCAGCAGACGCCGAAGGTGGAAAAGACATGGGTCTGGGTCCAGTCGAACACGCGGGTCAGCTCGTCCCAGTAGGTCACCTCCTCAAAAGCGAGATGCTCGATCGGGGCGCCGGTGACGATCAGCCCGTCGAATTTCTCGCCCGAGGCCTCGACCTCGGCAAAGGGCCGGTAGAAGGTCGCCATATGTTCGGCGGCGGTGTTCTTGGTCTGATGCTCGGTCATGCGGATCAACTGGAAGTCGATCTGGATCGGCGTTGCACCGATCAGCCGGGCAAACTGGTTCTCGGTCTGGATCTTCTTCGGCATCAGATTGAGCAGGCCAATCCGCAGCGGCCGGATTTCCTGCCGCGCCGCACGCTCGGGGCTCATCACCATCACGCCTTCCTTCGACAGGATTTCGAAGGCGGGGAGACTTTCCGGCAGGGTGATAGGCATTTTATGTCCGATACTTGTGATGCGGTCTTAACGAAGAAACCTCAGCCGGGCAGGGCCGCGGCTATCAGCGATGTAAGATCTTTCTCGTCGCGCACAAGGGCGACATCGGAGGCCGCGACCTTTATGCCCCAGTTGCGCGCCATCGCCGCGTAGCGCGGCTGGCGGTGGTCGAGCGCCTGCGCATAGGTCCAGCGGATGAAATCGTCGGGGTTGACCTCATCTTCCTTCAGCCCGCGCTCGACGCGATATTGCAGCCATTTCTTTTCGAGAAATTGCGGCTGGTAATACATCGGCTTCGGGGCCCGGTCGAAGCGGCGCACGAGCTCGCCCGTATGCGCCTCACTGCCCTCGATCCAGACCATGAGCAGATGCGAGGAGAGCTCGCGCAGGATCGGGTCGTGCGGGTCGTCCGGCTCCACCACCTCGCAGATCGAGCCGCCCGAGTCGCACACAAAATGCTTCAGGCCATAGATCGCACGCGAGCGGTCGATGAAATGGGTGGTGTCCATCAGCGAGGCCTGTTCGGCGGCGCGGTGCTGGTTTTGCCGGCGCATGTATTCGTCAAACGGCAGGCCGCCCTTGGGCTCGGAGCCGGGCTTGCCAAGGTATGTCGAGAGTGGCGCGAGATTGTCGAAGGTGATGTTCGAGGCGATATAGACGGAATCGCTCAAAAGCAGCTCGGCAAGAAACGGGTTCTTCATCGCCTCGCGCTTGAAATTGTCGGCGATATATTCGCCCATGTAGCGCGTGCCGATGCGGTAATCGACCGAGTAATGGAACCAGCCCGAGGGGGCGGCGCGCAGCATCGAGGAAACATGGGTCTTGCCCAGCCCCGACATGCCAAAGAACAAAAGCCGTTTACGGCTTGCCGCGAGCCAGTCCGCGCGATTGGCGTAGATCATCGATACCCCCTTGCCATCGCTTCGGGTTTAGCCTGCGGGGCTGGCGGCGTCACGCGGTTTTGGCGCGCGGCTTTGGCGCAGCGTTGAGCAGCCACAGGCCCGCGGCGATCACGGCAAACCCGGCCCATTCGCGCAGGCCCAGCCGCTCGCCATAGACCGCCCAGCCCGCGAGGATTGCCACCGGCGGGATCAGCAGCGTGACAAGCGAGAGATTGCCCGCGCCCGCAAGCGCGAGAATGCGGTAATAGATCAGGTAGGCGAGCGCCGAGCAGCCGAGCGCGAGCCAGAGCAGGCCCGCCCACGCCTCCATGCCCCAGTCAAACCGCGGCACCCCCTCGATCATCAGCATCGCCGGGATCAGCCAGACCATCGCCCCGGTGAGCATCCCCGCCGCGGCAACCTCGGGCGCAAGCCCCTTCACGGCGCGGCGCGCATAGGCGCCCGCGAACCCGTAGGAGAGCGAAGCGCCGACGATTGCCCATTGCGCGGCCGAGGCAAGGGTGAAGGTCGAGAGCGCGGCGGGCCCGATTGCCAGCGCCACGCCGCAAAGCCCGATCAGCACCCCGGCAAGGCGGGGCAGGCTGAGCCGCTCATCCGAGAACACGGCGGCGGCAACGAGCACGCCGAACAGCGCGGTCGAGGCGTTGAGAATTGCCGCGAGGCCCGAGTCGATCTGGGTCTGGCCCCAGACGATGAGGGAGAAGGGGATTGCGTTGTTGAGCGCCCCCATCACGAGGAAAACCACGATATATTTGGGGTGTGAGGGCAGCGGGCGGCGGCGTGCAAGCGCCCAGAGCCAAAGTGCGAGCGCGCCGAGGCTGACACGGAAAGTGACGACAGTGAGAACCCCCGCGCCCGAAAGCGCGGCCCGGTTCGACAGGAACGAGGTGCCCCAGACCAGCGCGAGCGCGGCAAGGAGCATCCAGGCAAGAGGGGTGAGGCGAGGGGCTGTCATGATGGCGCGACGCTAGCCGCGTGGCGCGCGCCTCGCCACCCGGATCTTGTGCCAAGCACAATCGCGCGCAAACAAAGGGCCCCGCCGGTGGCGGGGCCGCTCTTGGCGCCAAGGGGCGGGGGCTCAGAAGCTGATGCCGACGCGCACGCCCGCGCCCCAGCCCGAGTTGCTGGAAAAGTCGCCGTCGATCGGCAGGTTGGTGCGGGCATCGCCGATATCGACATAGCGCACCGCGCCGGTGACCTTGACGTTGTCGCTGACCTTGTAGGTCGCGGCGAGCGCGATCGAGCGGAAACCATCGGTCGGGCCGAGGTTGCCGGTGCGGGTGCCGGTGTGCTTTTCGTAGCCGAGGATCGCCGCGCCGGACCATTTTTCGTTGAACTTGCGCCCAACGCCGATCGTGTAGGTCGTTGTGTTTTCGGTGTAATCAACCAGCGGCGTTTGGCCGAGATAGGCGGGCGAGGTATAGACATCGGGGGTGATGTCGAACTGCGTCCAGTGCACCCAGCGCACCGAGCCGAACACAAGCGTATCTTTGGCGATGCCGGTCTGGAATTCGAGGTTCACCGATTCCGGGATCGTGGTGCTGAAGGCCGTGTCGAAGGAAAGCGGCCCCGCGAGCGGGTGCACGAAATTCTCGTTCGCATCGAAGTCATGCGTGATCTTCGAGTTGTAGGTAAGCGCGATCCGCGCCGCGATCTCGGGCTTTTCCCACGCCACGCCAACGAGATAGCCGAAGTCAGTCTCTTTGGAGGATTCCATCGTATACCCGGCCACGCTCGGCAGGCTGACCTTGCCAGAGGTGCGCAGCGCGCGCACGCCGCCGATCAGCGAGAAGTTCTCGGGCAGCTTGTAGCGCAGCATCGCGGTGAGCTGGGTGTTGCTGATCGTGGCGGTCGATCCTTGCAGGAAATAGCCGCTGCCGAACGGGTAATTGATATTCGCGCCAACAGCGCTGTCGAGCACGACGGCGAAGTCGAGCTTTTCATTGACGGCCATCTTCAGCGCGAAACTCGGCCCGCCAAAATCGCCCGCCATATCGCCCGAAGCCCCGTTATAGCCCGTGGCCGTGCTGTTCAGCCCGGTGCCCGAAACATCGGGGCGGAACCCGCCAAGGCTGAATTCGGCATAGTTGCCCTCTTCGAACAGGATCCCCACCGATTGCGTGGAACGTTCGATCCCGCCCGCGGTTGCAGCGGTGGCGCCAAGCATCAGGGCGCTCGCCGTCAGCATAAACTTTTTCATGGTTGTCTCTTCCCTCGAGTGTACGGAACTCTCTCTCCCGCGCTCACCGTAGCATGGCGCGAAAGTGAATCAATTCGCGCTGCGGCCTTACGTCACGTCCGCGTGAGGGTCCAGTCGCAAGATTGTTGCGCCAAGGCCACGAAAGCAAGCAAACTCAACGGTTTGGTTTAGGTGTTTCGCGGCAGCGCAGCGCCAATTTGGACCATTTCGGGCGCTTGACTTCGCCGCAATGCCGAAATTTTCCAAGCTGCAGCGAGTCGCGCCTCGCTCAGCCAAGGCCGAGCAGCCGCATCCATTCCCACAGCGCGATGGCGGTCAGGCCAAAGCCCGCAAGAACGACGCTGAGCCCGAGCCCGAGCCAGCCCAGCGCGTGCAATTGCGCATGAGCCGCGGGGCGGTCTGCGTGCCGCGGAGCGAGGGGGGCCGACGCAAACCGGGCCGGCGCAAACCGGGGCGGGGCGACCAACGGAGGCTGCCCGGCGTTGGAGGAGGAGGCTTGCGGGGCAAAACGGGGGGACGCGGCGCAGGCCGGGGCGGCTTGCGGGATCGGGGGGATCATTCTTCACTCCTGCTGCTCGTTTTGTCCCATTAACCAGCTTTAGGGTAAACAGTGCCTTAACACGCCCCGCGCCCGCGCCGCAAAATCTGTTCGTGGCATAAAAACGGGCAGGGCCCGGGCAGGACCGTGCCGCATAAAATGAAAACGCCGCCGATCCTTGCGGACGGCGGCGGATTGTTAGTCGGAGAGGCTTAGAACCACTGGATTTCTCCGGTGTCCTCTTCCTCATGCACAACGCGCTCGGCAGAAGGGTCGAGGTTCTGGGCCAGTTCATGAAGCCGCAGCCGCGACAGGATCGGCACCGCATGCAGCTTCACATCCTGCGGCATTTCGGTGGAAACCGCGGCCATCAGCCGGCCGAGATCCTCAAGCGCCTGCGTGATCCGGTCGATCCCCTGCAGGCCGCGGATTGCCTCGATATCGGTATGTTCGGCGAAATGGCACATCGAAAGCGCGCGCTGCACTTCAGCGGAGAGCCGGGCCAGCGTGTCGAGTTCGTCGCCGATCCGTCCGGCGAGCGCATCAAGCGGCAGGTCGCGGTGCTCGAGCGCATGGGAAACCATTTCTGGAGAGATGCCGATCATAGCCGCCCCACCACCGCTTCGATGCAGGCACGCAGTTCCTGCGGGGTGAAAGGCTTCTTGAGGAAGTTGTTCATCCCCAGCCGTTTGCCATTCTCGATGATCTCGCGATCCGCGCGACCGGTGATTAGGATGAAACCCAACCCCTTGGTCTTGGCGTTCGTGCGCAGCGCATGGAGCAGTTGCAGCCCGTCCATGCCCGGCATGTTGTAATCCGAGATCACCAGATGGACGGGTGTCTTGTCGAGAATTTGCAGCGCGCCGGGGCCGTCGGTGGCATAGCCCACCTGACGGATGCCCATCGCGTCGAGCGCCTGTGTGATCAGGCCCCGAGAGGTGGACATGTCGTCGACCACCATAATTCGCAATTGGTCTCTCAGTGCCATTTCGGGCCTCCGTTCGGGCTTGCCGCTTCGGGCAGCCGATAGGTTGTGATGCCGGCCGTGCCGAGCGCGGTGCTGTCGTCCAGCGGCACGCGTTCAGAATGACCAACGAACAGCCAGCCCCCGGGGGCAAGCACGGATTCGAAACGCCGCCAGAGCTTGAGCTGGTCCTCCGGGCTGAAATAGATCACGACGTTGCGGCAGAAGATAATGTCGAAACGGCCCTTCATCGGCCATTTCTCGTGCAGGTTGAGCTCATTGAAGCTGACAAGTCCGCGCAGGGCCGGCACCACGCGCACCCCGCCTGCCTCGACGGTCACAAAGCGCTGCATCGGTTGCGGGATCGTGTTCAGCGTGCCGCTATCATAAAGCGCCTCGCGGCCGCGTTCAACCATGCGCGGGTCGATATCTGTCGCAAGGATCTTGATGTCGAGCCGCGCCAGATCCTGCGCCATGTCCGCCAGCACCATGGCGATGGTGAAGGCTTCCTGCCCGTTCGACGAGCCCGCCGACCAGATCCGCACCTTGCCCCCCGCGCGCGCCTTGGCCAGAAGCGGCGGCAGCGCATCCTTGCGCAGCGTCTCGAAATGGTGGTTCTCGCGGAAGAACTGGGTGACGTTGGTGGTGAGCGCCGAGATCATCTCGCGGCGTTCCTCAAGGCCTTCGTCAGAGGTGACGTAGGCGATGTAGCTCTGGTAGTCCTTCAGGCCCAGCGCGCGCAACCGTTTGCCAAGCCGCGATTGCACCATCGAGGCCTTGCCCGGGGCGAGCACGATCCCGGCGTGTTCATAGAGAACCCGCGCGATCGTCGAAAGCTCGCTCGCCGAAGGGGCGATGGCCCCGCTGATGGGAAGTGGGTTATTCATGCGGCCTCAGC
Organism: Rhodobacter lacus; assembly: GCF_042683065.1. Taxonomy (NCBI): domain Bacteria; kingdom Pseudomonadati; phylum Pseudomonadota; class Alphaproteobacteria; order Rhodobacterales; genus Rhodobacter; species Rhodobacter lacus. The sequence goes on along the minus strand of NZ_JBHUIX010000013.1, from coordinate 734,263 downwards.
ATTGTCATCCGGGAGAACGGCCGCCAGATCGAGCACGCGGATCATCCGCCCGTCGACGATGGTGAGCGCCTCGATGAAGCTGTGGGCGCAATCGGCCGCGAGTTCCGGCGGCGGTTGCAGCTCGGTGCGCGGCAGCGCAAGGATGTCCGAGACGGCGTTGACGAGCAGCCCCGCGGTCTGGGTGCCGACTTGCACGACGATGATGACGTTGCGCGCATCGCCCTCGACCGGCTCCATGCCGAGCCGCACCGAGAGGTCGACCACCGGCAGCACCGTGCCGCGCAGGTTGATCACGCCGCGCACATGGTGCGGCGCATGGGGCAGCGGGGTCGCGCGGGTCCAGCCGCGGATCTCGCGCACCGACATGATGTCGACGCTGTATTCTTCATCCGCCAGCCGGAACGACAGGAGTTCGAGTTCGGAGGAGTTTTGCGAGCTTTTTTCCAGTGCCATGGCGGTTATCCTGCAAGAGCGAAGCTTTGGCTCCGGGTGCGACCGGAAGCGTTGGAGACAAGATCGGCGGGGTCGAGGATCAGCGCGATCTGACCATCGCCAAGGATGGTGGCGGCGGCGACGCCGGGGATATGGCCGTAGCTGCGTTGCAGCCCCTTGATCACAACTTGCCGTTGTTCGAGGATCGAGTCGACGACAAGAGCCGAGCGGGTGCCGTTTTCCTGCGCCGTGAGCAGCACGATGCCGCCCGCATAGCTCGTTTTCGGCGCCCGGTAGCCCAGCTCGGCGCCCAGGTCATAGAGCGGCACGAAGGCGCCCCGGACATGGATCACGTTGGTGTTGGGGCCAAGCGCGCGGATGTCTTCATCCGTGAGCGTCGCGGTTTCGAGGATCGAAGAGAGCGGCACCACAAGCGTTTCATTGGCCACGTTCACCACCATGCCATCGAGCACGGCAAGCGTGAGCGGCAGCGAGATCGAGAAGCGCGTGCCCTTGCCGGGCTCCGAATGGATCGTGATCCGGCCCCCAAGGCCCTGGATCGCCTGCCGCACCACATCCATGCCGACACCGCGGCCGGAGAGGGCGGAGACCTGATCGGCGGTCGAGAAGCCGGGCAGGAACAACAGGTTGTCGATCTCGCTGTCGGAAAGCTGGGCGTCGGGGGCAATCAGCCCCTTCTCGATCGCTTTGGCGCGGACTTTCGGGCGGTTGATGCCGGCGCCGTCGTCGGTGATCTCGATCACCACACGGCCCGAGCGGTGCTGCGCGGAGAGGGTGATCACGCCTTCGGGTGACTTGCCCGCGGCAACGCGCTTGTCCGGCGTCTCGAGCCCGTGGTCGACCGAGTTGCGGATCATGTGCGTCAGCGGATCGGCCAGACGTTCGATCACGGTCTTGTCGACCTCGGTCGCCTCGCCCTCGGTTTTCAGACGCACTTCCTTGCCAACGGCGGCCGAGGCTTCGCGCACGATCCGGGCCATGCGCTGGAACAGCGGCTTGACCGGCTGGGCGCGGATCATCATCACCGAGTCTTGGATGTCGCGGGTCAGCATCATGAAGGCTTCGAGCCCGGTCATCACCGCCGAGTTCGGCGGCAGGCCGGCTTCGGCCACGCTTTGCGCCAGCATCGCCTGGTTGATCACCAGCTCGCCCACAAGGTTGACCAGACGGTCAATGCGATCAAGATCGACGCGCACGGTCGCCTGCGGTTCGGAACCGCCGCTTTCGCGCGCCTCGCGGCCTTCGCGGGCGCCGCCCCCGGTCGCCGCGGGCGGGGCCGCGGGTTCAGGCGTTTGCGCAAGCGCGCTCACCGCGGGCGGGCTCTCGAGTTCAAGCGCTGCTGCGGGTGCTGCCGTCATGGTCATCATCGGCGCCGCGTCAGCCATTGGCATCTCGACTTGCGGCGCTGCCGGGAAAGGGGCCCCGAAATCCTCCTCCTGCGTGCCGAGCGGCGCAAGATCGGGCAGATCGAAAGCGGCGGGCGCCGCGTCAGCGCTGGTGATCTCGATCTCGCAAACATCCTCCACGAAGTCGAACACTTCGCGGATGTCGAAATCGGTCACATCGCCGCTGATTTCGCAGATCCACTCCAGATAGGCGGCCTCGGGCTCGAGCGTATCGAGGCCGGGGAGGGCGCCCGTCTCACAGCGGATCTTGCAATCGCCGAGCTTTTTGAGCGCGCGCAGCAGATGCAGCGGCTCGTTGCCCGAGGCGTAGAGCGCCGCAGAGGGTTTGAAGCGCACGATCCACGCCGGGCGTGTGGGCGCCGCCTCCTCATCGGCCGGACCAAAGTCGAAGGCCAGGCCCATCGGCTGGAAGTCGGTGACTTCTTCCACTTCCTCAACCACGGGGGCGCCGCCCATCAGCGCCTCAAGCGCCACAAGGCAGGGTTCCGAGCCATCCGGGGGCGCGGCGCCGTCGCGGGCGGCGCGCACCTGATCCTGAAGCAGATCGGCGGCCTGGAAGAACAGTTTCATTGCTTCGGGAGTGATTGACAGACGCCCCGAACGGAGTTCGTCGAGCACGGTCTCGTAGCGGTGGGCAAAGCCCACCAGCGCGTTCAGACCAAAGGCTCCGGCACCACCCTTTATGGAATGAACCGCGCGGAAGACGACGTTGATCGTCTCATTGTCATGACTGCCCTCGTCCATATCGGAGAGCGCATCTTGCAGACTCTCGAGCAGCTCTTCACATTCGATGAAGAAACTTGCCCGGATTTCCGCCATCGGGTCCGTTGCCATTCGTGCCTCCTCAGCCCGCAACCATCTGCAAAGCCTTGACCAGCTTCGGCGGATCAAACGGCTTCACAATCCAGCCCGTCGCACCAGCGGCACGGGCGCGCGCTTTCAGCTCAGGCGCAGATTCGGTGGTCAGCACGAGAATCGGCGTGCCACGGTGTTTGTCTTGTTGACGCACCGCTTCAATGAAGCCGAAGCCATCGAGGCGCGGCATGTTGATGTCCGAGATGATCGCATCGGGAGCGATTCCTTCGAGCACCTCAAGCCCATGCACGCCGTCTTCGGCCAGATGAAGAGTAATGCCCGCTTCAGTCAGGGCGAGTTTCAGCATATCGCGAATCGTGCGGCTGTCGTCGACGGCCAGGACAGTCAGGCTCATTCGGCCTCTCCGGTTTGCAAATCCGCGGGAGCAATGCCGAAGGTTTCGAGAGCTTCATCGAAAGCGTCGGAGCGCGGAGTGATGGTGAAGGAGGTGCCCGCGGTGCGCGCGCCTTGCGCAGCCGAGGCGAGTACTTGCAGCGCGAGCCCACCAAGATGGGTGACCGCGGAGGCATCGAGAACGAGATCGGTCCCGCCAGCCTGCCGCAACGCGGTGGCGAGCGGGGTGGCCTGCGAAAGATCGAGGCGGGCGGCGAGAGCAATGGTCTGCATCACGACCTCACAAAAAGTTGGTTTTGGAGAAGGATCACGCGTTCCCCTTTCATTCCTGCATGAAAGAGATTTAGCGGGTGCGGGTTAAGATTGACTTGACGGAAAATCGAATTTCGCGCCCGGACGCAGGCGCCGGACAGGATAAATCAAGGCGTCAGGAACGCCGCGCGCGGGCGCGGTATTGCCGCGGTATTACAGTTGCGGCGCACGCGCGTGGAGATAGGCGGCGCAGCCCGCCAGCGCGGCGTAATCATCCTCGATCACCGAGACCGGGAAGGCGCGCAGGAACTCGGCAAATCGGCCCTTGGCGCAAAACGCCTCGGCAAAGCCGAATTCCTCAAAAAGCGGTGTGAAGGCGCGGGCCACGCCGCCGCACAGATGAATGCCGCCGAAAGGCAGGTGGATCAGCGCCAGATCGCCCGCCACCGCGCCCAGATGGCGCACGAAGATCCGCGCCGTCTCCCGGCCGGTCTCGGTGCGGGCGGTGATTTCCTCCATCACTTCCGCCGCTGAAAGCCGCGCCGGGGCGCCGGCGCGCGCGGTGACAAAGGCATGCACCCGCTCCAGCCCGCGCCCGGAGAGCACATCCTCGACCGCCGCAAAACCATGCACCTCCTCGACGAAGCGCATCAAGGCGATGTCCTCCGCGCTCACGGTGGGCAGCGTGACATGGCCACATTCGGAGGGCGCAACAATCCGCCCGCCCGGCGCCTCATGCACGGGCGCGGCGTTGAAACCGGTGCCCACACCGATCACGAGTTGGCTTGAGCCGGGCCGGGCCGCGGCGCCGGGGAGCAGCGCGCGCACCGCATCGGTGGCCAGATATCCCAGCGCATGCCCCTGTGCCTGCAGGTCGTTGAGCACCGCAACCGTCTCTGCCTTTGTCACCTCGGCAATGGCGCGATCCTCGATCACCCAGGAAAGGTTCGTCATATGCGCCACGCCGTCGCGCACCGGCCCTGCGGCGGCAACGCAGGCACCCGCAAGATCGCTCACGCCTTCGGTCTGCATGTAATCAACCAGGATCGGCTCCAGCGCCGGGCGCCCTGCATTGGCATAGCGGCGGATCGTTTCGGGAAGCAGCCGCCCGGCCTCGGCCAGCGCAACGCGGGTATTGGTGCCGCCGATATCGGCCAGAAGCGTGTAACGGTCGGGGGTGGACGAGATCATCTAACGCTCCAGAGCTTTCCTTAAAGCGTGATAGGACGCCTTCGGGGGGGGCTGCAAGCTTTCGCAGGGGAAAGGTGCGGGCGAAACCGGCTCTACGCGCCTTGCGGGCCTTGTGGCCCGGCCGGGCGCAACGCAGAGGCCGGCGCGAAATGGGGCGCGTTTCTGAAAAGCTTTGCGTGGAAAGATTGGCGCGTAACTATTTTCCAATATTAGACAATACAGATCCAGCCTCCGAATGCGCGCGCTCATGGCCGCGCCCCCGGCGCCGGGCCAGTCGACGCGCCGACGACCAGCACCGCCTCCATCAACTCTGTGACGGGCGGCGCGCCGGGCTCCGCGATTTGCGCAAGCAAGATCTCGGCGCATCGCCGCCCCGCCGCCCGCACCGAGGCGCGCGTGGCGGTAAAGATCGGCTCCTCGGCACCGTTTCGAAAATAGCCAAGCTCGTCGTCATGGGTGAGGATCGAGACATCGCGCCCCATCTTAAGCCCCAGATCCCAGAGCGCGCGGCGCACCCCCATGGCCGAGAGAAGCGAGCTCGTCAAAAACGCGGTCGGCGGGTCGTGTCGCGCCAGCAAGCGGTGCGCGGCCGCATGGCCCTGCGCCTCGGTCATTTCACCCGAAAGCATCAGATGCGGGTCGGGCGCAAGCCCGCGCTCCCCCAGCGCCCGCTCAAAGCCGCGCCGCCGACGCAGCGCGAAATCCATCTCCTCGAGCCCGTTCACCAATGCGATCCGGCGATGCCCGAGGTCGATCAAAAACCGTGTCGCCCGCTCAAAAGCGCGCGCGCTGTTCACATCCACATGGGCATAGGGCAGATCCACCCCGGAGGCGCGCCCATGCACGACGAAGGGCAGGCCCAGATCGCTGAGCAGCGCAATCCGGCTGTCTTGCGCGCGCGGGCCCTGCACGATCACCCCGTCCACATTGCCCTGCGCACGCAAGGCCCGGTAGGCGCGGCTTTGATCGGCATCGGCAACGGTGATCAGCACCATGTCATAGCCCGCGGTCGCATAGACCGCGCTCGCCCCGGCGATGAAATCTCCGAAGATCGGATTGAGCATCTCGTTTTGGCGCGAGAGCGGAATCACATGGCCGATGGCCATTGCCCGACCGGTGGCAAGGCGGCGCGCCTGACTGTTGGGCCGGTAGCCATGCGCAAGCGCCGCCGCCTCGACGCGGCGCCGTGTCGTCTCTGCCACTTCGGGAAAGCCGTTGAGCGCCCGGCTCACCGTTGTCGGCGAGAGGCCCAGCATCTCGGCAAGATCCTTGAGGGTCATGGTCCGGTCCGCCCCGCGCCTTCAAAGCGCTTTGGTCGTGCGGAGCCTACGCTTCGGGCTTTGGCGCGTCAATCAGATGCATCTTGCCCGCGCGCGCATCAAATTCAGCGCCTTCGCCAGCGAATTATTGACAGGAGCGGGGCGACGGCAGAGGCTCGGGCCGATCAAAGCGCTTTGAAGACCATTGGGTGTGAGGCCGCAATCGGGCGCGCTCGCCCCCCGGTCCGGGCCGCGGTCCGTGGAACGATCTGGCCCCGCCGCCGTTGGTCATGGCTGCTGCCCCGATCCGCCATAAGGACCGGGCTATGGCGGTGCGGCATCTCGTTGGGTGGGGTGCACACATTTTGATGCGCGGCCTGCGGGCAGCGCGGGGAAAGGGGATGAACCATGAACTTGCTCAACAAGGCGCCGGACTGGTGGCGGGGCGCGGTGATCTACCAGATCTATCCGCGCAGCTTTCAGGACACGAACGGAGACGGGGTGGGCGACCTTCTGGGCATTGTGCAGCGCCTGCCGCATGTGGCCTCGCTTGGCGCCGATGCGGTCTGGATCTCGCCCTTCTTCACCTCGCCGATGAAGGATTTTGGCTATGACATTTCAGATTACTGCGATGTCGATCCGATGTTCGGCAGCCTTGCCGATTTTGATCAGGTGATCGCCACCGCCCATGCGCTTGGCCTCAAGGTGCTGATCGACCTCGTGCTGAGCCACACCTCCGACCAGCACCCCTGGTTCAAGGAAAGCCGCTCAAGCCGGGAGAATGCAAAGGCCGACTGGTATGTCTGGGCAGACCCCAGACCCGATGGCACGCCCCCCAACAACTGGCTCTCGATCTTCGGCGGCCCGGCTTGGCAATGGGATTCGCGCCGCGAGCAGTATTACCTGCACAATTTCCTCACCGCGCAGCCGGACCTCAATTTCCATTCCATGGAGGTGCAGCAGGAATTGCTCGCCGTGGCGAAGTTCTGGCTTGACCGCGGGGTGGATGGCTTCCGTCTCGACACGATCAATTTTTACATGCATGACGCGGAGCTGCGCGACAACCCGGCGCTGCCGCCCGCCGAGCGCAATGACCAGACCGCGCCAAAGGTGAACCCCTACAACCACCAGCGCCACATCCACGACAAGAACCATCCGCGCAATGTCGAATTCCTGCGCAAGCTGCGCACGCTGATGAACGGCTACAATGCCGCCGCCGTGGGTGAGGTGGGCGACAGCCAGCGCGGGCTCGAAATCCTTGGCGAATATACTTCGGGCGACGACAAGATGCAGATGTCTTACGCCTTCGAGCTTTTGTCGGGCCATGCGCCGCTCAAGGCGAGCTTCATCAAGGACACATTTGATCATCTGGAGCGCGTTGCCGCCGAGGGCTGGGCCTGCTGGGCCTATTCCAACCACGATGTTGTCCGCCACATCACCCGCTGGGGCCTTAACCCCGCATCCTCAAGGCTTTACGCAACGCTTTTGATGTGCCTCAAAGGCTCGATCTGCCTTTATCAGGGCGAGGAACTCGGCCTGCCCGAGGCTGAGCTTTCCTATGAGGATCTGCAAGACCCCTATGGCAAGGAATTCTGGCCGGAGTTCAAGGGCCGCGACGGCTGCCGCACGCCGATGGTCTGGCGCAAGGATGCCGCCTACGGCGGGTTTTCCTCTGCCAAACCCTGGCTGCCGGTGCCGCCCGCGCATTACAATCTCGCGCCCGATGCCGCCGAAGTAGATCCCGCGGCGCTGATCCATCATTATCGCCGCGCCATCGCCTTCCGCCATCACCACAGCGCCCTCAAGGCGGGGGAGATGACGCAGGTGCTGGCTCAAGGCGATGTGCTGAGCTTCCACCGGCTCAATGAGAGCGAGGAAATTCTCTGCTTCTTCAACCTGTCGGATCATCCCGTCGATACCGCCGTTCCCGCGGGTGACTGGGTGACGATTGGCGGGGAACTGGGCTCAATCCGCCCGCGGCCCGATCACACGCTTCATCTCGGCCCGTGGCAGCCCTCGCTTTTGCTGCTCAACCGGGGCGCGCGCATCGGCTGAGCGGTCCGCTTCGGGCGGATGCCTTGTCTGGGGCCTCGGGTCTGGGGCTCGGCCCGGTGTCCCCCGCGCTCACGCGCGGTGGTGCCGAAAAGGGCCGCTCTTTCCGGCCGGATCGTCGCTTCCTTGTCGCCGATGTCGCAATCCGCGCACGGGTTGGGCTTGCCATAGGCTAAAAGCGGGGAAAGCCAGTGTTAGGTCCAGTCGGAGGCCGCAATGAACGAAGTCGTGGAACAGGCAAGCAGCGGGCGTCGCGCACGGGGTGGTGGCGGGGCGGCACGCCGCGCCGAACGCACCGCGGTGCGGGTCGAATTTGCCAAATACATCGAGCGCAACATCCCCAACCTCGAGATCCTGAACGAGGAAGCGCTGGCGATCATCGAAGCGAATGCCGAGACGGTGCTCGAAGAGATCGGCGTGAATTTCGTCGACAATCCGGCAGCGCTGGCGCGTTGGCGCGAGGCGGGGGCCGATGTGCAGGGCGAGCGCGTGCGCCTGCCCAAGGGGCTTGCCCGCAAGCTCTGCGCCACGGCGCCCTCGAGCTTTGTCCAACATGCCCGCAACCCCGAGCGCAATGTTACCATTGGTGGCAAAAATCTTGTGCTGGCGCCGGTTTACGGCCCGCCCTTCGTGCGCGATCTGGCCGGTGGGCGCCGCTATGCAACGATCGCGGATTTCCGTAATTTCGTCAAACTCGGGCAGATGTCAAAATGGCTGCACCATTCGGGCGGCACCGTTTGCGAGCCGACCGATGTGGCGGTGAACAAGCGCCACCTCGACATGCTGCACGCCCATATGACGCTTTCTGACAAGCCCTTCATGGGCTCTGTCACCGAGCGCTCGCGCTGCGTCGATTCGATCGAGATGTCGAAGATCCTGTTTGGCGAAGACTTCGTTGACCAGAACACGGTGATGACCTCGCTCGTCAACATCAACTCGCCGCTCACCTTCGACCCGATCATGATGGATGCGCTCGAGGTTTATGCCGCGGCGAACCAGGCCTGCATCATCTCGCCCTTCATCGTCGGCGGCGCGATGGCGCCTGTCACCGTGGCGGGCACGCTGACGCAAGTTCTGGCCGAGGTACTGGTGGGCGTGGCCTACAGCCAGCTCATTCGCCCCGGCGCGCCGGTGATCTTTGGCGCCTTCGTCACCTCGATCGACATGAACTCGGGCGCGCCCACCTTCGGGACGCCGGAAGCCGCGCAGATCACCCTTGGCGCGGGGCAACTCGCCCGGCGGCTTGGGCTGCCCTATCGCTCGGCAGGCGCCTTCTGCGGCTCGAAGCTTCCTGATGCGCAAGCGGCTTACGAGACCGCGAACACGCTCAACATCGGGCTTTTGTCGGGCGTGAACTTCATGCTCCACGCCTGCGGCTGGCTTGAGGGCGGGCTGGTGTCCTCTTACGAGAAATATGTGATGGATGCCGACCAGCTCGGCGTGCTGCACCGCCTTGCCGCGGGCGTCGACATGAGCGCGAACGGGCAAGGGATGGACGCGCTGCGCGAGGTTGGCCCGGGCGGTCACTTCCTCGGCTGCGACCATACGCAAGCGAACTTCAAGAGCGCGTTCTGGAAAACCGATCTCTTCGATTACAAGCCCTTCGAAACCTGGGACGAAGAAGGCGCCCGCGACACCTCGCAACTGGCCGCGCGCCGGGTCGAGAAGATGCTCGGCGAGTATCAGGCCCCCGCGCTCGACCCCGGCATCAATGAGGCGCTCGCCGAATATGTGGCGAAAAAGAAAGCCGCCGTGCCGGACGCGTTTCTCTGAGCAAGCGAGGGGGGCTGTCTGCCCCCCTCTTTTGCGCTGACGCGCAAAATTCACCCCCCGAGGATATTTGCGCAAAGTCGAAGGCAAAAGCGCGCGGCGCTTCGACTTTGTGCAAATATCCCGGGGGTGAATTGCCCGGAACGGGCAAGAGGGGGCAGCGCCCCCTTACTCCTGCGCCAGAAGCGGGCGAATTTTAAGCTGGGTGATGCGGTTGTCCTTGCGGCCCGCGACCTCGAAGCGGAACCCGTGGAAGGCAAAGACTTGCCCGACTTCGGGGATCGTCTGCGCCTCATGGATCACCAGCCCGGCGACGGTATTGGCCTCGTCATCCGGCAGCGCCCAGTCTGTTTCGCGGTTCAGGTCGCGGATTGTCATCGCGCCTTCGACGAGATAATCGCCCGTGCCGGTGGGTTTGAGTTGCCGCTCCCCCTTCGGGTCAAATTCGTCGGAAATCTCGCCCACGATCTCTTCGAGAATATCCTCGAGCGTGAGCAGCCCTTTCAGATCGCCATATTCGTCGACGACGAGCGCAAAGTGGGTGCGGCGCTTGAGAAACTCGCGCATCTGCTCATCGAGCGGCGTGGTTTCGGGCACGAAATAGGGCTTCATCGCCACTTTCATGATGTCGAGGTCGGAGACGGAATCGAGCGTGCCGTCGCCCGAGCGCAAAAACCGCTCGACCGCGCGCAACAGATCCTTGGAATGCAGGATCCCCACCACATTCTCCCGCTCACCCTTGTAGAGCGGCAACCGGGTGTGGGACGAGGCCAGCACCTGCGCAAGCACTTCGTTCGGGTCGTCATCGGCGTCGATCATCTCGATCTGGCTGCGGTGGCGCATGATCTCTTCCACCGTGCGGTTGCCCAGATCGAGCGCGCCCAAAAGCCGGTCCCGGTCATCCTTGTCGACCGTGCCCTCCTGGGCGCCAAGCGCGATTGCGCCCGCGATCTCGTCCTGAAACGAAAACATGTTCTGGCTCGCGTCGGTGCGCAGCCCGAACACCCAGAGGATCGCGCGCACGATCACCCGCACAACGGTCACGATGGGCGCGAGAATCCGGGTCAGAATTCCCACCGCCCGGGCCACGCGGGCGGCAAAACTCTCGGCATTGGTGATGGCGTAGGTCTTTGGCAGAACTTCCGAAAAAATCAGCACCAGCGCAGTCATCACCAGTGTCGCCAAGGCCACCCCGGATTGCCCGAAGAGCCGCGTGAGCAGCGCCGTCGCGAGCGAGGCGGAGAGGATGTTGACGACGTTGTTGCCCAAAAGCAGCGCGCCGATCAGCCGCTCGCTGTCTTCGGTGAGTTCGAGCGCGCGCGCGGCGCCCTTTTCGCCCTTGTCGGCGCGGGTGCGCAATTTCGGGCGTGAGGCGGCGGTCAGCGCGGTTTCCGAGCCCGAGAAAAAGCCGGAAAGCGCGAGCAGGATGACGATGGCGCCGGCGTTGAGCCAAAAGGCCGTGTCGAGGAGGGCTGTGATATCGCTCATGATGTGATGATAATGGGAGGTTGGCGGGCGCGCTTCAAGCCTTGCGGGCCAGCGGGTGGTGGCCCAGCACCAGCTCTTTGAGCCGGGCATCGAGCACATGGGTGTAGATTTCGGTGGTGGAGAGGTCGGCGTGGCCCAGAAGCGTCTGGATCACCCGCAGATCGGCGCCGCGTTCCAGCAGATGCGTGGCGAAAGCGTGGCGCAGCACATGCGGCGTGACGCGGGCAGGTGAGATCCCGGCCGCCACGGCGATGTCTTTCAGCAGCGCATGAAAGCCCTGGCGGGTCAGATGGCCCTCCTTCGCGGCGGAGGGAAACAGGAACCGCGAGGGGGGCGCGCGACGTTCGATCCGCGCCTCTTCCTCCGCCGCGTCGCGGGTCTGGAGCCAGACCGCAAGCGCCTCGCGCGCGGGCGGGGAAAGCGGCACCATCCGTTCCTTGCCGCCTTTGCCGCGCACCAGAAGCATCGCCGGATTGCCGCGCGCGGCGGCGACGGGAAGGCTCACAAGCTCGCTCACCCGCATGCCGGTGGCGTAGATCAGCTCCATCAGGGCGCGGTTGCGGATCTGCTCGGCCTCGGTGCGGCCCTGCATGCGCCCGGCCTCTAAAAGCGCCTCGACCTCTTCGATGGTGAGCGTTTTGGGCAGCCGCTTGGCCTTGCCGGGGCCAGAGATCTGCAGCGCCGGATTATCTGTCCGCCAGCCTTCCTCATAGGCAAAGCGGAAGAACTGCCGGATTGCGGAGAGCCGCCGCGCGCGGGTGGATTTGGCAAGCCCCTCGGCCTCAAGGCGGATCAGAAAGCGCTCGATATCGTCGCGGGTAACGCTGAGCACATCGCATTTCCTGGCTTGAAGAAAGCCAGCGAAGTCATTGAGATCACGCTCATATGCGGCGATGGTGTTTTTTGCCGCCCCGGCTTCGGCCGCCTGTGCTTCAAGAAACACCACAATCCGCTCACGCAAGGACAGCCGGATCATCCGCGCCGCTCCAAAATCACCAGCTCAAGCGCCGTGCGCCGTGCGAGGCTTTCCATCCCCGCCTTGCGCAACAGCGTCAGCCCCGCCTCGACCTGACGCGGGTCCCCCTTGGCGCCCTCGGAAATATCGTCGATCGCGCGCAGCAGCGCCTCGCCGAGCTCGTCCGGCACAAGCCTGCGGTAAGGTTCCGGCACTTCCATCGCGGCGGGCGCGGTGTCAAAGACACGCTTGAGCATCAGCCCGAGCGCGTCAGACGAGGCCACGGCTGCGGTATCGCCGCGCGCAAGTGCCACCAAAAACTGCGTTTCGGGGGCCGTGTCCGGCGGGTTCAGCGCGGCCGTCTCGAAATCGGCGGTGAGCAGGGCGAGACGAAACCCGAGCCGCGCGGCATCATCGGAGAGGGTAAGCCCGGCGAGCCGCGGCGCGACCATCGCCGCGAAGGGGGCCTCAAGTTCCTGGCCCTGCATCACTTCCCATGCCTGCGGCAAAAGCTGCGCAACGCGCGTTGTGCGCCCGGCGGTGAGCGCGGTATCGAGTTGCGAAATCAGGGAAACGCGATCCCAGATCCCGCCCGAAGCGGACGCGCGGTCTTGCGTATAAAGGCCAAAGAGCTGGTTTGGGTCCAAAACACCCATCTTTGCCAAGCGCTCGGCGGCCTCAAGCTGCGCCTTCCAGCCGGAGTTGGAGCGCAGATCGGCCTGCGCAAAGGCCACCGGCAGCGTGGTCGTGGCCATCGGCTGGCCAATCGCCTCCATCAGCCGGAACGTGAGCGGCGAGGGGCGGGCGGGCATCGGCAGATCGGGCTGATCTTCGGCGAGCGCCGGATCAAGAAAGCGTTCCAGCAGATCGGCCTTGTCCGGCTCGATCCGCCCCAGCGCGCGCCCTGTGGACAGCGCGAGGGCCGCCGCCTCCCAGTCGCCGCTGCGGGCAAGGCAAAAGATCCGCGCCGGGAAAGAGGGGGCAACCGCCGGGGTCTTTTCCATGATCTCGCAGGCGCGGTCTTCCTGCCCCAACAGCAGCGCCACATCAAAGCGGCGGCGAAAGATCTCGGGGGCGTCGGCATCTGCTTCTTCAAGGAGCGCCATCGCCTGTTCGAGCGCGCCGAGGTCGAGCAGCCGGTCGATCCGCGCGAGGAACAACATGTCACCATCCCCCGGCGCGCGGTTTTGCGGCGGGTCGAGTTCGGCCAGCATCAATTCGAGCAAAAAGCTCTGCACCGAGGGCAGCGTGTCGAGCCGCTCCTTGCGCAGGGCTGTGGCAAGGGCGGTTTCGGGCGTTGCCCCCCAGAGCCCGGAGGGCAGCCCGAGCCTTGCAGCCGGGATCAGCCCGAGCGCATCCGCCGAGGGCCGGTCGAGCGAGTCGATCGTCACCTCTTCAACCGGGCCGGTGCCGGTCACCGGCGCCTCCCCCGGAACCGGCGGCAAGACCGGATCAGAACTGCGCGCATAGCCCACGGAAACGGAGGAGGACAGCCAGTCGATCGCCGACATCGGCTCCTCGGCCCAGACCGGCGCGGCCGCGGCGCCGCCGATCAAAAGCATGGCCGCAAGAGTGTGATCAGTTGCCACCCGGGGCCTCCGCCGGAGCGGAGGAGCCACCGAAAACCGGCGCGCTTTCGGGCACGACCGGCGCTGCCGGAACGGCAGGCGGCGTTTCGGTGGCCGGGGCGGGCGGCGCGAGCCCGGGCAGGGTGACCGGCGCCCGCTGCGCGACAGGATCGGCCTGCATGTCGCCAAAATACGCATATCCCAGCACGCCCAAAACGGCGAGGATCACAAGAACGATGACAGCCTGAAGGATGCGCCCCATGGTTTCGCTTTCTGCTTGTTGCTCTTCTTGCTCGGCTCGGTCGCGCCAACACGCTCCAGTCGGCCCCACCGGGGCCGGTCCTGAAGCCGAAACGTCGCGCGTGCAAGATTATATATGGCATTTCGGGAAACTTCACGCCATTGAAGGGCGCAAAGATCACGATTGCGCAAGCGCCCGCCGAACCGGCGGGGCTGGGAGGGGGCGTGAAGGGCGAGCAAGGCACGGCACCACGGCTGCAAAAAACAATCGTGCTCGTGGGGATGATGGGGGCCGGCAAGACCGCCGTCGGAACGGCGCTTGCGCGCGCCCTTGCCGTGCCGTTTCAAGACAGCGACGAGGAAATCGTGCGCGCCGCGCAGATGTCGGTGGCGGAGATCTTCGAGCGCGATGGCGAGCCGTTTTTCCGCGCCCGCGAATCGGAAGTGATCGAGCGGTTGCTGACCGGGCGGCCTGCCGTGGTCTCTACCGGCGGGGGGGCCTTCATGTCGGAGGCAAACCGGGAGATGATCGCCCGGCTTGGTGTGTCATGCTGGCTCAAGGCCGATCTTGACCTGCTGTGGAACCGCGTGAAGGGCAAGAACACCCGGCCCTTGCTGCGCACGGCAGACCCGCGCGCCACGCTCGCCGGGCTGATCGAGAAGCGCTATCCGATTTACGGACTTGCGCAGGTGACGGTGACGGCAGAGCCGGGGCTGAGCATCGACGAGATGGCGCAAAAGGTGATTGCGGCGCTCAAACCCCATCCGGGCCTGTTTGCGGAGGACGCATGAAAGAGATCGTGAAGGTCGAACTGGGCGCGCGCGCCTATGAGGTGCGCATCGGCACCGGGCTTCTGGCGCAGGCGGGGGCGGAGATCGCACCACTGTTGCGGCGCCCGCGCGTGGCGGTGGTGGCCGATGACACCGTGGCCGGGCTGCATCTGGATGCGTTGCGTGCGGGGCTGGGCGATATCGAAATGGTCGCGCTGCGCCTGCCGCCCGGCGAGGGCACGAAAAGCTGGCCGCATTTTGAGCGCGTGGTCGAATGGCTGCTCGAACAAAAGGTCGAGCGCAAGGATATCGTGATTGCCTTTGGTGGCGGGGTGATTGGTGATCTCGTCGGCTTTGCCGCGTCGGTGCTGCGCCGGGGCGTGCGCTTTGTGCAGATCCCGACCTCGCTTTTGGCGCAGGTGGACAGTTCTGTCGGCGGCAAAACCGGGATCAACGCGCCGCAGGGCAAAAACCTGATCGGTGCATTCCACCAGCCGAGCCTTGTGCTCGCCGATATCGACCTTTTGGGCACCCTGACCGAGCGCGATTTTCTCGCAGGCTATGGCGAGGTGGCCAAATACGGCCTTTTGGGCGATGCCGATTTCTTTGACTGGCTGGAGGTGAATGGCCCGGCGCTGGCGGCCGGCGATGTCGCCGCGCGGCTTCATGCGGTGAAACGCTCGGTGGAGATGAAGGCGGGCATCGTCGCGCGCGACGAGACCGAGGAGGGCGAGCGCGCGCTCTTGAACCTCGGCCATACATTCTGCCATGCGCTTGAGGCGGCGACCGGCTATGGCGCGCGGCTTTTGCATGGCGAGGGGGTGGCGATTGGCTGCGCGCTGGCGTTTGAGCTGTCGCAGCGGCTCGGCCTGTGCAGCCAAGAGGCGCCCTCGCGCGTGCGCGCCCATTTGCGCAACATGAAGATGAAGGTCGATCTCTCTGATATTGAAGGAGATCTTCCAGATGCCGATGGGCTGATTGCGCTTATGGCGCAAGATAAAAAAGTGCTCGACGGCAAGCTTCGCTTCATTCTTGCCCATGGCATTGGCGAGGCGTTCGTAACTGCGGATGTGCCGCGCGATGTGTTGCACCGCGTGCTCTCAGAGGCGCTCGCGCAGCGGTGACGGGCGGCGCCCCGGTGTTCAGAGCGCGTCGAATGCGGGCGCGTGCCGGATCGGCCCTTTGGGAAGATAGCTGCCCGCAAGATTGATCATCTGAAAATGCGCCCCGGCATAGGGGCTCTGATAGCCCTGCGCGGCCTCGGCAGAAAAGCCGAAGCGGCTGAAATAAGCTGGGTCTCCCAATACGAACACGGCCTGAATGCCGCATTTTTGCGCCAGCGCCAGCCCCGCGCGCGTGAGCGCGGCCCCGATCCCCTGAGACCGCACGGGCGCGCGCACCGCAAGCGGCGCGAGGGCCCAGGCCGGAAACGGGGCGATGACCGGCGAAAAGGCGATATGGCCGAGCGTCACCGTGCCGAACTTCGCCGTAAGCGAAAGCGCCAAAGCCTGGGTGGTGCGCAGCTTTTCGACGAGTTCAGCCTCATCCGGCCCGCCGAAAGCGGCATTGAGCAGACCCGAAATGGCGCGCGCGTCACTGGGGGTTTCGCGGCGGATTTCCGGCGCTTTTTCTGCCAGGTTGGTTTGCCGTTGCACCCCGGCGCAAGCCACCCCGAAGGGGGAGGTCACAAGCTCTGCCTCATAGGTTTCATGCGCAGCCGGCGAGGCAAACCCCGCCTCGATCTGCCAGCTGAGCGGGCTTTCCGCTTGCGTGATCTCGTAAAACAGGCAGCCCGGCTCTGTGAGGCTCTTGCGCATATGCACCGGAAGGGCCGCGATCAGAGTGCGGCGCTGATCTTGCGTTGAGCAGGTCAAACTGCCGTGCAGATGGATCAGCGTCACGATTCACGTCCCTTGGCCCGATTCATTCCCACTCTATCGTGCCCGGCGGCTTCGAGGTGATGTCATAAGTCACACGATTGATGCCTTTGACTTCATTGATGATCCGTGTTGCCGTCTCGCCAAGGAACGCATGGCTGAAGGGGTAGTAATCCGCCGTCATGCCATCCACGCTCGTCACCGCGCGCAGCGCGCAGGCATAGTCATAGGTGCGCCCGTCGCCCATCACGCCGACCGTGCGCACCGGCAAAATCGCCACAAAGGCCTGCCAGATCTCGTCATAAAGCCCGTGCTTGCGGATCTGGTCGATATAGACCGCATCCGCCTTGCGCAGGATTTCGAGCTTTTCACGCGTGATCTCGCCCGGGCAGCGGATCGCAAGGCCAGGCCCCGGGAAGGGGTGGCGGCCGATGAAGCTTTCGGGCAGGCCCAGTTCGCGCCCCAGCGCGCGGACCTCATCCTTGAAGAGCTCGCGCAGCGGCTCGACAAGCTTGAGGCCCATTTTTTCGGGCAGGCCACCGACATTGTGGTGCGATTTGATCGTGACCGAGGGCCCGCCCGAGAAGGAGACCGATTCAATCACGTCGGGGTAAAGCGTGCCCTGGGCGAGAAACTCGGCATTCTCGATTTCATTGGCGTATTTCTGGAACACGTCGATGAAGAGCTTGCCGATTGTCTTGCGCTTCACCTCGGGGTCGGACACGCCCTCAAGCGCACCGAGGAAGAGGTCGCTTTCATCCGCCGCGATCAGCTTGATGTTGTAATTGTCGCGGAACATCGAGACCACTTGCTCGGCCTCGCCAAGGCGCAAAAGGCCGTGGTCCACAAAGACGCAGGTGAGCTGCTCGCCAATCGCTTCATGCAGCAAGATCGCGGTCACAGAGCTGTCCACGCCGCCCGAGAGGCCGCAGATGACATGGGCATCGCCAACCTGCGCGCGGATCTGTTCGATCGCCTGCTGGCGGTAGCCCGCCATCGTCCAATCCCCCGTAAAGCCGGCAAGGCGGACGAAATTCTCGTAAAGCTTCGCGCCGCGCGGCGTGTGGTGCACCTCGGGGTGGAACTGCACCGCAAAGAAGGCGCGCGCGGGATCGGCGGTGATCGCAAAGGGCGCGCCGGGCGAGGTGCCATAGACCTCAAAGCCGGGCGCGATCTTGCTGACGTGATCGCCGTGGCTCATCCAGACCTGTTCGCGGCCCTCGTCAAACCAGCCTTCAAGGAGCGGCAGGTGCCCCGCCGGGGTCACATAGGCGCGGCCGAATTCGGCGGTGTGGCTCTGGCCCGCTTCCACAAGGCCGCCAAGATCCTGCATCATCACCTGCTGGCCATAGCAGATGCCGAGGATCGGCACGCCGAGCGTGTAGGCGGATTGGGGCGGACGGGGCGAGCCCTCCCGGGTGACCGAATCCGGGCCGCCCGAGAAGATGATGGCTTGGGGCGCGAAATCGGCCAGAAACGCATCGGTGACGTTCTGATAGGGATGGATTTCGCAATAAACATTCAGCTCGCGCAGACGCCGCGCGATGAGCTGCGTCACCTGAGAGCCGAAGTCGATGATGAGAAGGCGCTGATGCTGGGTCATGGCTCGGCAATAGGCGGGGTTTGGCGCGAAAGCAAGAGGCCGGGCGCGCCGCCTTCGGGCGCCTTCGGGAATTTTGATCTGAGCCAAAAGCCAGGCGGTGAGGCCGATTGTCTCGGCAGAGGGGGGCCGGGCGCGGTTGCCCTTGCCGCCGCACGGCCAAGGCGTAGGGTTTGCGGCATTCAGGCTGAAGCTGGAGAGATCATGAATTTCAAAGCAATGGCGCTGTTTCTTGCGCTCGGATCGGGGATCGCCTGCGCGGCTCTTGCGCAGGATCAACCGGTGCCAGACGCGCCCGTCAGCGCATTCGGGCAGCTGCAGGCGATTGCCTCTGCGCAACACGCGCCGCTGCAAAGCTACGCCTGTTGCAAGCATTGTTCCAAGGGCAAGGCCTGTGGCGACAGTTGCATCAGCCGCGTGAAAACCTGCCGCAAGGGGCCGGGCTGCGCTTGCGACTGATGCCAAGGCGCAAAAGCGGGCGGCCTTCGACTTTGTGCAAATATCCCGGGGGGTGAGGCCGCAGGCCGAGGGGGGCAGCGCCCCCCTCCTGTGCTCACTTTTCGGGCAAGAGACCGCGCGGGCTGAAGCGCAGCACAAGCAGCAAGATCGCGCCCATGATCACCAGCCGCATTTGCGGCGCGGCATCGAGAAGGTGCTCCTTCACGCTGCCCTCCGAGAGGCCGGTCGCCACGATGCCCATCAACAGCGGCCCCCATTCGCCCGCCTTGATCCAGACAAACCAGATCAGCAGGCCCCCAAGCACCGCGCCCCAGTTGTTGCCCGAACCGCCCACGATCACCATCACCCAGATCAGGAAGGTGTAGCGCAGCGGGTTGTAGCTTGAAGGTGTCATCTGCCCGTCGAGCGAGATCATCATCGCGCCCGCCAGCCCCAGCACGGTGCAGCCCAGAATGAAGATCTGCAGGTGCCGCCCGGTGACATTCTTGCCCATGGCGCTCGCGGCCACCTCATTGTCGCGGATCGCGCGCATCATCCGCCCCCAGGGCGATTTGAGCGCGAGTTGTGCCGCTCCCATCAAAAGCGCGAGCACTGCGACGAACAGCGCGATGTAGAGCAGCTTCACAAGGATCGTCGAGCCGATCATCGGGTCGAGCCCAAAGCTTGCCGCGCGCGCGACAAAGCCCGGATCTTGCTGCAGGTCGGTCTCATAGGGCACGGGCCAGGGGCGGGGGATGCCGTTCACGTTGAGCACACCGCGCGCGAGCCATTCCTCGTTTTTCAAAATCGCAACGATGATCTCGCCGATGCCGAGCGTGGCAATGGCAAGGTAATCCGAGCGCAGGCCAAGCGCGGTCTTGCCGACGATCCAGGCCGCACCGGCGGCCAGCGCCATCCCCACCGGCCAGGAAATCAGCGTGGGCAGCGCCAGCCCGCCCAGATAGCCGGTCGCCGCCGGGTTGATCGCCTGAATCGCCGCCACAGCCGGGTCAAAGAGGCTGCGATAGGCGGCAAAGCCGAGGATCAGCACCGCCGTCACCACCCAGCCGCGCAGCTTGCCCTGCATCCGGTTGAACAGGGTGATCGCAACAATCAGCGTGACGATGGCCACGGCAAAGGCAAAGAGAATGCCCCAGCCGCCCGCCGCAAAGGCGCCCTCGGTCGGCGGCATGGCGATCAGCACCGGCGCAAGCCCGCCCAGCGCCAGAAAACCGACGACACCAGTGTTGAAAAGCCCCGCATAGCCCCATTGGATGTTGACGCCCAGCGCGAGAATGGCCGAGATCAGCCCCACGCGCAGGATCCCGAGCGCGTTATCCCAATGGCCGGAAAACATGGCATTGGAGACCGTGCCCTCCAGAATGAAGAGCACCGCGAGCGCCCCAAACATGGCCGGCGCACGCCAGTTGCCGCCCTTCGCGGCTTTCGGTTGATGCGTGCTCATACCGATTTCCCCTTGAAGAGCCCGGTGGGCTTGAACAGCAAAACGATGATCAGGATCGCGAAGCTGACGGCGAATTTATATTCGGTCGACAGCAGTTGCAGCAGGCTCTCTGGCTCCCAGCCCGGGATCAGATACATCGCGACCTTTTTCCAGGCATAGGTGACGGCAACCTCGGAATAGGCGATCACGAAGCCCCCGGCGATGGCGCCGAGAGGGTTGCCGAGCCCGCCCACGATCGCCGCCGCAAAGATTGGAAGAAGCATCTGGAAGTAGTTGAAAGCCTTGAACGATTTATCAAGGCCGTAGAGCGTCCCGGCGATTGTGGCGAGCGCTGCGGCAATGATCCATGTCACCATCACCACCCGGTTCGGGTCGATGCCGGAGAGAAGTGCCAGATCTTCGTTGTCGGCATAGGCGCGCATTGATTTGCCGGTGCGGGTCTTGGCGAGGAACCAAAACAGCGCCCAGACCACGAGCCCCGCGGCAACCAGGGTGATCGCCTGCGTCGAGC
Source organism: Rhodobacter lacus (assembly GCF_042683065.1). Classification (NCBI taxonomy): domain Bacteria; kingdom Pseudomonadati; phylum Pseudomonadota; class Alphaproteobacteria; order Rhodobacterales; genus Rhodobacter; species Rhodobacter lacus. Next base: position 713,758 of record NZ_JBHUIX010000013.1, on the reverse strand, counting down.
GGATCGCGAGCGGTTCGGCAAGGCCCGTCAGGGTCTTGAACTCGCGCGCGGTGATCAGGAAGCGCGCGCCATCGTCAAACTTGATCTCGCCGACGCCGATGATGAAGCGGGTGAGCCCGGTCATCACGAACATCACCCCCACCGAGACCATGGTGATGTAAATGGGCGCGGCGCGGATGGTGCGGTAGTAGCGATAGACCACGCGGTCTGTGCCCAGCACAAAAGCGGCAGTGCCAAGGATGCCGAAGGGCAGGGCGAGGAGCGCGGTGGGCAGCGGGCCAAAGCTGATGCCGAGCGCCTGAAACGCCCATGTCACAAGGATTGTCAGCGCCGTGCCAAAGGCCATCGTGTCGCCATGGGCGAAGTTGGAAAAGCGCAAGATGCCGTAGATCAGCGTGACACCGAGCGCGCCAAGCGCAAGTTGCGCGCCGTAAGCGGTGGCGGGCACGATGACATAGTTCAGCACCGCGATGAATGCGTTGAGAAGATCCATCTCAGCCCCCGAGGAAAGTGCGCCGGACCTCGGGGTCAGCCATCAGGGCCGCGCCGGTGTCGGTGTATTTGTTCGCGCCCTGCACGAGCACATAGCCCTGATCGGCGATCTCGAGCGCCTGCCGGGCGTTTTGTTCCACCATCAGGATCGAGATGCCGGTGCGCGCCACCTCGATGATGCGGTCGAAAAGCTCGTCCATCACGATGGGGGAGACGCCCGCGGTGGGCTCGTCGAGCATCAGGAGTTTCGGCTTTGTCATCAGCGCGCGGCCCACGGCGACCTGCTGGCGCTGCCCGCCCGAAAGCTCGCCCGCGTTCTGGTGGCGCTTCTCGCGCAGGATCGGGAACAGCTCGTAGACCTGCTCCATCGTCTCGGAAAAATCATCCTCGCGGATGAAGGCGCCCATTTCGAGGTTTTCTTCAACCGTCATCGTCGGGAACACGTTGTTCACCTGCGGCACGAAGCCCATGCCCTTTTTCACCCGCTCCTGCGGCGAAAGGGCGGTGATGTCCTTGCCGTCCAGCGTGACACGGCCCGCGCGCAGCTTGAGCATGCCAAACACCGCCTTCATCGCGGTGGATTTGCCCGCACCGTTGGGGCCGACGATCACCGCGATCTGGCCTTTTTCGACCTTGAGCGTGCAGCCGTGCAAAATATCGGCAGCGCCATAGCCGCCCGTCATTTCAGAGGCATCGAGAAAGCTCATTGCGCGCCCCCGCGGGAGCCCATGACGCCCTGTTTGATGAGGAAAAATCCCGTCATGCCGACGCCCCCGCCTTGATCTTGTTCTTCAAGCCCCGCCCGAGATAGGCCTCGATCACCGCCTCGTTTTGCATGATCGTTTCCGGGCTGCCCTCGGCCAGCACCTTGCCCTCGGCCATGACAATCACCGGATCGCAGAGCCGACCGATGAAATCCATGTCATGCTCGATCACGCAAAACGTATAGCCGCGCTCCTTGTTGAGCCGCACGATCGCATCGCCGATGGTGTTCAGAAGCGTCCGGTTTACCCCGGCGCCAACCTCGTCCAAAAACACGATCTTCGCCTCGACCATCATCGTGCGGCCCAGCTCCAGAAGCTTTTTCTGGCCGCCCGAGAGGTTCCCGGCGCGCTCGTCTTTCAGGTGAGAAATGGTCAGGAAGTCAAGAACTTCATCGGCTTTCTTCAGAAGCTCGGCCTCTTCCTCTGCAATCCGCTTGCGGCCAAACCATGCATTCATGAGCCGCTCGCCCGATTGCCCGCCCGGCACCATCATCAGGTTTTCGCGCACCGTCATGGTGGGGAATTCATGCGCAATCTGGAAGGTGCGCAACAGCCCCTTGTGAAAAAGCTCATGCGGCGCGAGGCCGGTGATGTCCTCGCCATCCATCGTCACCCGGCCCGATGTGGGCTTGTGCACCCCGGCGATGACATTGAAGAGCGTCGATTTGCCCGCGCCATTCGGTCCGATCAACCCGGTGATCGAGCCGGTGGCGATTTCGAGCGAGGCACCATCGACGGCATGAAAGCCGCCAAAGTGCTTGTGCAGGTTCTCGACCCGGATCATGTTTCCCCTTGGTGGCCCGGTTCGGGCCGGTATTCGCCGTTTTCGGCCTTGTTTTCAAAGGAAACAGCCCGGATTTCTCCGGGCTGTCTCGGTCTTGGTTTCCGCCTCAGCGATAGCGGACGGTTTCGATCTTGCCGTCCTTCACCTCGATCTCGCGGAAGGTGCCGGCGGATTCGCCCGCGCCGATGAGTTCCACCGAGGACGCGCCCTGATAGTCGATGTCCTTGCCTTCGGCGATCAGCTCAAGCGCCTTGCCAAGCTCGCCGGGCAGGATTTTCTCGCCCGGAGCATTGGCGACATCCATCACCTTTTCCTTGTAGACGGAGGGGTCGGTGGAGTTCGCGGCGGCCATAGCAAGCATGATCAGCGCGGCAGCGTCATAGGCTTCCGCGGAGTAAACGCCCGAGCCGTCGAAGCCCGCGGCGGTGGCCAGCGCGAGGAACTTGTCTTTGCCTTCCCCTTCGGAAGACGGCATCTGCCCGAAGGAGCCGTTCACCTCGGCGCCGAAATTGGTTTCGAGCGCGGAGCCGACCATGCCATCCGGGAAGACGAAGGTTTCAAACGCGCCGGTGTCGAGCGCACCGCGCAGGATACCCGAGCCGCCCTGATCGACATAGCCCGCGATCACGAGCGCATCGCCACCCGCTGCGGCGAGCGCGGCGACTTCGGCAGAATAGTCCGGCTTGCCGTCATCATGCGCGGCATTGATCGTGACCGTGCCGCCTTTGGCTTCAAACGCCGCGGCAAAGCTGTCGGCAAGGCCCTTGCCATAGTCGTTGTTGGTATAGGTGAGCGCGACCGATTTGATGCCGTGCTCCATGATGATGTCGGTCATCACGTCGGACTGGCGCGCATCAGAGGGCGAGGTGCGGAAGAACAGGCCATTGTCGTCAAGCGTCGAGAGCGCGGGCGAGGTGGCCGAGGGCGAAATCATCACCATGCCCTTCGGCATGGCCACGTTTTGCAGCGAGGCGGTGGTTTCGCCCGAGCACATGCCGCCGACGATGCCTTTGACGCCATCCGCGGTGATCAGTTTTTCAACGGTGGCGGAGGCCGCGGCCGAGTCGATGCAGGTGCTGTCACCGCGCACAGAGGTGACAGTGGAGCCGCCCATGAACTTGCCCGAGTCGCTCACTTCCTTCATCGCCAGTTCGGCGCCATCGGCCATGGCCGGCGACATCGATTCGAGCGGGCCCGTGAAACCGAGCGAGATCCCGAGCTTGACGTCATCGGCAAAAGCGCCACCAGCCGTCAGGGCGAGGGCAGCGCTGGCCAGGAGAAGCTTCTTCATATGTTCACTCCCATGTTGGAACATTGTCCTGGGCGCGCAGGTTAAAACCGACGACTGGAAAAGAAAATAGGCCAGTTGGTCAGGTTTTGCCCGGCGCCTGCCGGAACGGGGTGCGTTATCGTCGCGCCCCGGGGCACCGTGGTGCGGCTCATTCGGGCAGGTCATCGGCGAGATCATCGTCGAATTCCGGGTCGAAATCCGCTTCCGGGTCAAAGTCGAGATCCGCCATCAGGGTCGGGTCGAAGCTGCCCGGCTCGCCCGGAGCGCCCGAGGTGCCCCGCTCCCGATAGGGCGTGGTGCGGTAATGCGCGCGGTAGCATTTGGAAAAGTGCGACGGGCTGGCAAAACCGCAGGCAAGCGCAACGTTGATCACGCTCATTTCCGTTTGCATCAGCAGGTTGCGCGCCTTTTGCAGGCGGATTTCCATGTAGTAGCGCTTGGGCGAGCGGTTCAGGTAGCGCCGGAACAGCCGTTCGAGCTGCCGCGTCGACATGCCAACCTCTTCGGCAAGTTTCGAGGGGCTGATCGGCTCCTCGATATTCGCCTCCATCCGGCCGATCACCTGCGCAAGCTTGGGGTGGCGCACGCCGATCCGGGTCGGGATCGACAGGCGCTGGCTGTCCTGGTCGGTGCGGATCGAGTTGTAGATGAGCTGGTCGGCAACAGTATTGGCAAGCCCCTCGCCATGGTCGCGCGCAATGAGCTTGAGCATCAGGTCGATCGAGGCGGTGCCGCCCGCCGAGGTGAGCCGGTTGCCGTCGATCACAAAGACCGATTTGGCAAGTTTGACGCCCTCGAAATCTTCAAAAAAGCTGTCCTGGTTTTCCCAGTGAATGGTGGCGCGCTTGCCGTCAAGGAGCCCCGCCTTCGCCACCGCCCAGGCGCCGGTGCAAAGCCCGCCCATGGTGGCGCCCCGCCGCGCCTCGCGGCGCAGCCAGTTCAGGATCTGTTTTGTCGTTGCCTCGGCCACATCAATGCCGCCGCAAACGAGCACGGTGTCATCGCGGGTGACTTCATCCAGCCCCATATCGACACGCAGCACCGTGCCGTTTGAGCAGGTGACATCCTGCCCATCCTCGGAGGCAAGCTTCCAGTCATAGATCTTTTGCCCCGAAACCTGATTGGCCAGCCGCAGCGGCTCGATCGCCGAAGCGAAGGCCATCATCGTGAAACGATCCAGCAACAGAAAGATAAACCGACGCTTGCGCTCGGGCGCATTGAGCCGGACCGTGCCTTGCGACGGGGCAGGGCGGGAATGGGTTCTGGGAGTGGCGGAAGGCAGCCGCATTTGCGACCTCAGATGTGTCGGTTTTTGCACAGATACAGCCTTTCTGCATATCTGCAAGCCCTCTGTGACAGAACGGTGAAAATCGACATCGACAGCCCCGGGTCAGGTCGCTTTCTGGCAGGGGCGGGCGCAAAAACGGGTTTGCCTTGGCGCGCGCGGGCTTTATAAGCCGGGCGATCAAGATCTCGGAGGGCAAGATGGCCAAGGCATGGATGAAATCGGACTGGCGCGCGAAACCGCGGGTGCAGATGCCCGATTATCCGGATGCGACGGCGCTCGCCGCCGTCGAGGCGCAGCTCGGCCACCTGCCGCCGCTCGTCTTTGCCGGCGAGGCACGCCGGCTCAAGGCCGATCTCGCCAAGGCGGCGAAGGGCGAAGCCTTCCTGCTGCAGGGCGGCGATTGTGCCGAAAGCTTCACGGAATTTTCGGCCGATAACCTGCGCGACACGTTCAAGGTGCTGTTGCAGATGGCAATCGTGCTCACCTGGGGCGCGAAAGTGCCGGTGATCAAGGTGGGCCGGATGGCCGGGCAATTTGCCAAGCCGCGCTCGGCGCCGACCGAGATGATCGGCGGGGTCGAATATCCGTCCTACCGCGGCGATATCATCAACGGGTTTGAGGCGACCGAGGCCGCCCGCACGCCCGATCCGGCGCGGATGCTCACCGCCTACACCCAGGCCGCGGCCTCGCTGAACCTTCTGCGCGCCTTCTCGACCGGGGGCTATGCCGATATTCACCGCGTGCAAAGCTGGATTTCCGGCTTTACCGACGAAGATGAAGCGGCGCGCTACCGCGAAGTGGCGGAGCGGATCTCGGATGCGTTGGATTTCATGGCCGCCGCGGGCGTGACCTCGGAAACCGCGCATGAGCTGGCGGCGGTTGATTTCTATACCTCACACGAGGCGCTGCTTCTCGAATATGAAGAGGCGCTGTGCCGGATCGACAGCACCACCGGCCTGCCGGTGGCGGGCTCGGGCCATATGCTCTGGATCGGCGACCGCACCCGTCAGGTGGACGGGGCCCATGTCGAATATTGCCGTGGCGTGCAAAACCCGATTGGCCTCAAATGCGGCCCCTCAACCTCCGAGGAAGACCTCAAGGTGTTGATGGCAAAGCTCAATCCGCAAAACGAGCCGGGGCGCCTCACGCTGATCGCGCGGTTTGGCGCGGGCAAGGTGGGCGAGCATCTGCCGCGGCTGATCCGCACCGTGCAGGCCGAAGGTGCGCAAGTGGTCTGGTCTTGCGACCCGATGCACGGCAACACGATCAAATCGGCCTCGGGCTTCAAGACCCGCCCGTTTGACTCGGTGCTGCGCGAGGTGCGCGAGTTCTTCGCCGTGCACAAGGCCGAGGGCACGATCCCGGGGGGCGTGCATTTCGAGATGACCGGCAAAGACGTGACCGAATGCACCGGCGGCGTGCGCGCGGTCTCGGACGAAGATCTTTCGAGCCGCTATCACACCGCCTGCGACCCGCGGCTCAATGCCAGCCAATCGCTGGAACTGGCCTTCCTCGTGGCTGAGGAACTGCAAGACCGGCGCATGATGAAGAAGGCTGCGGGGCTTTAAGAGCGCCGCGCAATCTTTTGAGATTAAATAGAAAGGCCCGGGTGCATCCCGGGCCTATTCTTATTGCCTGTCGCGGCAATCGCTCAGTCGTTGCTGACAACACGAAACATCGCGCGGCGCTCTTCGGGCGTGCGGGCGGCGAAGGCGGGCTTGGGCGGTTGCGCCACACGTGGCACCTGCGCGACCGGCGCGACCGGCGCGGCGGGTTTGCCAAAATGCGGCAGGCGCTCGCCAAGGCCAAAGGCTTCGGGGCGGACCGGCGCAGGCGTCTTGGCCGGGGTCGGCACGCCCAGTTTGACCGGCTCGACATGCGAGGCCTCAACAAGGAAGCGGCGCGGCGTGCGGCCGATGCCCTGACCTTCTGCCACGAGGCAGCCAAGGATGCGCGTCACATCGCCCATGTCGGATTTCATCGGCAAAAGGATCATCCGCGCCGTCATCGGCGGCTTGCCAATCCCCGCCTCGGCGGTCAGCACAAGCTCGGCAATCGACGGGCCCGAGAACACCGCCTCGGTCGCATCGGCCACGCGCTTGCGGCCCTCGGGGGTGAAGAGCGCGGTGAGCGGCATGCCGCGCACTTCCATCCCCATCAGATCATTGAGATGCATGCCCGCAAGGCGGAACCGGCCCATGCCGGGGGCGACGCGCTCAAGAATGAAGGCATATTCGAGCGTGTTTTGCAGCCCGCGCGGGTCAATCTCGGCCCGCGCCGGCACATCGCGGCCTTGGCGCAGCCCTTCCCAATAGGCCCGCATCTGCGAGACAACCCGACGACCCACGCCGATGTCTCCCAGACGAGCCAGTTGATCTTTCATGTCGTGGTCGTGGTCCATCTTCTCTATCCCGTATCCGGCCCCGAGCGGGGGGCACTGCGCATCCTGGCGCTCCGGCCTTTGGCGAAATGGGTCTTTCTGTTGACCCCGGGAGCGAAATCCTTACTGAACTCTTAATACGCCCTTTTTCGGCCACACGGAGAACTAAAGTTTTAAATGGTTAAACTTGCAAATAGATCCCGCACGCCCGCGCCCCCCGCTTCGGGGCTGCGCTCAATGACGGCTTTCGCCTCCGCGGCAGGAGCCGCCGAAGGACAGGAGTGGGCGTGGGAAATCCGCGCCGTCAATGGCAAGGGGCTCGATTTGCGCCTGCGCTTGCCCGAGATCGAGGGGCTGGAGGCCGAGGTGCGCGCGGCAGTTGCGCAGGCTGCCGCGCGCGGAAATATTCAGCTTTCTCTAAAGGTTACAGCGCAAAGCGGAACAGAGAGGCTGGATCTGTCGATGCCCGCACTTGGCGCGGCGCTCAGCGCGTTGCGGGAGGTGGAGGAAACCGCCCGCGCGCATGGGCTGACGCTGGCCCCCTGCCGCGCCACCGATCTTCTCGCCTTGCGCGGGGTGGTGGCGCAAGGGGGGGGCGAAGGGGCTGACCCTGCGGCGCTGAAAGCGGCGGTGCTGGCGGGGCTTGGTAATGTTTTGGGCGATTTTGTGGCGATGCGGGCCGCCGAGGGGCTGCAACTTTGTGGCGTGATTGCGGCGCAACTCGACAGAATCAGCGATTTGACCGAGCAGGCGGCCGAAGTGGCCGAGGCACGCCGCCCCGAAACCGCGGCCGCGCTGAGCGCTGCGCTCGCACGGGTGATGGAGAATGCGCCGGGGGCCGATGCGCCGCGCGTGGCGCAGGAACTCGCGCTTTTGGCCGTTAAGGCTGATGTCACCGAAGAGATTGACCGGCTGCGCGCGCATCTGGCCGCCGCGCGGGCGCTTTTGGCCGAATCGGCGCCGGTGGGGCGGAAGTTCGAGTTTTTGACGCAGGAATTCGTGCGCGAGGCGAATACTCTGTGCTCCAAATCCGGCTCGACGGCATTGACCACGATCGGGCTTGACCTGAAGCATGTCATCGACCAGATGCGCGAGCAGATCCAGAATGTGGAGTAAAACATGCCCGAGATGCGCCGCCGGGGCCTGCTGATCATCCTTTCCTCGCCCTCTGGTGCGGGAAAATCAAGCCTTGCCAAGCGTTTGATGGCTTGGGATGAGACCATGCGGTTCTCCGTTTCTGCCACAACGCGCGCGCCGCGGTCCGGTGAGGTGGACGGGCGCGACTATTACTTCAAGAGCCGCGAGGGATTTGAGGAGATGGTCGCGGCGGGCGAAATGCTCGAACATGCCGAGGTGTTCGGCAATCTTTACGGCACGCCGCGCGCGCCGGTAGAGGCCCGGCTGGCCGAGGGGCATGACGTGATCCTCGACATTGACTGGCAGGGCGGTCAACAGGTGCGCCGCTCGGTTCTGGCGCAGGATGTGGTCTCCGTGTTCATCCTGCCGCCGACCATTGCCGATCTGGAGGCGCGGCTGCGCATGCGCGCGCAAGACAGCGATGAGGTGATTGCCGGGCGGATGGCAAAAAGCCGCGACGAGATCAGCCATTGGGGCGAATATGATTATGTGGTGATCAACCGCGATCTGGAGATCTCCGAGGCGGAGCTGCGGGTGATTTTGCAAGCCGAGCGCGCGCGGGCCGTGCGCCAGCCGGGGCTGACCGAATTTGTGCGCGGCCTGAACAGGGAGTTCGAGAACCGATGATCTATGCGCTCGACGGCGTGGCGCCGGTGCTGGGGCAGGGCGCCTGGGTGGCGCCCGATGCCAATCTGATCGGCAAGGTGGTGCTGGAAGAGGAAGCCTCGGTCTGGTTTGGCTGCACGCTGCGCGGCGACAATGAAGAGATTCGCGTTGGCCGCGGCTCCAATGTGCAGGAAAACGTGATCTGCCACACCGATATGGGCTTTCCGCTCGTGATCGGCGCCAATTGCACCATTGGTCACAAGGCGATGCTGCATGGCTGCACGATTGGTGACGGCACCCTGATCGGCATGGGGGCAACGGTGCTCAACGGCGCAAAAATTGGCCGGGGCTGCCTGATCGGGGCGGGTGCGCTGATCACCGAGGGCAAAGAGATCCCGGAGGGCAGCCTTGTGATGGGGGCGCCGGGCAAGGTGGTGCGGATGCTCGATGCGGCCGCTCAGGCCCGGCTCTTGAAATCTGCCGCGCATTACCGCGCCAATGCGGCGCGGTTCCGCGCCGGGCTCACCGCGCTCGGCTGATCTCAGTTCACGCTGATCTCAGTTCACGCTGGCCGACACTTCGAGAATCGCAAAATCGCGGGCGCCCCAGATCTGGCGCACCTCGGCGCAGACGATGGCCGTATTGGGCAGCGGCGCGGAATAGGCGCGCAGCGGCCCCTCATACCCGATCCGGTCAAGCAGGCGGGCAAGGTCCAGAATATCATGGTCGGGGCTGAACAGCGGCGCCAGCACCACATCCGGGGCGACCCGCGCCAGCAACTCCGGGTCCAGCATGCTCATCCGCGCAATGGTGATCGAGGCGCCCGTCACCCCCCGCAACGCCCGCGGCAGCGCCTGCGACGGATCGACAACCAGAATCCGGCGGCCAGCCAGCGAGAGTGAAGCAACCTCTGGTTGCTTCAAACGGCGTTCGAAATCATCGACAGGTGGGGGCATTGCTCCATCCGTTGCGGCTGGTGGTTTCTCCACCATTGAAAGTCGAACCGTGGCTTCGCATCGACTAGCCCCCTCGCCGATGCACACGGTCTTGATTAGTCCTATGGTTTCTCCGAAGTTGAGCCGGGTCAAGCTTCAGCTCGCGTGGAAGGAACAGAAATTTGCCGGATTCGTCAACAATCTCCTTCTCCGAAGCCTTGCCGTTTCCGATCATGGTGGTCTCTCGCCTGCAGCGTGTGGTCCACGCCAATGCCGGGGCCGAGGCGATGCTGGGCGAGGGGCTCGCCAACCGCGCGCTGGTGACGGTTTTACGCCAGCCACCGCTTATTGATGCGGTCGAAACGGTGATCGCGGGCGGCGCGCGCCAACAGGTGCGGTTGCGGCTTGGCCCGGTCGGGCGAGAAGGGCTGGTGCAGGTGACGGTGGCGCCGCTCGAGCCCGGCGGCGGGGCAGAGGGGGCGGTGGTGCTCGCCTTTGAGGATGTCACCGCGGTCGAGAATGCCGAGGCGATGCGGCGCGATTTCGTGGCCAATGTGAGCCACGAGCTGCGCACGCCACTTACCGCCCTGATGGGGTTTGTTGAAACACTGCGCGGCGCGGCGAAAGATGACCCTGTGGCCCGCGACCGTTTTCTGGCGATCATGGAGCGCGAGGCGGGGCGGATGAACCGGCTGGTGGGGGATCTGCTCTCGCTCAGCCGGGTCGAATCGGAAGAGCGGCGGCGCCCGACAGCGGCGGTGGATCTGGGCACGGTGCTGCGGGGCGCGATGCAGGCGCTTGCGCCGCTGGCCGAGGCGCGGAAGGTTGCGCTGTTGCGGGAGGGGCTGACAGAGGGGCTCAAGATCCCGGGCGACCCGGATCAGCTGACCCAGGTCTTCACCAACCTGATCGAGAACGCGATCAAATATGGCGGAGCGGGTGGCGAGGTGCGGCTGGAGGTGGAGCGGATCGACTATGAACCGGTTTTGCGCGGCGCGGCGCTGAAAGTCGTGGTCGCGGACAAGGGCGAGGGGATCGAGGCGATCCACCTGCCGCGGCTGACCGAGCGGTTCTACCGCATCGACAGCCACCGCTCCCGCGAACAGGGCGGCACCGGGCTCGGGCTGGCAATCGTCAAACACATCATCTCGCGCCACCGTGGCCGCATGAAAGTGGAAAGCGAGAAAGGCGAAGGCAGCCGCTTCATCGTTATTTTGCCTCTCGCCTGACCACGCGCGCGGCCTCGACAGGCCGCCTTATTGCGCCAGTAAACATCAGGAACGACGTTCATCTCCTTCATGATGTTATAGTTTCTCTCGGCGAAGTGAGGGTGAGGGGGCAGGCGCCCCCTCTCTCATCGCAACCAGATCGCGCCGTTCGGGCCGAGGGTCACGTTCTTATCGGTTACTTCGGCCGCAAGCGCCGGGCCGCAGGGCGTGCCCGTGATGCCCGGCAGCGTGATCGGAACAGGGCCGAGGTTGAACAGGCAGGTGAGCGTTTCGCCCGCTGTCGTGCGGGTGAAGCCAAGCACCGGTTCTGGCAGATCGAGGAAGGTCATGTCACCTGCGCGCAGGGCCTCTGAACCGCGGCGGAAGGCGAGAACGGCGCGGTAATGATGCAGGACAGAGGCCGGGTCGGCCTCTTGCGCGGCAACATTGCGCGCGGCTTGCGGCGGTTTTACCGGCAGCCAGGGCTTTGCGGTCGAAAACCCCGCATTTTCGGAGCTATCCCAAACCATCGGTGTGCGGCACCCGTCGCGCCCCTTGTTCTCGGGCCAGAACCGCAGACCGGGCGGATCGGTGAGCTCTTCGTAAAGCAGATCTGTTTCTGTCTGCCCGAGTTCCTCGCCCTGATAGATCCCGATCGTGCCGCGGAACGAGGCAAGCATCGCAATGGCGAGCTTTGCCACCGCCTCTGGCGGGCCATGCTTTGCCCAGCGCGTAACATGGCGATTGACGTCGTGATTGGAGAAAGACCAGGACGGCCAGCCGTCCGGCGCCCCCTCGAAAAAGCTCATAATCACGTCGCGGTAATGTTCCGGCGTGAATTTTGGCCCCAGCATGTCGAAACTGTAAGCCATGTGCAGATGCGCTGTGCCCGACGTATAATCTGCCATGATCTGCACGGCGCGATGCGGCACATCTCCGACCTCACCCACCAGGCAACGGCCCTCGTACTGATCCAGAAGGGCGCGCATTTTAGAAAGGAAAACAAGGTTTTCCGGGCGCGTCTTGTCGTAGAGATGGTCTTGCATGTCATAGCTGGAAACCGGCGGCCAGCGCTCGGGATCGGGCGCTGCGGGGGGGTTATCGCGCAGCTTGTCGTCGTGCATATAATAATTCACCGTATCGAGGCGGAAGCCATCGACCCCGCGCTCGAGCCAAAACCTGAGCACATCAAGCATCTCGGCCTGCACCTCCGGGTTGCGAAGGTTGAGATCGGGCTGCGAGATCAGGAAATTGTGCAGATAATACTGCCCGCGCTCGGGCGACCATTCCCAAGACGAGCCGCCGAAGACCGATTGCCAATTCGTCGGCGGCGATCCGTCGGCCTTGGCATCGGCCCAGACATACCAGTCCTTCTTCGCGCCTCCGGTCTTCGAATCGGCGAACCACGGATGACGGTCAGAGGAGTGGCTCAGCACCTGATCGATGATGACCTTGAGCCCAAGCGCATGCGCGCGTGCCACCAGCGCGTCGAAATCCGCAAGCGTGCCGAAAGCCGGGTCGATATCGCGGTAATCAGAAACGTCATAGCCCATGTCCGCCATTGGCGAACGGAAGATCGGGCTGAGCCAGATCGAATCGACGCCCAGACTGGCCACATGATCGAGCCGCGCGGTGATCCCTTTCAGGTCTCCCAGCCCGTCGCCGGTGCTGTCCTGAAAGCTGCGCGGATAAATCTGGTAGATCACCGCACCGCGCCACCAATTCCTTCCCATTGTCATCTCCCTGCCAAGATATGAGGCAAGCATAAGTCCATTCTGCGCCGCGGCAATCCCGGGGGCTGCGATCGCGCGGGTGAGGCTTGACGGCGGCAGGGCGGCGCCCCATCAAGGGGGAGGCAGGGATTTGGCCAAGGGAAGGTTTGACGTGAAAGATGTAAGCGCCCCCGGGATCGAGGCCTTCAAGGCAGAAATTCTTCGTCATCTCACCTATTCGATGGGAAAAGATGCCGATCATGCCTCGGTCTACGACTGGCGGATGGCGTTGAGCCTCGCGCTGCGCGACCACATCGTTGAGCCTTGGTTTGCTGCGACAAAGCAAACTTGGGACCAAGGGCGCAAACGCGTTTATTACCTGTCGATGGAATTTTTGATCGGGCGGATGCTCGAGGATGCAGCGATCAACCTTGGCATGCGCGCCGTGGCGCGCGAGGCGATCGAGGCGCTCGGGCAGGATTGGCATGCCGTGGTGGAAGACGAGCCCGATGCCGCGCTTGGCAATGGTGGCCTTGGCCGGCTGGCGGCCTGTTACATGGAGAGCATGGCAACGCTTGGCTGCGCGGGCTACGGCTACGGCATTCGCTACGAACATGGCCTGTTTCGGCAGCGCTTTGAGGGCGGGCGGCAGGTGGAAACCCCGGAAGACTGGCTCAAACAGCGCCATCCGTGGGAGTTTGAGCGCCCCGAAGTGAGCTATGAGATCGGCTTCAAGGGCACGGTCGAGATGGCCGGCGGCAAGGCCACATGGGTGCCGGCAGAAACGGTGCTGGCCGAAGCCTGTGACATGCCGGTGATCGGCTGGCAGGGCCGCTGGGCGAACACGCTGCGGCTCTGGTCTGCCAAGCCCACCACGCTTTTTGACCTTGCGCGCTTCAACCACGGCGATTTTGCCGCCGCGGCCGAGCCCGAGGCGCTGGCGCGCACGCTCTCGCGCGTGCTTTACCCCGATGACACGACCTTCCAGGGCAAGGAATTGCGGCTCAAGCAGGAATATTTCCTCACCGCCGCAGCGCTGCATGACATTTTGCGCCGGCATCTGGCGGGCGGCTACAAGCTGACCGACCTGCCCAAGCATGTCGCGATCCAGATGAACGATACCCATCCCGCCATCGCCGGGCCGGAACTGATCCGTCTGCTCACCGATGTGCACGGGATGGCGTTCGAGCAAGCCATTGATATTGCAACGCAATGCCTTGGCTACACGAACCACACCCTGCTCCCCGAGGCGCTTGAACGCTGGGCCACCTATCTGATGGGCTCGGTGCTGCCGCGGCATATGCAGATCATCGAGGCGATTGACGCTTGGCATCTGCGCACCAACCCCTCGCGGCCGCATTACGTGGGCATCGTCAAGCATCATGAAGTGCGGATGGGGGAGCTTGCCTTCATCACCGCGCATAAGGTCAACGGTGTTTCGGCGCTGCATACCGAACTCGTGAAGAAAAATCTGTTCCCGGAGCTGCACAAGCTGCACCCGGACCGGATCATCAACGAGACCAATGGCGTCACGCCGCGGCGCTGGATGCGGATGGCGAACCCCGCGCTTTCCAAGCTTGTCACGGCCAATATCGGCAGCGGCTGGGAGGCCGATCTCGACAAGCTGCGCGATCTGGAAAAGTTCAGCGAAGACAAAGCCTTCCGTGATGACTTTGCAAAGGCGAAGCGGGTCAACAAAGTGGCTTTGGCAAACTGGATCGCGGAGACGCAAGAGGTGCAGGTCAGCCCCGATGCGCTCTTTGACGTGCAGGTGAAGCGCATCCATGAATACAAGCGCCAGCTTTTGAACATTTTGCAGACCATCGCCGAATGGCACGCGATCCGCTCCAACCCGACCATGGAGGTGGTGCCGCGGGTCAAGATTTTTGGCGGCAAGGCGGCGCCGGGCTATCAGGCCGCGAAAGAAGTGATCCGGCTCATCAATGATGTGGCGACAGTGGTCAACAACGACCCTTATGTCGGCGACCGCCTCAAGATCGTGTATCCGGCGAACTACAATGTCTCGATGGCCGAGCGGCTCATTCCCGCAGCCGATCTGAGCGAGCAGATCTCGACCGCGGGCAAGGAAGCCTCGGGCACCGGCAACATGAAGTTCGCGCTCAACGGCGCGCTCACCATCGGCACGCTTGACGGCGCCAATGTCGAGATCCGCGAAGAGGTTGGGGCGGATAACTTCTTCCTGTTCGGGCTCACCGCGGAAGAGGTGATGGAGCGGCGCAAAGATCCCGAGCATGCCCGCCATGCGATCTTGCAAAGCCAGGTTTTGCAAGACGTGCTGCAAATGATTGCCGAGGGGCGGTTTTCACCCGAGGAGCCGGGCCGCTACCATGGGCTTGTACACAATATGTGGCACAGTGATTATTTCCTCGTCTCTTCGGATTTCGAGGCCTATCGTGCGTCTCAGGCGGAAGTGGACCGCGCCTTTGCTGCGCCTGACCGTTGGTGGCGGATGGCGGTGTTGAACACCGCGCGGATGGGGTTCTTCTCTTCCGACAGGGCGATCCGGGGATACATGGCGGATATCTGGGGAACCGAATCCGCGCTGTGAGGGGAAGATGCCGATGATCAAGATTGACGAGGCGATTGCGCTGGCCGAAGGCCGGCATGAAGATCCCTTTTCCGTTCTCGGCTGGCAGAAGGAGGGCAAGAGCGGGCGGATTGCCGCGCTCGTTCCCGGCGCAGACAAGGTTTGGGCCATCGCGCCCGATGGCAAAAAGACAGAGCTGCCGCATCTGACTCACGGGCTCTTTGTCGGCCCCTGGAAGGGCGAAAAATATCGCCTCAGGGCAAAAAATGCACAGGCCACATGGGATTTTGACGATCCCTACAGCTTTGGCCCGGTGCTTGGGGCGATTGACGAATATCTGATCGGAGAGGGCACGCACCGGCATTTGTGGCAGGTGCTTGGCGCCCATGCGATCACCCATGAGGGGTTGAAGGGCGTGCATTTCGCCGTTTGGGCGCCCTCGGCCAAGCGTGTTTCCGTGGTGGGCAATTTCAACACCTGGGACGGGCGGCGCCACCAGATGCGGCGGCGCGGCGCCACCGGGGTTTGGGAGCTTTTCATCCCCGGGCTGATGGCGGGTGAGGTCTACAAATACGAAATCCTCGGGGCGGAGGGGAATATCCTGCCGCTCAAGGCCGATCCGGTGGGCTTTGGCGCCGAGCACCCGCCGCAGACAGCCTCGCTCGTGCGCGAGCTTGGGCTGCATATCTGGGGCGACGGGTCATGGATTGCCGAGCGTGAAAGCGTGAACAACATCCATGCGCCGGTCAGCATTTACGAGGTGCATCTGGGCTCATGGCGACGGGTCTGGGACGAGGGCGGCAGACCGCTCAGCTACCACGAGCTGGCCACACAACTGATTGATTACGTTGTCGACATGGGCTTCACCCATATCGAGCTTCTGCCAATCACCGAGCATCCGTTTGACGGCTCCTGGGGCTATCAGCCGGTGGGGCTTTACGCGCCCACGATCCGCCATGGTCGGCCCGAGGAATTTGCGGCCCTGATCGACGCGGCGCATCAGCGCGGCATCGGCGTGATCCTTGACTGGGTGCCGGGCCATTTTCCGGCAGATGACCATGGGCTGCGCCGCTTTGATGGCACCGCGCTTTACGAGCACATGGACCCGAAAGAGGGGTTCCATCAGGACTGGAACACCCTGATCTACAATTACGGGCGGCGCGAGGTGAAGAATTACCTGCTTGCCAATGCCTTGTTCTGGCTTGAGGAATACCACCTCGACGGGTTGCGCGTGGATGCCGTTGCCTCGATGCTCTACCGCGATTATTCGCGCCGCCAGGGCGAATGGGTGCCCAACCAGTTTGGCGGCCGCGAGAACCTTGAAGCGATCGAGTTTCTCAAGGCGATGAATGCGCAGGCCTATGGCGGCGCCCCGGGCATTATGACGATTGCAGAGGAGAGCACGGCCTTTCCGGCGGTGACCCAGCCCGTGCATACCGGCGGGCTTGGCTTCGGCTTCAAGTGGAACATGGGCTGGATGAATGACAGCCTGCGCTATTTCTCCCGCGATCCGATCCATCGCCGCTGGCACCACAACGAACTTACTTTTGCGTCGTCATACACTTATAGTGAAAACTTCATTCTGCCGATCAGCCATGACGAGGTTGTGCACGGCAAGGGCTCGATGCTCGGCAAAATGCCGGGCGATGGCTTGAGCAAATTTGCCAACCTGCGCGCCTTCTATGCCTTCCAATGGGCGCATCCGGGCAAGAAGCTCCTTTTCATGGGGCAGGAATTCGCGCAGGGCCGCGAATGGGCGCATGCGGGCGCGCTGGATTGGCACCTGCTCGACGAGCCGCTCCACCGTGGCATTCAGGCGATGATCCGCGATCTGAACCATCTTTATCGCGAAATGCCTGCGTTGCATTGGGGCGATTGCGACCCGGCGGGTTTTGACTGGATCGAGCCTGACGATGCCGAGGCCTCGGTCTATGTGTTCGAGCGCCGCGCACCGGGCGCGGCCCCCGTGGTCGTCGCGGCGAACCTGACGCCGCTCGACCGCACCTACCGGATCGGCCTGCCCGAGGGCGGCACATGGTGCGAAATCTTCAACTCGGACAGCGGGTATTATGGCGGCGCCAACTGGGGCAACCTCGGCGCCATTGAAGCAGAAGACATTGCTACGGCGCGACGTCGGGTGAGCGCCGAAGTGTATTTGCCACCGCTTGCGGTGGTGATGTTCACACCGGCCTGAGGCGGGATGTGAACGCGGGAACTGAACAAGGGGAGAGGAATTATGAAACCGCAACCGAACCAGAGGCTCTCGTCGCAGGCGATGGCCTTCGTTCTGGCGGGGGGCCGCGGCAGCCGCCTCAAGGAACTGACCGACCGGCGCGCAAAGCCAGCTGTTTATTTTGGCGGCAAGACGCGGATCATCGATTTTGCACTTTCAAACGCGCTCAATTCCGGCATCCGCAAGATGGCGATTGCCACGCAATACAAGGCCCACAGCCTCATCCGCCACATGCAGCGCGGCTGGAACTTCTTCCGCGCAGAGCGCAACGAATACCTTGATATTCTCCCCGCGAGCCAACGCATCGACGAGAGCAAATGGTATCTCGGCACCGCCGATGCGGTGGCGCAAAACATCGACATCATCGAGGATTACGACGTCAAATACGTGATCATCCTGGCCGGTGACCATATCTACAAGATGGATTACGAGGTGATGCTGCGGCAGCACGTGGAGAGCGGTGCCGATGTGACGATCGGCTGCCTCACCGTGCCGCGCGCCGAAGCGACGGCCTTTGGCTGCATGGCGGTCGACAAGACGATGCGGATCACCGGCTTCATCGAGAAGCCCGCCGATCCGCCGGGGCTGCCCGATGATCCCAAAAATACGCTGGTGTCGATGGGGATTTATGTCTTTGACTGGACACTCCTGCGCGAGCTTCTGATCCGCGATGCCGAAGACCCGAATTCCAGCCATGATTTCGGCCATGACCTGATCCCGGACATCGTGAAGAACGGCAAGGCGATGGCGCATCGCTTTGCGGAAAGCTGCGTGACCTCGGGGCTTGAAACCGAACCCTATTGGCGCGATGTCGGCACCATCGACGCGTTCTGGCAGGCCAATATCGACCTGACCGATTTTACGCCCAAGCTTGATCTTTATGACAATGCCTGGCCGATCTGGACCTATGCCGAGATCGTGCCGCCGGCAAAATTCATCCATGATGAAGAGGATCGGCGCGGCTCGGCGGTGAGCTCGCTCGTTTCGGGCGATTGCATCGTTTCGGGCTCGGAGGTGCGCAACTCGCTTTTGTTCACCGGCTGCCGGGCGCATTCCTATTCATCGCTCGATTACGTGGTGGCGCTGCCTTACGTCGAGGTGGGGCGCAAGGCCCAGCTCTCGCGCTGTGTCGTCGACCGTGGTGTCATCATTCCCGAGGGGCTCGTTGTCGGCGAAGATCCCGAGGAAGATGCGAAGTGGTTTCGCCGGACCGAGGGCGGGGTGGTGCTGATCACCCAGCCGATGCTGGACCTGCGCGCCGCAAAACTGGGCTGAACGGGAGCGCCGGTGATCCGGCTCCGGCCGGAAATACGGCCGGTGTCAGGAAGAAAGGGGTTGAAATGAAACAGGTTCTTTCGGTTGCGTCGGAGGCGGTGCCGCTTGTGAAAACGGGCGGTCTCGCCGATGTGGTGGGCGCGCTGCCCTCCGCACTGGCGGGGCAGGGCTGGCAAATGCGGGTGATGCTGCCAGCCTATCCGGGCCTGCTTGCCGCGCTCGGAAAAACGGAAATCGTCTGGCAGGATGGCGCGCTTTTCGGCGGTCCGGCGGCGCTGCATCTGGGCAAGCATGGCGGGGTCGAGGTGCTCGCGCTTGAGGCGGCGCATCTTTATGACCGCGAGGGCGGCCCTTACGCGGGCCCGCATGGCGATTACTGGGACAATGCCGAGCGCTTTGCCGCGCTGTGCTGGGCCGCTGCCGCTGTGGCGCGCGATGGCGCGGGCGACTGGCGCCCCGATGTGGTGCATGCCCATGATTGGCAAGGCGCGCTCGCGCCCGCGTATTTGCGCTATTGGGGCACCAATGTGCCGACGGTGCTGACGATCCACAACATCGCCTTTCAGGGACGTGTGGGGACCGACAAGATCGGCGCGCTGCGGCTGCCTTATGAGGCCTGCCACCCGGGCGGCTATGAATTCTGGGGTGATGTCTCGATGCTGAAGGCGGGGCTGACCACGGCAGATGCGATCACCACGGTGAGCCCGCGCTATGCAGAGGAGCTGATGCGGGCCGAATATGGGCAAGGGCTTGAGGGCGTGATGGTGGCGCGCGCGGGCGCGCTCACCGGCATTCTCAACGGCATTGACGATACCGTCTGGAACCCCGAGGCCGACCCGGAATGCGCGCCGTTCAGCGCCACGAAGCAAGCCGGAAAAGCCAAAAATCGCAAGGCGTTGCTCGAAGAGTTTCAGATGGACCCGGAGCTTTCTGGCCCGCTGATGGTGCTGGTCTCGCGGCTCACGCCGCAAAAGGGGATCGACCTTTTGCCCGCCGCCGCCGAGGCGCTGGTTGAGGCGGGCGGCGGGCTGGCGCTCTTGGGCTCGGGCGATCTCTGGGCCGAGGATATGGTGCGCGGGCTTGCGGCCCGGTTCCCCGGTCGGGTGAGCGTGAAAATCGGCTACGATGAGGGGCTGAGCCACCGCATGTTCGCGGGCGGCGATGCGGTTCTGGTGCCCTCGCGCTTCGAGCCCTGCGGGCTCACGCAACTTTACGGGCTGCGCTATGGCTGCGTGCCGCTCGTCGCCGCTGTGGGCGGGCTCGCCGATACGGTGATTGGCGCGACCCCGGCGACGCTTGCGGCCAATGCCGCCACCGGGGTGGTGTTCCATCCGGTTGATGCGCTGGGGCTGCGCCAAGCGGTGCGACAGCTCTGTGCGCTTTACGCAGACCGCAAGACCTGGGGCGCGATGGTGCGGCGCGGCATGAAGGCCGACCTTGGCTGGGGCGCCTCGGCGGCGCGCTATGCTGCACTCTATGACCGGTTGCTTGCCGCATGAGGATCCGGCCGGGCAGGGCCGAGGTGCTTGGAGCGGTGCCAGTGGGGGGCGGAACCAATTTCGCCCTTTACTCGGCGCATGCCGAAAAGGTGGAGCTTTGCCTGTTTGAAGGGGAGCGCGAGATCCGTCTTGCGCTGCCCGAGCGTGCCGGAGAGATCTGGCACGGGTTCGTGCCCGGGGTTGGCCCCGGGGCGCAATATGGCTACCGGGTGCACGGACCATGGGCGCCGGAGATCGGCCATCGCTTCAACCCCGCCAAGCTGCTGATCGACCCCTATGCCCGCGCGCTGACGGCGCCGCTGGTCTGGCACCCGCTGATGCAGGGCGGCAATGCCCGCCCGGACCGGCGCGATTCCGCCCTTGCCACGCCGCGTTCGCTGGTGTGCGAGATCTTGAAACCGCATTGGGAACGCCCCGGAAGGTCTTGGTCTCACACGTTTATATACGAGGCCCACCTGCGCGGGCTGACCATGCAGCACCCCGATGTGCCCGAGGCGCTGCGCGGCACCTACGAGGGCATGGCGAGCGCGCCGATCCTTGCGCATCTCAAGCGGCTCGGGGTCACGGCGATTGAACTCCTGCCGGTTTCGGCCTTTCTGGACGATCGGTTTCTGGTCGAAAAGGGGCTGCGCAACTATTGGGGCTATCAGCCGATCGCCTTTTTCGCGCCAGAGCCGCGCTATGGCACGCGCGAAGGGTTCCGCGCCATGGTGCGCGCCTTTCATGCCGCCGGGATCGAGGTCATTCTCGACGTGGTTTTCAACCATTCCGGCGAGGGCGATGGCTCCGGGCCGACGCTGAGCCTGCGCGGGATCGACAATGCCGCCTGTTACCGGCTCGCGGAGGGCGGGCGCAGCTATGTCAATGACACCGGCACCGGCAACACGCTCAATCTTGCCAATCCGATGGTGCTGCGCCTCGTCATGGATGCCTTGCGCCATTGGGTCGAGGAGATGGGGGTGGATGGCTTCCGTTTCGATCTTGCCGCCACGCTCGGGCGCACCTCGACCGGGCAGTTCAAGTCATGGGCGCCGTTTTTAAGCGCGATCCGGCAAGATCCGGTGCTGGGCGCGGTGAAGCTGATCGCCGAGCCCTGGGATATCGGGCCCGGTGGTTATCGGCTCGGTGATTTTCCCTTTCCCTTCGTTGAATGGAACGACCGGTTCCGGGATGGGCTGCGCCAGTTCTGGCGCGGTGATGCTGCGCAAATTGCCGAGCTTGCGCGCCGGGTGGCCGGCTCTGCCGAGATTTTTGACCATCACGGACGGCCCGCCACCAGCTCGCTGAACTTTCTCACAGCGCATGATGGCTTCACCTTGCAGGATCTTGTTTCGTATAATGAAAAGCGAAACGAGGCGAATGGCGAGCAAAACCGCGACGGCCATAATGCGAACTATTCGGAGGCGCTTTCGGAGCCGGAGGCCAAGGCGGCCCGCAAACGCGCGCTGCTCGCCAGCCTGCTGCTGGCGCAAGGCGTGCCGATGCTGCTTGCGGGAGACGAGATCGGCAATGGTCAAAGCGGCAACAACAATGCTTATGCGCAAGACAATCCGCTTGGCTGGGTCGACTGGCCAAAAGCCGATTGGGAGCTTTGCGCCTTCGTCGCCCGGCTCGCAAAACTGCGCCACGATCATCCGGTGCTGCGTCAAAGCCGGTTCCTTCACGCCAAGATCCGCGCGCAGGACGGGATGCGCGATCTGATCTGGCGGCTGCCCTCCGGCGCCGAACCCACCGCTCAGGATTGGCATGATGCCAATGCGCGCTGCCTGTGCGCCGAGATCCGCGGCGCGGCCGAAGGGCCGGCGGGGCAGGTTGCGCACGAAGCCTTTTTCGCAATCTTCAATGCCGGGCCGACGCTTAACGTGACATTGCCGGAAGGCAGCTGGCGCCAGGTGCTGGACACGACCCGGCCAGAGGCCCCGGAAAGCACCCATGCCGAGCCCGTGACTTGTGTTTTCGCTCAATCCGTTCAATTGTTTATCCGATCGACAGCGCGATAGGAGCCTGCCATGACGAGCCATCCGACCCGGCCCTTCGAGGGCCAAAAACCCGGCACTTCGGGGCTGCGCAAAAAGACCCCCGTGTTCATGCAGCCCGGCTATCTGGAGAATTTCGTCCAGAGCACCTTTGACGCGCTTGGGGGCGTTGCCGGCAATGTGCTCGTTCTGGGGGGCGACGGGCGCTATTTTGGCCGTGAGGCGACGCAGTGCATCCTCAAAATGGCCGCAGCGAACGGCGTTGCGCGGGTGATTGTGGGGCAGGGTGCCTGGCTCTCGACCCCGGCTGCCTCGAACCTGATCCGCAAGAGAGGCGCGGATGGCGGGCTTATTCTCTCTGCCAGCCACAATCCCGGCGGGCCTGAGGCCGACTTTGGCGTGAAATACAACATGGCGAACGGTGGTCCCGCGCCCGAAGCCGTGACCGAGGCGATTTTCGCCCGCACCATGGAAATTGACTCTTATCGGAAGCTTGATGCGCCGGACGTGAACCTCGAGATGGTCGGGGAGAGCCGATTGGGCGAGATGATCGTGGAGATCGTCGACCCCGTGTCCGCCTATGCGGACATGATGGAAGAGATATTCGATTTCAAAGCTTTGAGAGGCCTTTTTCATGAGGGCTTCACACTCGCGATGGACAGTATGTGCGCCATCACAGGGCCTTATGCAGTCGAAATCTTCGAAAATCGGCTGGGCGCACCGAAGGGCACCGTCGTG
Organism: Rhodobacter lacus; assembly: GCF_042683065.1. Lineage (NCBI taxonomy): Bacteria > Pseudomonadati > Pseudomonadota > Alphaproteobacteria > Rhodobacterales > Rhodobacter > Rhodobacter lacus. The sequence continues at coordinate 690,892 of NZ_JBHUIX010000013.1, read as the reverse complement.
CATGAGCAGCCCTTACCGGATTTTGGCGGCATGCACCCGGACCCGAACCCGACCTGGGCGCATGAGCTGATGGAGACGCTCATGGGGCCGGGCGCGCCGGATTTTGGGGCCGCCTCCGATGGCGACGGGGACCGCAACATGATCTTGGGGCGCGGCATCTATGTATCGCCCTCTGACAGCCTCGCGGTGATTGCGGCCAATGCGCATCTGGTGCCGGGCTATGCTTCGGGGCTGAAAGGGGTGGCGCGCTCAATGCCAACCTCTGCCGCCGTCGACAAGGTGGCGCAAAAGCTCGGGCTGGACTGCTACGAGACCCCGACCGGGTGGAAGTTTTTCGGCAATCTGATGGATGCGGGGCGCGTGAGCCTGTGCGGTGAAGAAAGCTTTGGCACCGGCTCTGACCACGTGCGGGAAAAAGACGGCCTCTGGGCAGTGCTGATGTGGCTCAATATCATCGCCGTCCGCGGCCTCGGCGTGGCGGAGATCATGGCCGATCACTGGGAAGAATATGGCCGCAATTACTACTCGCGCCATGATTATGAGGTGCTTCCCAATGACATTGCCAATGCCATGCTGGGCGATTTGCGTGACCGGCTGGAAGGCTTGAAAGGCCAAAAAGTCCAAGGGCTTGTCGTCGAAAGCGCAGATGAATTCTGCTACACGGATCCGGTTGACGGCGCGGTTTCTGCGGGCCAGGGCTTCCGCATCCTGTTCGAGGGCGGTTCGCGCGTTGTGTTGCGGCTTTCCGGCACGGGGACCGAAGGTGCGACACTGCGCGTCTATCTGGAACGCTATGAGGCTGGCCCCGAAGGCCTGACCGAAGACCCGCAGGCAGCGCTTGCGCCGATCATTGCGGCAACAGAAGATCTGGTTGGGATCAGAGCCCGGACAGGGCGCACCGGCCCGAATGTGATCACCTGATCATAAGAAGAGCGCCCCGCAGGATCGCCTTCAGTTCCTGCGGGGGGCCTTCGCGCCAGAGGATTACGCGGCGCTGATAATCTTCGACATCTCACGACAAACGTCGATTGCAGGGGATATCTTGATGTTTTTCGCACATCAAGATCCTATAATCAGTATTATGTAAAGCATGTGTGCGCCTGAATGCGAGTATAGCCGCTTTTTTTCAACAAACCGGCAGATCTCCGCACGCGGTCTTTGGCGCGCGTTACGGGATCAGGATGGTGCTTCCGGTGGTCTTGCGCGCTTCAAGCGCCCGATGCGCATTGGCAACATCGCTCAAGGCGAAGCGTTGACCAATTTCCACACACACCGCTCCGCTCAGGATCATCTCGAAGAGTTCCCGGCTTGCGGATTGCAGCCAGCCCGGCCTTGCCGTGTGGTGAAAGAGCGTTGGCCGCGTCAACCGCAGTGACCCGCGCGCAAGATCGTTGACGCGGAAATCGAGTGCAGGCCCAGAGCTTTGACCGAAGCTCACCAGGGTTCCGAACCGCGCGAGCACCTCGAGCGACTTTTGCAACGTCACGGCGCCGACGGAATCATAAACAGCCTGCACACCCTTTCCCTCGGTGAGGCTTTGCAGTTCTGCCACAAAATCTTGTGTGTGGTAGTCGATCACCGCCGCGTAGCCATGTGCTGCGGCGAGCGCACATTTGGCACCGCCACCGGCAGTGCCAAAGGCCCGGACCCCTTTGGCCGCAAGCCATTGCCCGGCCAGAAGCCCAACTCCGCCCGCGGCGGCATGCACAAGCACGCTGTCACCGGGCTGAACCGCATAGGAATGATGGATCAGATAGTGCACCGTGAGCCCCTTGAGCATCACCGCGGCCGCCACCTCATCCGAAATCCCCTCGGGGATCGGCACAAGCTGATCGGCTGCGATCACGCGGTGGCTCGCATAGGCCCCGTTGGGCTGCGTATAGGCGACGCGCGTTCCGGGGGCGAGATCTACTCCGGGCCCCGCCGCCTCAACCACGCCCGCGCCTTCGCAGCCGGTGACAAGATCTTGCGTCACAGGCCAGGGGTAGAGCCCAGACCGAATGTAAACATCAATGTAATTCAGGCCGATAGCGGTTTGTTTTAAGGTAACTTCGCCGGGCCCCGGCGCCGGGATCTCGCGCGCGATGCGGCGGAAATTCTCCACCCCGCCCGGGCCGCTCACCACCATCGCATAGCTCATACCGGTTCTCCATCGCTCAACGTCATTGGCGCAGGATGACCCGCCCGGGTCGTGCCGTCAATTGCCGCCCGAAGCTCGGGCAGGCTCGCGGGAAGGCTTGGCAGATAACGCCCCTCAAGTGCCAAAATGGCCTCCCACAGGCGTGCCGCCACCGGCCTTGGCGCCTCGTCGTCGCGACGCACCATGAACCAATGCCGCAGGATTGGCAGGCCGGGCGCTTGCAACTGCACGATCCGCCCGGAACTCAGCTCTTCGGTCACCGTGTGCAGGCTGAGGAACGCGATGCCAAGCCCCGCCATCACCGCTTGCTTGATGGTTTCGTTGCTGTCCATCTCCAGCGTTTCATAGGCCAGCCCGTCGCCAACGCGATCAAGCCAGCGCTCCATCAGGATGCGCGTGCCCGATCCCTTTTCCCGCGCAAGGAAGAGTTGCGCGAAGAGCGCATCCACCGTCATCCCCTGCCCCATCAGCGGATGATCCGGCGCCGCGAGCAGCCCGTGGGGATGCCCCCCGAGCGGTTCGGCCTGCACCGGCGGGCGGCGCGGCGGCCGCCCCATGATCGCAATGTCAAAGGCGCCGCGTTCGAGCCCCTCGATCGTGGCCGCGCGGTTGCCGACCCGCAGCGCCACCTCGATATCCGGGTTCGAAAGGCTCAGCGCCTTGACGAGTCGCGGGGCAAAATACTTCGCCGTCGAGACGACACCCAGCGTTACCCGCCCCGCCTGACCGCGCGCGAGCGCCGCGAGATTGGCGCCCCCCTGCGACAAAGCGTCTTCGATCCGCCGCGCGGTCTCGAGCAGGGTCTGCCCCGCCTCGGTAAGTTCCGATCCACCGCCGTCGCCCGCGCGCTGCAAAAGCTTGACCTGAACGGCATCCTCCAAGCTTTTGATTTGCGTATGAATTGCGGGCGTTGTCAGTCCAAGTGCCTGGCCCGCTGCCGTCAGGGAACCGCCTTTTGCAACGGCCTGAAGCGCGCGCAATTGTTTGAGCGTGATGCTGTCGAGGCGGATCATTTTAGATTTTCCTTAAAGCAGATTGCTGAATTTCAAATTTGCATGAAAACCCTTTCGGCGCAACGTCCGGCCAGCAACTGGCAGGAGGAGCCATGGCGATCGAGCTTGAAGACCTCGGGCTGAGCCCGGAACTGGCAGACGTGATGCAACGTCTGGCCGCGGTGGGGGCCCAGGTCGCCCGCATCATCTCTCGCAACGGCGTTGAACGCGATCTTGCGGCGGGCGTTGGCACCAATGCCGGCGGTGATGGTCAAAAGGCGCTCGATGTGATCGCCGATGACCTGTTCCGCACCGCGCTTGAGACCTCCGCGGTGGCCTATTATGCCTCCGAGGAGCAAGATGAGGTGGTGAGCCTGGGCGCCGGCACGCTCGCGCTGGCCATCGACCCGCTCGATGGTTCGTCCAACATCGACGTGAACGTCTCGATCGGCACGATCTTCTCGATTTTCCCCGCCGCAGAGGGTGCCAACGAGAGCTTCCTGCGGCAAGGCACCGAGCAGATTGCGGGCGGCTATATCATCTATGGCCCGCAATGCGCGCTTGTGTGCAGCTTCGGACGGGGCGTGCAACACTGGGTGCTCGATCTCGAGACCGGCAGCTTCCGCCGCGTGGCCGACATCAAGCTGCTGCCGCAAGACACGTCGGAATATGCGATCAACGCCTCGAACTATCGCCACTGGCCGGCGCCGATCCGCGCCTTTGTCGATGACCTCGTGGCCGGAGCCGAGGGCCCGCGCGGGCGCAATTTCAACATGCGCTGGATTGCGTCGCTGGTTGCGGAAACGCACCGCATCCTCATGCGCGGCGGCGTCTTTCTTTATCCGGGCGATGAGCGCAAGGGCTACGAACACGGGCGGTTGCGCCACGTTTACGAATGCGCCCCGATCGCCTTTTTGATCACGCAAGTCGGCGGCGGCGCCACCGATGGCTGCGAGGAAATCCTCACCGCGCTGCCCGACAAGCTGCATGCCCGCACCCCCTTTGTTTTTGGCTGCGCCGCCAAGGTTGCCCGCGTTGCCGCCTATCATGACCTGCCCGGCGAAGAGACCTCGGCGCTCTTCAACAACCGCGGCCTGTTTCGGAGCTGAAGCCCCATGTCGAAAAAATTCCCCATCATTTCCGTCGTCGGTTCCTCGGGCGCGGGCACCTCGACCGTCAAAGCCACGTTCGACCAGATCTTCCGCCGCGAGGGCGTGAAGGCGGTCTCGATCGAGGGCGATGCCTTCCACCGCTACAACCGCGCCGACATGAAGGCCGAGCTGGATCGCCGCTATGCCGCGGGCGACGCCACCTTCTCGCATTTTTCCTATGAGGCGAATGCGCTCGAAGAGCTGGAGCGGGTGTTCCGTGAATATGGCGAAACCGGCAAAGGCCGCACCCGCCATTATGTGCATGACGCCAATGAGAGCGCCAAATATGGCGTGGAGCCGGGGCATTTTACCGAATGGGCGCCATTTGAAGAGCATACGGATCTGCTCTTCTATGAGGGGCTTCACGGCTGTGTCTCGACCGATGAGGTGAATATCGCCGCCCATGCCGACCTGAAAATCGGCGTGGTGCCGGTGATCAACCTCGAATGGATCCAGAAGATCCACCGCGACCGGGCGAGCCGCGGCTACACCACCGAGGCGGTGACCGATGTGATCTTGCGCCGCATGCATGCCTATGTGCATTGCATCGTGCCGCAATTCTCGCAAACCGACATCAACTTCCAGCGTGTGCCCGTGGTCGATACGTCGAACCCGTTCATCACCCGCTGGATCCCGACGCCGGACGAGAGCCTGATCGTGATCCGCTTCCGCAACCCGCGCGGGATCGACTTCCCCTATCTGACCTCGATGATCCATGGCTCGTGGATGAGCCGGGCCAACTCGATCGTCATTCCGGGCAACAAGCAGGATCTGGCGATGCAGCTGATCCTCACCCCGCTGATCGAGCGGCTGGTGCGCGAAGGCCGCCGCGCGCGCGCCTGATCGGAGGCTTCTCCAAACAGATCGAACGGGGCCCGGCACGCTGGGCCCCGAAGGGAACGGCACATCAGGGAGGAGTGCCATGAAGGATATCGTGATGACCGAAGAACGGCAAATGGCCAATGCGCTGCGTGCGCTGGCCATGGATGCAGTGGAAAAGGCGAAATCGGGCCACCCCGGCATGCCGATGGGCATGGCCGATGTCGCGACCGTGCTCTTCAACCGCTTCATGACGCTTGATCCGCAAGCGCCGAAATGGCCCGACCGGGACCGGTTCGTGCTCTCGGCGGGCCATGGCTCGATGCTGCTTTACGCGATTCACCATCTGCTCGGCTATGCCGATATGGATATCGAGCAGCTCAAGAATTTCCGCCAACTCGGCGCGCGCACCGCAGGCCACCCGGAATACGGCCATGCCGACGGCATCGAAATGACCACCGGCCCGCTCGGCCAGGGGATTGCCACCGCGGTTGGCATGGCGCTGGCTGAACGCATGAAGAATGCGCGCTATGGTGATGATATTGTAGATCATTACACCTATGTCATCGCAGGTGATGGCTGCCTGATGGAGGGCATCAGCCATGAGGCGATCGACTTTGCCGGGCATCTGAAACTGGGCCGGCTGATCGTGCTTTGGGATGACAATGGCATCACCATCGACGGCGACACGACGATTTCCACCTCCACCGATCAGGGCGCGCGCTTTGCCGCCTCGGGCTGGCATGTGCAGAAATGCGACGGCCACACCCCCGACGAAATTGCCGCCGCAATCGAAGCCGCGCAAAAAGATCCGCGCCCCTCAATGATTGCCTGCCGCACGGTGATCGGCTTTGGCGCGCCCAACAAGCAGGGCGGGCATGACGTGCATGGCGCACCGCTCGGCGCAGAAGAGATTGCCGCCGCGCGCGCCTGCCTTGGCTGGGAGCATGCGCCGTTCGAGATCCCTGCCGAGCTTTACGCCGCTTGGGGCCGCGTGGCCGCCCGCGGCGCGGCAGCGCGCAGCGCATGGGAGGCCCGGCTTGCCGCGAGCCCGGCGCGTGTGACGTTCGAAAAGGCCGAAGCGGATGACACCTCGGCGCTGCCCGCGGCGATCACCGCCTACAAGGCGAAGCTCTCGGCCGAAAAGCCGAAAGTGGCAACCCGCAAGGCCTCCGAAATGGCGCTTGGCGTGGTCAACGCCACCCTGCCCTTCTCGGTTGGCGGATCGGCCGATCTCACCGGCTCGAACCTCACCCGCTCGGCGGGCATGAAATCTGTCACGCCGGGCGATTATGCGGGCAGCTATATCCATTACGGCATCCGCGAGCATGAGATGGGCGCGGCGATGAACGGCATCGCGCTTCATGGCGGGTTGCGCCCCTATGGCGGCACCTTCATGGCCTTTGCCGATTACTGCCGCCCGGCGATCCGGCTTTCGGCGCTGATGGGGGTTCCGGTCACCTATGTGATGACGCATGACTCGATTGGCCTTGGCGAAGACGGGCCCACCCACCAGCCGGTCGAGCATCTGGCAAGCCTGCGGGCGATCCCGAACCTGACGGTGATCCGCCCTGCGGATGCTGTGGAAACCGCCGAGGCCTGGGAGATCGCCATGACCGCGAAGGCGACGCCGAGCCTGCTCGTGCTCTCGCGGCAAAACCTGCCGGTGGTGCGCCCCGAGCATACGGCGGAAAACCTCACCGCGCGCGGTGCCTATTTGCTGCGCGACCCGGAGGACCGTCAGGTGACGCTGATTGCCACCGGCTCGGAGGTGGAGATCGCGCTTGCCGCCGCGGACCAACTCGCCGCCGAGGGGATCCGCGCCGCCGTTGTCTCGGCACCGAGCTTTGAGCTCTTTGCCGCGCAGCCCTGCGATTATGCCCGCAAGGTGCTGGGCACCGCGCCGCGCGTGGGCTGTGAGGCCGCGCTGCGCCAAGGCTGGGATCTGTTCCTCGGGCCCGAGGATGCCTTTGTCGGCATGACCGGCTTTGGCGCCTCGGCGCCCGCGCCCCAGCTTTTCAAGCACTTCAACATCACGCCCGAAGCGATTGTTTCGGAAGCAAAGAACTTGATCTGAGGGAAGAGAATGACTGTTAAAGTTGCCATCAACGGATTTGGCCGCATTGGCCGCAACGTGCTGCGCGCGATCGTGGAATCGGGCCGCACCGATATTGACGTCGTCGCGATCAACGATCTCGGCCCGGTCGAGACCAACGCGCATCTGCTGCGCTTTGATAGCGTGCATGGCCGCTTCCCCGCGACCGTGACGACGGGCGAAGACTGGATTGATGTCGGCCGCGGGCCGATCAAGGTGACCGCGATCCGCAACCCCGCGGAGCTGCCCTGGGCCAATGTCGACATCGCGATGGAATGCACCGGCATTTTCACCAGCAAGGAAAAGGCCGCGGCGCATCTGCAAAACGGCTCGAAACGGGTTCTGGTCTCGGCCCCTTGCGACGGGGCGGATAAAACCATCGTCTTTGGTGTGAACCACGGCACGCTCACCGCCGAGGATAGGGTCGTTTCCAACGCCTCTTGCACCACCAACTGCCTCTCGCCCGTTGCCAAAGCGCTCAACGATGCGATCGGCATCGAAAAAGGCTTCATGACGACGATCCACAGCTACACCGGCGACCAGCCGACGCTTGATACGATGCACAAGGATCTCTACCGCGCCCGCGCCGCGGCGCTGTCGATGATCCCGACCTCGACCGGGGCGGCCAAAGCCGTGGGCCTCGTGCTGCCGGAGCTGAAAGGCAAGCTCGATGGCGTCGCGATCCGCGTGCCGACGCCCAATGTTTCGGTGGTGGACCTTGTGTTTGAAGCGAAACGCGCCACCACGGTGGACGAAGTCAACGCCGCCGTCCGCGCCGCGGCTGACGGCCCGCTCAAAGGCGTGCTCGGCTACACCGATCAGCCCAATGTCTCGTCGGACTTCAACCATGACCCGCATTCCTCGATCTTCCACATGGATCAGACCAAGGTCATGGACGGCAAGATGGTCCGCATTTTGAGCTGGTATGACAACGAATGGGGCTTCTCCAACCGCATGGCGGATACCGCTGTGGCGATGGGCAAGCTGATCTGAACCAAACCGGGGGCGGCTCGCCCCCGGACCCCCGGGATATTTGGAGCAAGATGAAAGCTGCTCCGCAAGCGAAGGAACACCACATGGCCCTGATCACTCTTCGTCAATTGCTTGACCACGCTGCAGAAAATTCCTACGGCGTGCCCGCCTTCAACATCAACAACATGGAACAGGGGCTTGCGATCATGGAGGCCGCCAAGGCCTGCGACGCGCCTGTGATCATTCAGGCAAGCCGCGGCGCGCGCTCCTATGCCAATGACATCATGCTCGCCAAGATGATCGAGGCGCTGGCCGCGATTTACCCCGATATTCCGCTTTGCATGCACCAGGACCACGGCAACAACGAAGCCACCTGCATGACCGCGATCCGCCATGGTTTCACCTCGGTGATGATGGACGGCTCGCTCGAGGGCGATGCGAAAACGCCCGCGAGCTACGACTATAACGTTGCGATCACCGAGCGCGTGAGCCGGATGGCGCATTGGGTTGGCGCCTCGGTCGAGGGCGAGCTTGGCGTTCTGGGCTCGCTCGAGACCGGCGAGGGCGAGGCCGAAGACGGGCACGGCGCCGTGGGCAAGCTCGACCACAGCCAGCTTCTGACGGACCCCGATCAGGCCGTTGATTTTGTGAAGAAAACGCAAGTTGACGCGCTGGCGATCGCCTGCGGCACCTCGCATGGCGCCTACAAATTCTCGCGCAAGCCCGATGGCGAGATCCTCGCCATGAGCGTGATCGAGGCGATTCACAAGAAACTGCCCGACACCCACCTTGTGATGCACGGCTCCTCCTCGGTGCCGCAGGATCTGCAAGACATCATCAACGAATTCGGCGGCGCCATGCCGCAAACCTTTGGCGTGCCGGTGGAAGAGATTGTCCGCGGCATCAAGATGGGCGTGCGCAAGGTCAATATCGACACCGATTGCCGCATGGCCATGACCGGGCAGTTCCGCCGCATTGCCGAGCAGAACAAGGCCGAGTTCGACCCGCGCAAATTCCTCAAGCCCGCAATGGATGCGATGCGCGACCTCTGCAAGGCCCGGCTTGAAGCTTTTGGCACCGCGGGCCATGCTTCCAAAATCAAGGTCATCCCGATGGATGACATGGCGAAACGCTATGCGAGCGGTTCGCTTGCGCCCAAAACCAACTGATCGAAAGGACCCTCATCATGGATCAGTCCAACCGTTACGCCCGGCTCGACCTGAAGGAAGCCGATCTCATTGCTGGCGGGCGCCACGTTCTTTGCGCCTATATCATGAAGCCGAAGGCTGGCCACGGCTACCTTGAAACCGCCGCGCACTTTGCCGCCGAAAGCTCCACCGGCACCAACGTCGAAGTCTCGACCACCGACGATTTCACCCGCGGCGTCGATGCGCTGGTTTACGAGATCGACCCGGACAAGGAGCTGATGAAGATCGCCTATCCGGTCGAGCTGTTTGACCGCAACATCATCGACGGGCGCGCGATGCTGTGCTCGTTCCTGACGCTGACGATCGGCAACAACCAGGGCATGGGCGACGTTGAATACGCCAAGATGCACGATTTCTACGTGCCGCCCTGCTACCTGCGGCTGTTCGACGGCCCCTCGATGAACATCGCCGACATGTGGCGGGTGCTCGGGCGCGACGTGAAAGACGGCGGCATGGTGGTCGGCACGATCATCAAGCCGAAGCTCGGCCTGCGTCCGAAGCCCTTTGCGGATGCCTGCTACGAGTTCTGGCTCGGCGGTGATTTCATCAAGAACGACGAGCCGCAGGGCAACCAGACCTTCGCGCCGCTGCGCGAAACGATCCGGCTTGTCGCCGATGCGATGAAGCGCGCGCAAGACGAGACCGGCGAGGCAAAGCTGTTTTCGGCCAACATCACCGCGGATGATCATTATGAAATGGTGGCGCGCGGTGAATACATCCTTGAAACCTTTGGCGAAAACGCCGATCACGTCGCCTTCCTCGTGGATGGCTATGTGACGGGCCCCGCCGCCATCACCACGGCGCGGCGCTGCTTCCCGCATCAGTTCCTGCACTATCACCGGGCGGGCCATGGCGCCGTCACCTCGCCGCAATCGATGCGCGGCTACACCGCCTTCGTGCTCTCGAAAATGTCGCGTCTGCAAGGCGCTTCGGGCATCCACACCGGCACCATGGGCTATGGCAAGATGGAGGGCGATGCGTCGGACAAGATCATGGCCTACATGCTGACCGACGAGGCCGCGCAGGGCCCCTATTACCATCAGGACTGGCTCGGCATGAAAGCGACCACGCCGATCATCTCGGGCGGCATGAACGCGCTGCGCCTGCCGGGCTTCTTTGACAACCTCGGCCATTCGAACGTGATCCAGACCTCGGGCGGCGGCGCCTTTGGGCACCTGGATGGCGGCACCGCCGGGGCGAAATCGCTGCGTCAAAGCTGCGATGCCTGGAAGGCGGGCGTGGATCTTGTCACCTATGCCAAGAGCCACAAGGAACTGGCCCGCGCCTTCGAGAGCTTCCCGCAAGACGCCGACAAGCTCTATCCGGGCTGGCGTGACGCCCTCGGTGTGGCATAAATCCCTTCGGGCGGGGGGGACCCCCCGCCCCATCCCCTCTGGAGAGACGACATGAGCTTCGACCGTTCGATCAAGATCGCCCCCTCGATCCTTTCTGCCGACTTCGCCGATTTCGGCCGTGAAATTCAGGCCATCGAGGCGCAGGGCGCCGACTGGGTCCATGTCGATGTGATGGACGGCCATTTTGTGCCGAACCTCACCTTCGGCCCGCCCGCCGTGGCGGCCTTCCGCAAGCACGTCAAAACCGTGATGGACGTGCATCTGATGATTTCCCCGGTGGATGCCTATATCGACGCTTACGCTCAGGCGGGCGCCGATGTGCTGACCGCCCATGTCGAGGCCGGGCCGCATATTCACCGCACCATGCAGGCCATTCGTGCCGCGGGCATGAAGGCAGGCGTTGCGGTGAACCCGGGCACGCCGATCGAGGCGATCGAGCATATTCTCGACATCACCGATCTCGTCTGCATCATGACGGTGAACCCCGGCTTTGGCGGGCAAAAATACATCGACATGACCGCGAAGGTGCGCAAGCTGCGCGCGCTGATCGGCGACCGCCCGGTGCATATCGAGATTGATGGCGGCATGGACCCGACAACCGCGCCCCTGATGGCCGCAGCCGGGGCCGATGTCTTCGTGGCGGGCTCGGCGGTCTTCAAGGGTGGCTCGGTCTCCACGCCGGAGGTCTACGGCAAGAACATCGCCGCAATCCGCGCTGCGGCGCAGGCCGCGCTTTAAGGGCCGGGGCGCGATGGCTGTTCACGCCCCCGTTTGCGAGTTTGGCTGGAAAGCCCCGGATTTTGCCCTCCCCGATACCGAGGGCAAAATCTGGACGCGCGATCAGGTCAGCGGGCCGAAAGGCACGCTGATCATGTTCATCTGCAACCATTGCCCCTATGTGCTCGCCGTGCTCGACCGGCTGCAGGCCGAGGCGGAGGCGCTGATGGCGCAAGGGATCGGCGTCGCCGCGATCTGTGCGAACGATGCCGCGACCTACCCGGAGGACAGTTTCGAAAAGATGGGGGAAATGGCCCGTGCGCGGGCCTTCAAATTCCCCTATCTGCACGACGAAAGCCAAGAGATCGCAAAGGCTTACGATGCGATTTGCACGCCGGATTTCTTTGGCTTCAATGCGGATTATGAGCTCCAATACCGGGGCCGGCTTGATGCCTCTGGCCGCAACCCGGCCCCGCCCGATGCCAAACGCGAGCTTTATGACGCGATGCGGATCATCGCCCAAACCGGCCAGGGTCCGCGCGAACAGGTTGCGGCGATGGGCTGCTCGATCAAGTGGAAGGACTGATGCAGCACACCGCGCTCATCTTCGATCTCGATGGCACGCTGATCGATTCCGCCCCCGCGATCCATGCGGTGTCCAATGCCGTGCTGACCGCGCGCGGCTACGGTGCGCTCAGCCTTGAGGAGATCCGCGGATATGTTGGCAAAGGCGCGCCGCATCTGGTGCGCTGCCTGCTGAGCACCGCGGGCGAAGACCCGGAGGGCACGCTGTTCCAGCCGCTCTACAACGAACTCGTGGCGCGCTACGAAACCGATGTCGCGGGCAACACGCTTTACCCCGGCGTGCGCGCGGCGCTGGAGCGGCTCGCGGGCCTGGGCTGCGCGATGGCCATCACCACCAACAAGCCGCGTGCGCCTGCGGTGGCGGCGATGCGCCATGTCGGGCTCGACGATCTCTTCACCGTGGTTCTGGGCGGCGACAGCCTGAAGACCCGCAAGCCCGACCCGGAGATGCTGCACGAGGCGCAGCGCCTTCTGGGCCGCCCGCGCGCGCTCTATGTCGGCGATAGCGAGATCGACGCCGAGAGCGCTGCACATGCGGACATGCCCTTTTTGCTTTACACCGAAGGCTATCGCAAAACCCCGGTCCACGCATTGCCGCATGCCGTAAGCTTCAACGATTACAGCATGCTGCCTGGCATTGTTGAGGCGTTTCAATGGGCCTGAAAGCGCTCATTTTCGATGTGGATGGCACGCTTGCCGAAACGGAGGAACTGCACCGGCAGGCCTTCAACGAGACCTTTGCGGCGCACGGGCTCGACTGGCATTGGAGCGCTGCAGACTATCGGCAGCTTTTGCGCACCACCGGCGGCAAGGAGCGCATGGCGCGCCACCGCGAGCAGGTCGGCGCGGGCCCGGACGACGCACAGATTGCGGCGCTGCACAAAGCCAAGACCGCGCGCTACGTGGCGCTTGTGGCCTCAGGCGCGGCCCCGCTGCTGCCCGGCGTTGCCGATCTCATCGCCCGTGCGCAGGCCGCGGGGCTGCGCCTTGCTATCGCCACCACCACGACACGCGCCAATGTGGCGGCGTTGATCACGGCCAGCTTTGGCCGACCGATGGAAGAGATTTTCGAGGTGATCGCCGCCGGGGATGAGGTGGCGCAAAAGAAACCTGCCCCCGATGTTTACCTGCGCGCGCTTGATCTGCTCGGCCTGCCGCCCGAGGCCTGCCTCGCCTTCGAGGACAGCCGCGCCGGGCTTGCCTCTGCGCAGGCGGCGGGTCTGCGGGTCGTGCTGACGCCCTCGGCCTATACGACTGGCGATGATTTCAGCGCCGCCGATTATCTGTGCATTGATCTCACCCCGGCAGCGACGGCAGGCGTGCCGAACTTGCCTTGAGGCCTTGCATCCCGCGCGCGCCCGCGCCATTTTGCCGCGGAAGGATGAGGTGACATGATGTTGGATTTGCGCTTTCTCGCGCCCGATTTTGCCGTGGCGCCACAGATTGAACTGGCCGATGTGGCCGAGGCGGCGCGCCTTGGCTTTCGCACCCTGATCAACAACCGCCCCGAGGCGGAAGTGGCGCCCGAACTCTCTGCTCAAGCATTTCGCGCCGCGGCCGAAGCGGCGGGGATGCAATATCACTTCGTGCCATATGAACCGGGCGAGCTGACGCCCGAACTGGTCGACCGTTTTGAGGCGGCGCGCCAGGAAGCGCCTTCCCCCGTTTTGGCCTGGTGTCGCTCGGGCACGCGCTCCTCGCATCTCTGGGCGCTTTCCGAGGCGCCGCACCGCCCGGTTGAAGATATCCTGCATGCAGCGATTCGTGCGGGCTACGATCTTTCGGCGCTCGAGCTGCTGTTGCGGGCACGCGCGACTCAGCGCGGCTGATTTCAGCAACGCAACGCATGTCTTTGCCGTCAAAAGGAAACCGCGGTTCGGAAGCGCGCCGCTCGGGGGGCCGGAGGGCTGCGACCAAGTGGTTTTAAGCTTTTGAGACAGAGGCTTTCGATTGCGCAGACGCGCGCTCCTGTGTCACATTCGAGATCTGTTCAAAGTTCAGAAAAGCAAAAACACGTGATGCTGGAGCATCTGGAAACTCTCTTCCTCGCAGACGATATCGGCGCGATCTGGTCGCTTCATTGCGGTCAAATGGAAAAATTTGGCTTTGATCGCCTGCTCTATGGGTTCACGCGCTTTCTCGCGCCGCAACTGGAGGGCAGCATTGATGACACGCTGATCCTCTCCAATCACGCGCCAGAATATCTGGACATCTTTCTTGGCGAGCGGCTGTTTGTCGAGGCGCCGATGGTGCGTTGGGCGGCGGATTCCGTCGGCGCGCAATCCTGGAGCCGGGTGCACGAATTTTATGCCGGGCGGCCGCTCAACCCGGTTCTGCAACGCGTGCTCGACCTCAACCATCGGTTTGGAATTACCGCGGGCTATTCGATCTCCTTTTCCGATCCGTCAACGCGCGCCAAGGGGGCGATCGGCCTGTGCGCCCGCGTCGGGCTGAGCCAGGACGATGTCGAAGAGATCTGGGCCGAGCATGGCCGCACGATCTGGGTGCTCAATGCCGCGATGCATCTGAAAATCAGTTCGCTCCCCTTTCCGACAGCGCGCCGCGGGCTCACGCCGCGCCAGCGCGAAGTGCTCGAATGGGTCGGCGACGGCAAGACCATTGCCGACATCGCGCAGATCATGGGGCTGACCTCGGCCACAGTGGAAAAGCATCTGCGCCTCGCCCGCGAGGTGCTGGAAGTCGAGACAACCGCACAGGCGGTGCTCAAGGCCACGCTGCAAAAACAGCTTTTCCTCACGGCGCTCTGAGCGGCGTCGCCGCGCGCCCTGCGACATTTTGGTAAAGGTATGGAATCCCCTACTCGCCAGACACATGCCATTCGCCGTAACTTGGCGGTGTTCCGTGAGTGGTGGCTTCGGCCAGGAACGTGGGCGCAGCCGAATATTGATCCGGTGAGGCCCGAACCGGTTTTCCGGAACGGCCCGGGCGGCTTATATTCGCCGTTCCGGGTCGTTTTTATTTTCAGCTCTCGTCATCGGGTCCGCTTTTATCGGGACCGCTTTTCGGCGCCTCTGCCATACGGAAGGCCCCGCAATTCTTGGGGCACCCTTCATGCGCAAACGCCGCCCCGGAGGGCGGCGTATCACTTTGGGCATAGACGGATGTGGCGCGGTTTACACGCCAGCCATCTTCGCCACTTCCGCGGCGAAATCCTCTTCTTTCTTCTCGACGCCCTCGCCCACGGCCAGACGCGCGAAGCCGGTGATCTCCACACCCGCCTCGGCCGCGGCCTGCGCCACGGTGATATCGGGGTTGATCACGAACTTCTGGTTCACGAGGGTCACTTCCTCGAGGAACTTCTTCATCCGGCCCGGGATGATGTTGTTGTGGATCACCTGCTCGGGCTTCGGCTTGGCGGCGGTGGCGTTTTCTTCCAGCGCTTTCTCGGTCTGCACCTTCAGTTCACGCGCAACCACCTCCTGATCGAGGCTCGATTCGTCGAGCGCCATCGGCGCGGTGGCGGCGATGTGCATGGCGATCTGCTTGCCGATTTCCTGCGCTTTCGCGGCATCGCCCTTCAGCGCCACGAGCACGCCGATTTTGCCCATTTCGGGCGCGGCGGCGTTGTGAACATAAGACACAATGGTGTCGCCTTCGAGCACATGCAGGCGGCGGAAGGTCATGTTCTCGCCGATCCGGGCGATCGCTTCGCCGATCACCTCGTCAACGGTCTTGCCGTTCAGCGCCGCGGCTTTCACCACTTCAACCGATTCACCCACGTCGAGCGCCACTTTCGCAACGGCGCGCACGAGGGTCTGGAAATCGTCGTTTTTCGCAACAAAGTCGGTTTCCGAGTTGATCTCGATCGCGACGCCGCGGCCGGTCGAAACGGCCACGCCCACGAGACCTTCGGCGGCCACGCGGTCGGCTTTCTTGGCGGCTTTCGCAAGGCCCTTGGTGCGCAGCCAGTCGATCGCGGCTTCCATGTTGCCGTCGGTCTCGGTGAGCGCTTTTTTCGCATCCATCATGCCGGCGCCAGTGGTGTCGCGCAGCTCTTTCACCATCGCAGCGGTGATCGCCATGGGATTTCTCCTCTGAATTGGGTGAGGGCGGGGTTACCCCCGCCCGATGTCATTCGCGTGACGCCCCGGCACGGGCCGGGGCTGCGCTTTGGCTCAGGCCTCGGCGGCTTCCTCGACGGGCGCTTCTTCGAGCGCGCCAAGGTCCACACCGGCGGCGCCCATTTGCGCGCTCATGCCGTCGAGCGCGGCGCGGGAGACGAGGTCGCAGTAAAGCGAGATCGCGCGGGCCGCGTCATCGTTGCCCGGAATCACGTAATCCACGCCCTTGGGCGAGCAGTTGGTGTCGACCACGGCCACAACCGGGATGCCCAGCTTCTGGGCTTCGAGGATGGCGAGGTCTTCCTTGTTGACGTCGATCACGAAAAGCAGGTCCGGCAGGCCGCCCATTTCGCGGATGCCACCGAGCGAGGCTTGCAGTTTGGCCTGCTCGCGTTCCATGCCCAGACGCTCTTTCTTGGTCAGGCCTTCAGCGCCCGAGGCCATGATCTCGTCGATCTGCTTGAGGCGCGCGATCGACTGGGAAACGGTTTTCCAGTTCGTCAGCGTGCCACCGAGCCAGCGGTGGTTCATGTAATATTGCGCGCATTTTTCAGCGGCTTCGGCGACGGCTTTGGAGGCCTGACGCTTGGTGCCGACAAAGAGCACACGGCCGCCCTTGGCGACGGTCTCACGCACCACGTTGAGCGCGGCGTCGAGCATCGGCACGGTCTGGGTCAGATCGAGGATGTGAATGCCGTTGCGCTCGCCATAGATGAACTCCGCCATGCGCGGGTTCCAGCGTTGCGTCTGGTGGCCATAGTGAACGCCAGCTTCCAAGAGCTGACGCATCGAGAAATCGGGAAGCGCCATGTTCCATTCCTTTCCGGTTTGCGCCTGAGCGGAGGATTTCAGGGTTGCCCCCAACCGGTGGACCAAACGGGGATGTCTCCCGCCGCTGGCCCGCCTCCGCCTGTGAAGTGAGCGCCCTTTAGGGGATTCCGGCGGATATGGCAAGCCCCCTGCCCTTCTCCGTCCCCCAAGGCCCGCAAATAACAGCTACGGGAGCCTCCGGCGGGGATATTTGGCGCAAGATGAAAGCTGCGTTCGCTGTTTTGGCCCTTTCATCTTGCCCCAAATATCCCGGGGGGAGGCGCGAAAGCGCCGTGGGGGGCAGAGCCCCCCTTGCGTCCGGCGAAAAGCCATAGCACCTAGGGGCATGAGCCATAACCCCGAGGCGTCCGTGCCCGAGACCCCGCCCCCCGACATCCTCCGCCCCGACATTCTCTGCATCGGCTCCGTTCTGTGGGACATCATTGGCCGCACGCCCTTTCACATGCGCGCGGGCGCCGATGTGGCGGGGCGGATCTCGCGCCTGCCGGGCGGGGTGGCGATGAATATTGCCATGACGCTCACCCGCTTCGGCCTCACCCCCGCGGTGCTCACCGCGATCGGGCGCGATGAACAGGGGGCGGAACTCATTCGCGCGGCGGAGGCGATGGGGATCGACTGCCGCTTTCTCTACCGCTCCGATGACCTGCCCACCGACCGTTACATGGCGATCGAGGGCGCGAACGGGCTGATCGCCGCGGTGGCCGATGCCCATAGCCTTGAGGCGGCGGGCGACAAGATCCTGCGCCCGCTCGCGGATGGCCGCCTTGGCCGGGCCGAGGCGCCCTGGGCGGGGCCGATTGCGCTCGATGGCAACCTCACGCAACAGCTCCTGGCGCAGATCGCGCGCGACCCGCTTTTTGCCCGGGCCGATCTGCGTGTGGCACCCGCAAGCCCCGGCAAGGCGGAGCGGCTCGCTCCGCTTCTCACCCATCCGGGGGCGACGCTCTATCTCAACCGCGAAGAGGCCGGGATTCTTTGCCAACGCAACTTTGAAAGCGCCGAGGCCGCCGCCGCGGGCGTGCTCGCGCGCGGCGCGCGGCGCGTGCTTGTGACCGACGGGGGGCACCCGGCAGCGGATGGCTGTGAAGAGGACGGCGTGATCTCGGCCGCGCCCCCCGAAGTTCTCGTCACCCGCGTCACCGGCGCGGGCGACACGTTCATGGCGGCCCATCTCGTGGCCGAGCGCGAGGGCGCCTTGCGCGCCGAGGCGCTGGCCCGCGCGCTTGGCGCCGCCGCCCGTTATGTTTCCGGAGACCAGAGCCTATGACCCTGCCCCTCACTTTTGCCCCTGACGTGCGTGCCGCGCTTGACGCCGGACAGCCGGTCGTTGCGCTCGAAAGCACGATCATCACCCATGGCATGCCCTATCCGCAAAACCTCGAGACGGCGCGCGCGGTCGAGGCGGAAGTGCGCGCCGCCGGGGCAACCCCGGCGACCATCGCTGTTTCGGGCGGCCAGATCCACATTGGCCTCACCCCGGAAGAGCTTGAAAAGCTCGCACAAACGCCAGATGCGATGAAGCTCTCGCGGGCCGATCTTGCGTTTTGCCTCGCCGCCGGGCGCACCGGCGCCACCACCGTAGCGGCAACGATGATCTGCGCACATCTGGCGGGCATTTCGGTCTTTGCCACCGGCGGTATCGGCGGCGTGCATCGCGGCGCGGAAGACAGTTTCGACATTTCCGCCGATCTTGCCGAGCTTGGCCTGACCCCGGTCACCGTGGTGGCGGCGGGGGCCAAGGCCATTTTGGACCTGCCGAAAACGCTGGAAGTGCTTGAGACCCACGGCGTGCCGGTGATCGCTTACGGTCAGGATGACCTGCCCGCCTTCTGGTCGCGCGCCTCCGGCCTCAAGGCGCCCCTGCGCGCCGACAGCCCCGCCCAGATCGCGCAGGCGCATCTGCTGCGCGCCCGCCTTGGCCTTGCGGGCGGCCAGCTTGTGGCAAACCCGATCCCGCCCGAGGCCGAGATCCCGCGCGAGGAGATTGTGCCCGCGATCGAAGCCGCGCTGGCCGAGGCCGCCGCGCAGGGGATCGCCGCCAAAGAAGTGACCCCCTTCCTTCTGGCAAAGATCTTCACGCTGACCGAGGGGCGCTCGCTCGCGGCCAATATCGCCCTCGTTCTGAACAATGCGCGACTGGCAAGCGCAATTGCCGCAGAAATCGCGCAAGCCTCGGCCTAGCTCCATTGCTTTCGTCGGGGGGCGTGCTTACCTGATCTCAAAGTCCTCTCAGATCCGGTCCCCCCCTCATGACCCAGCCCCACGACGCCCCGCCGCCTTTCGACGCCGAGCCCCAGCACCCGCATAAACGCGGGCTGCTTGCGGGGCTTCGGGCGTCGTTTCTCACCGGACTGGTGGTGATTTCCCCCATCGCGCTGACGCTGTGGCTGATGTGGAGCGTGGCCGGGATGGTGGATGGCTGGGTGCTGCCCTTCATCCCCACGCATCTGCAGCCCGAAACCTATGTCGGCACCAATCTGCGCGGCGTCGGGGTGGTGATCTTCCTGCTGTTCACAATCATCGTGGGGGCGCTCGCACGCAACTTCATCGGCCGCGCCATCATCCGCTTTGGCGAGGGGCTGGTGGACCGCACGCCAATCGTGCGCTCGGTTTATAATGGTGTGAAACAAATCGCCGAGACCGTGCTGAGCACGGGTGATACCAAGTTCGACCGCGCCTGCCTCATCGAATATCCGCGCAAGGGGCTGCGCGCGATTGCCTTTGTCTCCTCCCGCGCGAAGGGCGAAGTGGCGGCGAACGGGCCGCAGGATGACCCGCTCGTTTCGGTCTTTTTGCCGACCACGCCAAACCCGACCTCGGGCTTTTTGCTGTTCGTGCCCGAAAGCGAGATCACCTATCTCGACATGACCGTGGAAGATGCCGCAAAGCTGATCATCTCCGCCGGTCTCGTCTATCCGGCTGACAAGAAGGTCGTCGAGCAACGCACGGGCTGGAAAACAGAAAAGAAAATCATCCCCGCGCCGGAAAAAGACCCGGAGGCGGCCTGAGCCGCCTCCTGATCTGGTTCAAAGGGCGGTCCAGCCGCCATCGACCGAGATCGTCGTGCCGGTGATCTGCGCCGCGGCATCCGAGCACAGAAACACCGCCGTGCCGCCGATTTGCTCCACGGTCGCGAATTCTTTCGAGGGCTGGCGCGTCAGCATCACTTCGCGGATCACCGTCTCGCGGTCCATGTCATGCACCTTCATCTGGTCGGGGATCTGCGCTTCGACGAGCGGGGTCAGCACATAGCCGGGGCAGATCGCGTTGCAGGTGATCGGCTCCTCGGCGGTTTCGAGCGCCACCGTCTTCGTCAGGCCAACCACGCCGTGCTTTGCCGCAACATAGGCGGATTTGAACGGCGAGGCGGTCAACCCATGCGCCGAGGCAACGTTCACCACCCGCCCCCAGCCCGCCTTGCGCATCATCGGCAGCGCCGCAGCGGTGGTGTGAAAGGCGGAAGACAGGTTGATCGCAAGGATCGCATCCCATTTTTCCGGCGGGAATTCATCAACCGCGGCCACATGCTGGATGCCGGCATTGTTGACCAGAATATCGCAGCGCCCCGCCTGCTCAACGAGCGCGCGGCATTCCGCGCCTTTCGACATATCAGCCTTGATGTAGCGCGCCTTGACACCGAACTCCTTCCCCAGAGCGGCGGCAAGCGCATGATCCTCGTCGCGGTCGGTGAAGGAATTGAGCACCACATCGGCCCCTGCGCGCGCAAGCTCGCGCGCCACTCCAAGGCCGATGCCCGAATTCGATCCGGTGATGATGGCGGTTTTGCCCTTCAGGCTCATGATATCCTCCTTTGAAATATCTTGAGCCTAACAAGCACCGGCCTGCGCGGGTTCCGCAACTGGAACTGCGCGGGAGATCGAAATTTCGTGAGCGCTTGCCCCGCCCGAAACGAAAAAGACGCCCGCGCAAGGCGGGCGTCAAGTCATGAGGCAGGTTTCATACAGGCAAGAAACCTATCGAGCAGTGACACCTTTATATGCCTGCTCGGCCTCTCTTCCAAGGGAAAAGTTTGCCTCTCCCTCCGCGCCGCGATAGCTTCCTGCCTGAAAACGCAGGAAAACAAGGATTGTTGCGATGCCGGGACCGGTCATTTTCCGCACCATCACCTTATTGTCACTGGCCTTTGCGCCAGTTTTGGGGGGAGGCGTCGCCGCAGCCGGACCGGTGGAGGGAATCGACTCGGGCCCGCAACCCGCGCTCGCCATGTATGGCGCCCCGGCCCTGCCGCCGGGGTTTACGCACCTGCCCTATGCCAACCCGGAGGCCCCCAAGGGCGGGATGATTCGCCTTTCCGAATCGGGCAGCTTCGACTCATTGAACCCCTGGATCTTGCAAGGCCGACCGGTGCAGGGCGTTTCTGGCTATGTGGCGGAAACGCTGATGAGCCGCAGCTATGATGAGCCCTTCACGCTTTACGGGCTCCTTGCCGAGAGTGTCGCGACCGATGCGGATCGGAACTGGGTGGAGTTCACGCTGCGCCCGCAGGCGCGGTTTTCCGATGGTGCGCCGGTGACGGTCGAGGATGTGATCTGGTCTTACGAGATCCTCGGCACCAAGGGCGCGCCGCGCTACCGTAACGCCTGGACCAAGGTGAAGAGCATCGAACAAACCGGGCCTCACAGCCTGCGCATCACCTTCACCGAGCCGAACCGGGAGCTTGCGCTGTTGATGGGCATGCGCCCGGTGCTGGAAAAGGCGCAGTGGCAAGGCCATGATTTTGAAACGGAAACACAGCTCATTCCGGTGGGCTCTGGGCCCTATGTGGTGGACCGGGTCGAGATGGGGCGGGCGATCACGCTCAAGCGCAACCCGGACTGGTGGGCGAAAGATCTGCCGATCACGCAGGGCCTGCACAACGTCGACGTGATCCGCTGGGACTATTTCAGCGACCCGGGCGTGATCTTCGAGGCGTTCAAGGCGGGCGAGATCGACCTCTACCGCGAAGATAACCCCGTGAAATGGGCGCAAGATTATGATTTTCCGCTCGTCAGCTCGGGGCGCGTGGTGAAAAGCGAACTCGCGCGCGGCACGCCCTCGGGCATCAAGGGGCTGGTGATGAACACGCGGCGGGCGCAATTCACGGATTGGCGCGTCCGCGAAGCGCTGATCGAGGCGTTCAACTTCGAATTCATCAATGCCACGCTCACAGCGGGTATCGAGCCCCGGATCAGCTCCTATTTTGGCCATTCGGCCTTGGCGATGCGCCCGGGCGCCGCGGAAGGGGCGGTTGCGGCGCTGCTTGAGCCGTTTAAAGCTGAACTAAATCCAGGAACGATTGAAGGCTATACTTTCCCAACCTCCGATGGTTCACTGTCAAACCGTCGCAACATGCGCGCCGCGCTGAAACTGCTTTCCGAAGCGGGCTGGCACGCCGATGATCACGGCGTGTTGCGCAACGGCGAGGGAACCGCCTTTCGCTTCGAGATCGTTTTGCAACAGGGGATGAGCGAGGCGCAATCCGTCGTTGATATCTATGTCGAGGCATTGCGCCAGCTTGGCATCTTTCCCACCGTCACCGTGGTCGATGATGCACAGTATCAGGCGCGCAAAACGACTTATGATTTCGACATGACCTGGTTCTGGGTTGCCACCTCTCTCTCGCCCGGAAATGAGCAGTATCTTTATTGGGGCTCGCAAGGCGTCAATGAGCCGGGCTCGCGCAACCTGATGGGCATGGCCTCCCCGGCCGCTGACGCGATGATCGCAAAGCTGCTCGAGGCGCAGGAAGTGGACGAATTTACCGCGGCCGTCCAATCCCTTGACCGGATTCTGACCGCGGGGCGTTATGTCATCCCGGTCTGGTTTTCGCCGGTCGCACGGGTCGCGCACAGCCGCAATCTTCACATCCCGCCCGAAATCCCGCTATATGGGGACTGGCCGGGTGTGACGCCCGATGCCTGGTGGTATGAGGCAGAAAAATGAAGACGAAGCTGATCCTTCTGGTGGTGCTGGCCGCGGCACTTGCTGGGTGCAACACGGTGGCAGGCATCGGCGACGATGTCTCGGGCGGCGCGCGCCGGGTGCAGAGCTGGCTCTGACCTCAAGGGCCGCTTTTTTCGACTTTTCAGGCCGCGCAATGCAGCGCAAGATTGCCGGCAGGATGGGCTGGCGCGAGAGGAGACCGCGATGAAATGGCATCACGTGCAGGAAAACTGGTCCGCGTTTTACGAGGCGATTCTCGATCGCTGGCCGGATGCCGATGAGGCGGAACTGGACGAGATCGACGGGGATCAGCGCGCCTTCATCCTCTACCTGACCGAGCTGAGCGGGCAGGAAGTGGAAGAAATCCGCGCCGAGATCCGGGAATGGCTTTCGGGGGAATTGCCGTCGGATGTGGTGATGGACCCGCGTCATGACAATCATTCAATCGCCCTGAGCCAGAAATACGTCCCCGACGGCGAGGACGAATATGATGATGACTCTCGCTTCGGCGATGACAGCTAGATCTAGATCAAGAACGGCCTGTAGGCCGTTCTTTTGCATCGCCATTATCAGTCGAGCGAGGTGATCCAGAGCACGGTCGCATCTTCGGTGCTGACCGAGATCAGATTGTGGCCCATCGTCCCATCGTAATAAGCGCTGTCGCCGCGGCGAAGCTCGACGGGCGCATAAAACTCGGTGAAAAGCCGCACGATCCCGGTGAGCACGAACAGGAATTCCTCCCCGTCATGGCGCACCCAGCCTTCGAATTCTTCGAATCTGCGGGCGCGGATGCGGGCACGGTATGGCAGCATCTTTTTGGTGCTGAGCCCGCTTGCGAGCAGTTCGTGCTCATAGGTTGTGGTCGGGTGCGCCTGCCCTTCACCGCTTTTGGTCACCGCCATCCGGCCTGTGACCTGTGCTTTGGAAGGGGGCATAAAGAGCTGAGGAACCGAGATTTCCAGCCCGTCGGCAAGCTTTTTCAAGGCCTCGTAGGTCGGAGACATCTGACCGTTTTCGATCTTCGAGAGCGTCGAGCGGGCAAGCCCGATCGCGGCGGCGGCCTGCTCAAGCGTCCAACCGCGCGAATGCCGCAATTCGCGGACCCGGCGCGCCAGATCGACGGGCTCGCCCGCCTCTTCGCGCCCGTTTTCGCGGGCAATCCGGATCAACCCGGTTTCGTCGATCTCGGCCATCCGCCCCCCGCTTGCAACACGCTTTCTCGCGGCGTAGCAGGGGGCATGCTGTCTGTCCATGCCTCCTCGCCCCCCGCCCCCCCGGCCGCCTTCAACATGGCGGCTCATGTGTTGGCGCATGCTGAGCGCCTGTCGGAAAAATCCGCCCTGCAGATTTTGCGCCCAACCGGCGCAGAGCGCTGGTCTTATGGTCGGCTGTCGGCGGCAGTGCGCGGTGCGGGCACGGGCTTTTTGCGCGCGGGGCTTGTGCCCGGCGATCGCGTGCTCTTGCGGCTGGGCAATACGCCGGAATTTCCTGTGGCCTTCCTCGGAGCGATCGCCGTGGGCCTGGTGCCGGTGCCAACGTCCGCGCAACTCACGCGGGAAGAAATCACCAAAATGGCGGCACAGATCGACCCAGCGCTTGTGGTGGCGGGAGACGGCGTGGCCTTACCCGCGGGGGACCAGAAACTTCTGACCGAAGCCGAGCTGCGCCGCTTTGAACATTTGCCGCCCTGCGATTATCAGATGGGGCCGCCGGATCGGCTCGCCTATATCGTCTTCACCTCCGG
This sequence comes from Rhodobacter lacus, assembly GCF_042683065.1. Lineage (NCBI taxonomy): Bacteria > Pseudomonadati > Pseudomonadota > Alphaproteobacteria > Rhodobacterales > Rhodobacter > Rhodobacter lacus. The sequence goes on along the minus strand of NZ_JBHUIX010000013.1, from coordinate 666,258 downwards.
CACCTCTGGGCATGCCCGCGCCGTTGCCCATGCGCACCGCGCGATCTGGGCGCGTCAGATGATGCATGCCGGTTGGTATGGGCTTGGCCCCGATGATCGGCTGCTCCATGCCGGCGCCTTCAACTGGACCTATACGCTCGGCACCGGATTGATGGATCCATGGTCGGTGGGCGCCACCGCCCTGATCCCTGCCACAGGGGTTGAGCCCGCAACATTGCCGCTCTTGCTCAAACGGTTTGACGCAACAATCTTTGCAGGTGTTCCAGGTGTTTATCGACAAATGTTGAAGCACCACAGCCGGCTTGATCTCCCCAGATTGCGGCATGGGCTGAGCGCGGGAGAAGCGCTTCCGGCGCTGACACGGGCACATTGGCTGGAGGCGACCGGAACGGCGATCTACGAGGCGCTCGGCATGTCTGAATGCTCGACCTTCATCTCCTCCTGTCCGACCAATCCGGCCCCCGAAGGGGCGATGGGCTGGCCGCAGCCCGGCCGCCACATCGCCGTGCTGGGGCCGGATGATGCGCCAGTTCCCCGCGGCACAGCGGGAGAACTCGCGGTGAACCGCGCCGATCCCGGTTTGTTCCTCACATATTATCGGGCCGAAGATGCGGCGCGCGCGAAATTCACCGAAGATGGCGAATGGTTCCGCACGGGTGACACGGTCTGCATGACTGAAGCTGGCGCGATTGCCTATCAGGGCCGCGGCGACGATATGATGAATGCCGGAGGGTTTCGCGTCAGCCCGCTCGACGTCGAAGCCGCAATGGTGCTTTGCCCGGGTGCGGGCGCGGTGGCCGCGGTGGAAATAAGAGTCTCTGAAGAGGCATCGATCATCGCCCTCGCCTATACAGGAGAGGCCACGCCAAACGCCCTGGCGGCCCACGCCGCGGCGCATCTGGCGCGCTATAAACAGCCGCGGATCTTTCAGCATTTCGACAGCCTGCCGCACAATCGCAACGGCAAGATCGACCGCAAGACCCTGCGCGCGACCTGGCCACCGCTTGAAAAGCGAGGAGCAACCCAATGATCAACCTTGATATATTCGCAGACCCGATCTGCCCTTGGTGCTACCTGGCGAAAGCGGCGCTGGACCGCGCGCTGGAGGCGCGGCCAGATCATCGGTTTGCAATATCCTGGCATCCGTTTCAGCTTTACCCGACCCTGCCCCCCGAAGGGCTCGACCGGACGGCCTTTTTGCACGCGCGCTTTGGCGCGGATGCGGCGCGCGCTGACCTTCCGATAATCGAGGCGGCGCAGGCGGCAGGCGTGGTGTTGAACCTGCCGGCGATCACGCGCGTGCCCAACAGCCGCAATGCGTTGCGCCTGTTGCACTGGGCAGGGATCGAAGGGCGTCAAAGCCCGGTTATGGCAGCGCTGATGCGCGCCTACTGGCGAGAGGGGCGCGACATCGGCTCATCAGAGGTGCTCGGCGCGATTGCCGCGGATGCCGGGCTCGATGCGCGCATGATCTTGCGTCTGCTGGCCTCTGAAGCCGATTGCGACACGATTGCCCTGCGTGAGGCGCATGCGCGCGAACGCGGCATCACCGCCGTCCCCACGTTCATCCTTGGCAATGAACATGTGATCAGCGGCGCGCAAGGCACGCCGTTCTGGTGCAAGGTGATCGACGAAATCGCCGCGCTCTGAGCTGTGCTGGCGCGCGGGGCAAATGCCCATCTGAACTCTGGCTTTTGGCGCCGCTGCCGCTATGGTTCGGGCCGATCCCGAAAGGTATTGAAATGACCGACCCCGAGCCCCAGACCGGCGCCCCGAAGCGCCTCCATCCCATTGAATTTACAGCGATGATGGCGCTTCTTGCCGCGACCGTCGCCTTTTCGATCGACGCCATGCTGCCGGCTCTGCCCGAAATTGCAGGCGCGCTCAGCCCGGATGCCGTGAACCGTGCCCAGCTTGTGCTCACCGTCTTCATGGCGGGCATGGGGCTTGGCACCTTTATCGCCGGGCCACTCTCGGATGCGATCGGGCGCAAATATACGCTCTTGATCGGTGCGGTGATCTTTGTCGCCGGGGCGTTCATCGGGGCACAGGCGGAAAGCCTCGAAGTGCTGCTGGCCGCACGCGCGGTGCAGGGGTTCGGGGCCGCTGCGGCCCGGATTGTGCCGATGGCGCTGGTGCGAGACCTTTTCGCCGGCCGGGAAATGGCGAAAGTTACCGCCTTCATCATGATGGTTTTCATTCTCGTGCCCGCGCTCGCGCCATCACTTGGGCAGGTCATCATCGGCTTTTCTGGCTGGCGTGGCGTGTTCTACGCCTTCATCCTCTTTGCGATGATCGCGCTCTTGTGGCTGAGCCTGCGCCAGCCCGAAACGCTCGCACCGGAAAAGCGCCGCCCGCTGCACCCGAGCCTGCTGCTTGCGGGCGCCAAGGAGGTGCTCGGCAGCCGCGAGGTGCGGCTCTACATCTTGGTGATGACGCTCGGCTTTGCGCAGATGTTCACCATGCTCTCCTGCTCGCAACAGTTGTTTGCCGTGTTTGGTGTCACCGAAACCTTTCCGCGCTGGTTTGCGCTGATCGCCATTCTTGCGGGCACGGGAACCGGCTTCAACGCCGCTTTCGTGATGCGGCTCGGCATGCGGCGGATCGTGCGGGGCACCTATCTGATGCAGATCGTTTCCTCAAGCGTGATGCTGGTTCTGGTGCTCACGGGGGCTGTGGCGCCTCCGGCTGGCTTTGTGTTCCTGTTTTGCTGGGCGGTGACCGTGTTCATGATGGCGGGGATCACCTTTGGCAATCTCAACGCGCTCGCCATGCAGAGCATGGGGCATCTGGCGGGAATGACGGCCTCGGTCGTCTCCGCGCTCTCGACGGTGGGGGCGGTGCTGATCGCCGCGCCCGTGGGCCAGATGTTCAACGGCACGCCGCTGCCGGTGGTGCTGGCCACGCTGACCTGCTCGGGCCTTGCCTTCCTGATCATGGGCCGCACCGACGACCCGGTGTGAAAATGGCGCGGCGCCCTTTGAGCACCGCGCCATAAGCCATTGTCTTTATTTCACTCTAGCCGAAGCATCATTTTTCGCACGCGCTCTTCCAGAAGCTCCATCCGCGCCTGGGTTGCGTGCAAATCTTCGGTCAGCCGCTCCAGTTCCGCCTCGGCCTCGGCCGCCGCTGTGGGCGCCTCATAGGGGGCCGGAATCCCCGGGCCTTCGCCGGTGAGCAACCATGTGAGCGAAACCCCCAGCATGCCCGAAAGCATCTGGATCTGGTTTGCGCGCGGCATCGCCGCATCGTCCTCCCAGGTGAAATAAAGCTCGGGCTGCACGCCGAGCTTTTCGGCAAGCGACGTGCGGCTGAGCTGCGCCGCCTCGCGCGCTGCTGCCAGCCGGTCGCCAAACGTGGCCACTGCCTCGTCAAACCAGTGATCGGGGTCTTCCGCGTCCATTGTCCTCTCCTTTATTGAGGGGAAGTTTCGGTAGGCTGCACCATCGCCGACAGCAGATCGGCCATTTCCAGCACGCCACGCGGCCGGTTGCGCGCGCTGACCACGGTTGCCCGCGAAACCCCCGCAGCGATCATGCGCCGCGCCGCCTCTTCCAGCACGAGTTTCCCGGGCAGTGTCATTTCCGGCAGGGTACCCTCGGGGAGCGGCCCTGCCACTGTGGCAGCTTGCAGCACCCTGCCCCGGTTCACCTCACGCACAAAGGCCGAGACGTAATCATTGGCCGGATGCTGCACGATCTGTTGCCCCGTTCCCACCTGTTCGAGCTTGCCGTCGCGCAGGATTGCGATCCGGTCCCCCAGCCGCAGGGCCTCGTCCAGATCATGGGTGATGAAGACGATGGTTTTTTGCAGCTCTGCCTCAAGCTCCAGCAAAACCGCCTGCATGTCCAGCCGAATGAGCGGATCAAGCGCAGAAAACGCTTCGTCCATCAATAAGATATCGGCATCTGTTGCAAGCGCGCGCGCGAGCCCGACGCGTTGTTGCATGCCCCCCGAAAGCTGCGAGGGATAGCTTTCCGCGAAGCCCTTGAGACCAACGCGCTCAATCCAGCGCCGCGCAACCGGCTCAGAGGTCGTGCGCGCCACGCCCTGAATGTCGAGCCCGTAGCAGGTGTTTTCAAGCACGGTCCGATGCGGCAAGAGCGCGAATTTCTGGAACACCATCGCCGTGCGCGCGCGGCGGAAATTGCGCAAGGCCGCAGTGGACATCTGGCAAATATCGGCCCCGTCGCAGATGATCTCGCCCGCGGTCGGTGCAATCAGCCCGTTGATATGGCGGATCAGCGTGGATTTACCAGAGCCCGAGAGCCCCATGATCACGGTGATTTTGCCCGGCGGAATGCTGAGCGAAATATTGGTCAAGCCGAGCACATGCCCGTGTTTTCGGTTCAGCTCTTCCTTGCTCATCCCCGCCTTGACGCGCCCGATCCATTTTTGAGGGTCAGGACCGAAGATCTTGTAAAGGCTGTTTATTTCGATTCCGGGCCCGGCGGGGACGGACTCATCATCATCGCTTATAAGAACGCTTGCGTCAGTCATGATGCACCTCGCGGTGTTTTTGCAGCCGGTGCCCGAAGGCCTGTGAGGAGCGGTCGAACACGATGGCAATCGCCACAAGCGCAAAGCCGTTCAGAAAGCCCATGGTGAAGAACTGGTTGTTGATCGCCTGCAGCACATTCTTGCCAAGGCCGCCCACGCCCACCATCGAGGCCACGACAACCATCGAGAGCGACATCATGATCGTCTGGTTCACCCCGGTCATCAGCGCTGGCAGCGCCAGCGGCAGTTGCACGTTCCAGAGTTTTTGCCGCGGCGAGGAGCCAAAAGCCTCGGCGGCCTCCAGCACATCGGCATCGACCATACGGATGCCGAGATTGGTCAGCCGGATCATCGGCGGCACGGCATAGATCACCACCGCGATCATGCCGGGCACCTTGCCGATCCCAAAAATCACAACGACAGGAATAAGATAGACGAAGCTCGGCAAGGTCTGCATGACATCGAGAGCGGGGTTCACAAGCCGTTGCATCCGGTCCGAGCGGGCTGCGAGAATGCCGATCGGCAGGCCGATCAGCACCGCGATCAGGGTGCAGACGGAGACCATCGCGAGCGTCACCATCGTATCGTCCCAGAGCCCCAGCCAGCCGATCAGCATCATTGCCATCGTGGTCCCGGCAACAATGCGCCAACTGCGCGAGGAGGCCCAGACCAGCGCCAGCAATGCCGCGAGCACGATGATCCAGGGTGTATTGGTGAAAGCGCGTTCCAGCGCGTTGAGCGCCACCTGCAACGGCGCTGTGGCGATGTCGATGGCGTCGGAATAGCTGCGGACAAGGTCACGAAACCCGCCATCAACCGTTTTGCGCATTACGCGCAGGGTACTGTTTTCCAGTGCCGGGAAGTGGCACAGGGCATCAGGCAAGCTCCAGCAACTGGCGGCCATGCCGTTCCTTTCAACTCAGGGTCGGGAGGGGCCGGGCCATCCGGCCCGACCGATAATCAATTCAAAGCGCCTCTTCGACGCGCTTTGCCACGTCTTCGGGAAGCCAGGCCTGCCAAAGCTCGGGCATGGTCTCAAGGAAGTGGTAAGCCGCATCCTCATTGGTGCCTTGGTTTTCGTCCATCCAGGCGAGGATCTTTCCGACAGTGGCATTCGACCACTTCCGTTTTGCAATGTAATCCATTGCCACGCTGGCTTTTTCCGAGAACTCTTTGGTCACGACCGTATAGACATCGGAGACCGGATAGGAATTCACCTTGGGATCAGGGCAATCCGGAACGGCGGTGCAGGCATCCCAGTCTTCCTTGTCGTTCGGCACCCCGAACGAGAGCCGCACCATGTCATATTTGCCAAGGATTGCCGTCGGCGCCCAGTAGTAGCCAAACCAGCCCGCCTGCCGCTCATAAGCATTGGCGATCGAGCCATCGAGCCCCGCCGCCGAGCCGGTATCCACAAGCACAAAGCCTTTGTCCTCGGCCCCGAGCGCGCGGAACAGGTTTTCGGTAGACACCTGGCAATTCCAACCCGACGGGCAGTTGAAAACGGCCCCCATGGAGGGGTCTTCCGGCGCCGGAAACAGCTCGGGGTGTTCAAGCGCTTTTTGCACCGTGTCGATTTCCGGATGCGCTTCGGCAACATATTTCGGGATCCACCAGCCTTCGACTCCGCCGTCTTCGAGGATCTGCGCGGCAATCACCATCCGGCCCTCTGCCACGGCAGTATCAAGCGGCGTGCGCACGGCATTCACCCACAGTTCGGGCGCCATATCCGGCTCGCCCTTCTCGTTCATCGAGGTGAAGGTCGGCATGGTATCGCCCGCCACAAGCTCGACTTCACAGCCATAGCCCTTTTCCAGGATGATCTTGTCGACTTGCGCGGCGACCCCGGCCGAGGCCCAGTTCATTTCCGCAATGCTGATCTGGCCGCATTCCTCCGCAGCCCAGGCCGGCAGGGCCAGGGCAGCAAAAGGAACAGCAAGCCAGGCAGAAGCAAGATGCTTCGTCATGGGCTTTCTCCTGTCTGCGGCGCTCTCGTGACGATCTCCGGCGCGCCGCTGCAACCGAAAACCCGTTTGAATGTCTGGGCCCGCAGGGAAAGCACCGAAGGGCGCGGGGCCACTGGCAACCGGCCACACAAGCAGCCGATCGACGCGGAGCGCAGCTGCGCTCAGTCAGCCGAAACCGACATCAATGTCGTAAATGAAACGCTCGCCCGGCGCAACCCTCCCCGGGCAACGCAGCTTTCGTCAAAAAATAGTCGCCAGCTAGCTCTTTTTTGCCGATTTGACGGCAATCACCTTCTCGGCGAGGTCGCGGGCGATGGCAAAGGCCCCCTTGATCCTCTCGCCATCGTTTTTCCAATCGTGCCGCACCACCACCTTGTTGCCGTTGATCTTGGCAAGGCCGCGCTGGTCGTTGAGGAATGCAACGAGCCCGGCCGGGTTCGGGAACTTGTCGAGGTGGAATTGCACTGTTGCCCCTTTCGGCCCGGCATCCATGCGCGCAATCATCGCGCGCTTGCACATCGCCTTGATCCGCACCACGAGCAAGAGCGTGTTGACCTCTTTCGGCAGCGTGCCGAACCGGTCGATGAGCTCCGCCGCAAACCCCTCCAGCTCCACTTTCGTCGTGAGGCTCGAAAGGCGCCGATAAAGCCCCAGACGCACATCAAGATCGGGGATATAAGCCTCTGGAATCATGACAGGAACACCAAGATTAATCTGCGGGGACCAATCGCCCTCGCTGCCCGTCTCTGTCAGCTCTCCCGATTTCAGTTTCGAGATCGTTTCCTCAAGCATCGCCTGGTAGAGTTCGTAGCCCACTTCCTTGATATGGCCCGATTGCTCTTCGCCCAGAAGGTTGCCGGCGCCGCGCAAATCAAGATCCTGACTGGCGAGATTGAACCCGGCGCCGAGGCTGTCGAGGCTTCCCAGAAGGCGCAGCCGCTTTGTCGCTTGCGGTGTCAGCGGCAGGCGCGGTTTCGTTGTCAGGTAGCAATAGGCCCGCAGCTTGGAGCGCCCGACCCGGCCCCGGATCTGGTAGAGCTGCGACAGGCCAAACATGTCGGCGCGATGCACCACCATCGTGTTCGCCGTCGGGATATCGAGCCCGGATTCAACGATCGTGGTGGCAAGCAGAACGTCATATTTGCCGTCGTAAAACGCGTTCATCCGGTCATCAAGCTCGCCCGCCGCCATCTGACCATGGGCAACGATGAAGCTGACTTCAGGCACATGGCTGCGCAGGAAATCCTCGACCTCGGCAAGGTCCGAAATTCTCGGCACCACATAAAAGCTCTGTCCGCCCCGATAATGTTCCCGTAACAGCGCCTCGCGGATCGTGACGGCATCAAACTCGCTCACATAAGTGCGAATAGCGAGCCGATCGACAGGCGGTGTGCCAATAATCGAGAGGTCGCGCACGCCCGTAAGGCTCAGTTGCAACGTCCGAGGGATCGGCGTGGCAGTGAGCGTCAGAACATGGATCTCGGAGCGCATCTCCTTCAGCCGTTCTTTGTGCTGAACGCCAAAATGTTGTTCTTCGTCAATAATTAAAAGCCCAAGGTTGCGGAATTTTACGCCCTTTGCCAAAACCGCATGCGTGCCGATAACAATATCTACCGTGCCCTCAGCCAGCCCCTCGCGGGTTTGCGTGGCGGCCTTGGCCGAGACAAAGCGGGACAGCGGCTTCACCGTGAGCGGGGTGCCGCGGAAGCGCTCAGCAAATGTCTTATAATGTTGGCGCGCCAGCAGCGTCGTTGGCGCAATAACCGCGACCTGCATGCCGGAAATGGCCGCAATGAAGGCCGCGCGCATCGCCACTTCGGTCTTCCCAAACCCGACATCGCCAACAACGAGCCGGTCCATCGGCCGCCCGGAGCCAAGATCGGTCACGACATCCTCGATCGCGCTGAGCTGATCCTCGGTTTCGCTATAGGGGAAGCGCGCCGCAAAGCTCTCCCATTCATGATGGGGCGCCTCAAGGATTGGCGCCGCGCGCAAAAGCCGCTCTGCCGCGATCCGCATCAGTCGGTCGGCAATTTGCCGGATCCGCTCCTTCAGCTTCGCCTTCTTGGCCTGCCATGCCCCACCGCCGAGCTTGTCCAAAAGCCCGTCTTCATGCCCGTAACGGCTCAGAAGCTCAATGTTTTCAACGGGAAGGTAAAGCCTATCCCCGCCGGCATATTCCAGCAAAACACACTCATGCGGCGCGCCGAGTGCCGCGATCGTCTCAAGCCCCTTGTAGCGCCCGACACCATGGTCGACGTGGACCACCAGATCCCCCGGTGAGAGGCTTTGCGCCTCTGTCAGGAAGTTCTCGGCCTTGCGTTTGCGCCGCGGTTTGGCAACCAGGCGGTCTCCGAGCACGTCCTGTTCCGAGATTATCGTCAGCCCATCGGCCTCAAACCCCGCATCCAGTGGCCAGACCGCGAGACTCAGCCCGGAAATCCCCCGCGCATCGCTTATGAGATTGGCGCCCGCAAGCCCCTCGTCTTCCAAAAGCCCTTTCAGGCGCTCGCGCGCCCCCTCGGACCAACTCGCAACAACCACCGGCCCCAGTGTGAGGCGGCTTTCAATATGGCTCTTCAACGCCCCGAAAAGACTAACATTCTCAAGCTGGCGTTCGGGTGCGAAATTGCGGCCGATCTTGGCTTCAGCATTCAGGATACCCGGCCCGGGCGGTGCCGCAAGCACTTGCAGCTTGAGCACCCGGTGGGTTATCAGCTCCGCTTCCCAGGCCGCGCCATCGAGATACAGAAGCTCCGGCGGCGCGGGTTTGTAGACCGTATCCAGCCGGTCGCGCCGGGTCATGGCCTCCCGCCGCGTATCATATTGATCGGCGATCCCTTCCCAGCGTGCGATCCGTTGCGGCTCGGTCTGATCATCCAGCATGATCGTTGCGCCGGGCACGTAATCGAAGAGTGTTTCAAGCCGGTCATGGAAGAATCCGAGCCAGTGCTCCATCCCGGCATGTTTGCGCCCGGCACTCACCGCTTCGTAGAGCGGATCATCCGCGCCGCCCGCGCCAAATTCGACACGGTAATTCTGCCGAAACCGGCTGATCGAGGCCTCGTCGAGGATCACCTCGCTGACGGGGGCAAGCTCGATGGTGGAGAGTTTTTCGGTGGTGCGCTGGCTGACGGGGTCAAACCGGCGCGCACCATCGAGCTGGTCGCCAAACAGATCCAGCCGGACCGGGCCACTTTCGCCTGGCGGAAAGATGTCAATAATGCCGCCGCGGATGGCATAATCGCCCGGCTCAGAAACCGTGGAAACCGGAGAAAACCCCATCCGAACAAGAAATTGTCGAAGGTTCTTCTCATCAATCCTTTGCCCCACGCGGGCCGTGAAACTTGCGCCCGCCACCAGATCCCGCGCCGGAATGCGCTGGGTGGCCGCAGAGAGCGTGGTGAGCAACACAAACGGCGCGGGCAGGCTGTTTGACGCCAATGCCGCAAGCGTTGCCATGCGCGCCGCCGATATATCGGGGTTGGGCGATACCCGGTCATAAGGGAGGCAATCCCAAGCCGGGAAGCTCAGCACGAGAGCCGTGGGCGCAAAGAACGCGAGTGCGGCCCGCATCGCTTCCATGCGGCGATCATCGCGAGCCACATGCACCACGCTCTGCCCGCGCGCGAGTTCGCGCGCCAGCAGTTTTGCATCATAGCCCTCAGGGGCGCCAGAAAGAAGAAAGTGCTCCATGGCCGAGACCTAACGGGATCGCTTCCGCTGTCAAGGCCAAGCCGCATCCGGGGCGCACAACTCCAGATGGTTTACCATTAAACGAAAACGCGTTTTAGTTTAGTGTAAAACTGAAACCTGCAGGTTCTGGAACATGCCCCAAAGCGCGGTGAAGGTAATCGCCACCACGCCCACCAGCTGCACCGAAACCCGGTGGCGCATCAAAAGCCGTGCAACCTCCTCCGGGGCGGGGTCGCGCGCCAACACCGGCTCGATCCGCACCGCCATCCGCAAGCTCAGCCCGCCCACAAGCGCGAGCGGCACCGCCAGCAGCGCCAGTGCCTGCGCAAACTCGATCCCGTAGCCAAAACCCAGAACGACGAGGCTCGAGAGCACGAAAGCAACGCCAAGCGCGACAATCGCCCCCGCCTCGCGCCCGATCATCACGAGCCGGCGCACATTCACCCCGGTCAGGGTCACCATGTCCTCGGCCGCCTGCCCGCCCCGGCGGCGCGCCTGCTGCACCATGTCAAACGGCACGCCCAGCACCCAATGCGAGGCGGTGGACCAGGTGACCGCAAGGGCAATCCAGTACCACAGGTTCGAAAACGATCGCATGTCGATCAGATCGAAGATCAATTGCAAGATGCTCAACGGGATGCTCGCCTCTTTCACCTGCCCCGGTGTCGCCCATTCATGCGGGCGTTGCAAGCCGGGCGCGACATTCGCGGGGCTTGAGCCTCGCGTCGATCCGTGGCACCGAGACGGCACAAGGAGAATGTTGCCATGACCCTGATCACCCCGCCCTTCCCCACCAACCGCCTGCGCCGGATGCGCCGCACACCGGCCCTGCGTGAGCTCGCACAGGAACACCGGCTTTCGGTCAAAGACCTGATCTGGCCGATTTTCATCACCGATGTGCCGGGCGCCGATGTCGAGATCTCGTCGATGCCGGGCGTGGTGCGGCGCACCCTGAAAGGGGCGATCGAGGCCGCGGAAGAGGCGGCAAAGCTCGGCATTCCGGCGATTTGCCTTTTTCCCTACACCGATCCGGCGGTGAAAACCGAGACCTGTGAGCAGGCTTGGGCGGAAGACAATTTCACCAACAAGGTGATTGCCGCGATGAAAGAAGCGGTGCCCGAAGTGGCGATCATGACCGATATCGCGCTCGACCCCTATAATGCGAACGGGCACGACGGGCTCGTGCGTGACGGCATCATCATCAACGATGAAACCGTTGAAGCGCTTGTGAAAATGGCGCTGGCTCAGGCCGAGGCCGGGGCGGATATTCTGGGCCCCTCCGACATGATGGATGGCCGGATCGGGGCGCTGCGCAGCGCCATGGAAGCGGCGGGCCACAAGGATATCACGATCCTGTCCTATGCTGCGAAATATGCCTCTGCCTTCTATGGCCCGTTCCGCGATGCCGTTGGCGCCTCGGGCGCGCTCAAGGGCGACAAGAAGACCTATCAGATGAACCCGGGCAATTCGGACGAAGCCCTGCGCAACGTTGCGCGCGACATCGCCGAGGGGGCCGATATGGTGATGGTCAAGCCCGGCATGCCCTATCTGGACATCGTGCGCCGTGTGAAGGACACCTTCCAGATGCCGACCTATGCCTATCAGGTGTCGGGCGAATATGCGATGCTGATGGCGGCGGTGCAGAACGGCTGGCTCGATCATGACAAGGTGATGCTCGAAAGCCTGCTCGCCTTCCGCCGGGCCGGGTGCGATGGCGTGCTGACCTATTTCGCGCCGAAGGCGGCGAAGCTGATCGGCGCCTGAACGCCGAGTCCCCTTGCGGACCCGCCTGTTACGCATGACAAGCGGGGCCGCTTGGGGTAGGGTTTCCTCACCCCGCAAACAAACCCGGAGCCTGAACCCGGGAGAATACGGAGCGAGCAGATGACACTTCTTTCCAGACGCGGCCTTCTGGTGTCGGGCGGTGCAACCCTTGGTCTGGCCGCCTGCGGCAATGGCGTGGGCTCGAACGGCGCCGCCAAGATCGATGCGCGCGTGGATGCGACGCGCGCTTACATGATCCGCAATTTCCCCTCGACGCAGCAATTGCTCGATAAATCGGTGGGCGTGCTCTACATGCCCCTGATGACCGAGGCGGGCTTTGGTGTCGGGGGTGCCTTCGGGCGCGGTGCGCTGCGCATCAACAACGTCACGGTGGATTACTATTCTGCTGCCTCGGCAAGCTTCGGCTTCCAGATCGGCGCGCAGCAATACGCCCATGCGCTGTTTTTCATGACCGAAAAGGCCCTCGCCGATTTCCGCCATGCCGATGGCTGGGAGCTGGGCGCCGATGCGCGCTACGCGCTCCCCGATCATGGGGCCGCGATCGGCACAGATACAACAACGACCCTTGCGCCGGTGGTGGTGCAGGTGTTCGGGCAATCCGGTCTGATCGTCGGCGCCTCGCTGGCGGGCACAAAATACACCCGCATCCTGCCCTGAGGCCCGGCCCCACCCAAGCAACAAAGGCGCGGATATTCCGCGCCTTTTTATATGCTTAAACTGCGTTCTTGAAGTGCCTAGCTGCCGTAGATCACGCGCACGTAATTTTTCGTCTCGGAATAGTTCGGCACGCCGCCGGCCTTGTCCACCGCTTCGGGGCCGGCGTTATAGGCCGCCAGAGCCAGACGCCAATTGCCAAAGCGGTCAAACATCATGCGCAGATAGCGCGCGCCGCCTTCCAGGTTTTGCAGCGGGTCCGTCGGGTCCACCCCAAGGCGCGCCGCGGTGGCGGGCATGAGCTGGGCGAGCCCGGTTGCCCCCTTGGGCGAGACGGCGCCGGGGTTCCAGCCGCTTTCCTGCTGCACAAGCCGCAAAAACAGATCTTCCGGGACACCATGCTTGGCCGCGGCGGCCTTGGCATGATGCAGATATTGCCCCCGGTAACGGCCGGAATAGCGCGGGGTTGCGCCTTCAGAGAGGCTTTCGCGCTCGGCATTCGGGCGCAGCCGGGTCGAATTTGCATATTGTCCGGCGAGCCTGCCATCGAGCAGGGCAAACTGGCTCTGCCGCAGAATCGATTGTGATTTCGTCGATTTTCGCCCGATCACGAGCCCCTCGGCCCCCGCAAGGGGCGCCGCTACTGGCCCGAGCGCGAGGCTGATCCCGATCCCGAGCGTCACGACAAATCTGATCATCCGATCATCCATACTGGCTCAAACGCGGGCACTATAGCAAAAATCTGTCCTTTGCCCAGAGCCTTGCACACGCCCGGCGGCGCGCAGGCGGGCTTTCGCCGCCCCCTTCCCGTCGCCGTCCCGGTTCTGTAGGGTGTCGCCCAATTCGGAATCGCGCAAGCTCGCCAGAGCCCGCGCAAACGGGAGCAAGATATGGCAGGATCCGTCAACAAGGTCATTTTGGTGGGCAACCTCGGGCGCGACCCGGAGGTACGCAGCTTTTCCAATGGCGGCAAGGTCTGCAACCTGCGCATCGCCACCACAGAGACCTGGCGCGACAAGCAATCGGGCGAGCGCAAGGAGCGCACCGAATGGCATTCGGTGGCGATCTTCAACGAGCCGCTGGCGCGCATTGCCGAGCAATATCTGCGCAAGGGCTCGCAGGTCTATATCGAGGGTCAGCTCGAAACCCGCAAATGGCAAGATCAGTCCGGTCAAGAGCGTTACACAACCGAGGTGGTGCTGCGCCCCTTCACCGGCAACCTGACCCTTCTGGGCGGGCGCGGCGAAGGCGGCGGCTCGGGCGGCGGCGGCAGCTACGGCGGGGGCAACCAGGGCGGCGGCTATGGCGGCGGCTATGATGATGGCCCGGGCTATGGCGCCCCCTCGGGGGGCGGCTCGGCGCCCTCCTCGGGCGGCGGTCGCTCGGATTTTGACGACGACATCCCGTTCTGAGAAAAAGGGGGCCCCGGCGGCCCCCTTGCTCTTTTGTGCAAAGGCGCGGGGGTGCGGGGGCAGCGCCCCCGCGCTTCAGCCGCCCGCCTGCAGCCGCGCGATCAAGCTGGACGTATCCCAGCGCCCGCCGCCCATCTTCTGTACATCCTTGTAGAATTGATCGACAAGTGCGGTGACAGGCAGGCTCGCGCCGGTCTCGTTTGCGGTGGCAAGGCAGATGCCGAGATCCTTGCGCATCCAATCCACCGCAAAGCCGAAGTCAAACTTGCCCTGCTCCATCGTGCTGGCGCGGTTTGCCATCTGCCAGCTCCCCGCGGCGCCTTGGCTGATCACCTCGACAAGCTCCGGGATCGACAGCCCCGCCTTCTGCGCAAAATGGAGCGATTCCGCGAGCCCCTGCACCAGCCCGGCAATCGCGATCTGGTTGCACATCTTCGCCATTTGCCCCGCGCCGCTCTCTCCAAGGCGTCGGCAGATTTTTGCATAGGCCGCAATCACCGGCGCGGCGGCCTCAAAATGATCGGGCGCGCCCCCGCACATCACGGAAAGGGCGCCGTTTTCCGCCCCCGCTTGCCCGCCGGAGACGGGCGCATCGACAAAGCCAAGGCCCCGCGTGGCAGCCTCGGCAGAAAGCTCCCGCGTGACCTTGGCCGAAACCGTGGTATGATCCACAAAGATTGCCCCCGGCGACATACCGGCAAACGCGCCCGCCTCGCCAAGGCAGACCGAACGCAGATCATCGTCATTGCCAACGCAGGCCATCACGAAATCGGCGCCGCGCGCCGCTGCCGCGGGGGTGTGCGCCAATGCGCCACCGTGTTTGGCCCCCCAGGCCTCGGCCTTGGCCGGCGTGCGGTTATAAACGGTCACCGCATGGCCCTTCGCCACCAGATGCCCAGCCATCGGAAAGCCCATCACCCCGAGCCCCAGAAATGCCACCTTTGCCATCGCTCACCCCTTGCACGCGTTTGCGCGTTGAAACTTCTGTTCCCCCGATCTAGTAACGCCTGCGCCCGCCCCGTCAACGCCCGGCCTCGCGAGGGTTTCGATGTATCGCCTGTTTCGCTGGATCGTCCGCCTCGTCACGCTCGCGCTTGCTGCGCTGGTGATCGGGCTGATTGGCATCTGGTATTTTGCCGCCCGCTCGCTGCCCGATTACAATGCGAGCTACAGCCTTCCGGGCCTGAGTGCGCCGGTTGAAATCGTGCGGACCACCGAAAACGTGCCGCATATTTTTGGCGCCACGGATACGGATGTGTTCTTCGCCCTCGGGCTTGCCCATGCGCAGGACCGGCTGTGGCAGATGACATTGCTGCGCCGCACCGCGCAGGGGCGGCTCAGCGAGCTGTTCGGGGTGAAAACGCTCAAGACCGATGAGGTGATGCGGCGGCTCGATCTTTATGGCGCCGCCGTCGCCTCGGTTGCGGCGCAAGATCCGGCAACAACCGCCGCGCTTGAAGCCTATGCGCGCGGCGTCAACGCATGGATCGAAACGGTGAACACCGAGGCGCTGGGCCGGGGCGCGCCAGAGTTCTTCCTGTTCGATGCCGAAATTGCCTATTGGACCCCTGCCGATTCCATCGCCATCCTGAAACTGATGGCGGCGCAAGGCGCAACGCAGGTCGACACCGAGGTGCTGCGGGCCCGGCTTTCGATGCTGGGGCAAGGCTGGGCCGAGGATCTGATGCCCGATGTGCCGGGCGCCGGGGTGATGGCCCTGCCCGATTACGCGAGCCTCTTTCCCGAGACCCCGCGCGACAGCCGCAGCGCGCGCGCCGATGACGAAGGCGCCCTCTCGCCCTTTGCAGACCCGGCCTTTGCCACCGCCTCGAATGCCTATGCCGCCGCCCCTGCCCGTTCGGCGGCCGGCGGCGCGCTTTTGGCCAATGATCCGCATTCGCCGCTCACCGCGCCCTCGCTGTGGTATCTCGCCCGCGTCGAACTCGCCTCGGGGGGCGTGATCGGCGCCACCATTCCGGGCGTGCCGCTTGTCCTTTCGGGGCGCAGCGCAAAGCTTGGCTGGGGGATCGCGGCCTCTTATGCCGATGACGAAGATCTTTTTGTCGAAGCGCTCGACCCACAAAACCCCGAACGCTACCGCACCCCGACAGGCTGGGCAGAATTCCGCACCCGCAAGGTGATTGTTGCGGTGAAGGATGCCACACCCGTCACCCTCACCCTGCGCTGGAGCGAAAACGGCCCGGTGCTGCCCTCGGGTCATTTCGACCTCGCCACGGTCACGCCGCCCGGCCATGTGATGAGCCTTGCCTGGTCTGCGCTTTCGCCCGCCGACACCTCGATGAGCGCGGGCCTTGCGATCATGAAGGCGCAAAGCGTCTCGGCGGCGATTGCGGCGGGGGAAGGCTTCATCGCGCCCTCGGTCAACCTGACATTGGCAGATCAGCAAACCGTGGGCATGGTGACGCTTGGCGCGCTGCCCCAGCGTGATGCGGCCCATGCCACACGCGGGCGCATGCCCGCGCCCGGCTGGGTGGCCGCAAACCGCTGGCAGGGTCGGATGGACTACGCCCAGAACCCGCGCGTCGAAAGCCCTAAAGGCGGGATCGTGATCACCACCAACAACAAGATGATCGACCGCCCCTTCCCCGCCCATGTGAGCTATGACTGGGGCGATACCGAGCGCGTGGCGCGGCTGACGCGGCTGATGGGCGAGCGCGAGGTGCATTCGCGCGAGAGCTTCATCTCAGCGCAGCTGGATACGGTTTCCCCCGCCGCGCGGGGGCTTCTGCCGCTTGTGGGCGCGGATCTGTGGTTCACCGGCGCGCCCGCACCCGAGGGCACGCCCGAGCGCTTCCGGCAAAGGGCGCTGGAGCTGCTCGCCGCCTGGGATGGCGACATGAACGAGCATCTGCCCGAGCCGCTGATTTATGCCGCCTGGATGCGCGAATTCCAGAACCGGCTGCTGCGCGACGAGCTTGGCCCGGAACTCGCCGCAAAATTCACCCATCTCGAGCCCTTGTTCCTCGAACGCGTGCTGCGCAACACCGAGGGCGCGGGGCGTTGGTGCGATGTGCTGCAATCGGCGCCGCAGGAAAGCTGCACAGATATTGCGCGGGTCTCGCTTGATGCGGCGCTGCTGGGGCTGAAGGAAAAATACGGCGCCCAGATCGAAAGCTGGCGCTGGGGCGATGCGCATGAGGCGCATCATGATCACACGGTGCTCGGGCAAAACCGGATGCTGGGCTGGATCATGAACATCCGCCAATCCACCTCGGGGGGCGATTTCACCCTCAACCGCGGCGTGACGGCGGGCGACGGGCCCGAGCCTTTTGCCAATGTCGATGGCGCGGGCTATCGCGGGGTTTATGATTTTGCCGACCCGGACAGCTCGGTTTTCGTGATTTCGACCGGGCAATCAGGCCATCCGCTGTCCAGCCATTATGACGATCTGGCCGACCTTTGGCGGCGTGGGGAATATGTGCCGATGTCGCTCGACCCGGAGCTTGCGCGCGCCGCCGCCTCCGGGATCACGCGCCTCACCCCCGCCGCACCAGAGCGCTGAAACGCCAAGGGCGCCACTTGAACAGTGGCGCCCTTCTTTTTGATATTGTTGATTTTCAGATGTTCTGGAACCGCGCCTTTTGCGCCTCGGTCCAGCTGACCGAGAGGGTCCAGCCCTCTTTGCCCTGACGCTCCTCACGCACCACGCCTTGCGCATGCAGCCACGCATGCTGGCGCCCCTGCGCGAAGGGAAGCGTGAGGGTTTCGGTGATCCGCTCCTCGCCGAGCCGGGCCTCGATGGCCGCGAGCAGCGCCGCGAGCCCCTCGCCCGACAGCGCCGAAACCGCCTGCACATCTGCGCGCCGCGCGTCCTGCACCAGAAGCGCCGCGCGGGTCTGCTCGGAGAGGGCGTCGATCTTGTTCCAGACCTCGATCAGCGCAACATCTTCCTCCACACCGAGGCTTTCGAGGATCTCGCCCACGTCTTCGGCCTGCTCCTCGGTCTCGGGGTGCGAGATGTCGCGCACATGGAGGATCAGATCCGCCTCCAGCACCTCTTCGAGCGTGGCGCGGAAGGCGGCCACAAGCTCATGCGGCAGATCGGAGATGAACCCCACCGTATCCGACAGGATCACGCGCCGCCCGGAGGGCAGCACAACGCCCCGCATCGTTGGATCGAGCGTGGCAAAAAGCATGTCTTTTGCCATCACGTCAGCCCCGGTCATCCGGTTGAAAAGCGTAGACTTTCCGGCGTTCGTATAGCCCACGAGCGCCACGATCGGAAACGGCACCTTGCGCCGCGCCGCACGGTGCAGCTCGCGGGTTTTCACCACTTTGGAGAGCTGCCGCTTGATGCGGATCACCTGCTCGTCAATCGCGCGCCGGTCCGCCTCGATCTGCGTCTCACCGGGGCCGCCCACAAAGCCAAAGCCGCCGCGTTGCCGCTCAAGGTGGGTCCAGGCACGCACCAGCCGCGTGCGTTGATAGCTCAGCGCGGCAAGCTCCACCTGCAACACCCCCTCGCGGGTGCGCGCGCGGTCGGCAAAGATCTCCAAAATGAGACCGGTGCGGTCCAGCAGTTTGACGCCCCAGGCCTTTTCAAGGTTGCGCTGCTGGATCGGGGTGACAGGGCCGTCAACCAGCACGAGGTCGACCTCGGCCGCGCTCAACCGCTCCTTCAGCTCGGCCAGCTTGCCGGTGCCGAACAGATGCCCCGCATGGGGTTTGGGCAGGCGCACGATCTCGTGGCCCATGATTTGCAGATCAGGCAAAGCTGCGGCCAGCGAGACAGCCTCGGCCAGCCGCAGCTCCGGTTCGCGCCGGGTTACAACCGCCTTCAGATCCGGGTGCAGCACCCAGACCCGGGTCGGACGGTCTTTCGAGATGATGGGATCGCTCAGTCTTCGCCCTCGTAAAGAGAGATCGGCGCGCCGGGCATGATCGTGGAAATCGCGTGTTTGTAAACAAGTTGCGATTGGCCGTCGCGGCGCAGCAGCACGCAGAAATTGTCGAACCAGGTGATCACGCCTTGCAGCTTCACACCGTTGATCAGGAAAATCGTGACCGGAACCTTGGTCTTGCGAACGTGATTGAGGAAAGCGTCCTGAAGGTTCTGTTTGTCGGCAGCCATTTTTATTATGCCTTTTTCTTGTCTTGTATGTCCTGTCGCAGGGCCTCTCGGTCCCCGGCCATCAGTATGCGCAAGCGCGCGGCAGTTTCCAGCCCTAATCAGGAGGGTTTCAGGCAAAGGCGCGAAAATTGCTCATCTGTGCGGCAGCTTTGGCTCAGTTGCGCCAGAAATCGGGGTTGAAAAGCGCGATGATGGCGAGTGTTTCAAGCCGCCCAAGCGCCATGGCCAGCGCCAGCATCACCTTGGGCGCATCCCCCAGAACGGCCCAGTCAATCGGCGTATCAACGGCGACAGAGGCCAACTGCCCGGTGTTGGAGAGCGCCGCGATGGAAAGGATCAGCGCCGGCTCGAACGCAATGTCGAAGGCGGTGACGGCCAGCATCACCCCCGCGATGGAGAGCGCAAAGAGCATGAAGAAGATCCAGGCGATATAGGCGCCCTCGCGGCGCAGCCGCCGCGCCACCGACCCGCCCCCGGCCACCGATTGCGGATGAACGAGCTTTTCAAGCTCGCGCTGGCCCAGCCGGAACAGCGCATAAACCCGCAACAGCCGCACCCCGCCCGCGGTGGTGGCAATGCCGCCCCCGGTGATGGTGAGCCCCGCCAGAACGACCCCCGGCGTGCCAAGCCCGGACCAGGAGCGCGCATCATTCCAGCTTGTGCTCTCAAACCCTGTCGTGGTGAGGAAGGAGAGCGCGGTAAAAAGGCTCCCCCAGAGCGAGCGCAAGATCGCCGGCAGCGCCTGTTTTGAGCTTTCAATATCAAGCGCGGCGATCCAGTGGCGCGCAAAGAGGAACATTGTCACCAGAGCAACCAGCGCCGCGGCAAGCAGCAGTTCGGGGTCATCCCGCAGCCGCTCGGTGGCGCGCAATTCGCCGCCCCCGGGCCAGAGCCGGCGCGAGAGCGCGGGAATCAGGAAAAGAAAGATCATCACCTCGCCAAGCAGCCCCGAGGGCGCATCGCCGGGCCGCACGAGGCTTGTGATGCCCGAGGTCGAGAGTGTCGAGAAGGCATGGATCAGCGCCACCTCGGCAGGATCGCCCGCCAGGATCAGCCCGCCCCAAAGCACCACCGTCATGCCGCCATAGGCGGGCGCCAGCACACGCAGGTAATGCGCGATCCGTTCGCCGGGCTCGGAAACGCCATCGCGCAAAAACGAGGGCGCCACCCCGCTTTGTTGCCCGAAACCGCCCGCAAAGAAGATCTCGAAGCCCCCGATCCGAAGCGGCGCCAGCACCGCAATCGCCATCACCAGAATGAAAAAGCCGCCCATCCAGCCCACCATCGCGCGCCACAGATGCAGGCTCTGCGGCAGCCGTTCGGGGGTGTAGAGCGTGGCGCCGGTGGTGGTGAAGCTTGACACCATCTCCCACCACGAATTGAGAAGCCCGGTGTCGCGCACCGCCTCGTCAAAGGGCACGGCCAGCATCAGCGGCAAGCCCAGAAACGCGGCAAAGAGCGTGAGCAACAGCGAGCGCTCGCGGTTTTGCTTCGGGTTTGCGGCGGCGGCAAGCCCCACGATCAGCGAGAACATGGTGAAGAGCAGCGACGATTGCAGAAACACCCGCGCCACCCGCGCCTGCCCGTCGATCGCCGCCGACGCGGAAGGGCCGAGCATCGCAAGCGACGCCAGCAGCATAAGCTGCACCAGAAGCGGAAGCTGACCAAAGCGGCGCAGCACCGGGGGCCTCAGAAAAAGTCGATGGAGACCTGCAACAGCCGCTCCACCTCCGGTATGTCATGCGCGAGCGCGAAGAGCACGATCACGTCGTTCTCCTCCACCTTGGTATCGCCCGCCGGTTTCATCACCTTGTCGCCCTTGCGGATCGCCCCCAAAAGCACGCCTTCGGGAAATTCGATCTCGCGCACCGCACGCCCGGCGATGGGCGAGGTGGACAGAACCACCGCCTCGATCACCTCTGCCTCGGCATCGCCAATCGAATAGACGCCGCGCACCTTGCCGTGCCGGATATGGCGCAGGATCGAGGAAACGGTGATCGCGCGCGGGTTGATATAAGCGTCAATGTCGAGCGGCGCCATCAAGGGCACGAGGGTCGGATCGTTGACGAGCGAGATCGCCATCTTGCAGCCCACCTGCTTCGCACGCACCGAAACAAGAAGGTTTGTCTTGTCGTCATCAGTGACAGCGAGCACCGCATCGGCGCGCGCCACATTCGCCTCTTCGAGCATCTCGGCGCTCATCCCGTCGCCATGCAGCACAATGGTGCGCTCAAGCGCATCCGCGGCAGCTTCTGCGGTGCGCCGGTCGCGCTCGATGATCTTTACACGCACGCGGTCCGAGCGTGCCTCAAGCGCCCGCGCCACGCCAAGGCCCACGATCCCGCCGCCGATGATTGTGATGCGTTCTTGCTTTTTGGTCGCCTTGCCAAATATTTCCAGCGTTCTGTTAATGTCGTGCGAAAGGGTGAAGACATAGATCTGATCGCCCGTAAACAGCTGGTCTCCCGGCTCGGGCGCAAACAGCCGCCCCTCGCGCCGCACCCCCACCACCATCGCACCAAGCGTCGGGAACAGGTCGTTGAGCTGGCGCAGCGGCGTATCGAGCACCGGGCAATCCTCATCAAGGGCGATGCCCAAAAGCTGCACCGCGCCGCTCAGAAAGCTCTCGGTGTCAAAGGTCGCGGGCGCCAGAAGCCGTTGCAAGGCCGCCTCGGCCACTTCGCGCTCTGGCGAGATGATCACGTCAATCGGCAGGTGATCGCGGCGATAAAGGTCGGCATATTGCGGCGCCATATAGGTTTGCGCGCGCAGTCGCGCGATCTTGCGGGTGATGCCGAACACCGATTGCGCAACCTGACAGGTGACCATGTTCACCTCGTCGGAATGGGTCGCGGCGATGATCAGATCGCAATCGCGCGCCCCCGCCCGGTCGAGCACATCGGGGTGCGAGGCAAAGCCGACAACGCCCTGCACATCGAGCAGGTCAGAGGCGCGGCGCACCAGCTCGGGGTTGGTGTCGATCACGGTCACATCGTTGCGTTCCCCGGCCAGATGGCGGGCGATCTGCCAGCCCACCTGCCCTGCGCCGCAGATGATCACCTTCATCGACCGTCCTCCGTTATCTTGCCCACCCTTCTATGATGCGGCCGCGACGCGGTCAATCAAGCCGCCCCGCGCGGCTCACTCCTCGTCGAGATCCTCCTCGTTCTCGTCGAATTGCGCCGTCCGCCCGCCCGCCTTGCCTGCCGTGACAACGCCGAGCGATTTGAGCTTGCGGTGCAGCGCCGAGCGCTCCATGCCGACAAAGGCCGCGGTGCGCGAGATATTGCCGCCAAAACGGTTGATCTGCGAGAGCAGGTATTCGCGCTCGAACAGCTCGCGCGCCTCGCGCAGCGGCAGCGCCGCGAGCTGGCCGCCAAGCACGATCCGCCCCTCTTCCGGCGCGGCAGGCCCGCCCGAAAACTCTTTCGCTTCAATCGGCCCCGTGCCCTCGCCCAAAATCAGCACCCGCTCGATCACATTGCGCAATTCGCGAATATTGCCGGGCCATTCCATCGTTTGCAGGCTCGCCTCGGCCTCTTCCGAAAGCGCCCGTGCGGGCAGCCCCTGCGTGGCGTTGAACACCTCGATGAAATGGCGCGCAAGCAGCGGCACATCCTCGCGCCGCTCGGAGAGCGGCGGCACACCAATCGGCACCACGTTGAGCCGGTCATAAAGCTCCTGGCGGAAGCGCCCGGCGGCAATCTCGGCGGCAAGATTGCGCGTGGTGGAGGAAATCACCCGCAGATCGACACGCACCTTGTCGGTGCCGCCCACGCGGGTGAATTGTTGCTCGGTCAGCACGCGCAGGATCTTGGCCTGAGTGCCGCTCGGCATCTCGGCCACTTCGTCAAAGTAAATAACGCCGCCATGGGCTTGTTCCAAAAGCCCTTTTTCCACTCCACGCTCAGGCGTTTCGCGGCCAAACAGCACCTCTTCCATCCGCTCGGGCGCGATTGTGGCCGAGGTCACGGTCACAAAGGGCGCCGCCGCGCGGGTCGAATGCTGGTGAATGTAGCGCGCGGCCGTTTCCTTGCCCGAGCCGGGCTCGCCCGTCAGCATCACCCGCCCGTTCGATTTTGTCACCTTGTCGAGCTGGTCCTTCAGCCGCTTGAACGCAACCGAATTGCCAAGCATCTCGCCCACATGCAGATCACGCCGCCGCAGGGTGGAGTTTTCGCGCCGCAGCCGCGAGGTTTCCATCGCGCGCGAAATCACCACCATCAGCTGGTCAATATTGAAGGGCTTGGCGATGTAATCGTAAGCGCCTTGCTTGATCGCGGCGACGGCGATCTCGATATTGCCATGCCCCGAGATGATGATGATCGGAACATCGGGGTTGTCGCGCTTGACCGTTTTGAGAATGTCGATCCCGTCCATCCGGCTGTCTTTCAACCAGATGTCGAGGATCACCAGCGCCGGTTCCTCGGCGTTGATCGCCTCCATGCATTCATCGGAATTGGCGGCAGTGCGCGTCGCATAGCCTTCGTCGCCGAGAATATCGGCGATCAGCTCACGAATGTCCTTTTCGTCGTCGACAACAAGAATATCGCTCATGGGTCACTGTCCTTGATGGCGCGCAGGCCGGAGCGGGCGCGCGGCAGCCGGATTTCGGCCAGCGCGCCCAGATGGGCACCCGGCGCGAAGGCGGGGGCATCGGTCAGCATCAACGTGCCGCCGTGTTCTTCGATGATCTTTTTCACGATCGAGAGGCCAAGCCCGGTGCCCTTGGCGCGGGTGGTCACATAGGGCTCAAACAGGCGCGCGCGGTCGGGCGGCAGGCCGATGCCATTGTCGGCGATGTCGATCACGATCATCTCTTCCAGCGCGCGCATGCTCAGCCGCACCTCGGGCTCCCAGCCCTCCGGCGCGCCCTTCTCGGCAAGGCTCTCGATCGCCTCGCCGGCGTTCTTGATCAGGTTCACGAGCGCCTGCGAGATCATCGTCGCATCAAGCTCGACCACCTCGGGCCCCTCGGGCAGATCGGCGCTGAGTTTTGCGCCATGGAGCGCGCCTTCCTGCAACAGCACCGCATCGCGGGCAAGCTGAACGATGTCATGGTCGCGCCGGTCCGGCTCGGGCATGCGGGCAAAGCGGGAAAACTCGTCAACGATGCGGCGCAGGTCATCGGTTTGCCGCACGATCACCCCGGTGAGGCTCTCAAGCGCCTCGACCTGATCCGGGGCAAGCTGTCTGGTGAACTTGCGCTTGATCCGCTCGGCCGAAAGCTGGATCGGCGTGAGCGGGTTCTTGATCTCATGCGCGATGCGGCGCGCCACATCGCCCCACGCCGCCATGCGCTGCGCCGAGACAAGGTCGGTCACATCGTCAAACGCCACCACAAACCCCTCCCGCGCGCCCGAGGCGCGGCGCCGCTCGGCCATCCGCACCAGCAGGCTTTCCAGCCGCCCCGCGCGCGAAACCCGCACCTCCTCTTGCACAACGGTGAGAAAGCCGTCCCGCAAGCGGTTGAAAAGGTATTCGAATTCTGGAACGGCCTCAGCAAGGGGGCGATCCGTGTCCCGTGCGGGCTCCAGCATCAACAGCCGCGTTGCCGAGGGGTTGAGAAAGTCGATCCGCCCGTCGGCATCCAGCCCGATCACGCCCGAAGTCACCGACGAGAGCACGGAATCGAACATCCGCCGCTGCTCGTCTGTTTCGTGATGGGAGGCAATCAGTTCGGTGCGCTGGCCCTTGAGTTGCGCCATCATGCGGTTGAAAGCCTGCCCGAGCGTGGCAATTTCATCATCGCCTTCTTCCTCCGGCACGCGCGCATCAAGATCACCCGTGCCGACCCGCTCCGCCGCCGCCGCAAGCCGCCCGATCGGGCGCGAGAGCCGCTCGGCAAACCAGAGCCCGGCCCAGACGGCAGCAAGGATCAAGATCAGCGCAAACCCGATGTAAACCAGCCCAAACTCAAACAGGAGCCGCCCGCGCGACGCCTCAAGTTGCTCATAGAGATGCACCGTTTCGCGCGTGTCATCCAAAAGCGAGAGAATCTTGCCGTCGACCGTGCGCGAGACATAGAGATAGCGGTCGACAAAGGCATCGAGCTTGATCAGCGCGCGAAATTCCGAATTTGGCCAATCTTCGAACAGCACCGTCTCCCCGCGCGCGGAAGCCACGATCTTTTCGGGCTGAGGCTGTTCATAATCAAAGAGATAAGAGCGGTCGCCCCGGGCCACGATCTGCCCCGTGCCGTCGATCACATAAGCTTCCTTCAGGCCGCGCTGAATGCCCTGCTGCCCCGCCACCAGCCATTCCCGCAGATCGCCGTCGGTGGCAAAAGTGGCGGCCTGGCGGCGCAGGTTCAAAAAGCCCGCAAGCGCGGTTGCATCTTGCACAAGGTCGCGGCGGTGCTCCTCCTGATAGGCTTCGGCGGCGGAAAGCGAGGTGCCCACAACCGTGCGCACCCGGTCCGAAAACCAGCCCTCAAGGCCGATATTCACCGTAAGCCCGGCAAAGAGCGCCACAAGAATCGTGGGCACAAGGGCGATGCCCGCAAAAACACCGGTGAGCCGCAGCGTCAGGCGCGAGCCGGTCGCGCGGGCGCGCCGCGCGGCGAGGATCTGCGCAAGACGCAGCACAATGAGCCCGCCCAGCGTCAGAAAATAGACGAAATCCGCGAGCAGCGTGAAGCGCAGCGCATTCGAATCCGCGCCCTGCCCCAAAGGCCCGAGCACCACGAATGTGGTGAGCGCCAGCACGGGGCCAAGCACCGTTAGCCCCAGAACGAAACCGTTCTGAATGCGGCGCTGCCGGCGAAACCGCGCCAGCCGCTCCCACGCGGCGCTGTTCAACGCGCTTTGCACGATGCCCCCGGTTCGTCGCTCGGGCGAATCCACGCGACGGATTTGCCACAAATACCTGTTGCGCTTTTACATCAGCTTGCGGCGTCGTGTCACCTGAATATCCAGATCGGTGATCTTTTTGCGCAAGGTATTGCGGTTGATACCGAGCAAATCCGCACATCTGGCCTGATTTCCACCGGTGGCATCAAGCGAGATTTCGATCAGCGGGGCCTCCATTTCAGCCAAAATCCGGTCATAAAGGCCCGGCGGCGGCAGGTTGCCGCCATGCAGGTCAAAATACCGCCGCAAATGCCGCGCAATCGAGGCGGAGAGCTTTTCGCCCTCGCCGCCCGCGCGCAAAGGCTCGATCGCGGGCTGGTTGCCAAGCACGAATTCGACCTCGGCACGGGTGATTTCTTCCTCGGTCGCGGTCACCACAAGGCGGCGCACGGTGTTTTCCAATTGGCGCACATTGCCCGGCCACGCATAGGCGCGCACGAGCGTCATCGCATCATTCGAGAAGCGCCGCAGGCCGAGCCCGTCGCGCTCGCAGCGGGTCAAAAAGTGCTCGGTGAGCAACGGAATGTCTTCCACCCGCTCGCGCAGCGCAGGCACCGCAAGCGTGACACCGCCCAGCCGGTAAAACAGGTCCTGGCGAAACTTGCCCGCCTCCATCAGCGCGGCAAGATCCACCTGCGTTGTCGCCATGATCCGCGGCGCCGGGTCGGGCAGCGCATCGAGCATGCGCACGATCCGGCCCTGCGTCTCATCGTCGTAATCGCCCACCTCATCGAACACGAGCGAGCCGCCCTTGACGCGGGCCACGAGGCTTGAGGGGCCATCGGCACCGGCAAGGTCTGCCGCCTGCGCCACCACAAAGGGCAGCGTGCGCCGGTCCGAAAAATCATGAATCGCCCGCGCGATCAGCGATTTCCCCGTGCCCGATTCGCCCATGATCATCACCGGCAGATCGGCGTTCATCACCCGGGCAACGAGCCGGTAAAGCGCCTGCATCGCCGCGGTGCGCCCGACGAGCGGCAGATCCGAGGTTTCGGGCCGCACCGGCTCGACCGCCTTCGGCACCACCTGGGCGCGGCGCTTGAGTTCCAGCGCACGCGCCGCGCGCTTCATCAGATCGGGCAGGTCGAAAGGCTTGGGCAGATAATCATAGGCATCGGCCTCGGCCGCCTGAATCGCCGTCATGATCGTGTTTTGCGCCGAAATCACGATCACCGGCAGCCCGGGCCGCTCGCGCGCGATCCGCGGCAGCGCCTCCAGCCCATTGCCATCGGGCATCATCACATCGGAGATCACAAGGTCGCCCTTGCCCTCCTCGACCCAGCGCATCAGCGTCATCAGCGAGGCCGTGGCATGGACCTTGCAGCCCGCGCGCGTCAGCGCCTGGGTCAGAACGGTGCGGATCGTGCGATCATCATCGGCAACGAGAACGGTACCATCCATGGATCAGACCTCCTTCGGGGCGACAGGCAGGGAAATGCGAAAAACGGTGCGGCCGGGAACAGAATCGACGCTGATCCAGCCGTTATGTTCGGAGATGATTTTCGAGACGAGGGCGAGGCCGAGCCCGGTGCCATTCTCGCGCCCGGACACGAAGGGCTCGAACAGCGCCCCCGCGATATCGGGCGGGATGCCAGGGCCATCATCGATCACCTCGATCTGCAGCGGCAGGCGCTGGCCGTTGCCATCGGGGCCACGCAGGCGCAGCGCATAGTCATAAAAGCTGCGCAGCCGGATCGTGCCCTGGCCTTTGGCCGCCTCGGCGGCGTTTTTAAGAAGGTTCAGGAACACCTGGGTGAGCTGGTCGGCATCGCCGAGCGTGGGCGGCAGCGAGGGATCGTAATCTTCGACAATCAGCATATGCGCGCCAAAGCCCACGGCGGCAGATTTGCGCGCGCGGTCAAGCACATCGTGGATGTTCACCGGCTTCATTTCGGGCGGGCGGACATTGCCGAACTGCTCGACCTGCTCAAGCAGCTTCACCACGCGGCGGGTCTCGTCGACGATCAGGTCGGTGAGCTCCAGATCATCGCCCGAGAGGCTCATGGACAAAAGCTGCGCCGCCCCGGCAATGCCGGCAAGCGGGTTCTTGATTTCATGCGCCAGCATCTCGGCCATGCCAATGGCCGAGCGCGCCGCCGATTTGACCTGGCTTGCGCGGCCCAGCCGGTCTGCGATCTCGCGCGGCGAGATCAGCAACAGCACCGTTTGCGGGTCTTCTCCCAAAGGTGCGGCCTGCAGGTTGCACTGCACCGGCGCCCGTTCTCCGGTGGTGAGGTCCACATCATTGACGAAAAGCGCCGAGCGGTTCTTGCGCACGCGGGCGAAAATTTCCTCCAGCGGCGCGGCAATGGCGAGCCGTTCGCCGAGCACCTGCCCCTTGAGCGCGCGCGCCGAGAGGTTGAGGAAGAGTTCGGCCGCCGGGTTGATCTCGATCACCCGGTCGGCGCCGTCGATCATCAACGCCGGAAGCGGGAGCGAGGCCCAGATGATGCCGGGAGCCGGAAGGGTCATGCCGCCGCCCTTTCACTGAAAGCGGCGCGAATAAGCGCCAAAGCCGCCTCGGGGGTCTGGGCGCGCATCATCTCGGGGATCAGCGCCGCCCCTGCCGCCTCGGCATACCAGCGCAGGTGCTTGCGCGCGAGCCGCAGCCCCACCTGCTCGCCATAAAAGCCGAGAATCGCTTCATAATGCTCGGAAATGAGATCCACGAGCGCCGCCCCTTGCGGCAGCACGGGCGCGGGCGCCCCATAGAGCGCCGCCGCGATTTGCGCGAGCCGCCACGGCGCGCCTTGCGCCCCGCGCCCCACCATCACGCCCGCCGCCCCGGCCTGTGCCAAAGCGATCTGGGCCGAGGGCGCATCGACAATGTCGCCATTCGCCACCACCGGCACGGACACCACCGCAGAAACAGCGGCAATCGCGCCCCAGTCGGCCCGGCCCTCGTAAAACTGCATCCGCGTGCGGCCATGCACCACGATCATCCGCACCCCCGCGGCTTCGGCGCGCCGCGCGATCTCGGGCGCGTTGATCTGCCCGTCGTCCCAGCCAAGCCGCATCTTCAGCGTGACCGGCAGATCAACCGCGCCCACAACCGCCTCAATCAGCCTGAGCGCGTGATCGGGATCGCGCATCAGCGCCGCGCCAGAAGCGCCACCCGTCACCTTTTTCGCCGGGCAGCCCATGTTGATGTCGATGATCCTCGCGCCCATATCGGCCACAACTTTTGCCGCCTCTGCCATCGGTCGCGCCTCGCGCCCGGCCAGTTGCACCGAAGAGGGCAAATCAAGGCCCAGTTCACTGCGCGCCTTCGCCCGCACCGAGGGCTTGGCCGTCAGCATCTCGCCGCTCGCCACCATCTCAGAGACCACCAGCCCCGCGCCAAAGCGCGCCACGATGCGGCGAAACGGCAGATCGGTGATGCCTGCCATCGGCGCAAGCAGCACCGGCGGATCAAGGCGATAACTGTCGAGGGTAATCGTCACGTGTGTTCCTGTAGCATTTGCTCAAGGAATTAGCGGCTCGCTCCGGGAATCACAATTGCAAGGAGAGCATTCCGCCTCACAAAGGCGTCAAAAACCGGCACACGCTTAAATTTTGCGCAATCTGCATGCGGCGCTGTGCACATTGCGCCCGCGCGAAGACTGGCCTAAGCCTTTGGAGAGAAAGCGCAGGAGCGATCAGCGAGGGCGGATGAGCGTTGCAGGGATCATCGTGGCGGCGGGCCGGGGCACGCGCGCGGGCGCGGGTGTGCCAAAGCAATGGCGCCTGCTCGCCGGGCGCCCGGTGCTGGCGCAGACGGTGGAGGCCTTTCGCGCGCTTGGCCGCGTGATTGTTGTGCTCCACCCCGATGACATGGCGCAGGGTCTTGCGCTCTTTGGCGGTTCCGTCACGCTGGTGGCGGGCGGCGCGAGCCGCGCCGAAAGCGTGAAAAACGCGCTCGAAACGCTCGAAGGCTCGGATATTACGCGGGTTCTCATTCACGATGGCGCGCGCCCGCTGGTGCCGGAAGCGGTGCAGCAGGCCGTGCTTGCGGCGCTTGAAACCCATCCCGGCGCCGCGCCCGCGCTCGCTGTGACCGATGCGCTCTGGCGTGGTGCCGAGGGCCTTGTTGCAGGCACGCAAGACCGCGCGGGGCTTTACCGGGCGCAAACGCCTCAGGGCTTCCGCTTTCCCGATATTCTCGCGGCCCACCGTGCCCATCCGGGCGGGGCCGCCGATGATGTGGAAGTGGCCCGCGCGGCAGGCATGGCTGTCGCCATCGTGCCCGGGCATGAAGACAATCTAAAGATCACCTACGCGGAGGATTTTGCCCGCGCCGAGGCGATCTTGCGCGAAAGGAAAGGCTTGAAGATGGATGTGCGGCTCGGCAACGGCTATGATGTGCACGCGTTTACCGAAGGCGATCATGTGATCCTGTGCGGGGTCAAAGTGCCCCATACCAAGGCGCTGCTTGGCCATTCGGATGCCGATGTCGGCATGCATGCGCTCACCGATGCGATCTATGGCGCCATGGCCGAAGGCGACATTGGCCGCCACTTTCCGCCCTCCGATCCGCAATGGAAGGGCGCGGCAAGCTGGATCTTCCTCGAGCACGCCGCGAAACTCGCGGCCTCCAAAGGCTTCAAGATCGGCAATGCCGATGTCACCCTGATTTGCGAACGCCCGAAGATCGGCCCGCATGCCATTGAAATGGCGGCTGAACTCGCGCGCATCATCAACGTCCCGGCCGACCGTGTCTCGGTCAAGGCCACCACCTCGGAACGGCTCGGCTTCACCGGCCGCGAAGAGGGCATTGCCGCTATTGCCACCGTCACTCTGATAGGAGTCTGAAATGCCTCCCCGTGAACTTCCGACCCGTGAATTGCCGCTCCACGTTCTGCAAGCCATCACCACCTTTGCCTTCGTCGGCAAGCTCGTCCCCGCGCCCGGCACCTGGGGCTCGATGGTCGCCGCTGTCGCCGGCTGGGGGCTGGTGAAATTCGGCGGCCTCTCCTACCTCTACCTCGCCGCGATCCTCGCCTTCATCATCGGCCTTTGGGCGCTGGAACAGGAACTGAAGCACCGCGAGGATCAAGACCCGAAAGAGGTGATCATCGACGAGGTCGCCGGTATGTGGGTGGCGCTTGCCTTCCCCGCCTCGGCCTTTGCTTATTTCAACATCGAGATGGTCTGGCCGGGCCCGCTTGCCGCCTTCATCTGGTTCCGCTTCTTTGATATCTTCAAACCGGGCGTGATCGGCCGGGCCGACAAACAGGGCGGCGCCATGGGTGTCATGATGGACGACATCTGGGCCGGCGTCTTTGCCGGGGCCTTCACGCTGATCACCGCTGTGGCCTATCATCTGGGGCAGGATTACTGGCCGGTGCTCGGCGCGCAGATTGTCGAATGGCTCCCGCCCCTGCCGTTCTTGGGTCAGGAATGAGCGTCGCGCAAATTCTCGCCGCCGCGCGGGAAAAAGGATGGCGCATCGCCACCGCCGAAAGCTGCACCGGCGGCATGGTGGCGGTGGCGCTGACAGAGGTGCCGGGCTCTTCGGCGGTGGTGGAGCGCGGCTTTGTCACCTATTCCAACGCGGCGAAGGTCGAGATGCTGGGCGTGGCCGAGGCCACGCTCACCGCATTTGGCGCCGTCTCCGAAGAAGTCGCGCGCGAAATGGCGCAGGGCGCGCTCGCGCACAGCCACGCCGATCTGGCCGTTTCCATCACCGGCATTGCCGGGCCGGGCGGATCGGAGTTCAAGCCGGAGGGGCGGGTGTGCTTTGGCCTTGCCCTCAGGGGCGCCGCCCCCCAGACCGAAACGCAAGAGTTCGGCGCGCTTGGCCGGGGCAATGTGCGGGAGGCCGCGCGGGATCATGCGCTGGCGCTTCTGGGCGCCGCACTCGGGCTTCAGCCGTAAAGCGCCTTCGCCCGGTCTTCGAACGCCTGCACGATCATCCGCATCGCCTGATCGAAAACAATGCCGATCACGCCCTGCAGGAGCGCGTTCTTGAACTCGAAATCGACGAAAAAGTCGACCTTGCACCCGCCCTCGGGCCGATCTTCGAACTGCCACCAGCTGTGCATGTATTTGAACGGACCATCGAGATAGCGCGTATCAACGCGATGCTGCGCCGGGTCCAGCACCACGCGCGAGCCGAAGCGTTCGCGAAACACCTTGAAGGAAATGATCAGATCCGCCTCCATCACCTCGGTCCCCGGCTCCGGGCCGGGCTTGCGGGTGCGGATGCGGGCGGCGGAGTTCCATGGCAGAAATTCGGGGTAGCGCGCCACATCGGCCACGAGCGCATACATCTGCGCCGCCGTATAGGGCATGGTGCGTTTTTCCGAATGCTGCGGCATCGGCCAGTCTCCCTTTTATCGGCCCCGTTCTTGCGATAAAGCACGGGAATTGCAAGGGCCGGATGGCCGCACCAGAGGCAGGAGAGAGCATGGCAGAGCCCGGATATGTGATCGACCAGATGATTTCTGCCAAGGCGATCGCGGCGCGAGTCGAGGCGCTTGGCGCCGAGATCACCGAGGCATTTCACGATACCGACCGGCTTGTGGTGGTGGGCCTGCTGCGCGGCTCCTTCGTGTTCATCGCGGACCTGATCCGCGAGATCGGCGTGCCCTGCGAGGTCGATTTTCTCGAAGCCTCAAGCTATGGCAACGAAACCACCTCGACGCGGGAAGTGCGCGTGCTGAAAGACCTGCGCGGCAATATTGGCGGGCGCGACGTGCTCGTGGTGGAAGACATCGTCGATACCGGCCATACGATCTCCAAGGTGATGGAGATGCTGCGCGCCCGCTCCCCGCGCCGGATCGAATGCTGCGCCATGCTCGACAAACCCTCCCGCCGTGAAGTGGACGTGAAGGCGCGCTGGACCGGCTTCGAGATCCCCGACGAATTCGTGGTGGGCTACGGGCTCGATTACGCGCAAAACCACCGCAACCTGCCCTTCATCGGCACGGTGCGTTTTACCGGTGATGCAAAATGAACCCGCTCTGGCTGATGCGGATGGCCAAATGGGTGCGCCATCCGCCCTCGCTGCGGCAGGTGCAGATTGCTGCGGTGGTGATTGCCCTCGTTGCGCTGATCTGGGGGCTCGATCATTTCGGCTTCTGGCCGGATTGGGCGCGCGTGGAGCGGATGCCGCGCGCGCCGCGGCTCTGATCACTCGCCCTCGCCCGCCAGCAGCGGCTCAACCTGTTCGGCAATCACCTTGTCGGTGAGCGGCCCGGCGATGCGCGTGATGATATGACCATCGCCATCGACCACAAAGGTCTCCGGCACGCCCGCCACGCCCCAATCAAGCCCCATCTGGTTTTTCGGATCAGCGCCGAGCTTGGTGAACGGGTTCCCCATTTCGGCGATGAAACCTTCGGCCTTTTCGGGGGTATCCTTCCAGTTGACGCCAAGGATATCGACGCCGTCTTGCTTCAGCGCAAGCAGGTTCGGATGCTCAACCCGGCAGGGCGCGCACCACGAAGCCCAGAAGTTGACAAGCTTGATCGTGCCATCGCGCAAATCGGCATCGGAAAAGCCCGGATGATTGCCAAGCGCGAGCATTTGCACACCGGGCGCCTCCTTGCCCGCAAAGGCGGTCGGCATATCGTTGGGGTCTTTTGTTTCCATTGCGACGAAGGCCGCGCCGACAAAGCCGACAATCACCACAAGCGGCACAAACATCAAAGGCTTAGCCATTCTTCTTCATCCGTTTTTCTTGCGCTTCCAGCGCCCGTTTCACGCGTGCTCCGCGGATCAGAGTGGCCACGCCAAGCGCCGCGAGCAGCGCCAGCGTCACGCCCCAGGAGCCAAGGATTGTGACAGTATATTTGCCAAGATCAGGGATCATGCCATGCGCTCCCGCTGTTCGAGGGCCTTGAGACGGCGAGACCGAATTTCCGTGCGGGTGCGCAGCAAAAGCAGGGTCACGAACAAAAGCCCGAACCCGACGATGGAGAGCACGAGCGGTTGCCAATAGACATCCGAAATATGCTCCTCACTGTCGAGGCTCAAGGTCGAGCCTTGGTGCAACCCCTGGTTCCAGAAGATCGCCGCATAGCGCGACAGCACCGCGAACACCGAGCCAACAAGGCAAAGAACCCCCGTCAGATCCGCTGCGGTATCGGGGTTCTCAATCGCCTCCCAAAGCGCCATGTAGCCGAGATAAAAGAGAAAAAGGATCAAAAAGGAGGTCAGCCGCGGGTCCCATTCCCACCAGGTGCCCCACATCGGCTGGCCCCAGAGCGCGCCGGTGACAAGCGCGATCAGCGTCATCACCATGCCGATGGGCGCGGCGGCCTTGGCGGCCAGCGCGCTCACATGGTGGCGGCGAATGAGCCAGATCAGCGAGGTGACAAGCATCATCACCCAGATGTTGATCGCGAGCGTGGCGGCGGGCACATGCACATAGATCACCTTTACGGTGGCGCCGAATTCCGCCGCGACGGGGGTGAAAAAGAACCCCCAGACAAGCCCCGGCACGAGGGTGAGCACGGTCGCCCCCGCCACCCAGGGCAAAAGCCACCCCGAAGTCTGCATGAACTTGACCGGGTTGGCATATTCCCAGATCGACATCTGTCGGTCTCCTCCCTCTCGCATCTCCGCCCGACTTGACACGATTAGCATCGGGCCGGTTTGACACGCATCAACTTGGAACGATTCTCACCGCAAATTGACCCGGATCGCCGCAGCCGAGGCAAAGGGGACAAGGGCGATGGTGGCGGCGGTGATGCCCGCAAGCATGGTCAGCGGCACTTCGATCGCCATGCCCTCGGCGCCGCGGCGCACAAGTTCGGCACCAAAGATCAAGGTCGGCACATAGAGCGGCAACACCAGAAGCGAGAGCAGCAGCCCGCCGCGTTTGAGCCCCACCGTGAGCGCGGCGCCAAAGGTGCCAAGCACGGAAAGCGCCGGCGTGCCAAGAAGCAACGAGACCTCAAGCCAGAGATAGGCCGGCCCCGGCAGGTGCAACAGCACGGCAAAAAGCGGCGCGGCCAGCACCAAGGGCAGGCCGGTGGTGATCCAATGCGCGAGCGCCTTCACTGTGACCACGGCCTCCAGCGGGATCGGCGCGGTGGCGAGCAGATCGAGCGAGCCATCCTCGTAATCAAGCGCAAAAATGCGGTCGAGCGAGAGCAGGCAGGCCAAGAGCGCGCCAAGCCAGAGGATGCCCGAGGCGATGCGCGCAAGAATATCGCCTTGCGGACCAACGCCGAAGGGCACGAGCGTCACAACAATAAGAAAAAAGGCGAGCCCGAGGCCAAAGCCGCCCCCGGCGCGAATGGCGAGCCGCAGATCTCGCATCAGAAGCGCAATCACAGGAAGGCTCCATCGAAATCGTGGTCGAACGCGCCTCGGTGCCCGCCCTCTTCGGGGGGCCGCGCCTTGAAAGGGGCGAGATCGAGAATTTCGGCCTCCTCAAGGCCAAGGTCGATATGGGTGGCCATGAGCGCCGCCCCACCGGAGGCCAGATGCGCGCGCACCGCCGCGGCGAAGAGCGCGACCGAGGCGGCATCAAGCGACACGGTGGGTTCGTCAAGCACCCAGACCGGGCGCCCGGTGACAAGCAGCCGCGCAAGGCCAAGACGGCGCTTTTGCCCGGCCGAAAGGCTCATCGCGGCGCGGTGTTCGAGCGCGCGCAGGTTCATCTGATCGAGCGCGGCCTCGACCGTGTCGGTCTCGTAGATCGCCGCCCAGAAGGCGAGGTTTTCGCGCACCGAGAGCGTCGCCTTCAGCCCATCTGCATGGGCGCCATAGGCCATCGCCTCGGGCGGCATCGAAATTTTGCCCGCGAGCGGCGGTTGCAGCCCCGCCAAAGTGCGCAAAAGCGTGGTCTTGCCAATGCCGTTCGGCCCCCGCAGCACGAGCGCCCTGCCCGCTTTCAGCGAAAACCCCAGCCCCTCCAGCACGGCAAGGCCGCCGCGGCTGACGGTGAGGGTTTCGACCGAAAGCAGCGTCATCCGTGCGGAACCTCGCCCGGCATCGGCAAAAGCGCCGCCGCAACCCGGCGGCCCTCGGAGAGAAGCACATTGTAGCTGCGCGCGGCTGCGGGCGTGGCCATTGCCTCGCAAAACACGCTTACGGCTTCGAGCTCTGCCACAAAGTCGCGCGGCAGGAGCGCGATTTCCGCCCCCATGCCAACAAAGAGCACATCGACCTTGCCGGAAAGCGCCAGAAGGCCCGCGCGGTCCTCAAGCCCGCCCCAAACGCGCGCCTCTTCGGCGCGGATCAGCAGGCCCCCTTCATGCACCGCCCCGGCGACGCGGAAAAACCCGGGCCCGTAGCCATCCACCGGCAGCGCCCCGCCGAAAGCGGCCTCACGGATTTGCATCTTGCGCGCCTTCGGTGAAGAATTTCGCCGCCGGGTCCTTGGGTTGCTTGTTGCGGTCCAGCCCGAGGAAAAGCACGATGTTCTTTGCCACATAGACCGAGGAATAGGTGCCGACGACCACGCCCCAGGTCATCGCGAACACAAAGCCACGGATCACGTCGCCGCCCAGAACCAGAAGCGAGATCAGCGCAATGAGCGTGGTGCCCGAGGTCATCACGGTGCGCGACAGCGTCTCGTTGACCGAGAGGTTCATCACGTCCTTCAGCGGCATCGTCTTGTATTTGATCAGGTTTTCGCGAAGCCGGTCAAACACGACGACGGTGTCGTTGATCGAATAGCCCAAAATCGTGAGGAGCGCGGCGATGATCGTCAGGTCGAATTTGATCTGGAAAATCGCGAAAAGCCCGATCGTCAGCCCCACGTCATGCACCAGCGCGGCGAGCGCGCCCACCGAATACTGCCATTCGAACCGCAGCCAGACATAGGCGACGATCGCCACGCAACCGGCCAGCACCGACCAGACCGCAGTCCAGATCAGTTCGCCCGAAACCTTCGGGCCGACAGATTCTGTGGAAATGAATTTGACCGCCGGATCAACCTCTTGCAGGGCGTCTTCAATCTGCTTCATCTGCGCGGGGGCAATCGCGTCCTGCCCCTCCTGCGCCTGGATGCGGATCGAGGCAACGTGTTGGTCCTCACGGAAGGTCGGATCGAACACCTCGGTGATCGCCACATCGCCAAGCCCCAGCGGGCTGAGCGCCTTGCGATAGCTTGCGATATCGAGCGTTTGCGTTGATTCCGTGCGGATCGTCGTGCCGCCGCGGAAGTCGATGCCGAAGTTCAGCCCCATCACAAGGGTCAGCACCAGCGCGGCAATCGTGGCGACCGAAGACAGCCCGAAGGTCAGCCACTGCCAGCGGAAGAAGTCGATCTCGGTGTGTTCGGGAACGAGTTTGAGACGGAAGGCCATGGTCGTTCCTCACACGATGATGGTTTTCGGGCGTTTCCACGCGAACCAGGTCACCACCAGCAGGCGGGTGACGAAGATCGCGGTGAAGACCGAGGTGGCAATGCCGACAATGAGGGTGACAGCGAAGCCGCGCACCGGGCCGGCGCCAAGCACAAACAGGATCACGCCGGTGAGGAAGGTGGTCACGTTGGCGTCGATGATCGCCGACATCGCCTTCTCATAGCCGAGCTCGATCGCGCGGGCGGGGCTTTTGGTGTTGCGCAATTCTTCGCGGATGCGTTCATAAACGAGCACGTTGGCATCGACCGCGGTGCCCATGGTGAGCACGATCCCGGCGATGCCCGGCATCGTCAGCGTGGCGCCCACGGCGGACATGAAGCCGAAGATCATCACCACGTTGAGAATGAGCGCAAAGGCCGCAAAGGTGCCGAACAGCCCATAGGAGGCGATCATCCAGACGACAACGAGGCCAAAGCCCACCATTGCGGCCTTTTTGCCGGCCTCGATGCTGTCAGCGCCAAGTTCCGGGCCGATGGTGCGTTCCTCAAGGAAGCTCATGCCCGCAGGCAGCGCCCCGGCGCGCAGAAGCAGCGCAAGGTTCGTGGCCTCTTCGACGGTGAAATTCCCGGTGATGATGCCCGAACCGCCTGCGATATGCGCCTGAATCGTCGGCGCCGAGATCACCTTGCCGTCGAGCACGATGGCGAAGGGCTCGCCGATATGGGTGGCGGTGTAATCGCCAAACATCCGCGCCCCGGTCGGGTTGAAGCGGAAGGCAACCGCCGGATAGCCGTTCTGGTCGGTGTCGGGGCGGGCGTCGGTCAGATCGTCGCCCGTGACCACCGGCACATCGTCCAGAATGTAATAGATCCCCTCACGATCAGCCGACGGCAGAAGCGCGCGCCCCATGCCGGGGTTTGCCTCGGGGGTCGAGACCGGCGGACCATAAACCTGATTGAAGGTCAGCTTCGCGGTGGTGCCGATCAGATCCTTGAGCTCCTGCGCCGAGCCGATGCCCGGCACCTCGATCAGGATCCGGTCCTGCCCCTGACGCATGATGGTCGGCTCACGCGTGCCGGCGGCGTCAACGCGGCGGCGCACAATCTCGAGCGATTGCTCCATCGTGCGGTCGTCGGTCGCGGTTTTCTCGGCCTCGGACAGGCGGAAGGTGATGGTGTCGCCCACCCCCGTCACCTCATAGTCGGACTGGCCGACGCCGGTGAGGCTCACCACCGGCGCGGTGAGCGTTTTGGCCACCTCGACCGCCTTGGCAATCTGATCGGGCTTGCCGATCTGGATGCGCAGCTCGCCCTCGGGCGCGGCAATGCGACGGATCGAGCCGATCGTGGCGCGCT
The DNA here is from genome assembly GCF_042683065.1 of Rhodobacter lacus. Classification (NCBI taxonomy): domain Bacteria; kingdom Pseudomonadati; phylum Pseudomonadota; class Alphaproteobacteria; order Rhodobacterales; genus Rhodobacter; species Rhodobacter lacus. Next base: position 627,700 of record NZ_JBHUIX010000013.1, on the reverse strand, counting down.
CTGCCGCCAGCACCTTGCGCGCCTCGGGCCAAAGCGCATCCAAACGCGCCTTGTAGACCTCGCTCAGATGCACTTCGGCGAGCAGATGCGCCCCGCCCCGCAGATCGAGCCCGAGATTGACGAGCCCGGAGGGCAGCCAATCGGGCCAGGCCGCCTTGGCCGCGGCCTGAGCCTCGGTCATCGCGCCGCTTTTTTCAAAAGCGGAGACGGCGTCATTATGGCTCTCGACGCGGGAATAAAACAGGTTGGGCGCCGCCAGCACCAGCGCAGCAAGACACAGCGCAAGGATGACGACACGCTTCCAAAGCGAGATCTGCAGCATGGCGGCGCGCCTTTTCAGGTTCAGTTGTCGTTCGAAGCCGGTTCGGTCTTCGACAGCACCTGAAGGATCGTCTGCTTGAGCACGCGCACCTTGACGTTGGCCGCGATCTCGACTTCAAGCTCGCCCTCTTCGCGCACATGGGTCACTTTGCCGATGATGCCGCCTTGCGTGACGACCATGTCGCCGCGCCGCAAGGTTTCCACCATGGTCTTGTGTTCTTTCGCTTTTTTCTGCTGCGGACGGATCAGCAGGAAATACATGATGACGAAGATCAGGATCAGCGGCAGAAACTGGCCGAAAGCGGCGAAACCACCGGGGGCGCCGGCCGCACCGGCAGCCTGGGCATAGGCGGGGGTAATGAACATTGCTTGGTCCTCTCTTTGGGGCCTTGTTCTTCGGGCCTTGTGCAGGGGCGCCAGAGGCACCCCGGGTGTCGGCGCGCACCCTAGCCGCGCCCCCCCGCCTTGGCAAGGCGATCGCGCCCGGCAATCGGGCCGATCACGCTGGTGTCAGGGCAGATGGGGGGCGCTGCCCCCCTCTTGGCGCCATGGCGCCAATTCACCCCCCGGGATATTTGCACAAAGTCGAAGGGCGGATCGCATTTGAGTGCGGCGTGCCAAGATCGCCCGGGGGGAGTCTCCAACGGAGACGGGGGGCAGCGCCCCCCCCAAGCGCCCGACGCGCGGCGGGCTTGCCCGCCCAAGGCGGGCGCTTCCCCTCAGCCCGCGGGCAGTGCCCGTTCGACGAGCCGCGCAAAGAAGCTCGCCCCGATCGGCGCCGCCTCGTCGTTGAAATCATAAGCCGGGTGGTGCAGCCCCGCACCGTCGCCAATGCCCATGAACAGATAGGCCCCCGGCCGCGCCTCGAGCATATAGGAAAAATCTTCCGCCCCCATGTCGCGCCCGGCATCATCACACACCGCCTCCGCGCCCGAGATCTCGCGCGCGACTTCGGCCGCAAAGCGCGCCTTCTCGGCATCGTTCACGGTGGGCGGATAGCCCTTGTCGTAGCGGATCTCGACCGTCACGCCAAAAGCCGCAGCGGTGCCCTCGACGATCTCATGGAAACGTTTTTCCACCATCGCCCGCACCTCGGGCGTGAACGAGCGGATTGTGGCACAGAACCAGCCGCTTTCGGGGATGATGTTGTTGGCGGTGCCCACATGGATCTGCGTGACCGACACCACGAGTTCGTCGAGCGGAAACAGGTTGCGGCTGACAATGGTCTGCAGTGATCCCACCATCGCGGTGATCGCCGGGATCGGGTCGATGCAGTCATGCGGCGTGGCGCCATGGCCACCGCGCCCCGTCACCGTCACCCAAGCGGTATCAACCGCCGCCATGAGCGGCCCCGGCGCGGTCTGAAAATGGCCCAGCGGCAGGTTTGGCGCGTTGTGGATGCCAAACACCTGGGTGATGCCGAAGCGCTCCATCACCCCTTCTTTCACCATCACCTCGCCGCCGCCGCCATCTTCCTCCGCGGGCTGGAACAGAAGCGCCACCGTGCCGGCAAAGTTTCGCGTCTCTGCCAGATATTTGGCCGCGCCCAAAAGCATTGTTGTGTGCCCGTCATGGCCGCAGGCATGCATCTTGCCGGGGTGCTCGGAGGCATAGTCCGCCCCGGTGATCTCCTCGATCGGCAAGGCATCCATATCGGCGCGCAGCCCGATCGTCGGCCCCGTGGCACGGCCGCGGATCAACGCCACAATCCCCGAGGTGGCGATGCCTTCATGGATCTCGTCCACGCCGATCTCGCGCAGCCGCGCGGCCACGAAAGCAGCCGTTTGCGGCAGATCGAACTCCAGTTCGGGGTGGCGGTGCAGCCAGTGCCGCCACTCTTTCATCTCGGGAGCAAGGGCGGCGATACGGTTGATCACGGGCATGGTGGACTCTGGGATTGCGAAAGGGATAGGAACCTAGATGGACCCGAGAGGAGCGAGAGGCAATGGCGAAACCGACCGATCCGATACTGTTCGATGAAACCGCCGATGTCGCGGTCCAGATCACCCGGCTCGCGGCGATCATGGCTTGCCTGCGCGACCCGCAAACCGGATGCCCTTGGGATATCGAGCAGGATTTTGCCTCGATCGCGCCCTACACGATCGAGGAGGCGCATGAGGTGGCCGATGCGATCACGCGCGAGGCCTGGGGGGAGCTTGAGGGCGAACTTGGCGATCTGGCGCTGCAGGTCGTTTATCATGCGCAGATGGCTTCCGAAGCCGGGCACTTTGATCTTGTCGGGGTGCTGAGGGCCATTTCGACAAAGATGATCGCGCGGCATCCGCATGTGTTTGGACCCGAGAGCCGTGACAAGAGCGCCGCGCAACAGACGGAAGATTGGGAAAAAATAAAATCAGCCGAGCGTGCGCAGAAGGCCGAGACCGGGGTTTTGGATGGCGTTGCGCTGGGGCTCCCGGCGCTGACGCGCGCGCTCAAGCTGCAAAAGCGCGCCGCGCGGGTGGGCTTTGACTGGCCCTCGACGCATGAGGTGGTCGAAAAGATTGCCGAGGAGGCTGAAGAACTTGTCGAAGCGCGCGACAGGCTCGGGCCGGAGCAACGCGCCGAGGAATACGGCGATCTGCTCTTTGTGATGGTGAACCTTGGCCGGCATCTGGGGCTTGATGCCGAGGCTTGCCTGCGCGCGGCCAATGCCAAATTCACCCGCCGGTTTGAGTTCATCGAGGCTGAACTCGCGAAAGCGGGCAAGCACCCCGATCAAAGCGACCTCGCCGAAATGGACGGGCTCTGGAACGCGGCCAAGCGGGCGGGCTTGTAAGAGAGGCTGAGCGGCCTCACAGGCCGCGCGTCACCTCGGCCAGGGCGCGGTCGTAAAGAGGCAGTCCCGCGCCCTCGCGGGTTGCGCCTTCGGACAGAACACGGCGCCAGCCGCGCGCGCCGGGGCGGCCATGGAACAGGCCAAGCATGTGGCGGGTGATCTGATGCAGCCGCCCGCCCCGCCCCAGATACGCGTCGATATAGGGTTTCATCGCTTCGGCAACCTCAAAGGGCGAGCGCGGAGCGCCATCGCCCCAGAGCGCCGCATCGGCCCCGCCGAGCACATCCATCGGCTCGCCATAGGCCGCACGGCCCACCATCACCCCGTCCATCCCGGCGTCAAGATGCATCTGCACCTGCGCAAGCGTGGCAACACCGCCGTTGAGGCTCAGATGAAGGTCCGGAAATTCCCGTTTCATCGCATGCACAAGCGGATAGTCGAGCGGCGGGATCTCGCGGTTCTCTTTCGGGCTGAGCCCCTGCAGCCACGCCTTGCGGGCATGCAGCGTGAAACGGCGCACCCCCGCCCCGGACAGGCTGCGCAAAAACGCCGGCAAAACCTCCTCGGCCAGCTGATCATCCACACCGATCCGGCATTTGACGGTCACTTCCACCGGCGACACAGCGATCATCGCCTCGACACAGCGCGCCACCAGATCCGGCGTTTTCATCAACACCGCGCCAAAAGCCCCCGATTGCACCCGGTCAGACGGACAGCCGACATTGAGGTTGATCTCATCATAGCCCCAATCGGCAGCAATCTTGGTGGCCTGCGCCAGTTCGGCGGGATCGGAGCCCCCGAGTTGCAGCGCAACCGGGTGTTCTTGCGGGCTGTAATCAAGAAGCTGCGCACGCTTGCCATGGATCACCGCCGGGGCCGTGACCATTTCGGTATAAAGAAGCGCATGACGCGAGATGGTGCGGTGAAACATGCGGCAGTGGCGGTCGGTCCAGTCCATCATCGGCGCAACCGACAGACGAGCGTTTGAACGGAGCTTCGCTTCGGCTTCTTTATTATTGTTTTTGATATATTTTTCCATTCCCGCCAGCTCCAGCTTCGCGCCCTCGTGCCGCCTTCCGATGTGTGCACCTAGAGCCTGACATTGGTCAGGCCCCCCACAGAAACGGAAAGACTGGGCGCAAGCTATATAGAACCGAACCCGCTCACGCGAGATCGAAAGTCGCGCGCCTCGGGCGCCGCGGCCCAGATTCGCAGCCCTCCGACGCGTCGAAGCAACCGCGCATCCGAGCCAATTGGCCCGCTCTCGCCCGACCGAACGACGGCTTCGAGCTTTCAGGGCGTCGTCGAAGCGGCGCCCCGTCCGTCAGCCTGGTTCCGAACACGCATAATCGTCATGAGCGCCGCTATGAGGGCGCGACAAAGGTCGCAAAGTGGATGGGGCAGACCATTTTGAGCCCATGATGCGGGGTGCGCGACAGATAATCTCTTTTATCGGGAGCTATCGGGAGCGCCGTTCCCCATGCAGGAGAATTTCTCGTTGTTATTATCGGCAACAACAAGAACGCCGCGGAACAAGGCTCACAGATCGAGCCTCCCCCGATGCGTTACCGGCACAAAGACGCGATGGGATCCTCAAAAACCAGTGCGTGCCCGAGAAGCTCAATCCAAAATCAACAATAAATGTTCTTTATCATATGCTTGAGGCGCCACTCTCACAAAAGCGCGCGCTTCTCCGCCCCCTGGTTGGCCCTATTCGCGCCGTTGAGACAACAAAGAAGGCCTGTTGCCCAAGAGGAACGCGGCACCGCGGTTTATGAACCAATGGCCTCCACAACGCAGAGATTGAGATTATCGGTCAGTTTTGGCCCAGCTTTTCCAGACGCGCGGCACGCAAACGGGCAAAATCTTCGCCGGCGTGGTAGCTTGATCGTGTCAGCGGCGTTGCCGAGACCATCCCGAACCCCTTGCCGTAGGCCGCCTTCTCATAATCGGAAAACTCTTCGGGCGTCACGAACCGGTCCACCGCATGGTGTTTGGGCGTCGGTTGCAGGTATTGACCGATGGTCAGAAAGTCGATGTCCGCGGCGCGCATGTCATCCATAATCTGCAGCACAGCCTCGCGGGTTTCCCCGAGCCCGACCATGATCCCCGACTTCGTGAACATGCGCGGGTCAAGCTCCTTCACCCGTTGCAACAACCGAAGCGAGTGGAAATACCGCGCCCCGGGGCGCACAGAAGGATAGAGCCCCGGCACCGTCTCAAGGTTGTGGTTGAAAACGTCTGGCTGCGCTTCGACAACAATTTCAAGTGCTTTCGGGGAGCACTTGAGAAAATCCGGGGTCAGCACTTCGATCGTCGTCGCCGGGGCACGGTGGCGCACGGCGCGGATCGTCTGCGCGAAATGCTCCGCCCCGCCATCCTCAAGATCGTCGCGATCAACCGAGGTGATCACCACATGTTTGAGCCCAAGCGTTTCAACGGCATGGGCGACACGGCCCGGCTCAAAGACGTCAAGCGCGTCGGGGCGACCGGTCGCAACGTTGCAAAACGAGCAACCCCGGGTGCAGATCTCACCCATAATCATCATCGTCGCATGACCGTGGCTCCAGCATTCGCCAACGTTCGGGCACCCCGCCTCCTCACAGACGGTGACGAGCTTGTTCGCCTTCAGGATCTCGCGCGTTTCCTTGTAGCCCTCCGAGGTGGGCGCCTTGACGCGAATCCAGCTCGGTTTCTTCGGCTGGGCATTGTCAGGACGATGCGCCTTTTCCGGGTGGCGCTGGCCGGGAAGCTTGAGATCGCGCAAGGGGGCATCCTTTCATAAGCGATGAAGCTGACATAGAGCGAAAGCCGGCGCGATGCAAATTGCGCGCGGAGCAAACCGCGCGCGGGGGGAACGACAGGGGTGTCGAGAGAACGGCGCATGGGCCGCGCGAGAGAGGTTCCTCGCGCGTTCGACCACGCGAGGAAAGCAGCATATAGCATTGGGAATACGCTCTTTTGCAGAGAGAGCGCACCACGCAAAACCCTTAGCCGATCAACGGCGCGGCACCGCCATAGGTTTCGTCATAATGACGCTTGAGCCGCATCAACGCGATGCGCAGCACGATCTTGCCGGAGCGCGCCGACCAGCCCATGCGCTTCTCCGCCGCCTCAAGCCCTTCCAGAAAACAGCAACAGCGCAACACCATATCCCCGAGCCCGGGCCCGAGGTCCGACAATGCGGCCGCCACCCGCTCGCGGGCGCGCTCCGACCCGCCCGGGCCACCGGTGCCAAGATCGGGCCGATACTGACCGCGTGCGGCCCCGGTCATGAAGCGTTCCCAGTTTTGCGCCACGCGCGGCCCCATTTGCGCAAGCTCGAAATCCTCGCGCAGCCGCTCTCCGGCAGCGACAAGCTCGGGCGCGAGAAACAGCGTGCCATTGGCGTCGCGCCGCCGTGCCAAAACCGCCAAAGGGCTTTCGGCGAGATTGGCACGCATGCGCGCCGAACGCCCCGGGCCCTCGGTCAGCGTGCCCCATTCCCGATGCTGGCTGGCTTCCGGGCTTTCGGCCTCAGGGTCTTCGCCCCGCGCCACACGCTCCTCGGCCAGGCTCCGCTTGAGGGCAGCCCGCCCGACGCTGGAAATTTCGTAACTCGTGACACGGCCCGTATGTTTGATGGTGATCCAATCTCGCAGCGCAAGCCCCTGAGCAAGCTCGCGTTCCATCACCGCAATGCGCACCGTGCCGCGCAGCACCACCGCCTTGTCCATCTCTGGCGCAACGATCAGCACAGCGCCCGGCTCCGCCAGACGCCGGAGAATGCGGCCCTCCTCTTTTGCGCGCAGATCCTCTGCAAGCCGGTCTTGATACGCCGGCAACGCAGAGGGCGCGCTGCGCCCGGTTGCACGGTGGGTGGCTGTCTGGGCGGGGCGGATCGGAGCTGTCATCGGGCAGGTTTCCTGATTCGGCACAGCCGAAGCCTCGGTCAGAGCGGTGAACGCTGGCACAACCGGAGCACCCTGCCCCAGCCGTGCCAATGCCTCGTCGATGAGCGGGTCATCGCGCCGTGCCTCGATCCGGCGCACTTGGCGCAGGATCGTCGAGGCGTGGCATCCCTCCGCGCGCGCCAGCGCCCGGATCGGGACCCCCTCCTCGACATGCCGCAGATAGATGCGTGCGACATCGGGCACCCAGGCGGGCAATTCCGCCTTGGCCGGCATGGTCTCGCTCATCTCTCTCCCCCGTTCGAACCGGCCGCAAAGCCGTCGAATATGCTTCAACCGTGGGTTGCTTTGGTTACCCCTTCGTTAAGAAACGGGGCGATCCTCAAAATTCTTTAAAAAGTCTAAAGATCCCATAACGCAGCGCGCGGTTGAGCGGCAAATTGCGCAACACCCGCTTCGGTTGTGTTTTGTTGCGCCGATCTGACACGTTCGGGAGTGCAAAATGGACGACCACAGCACACTTCTGGCGCGGTTGCGCCGCCCCAAACTGCTGACCCGCGCCGCCCGTTTCGGCCAGCGCGACTATCTGCGCAATCGCGATCTGCGGCGCCTGCTGAGCGGAACAGATGTGCCCCCGCCCGCGGTGGCGCTTCCCGTCTTGTTGACCGAGGAAGCCATGGTTGAGGCCGCGCGTCAGGCCGGGGCGGCGCAGTACAGTTTCCTGCATCACGTCGATCTTTTGATCGCAATTCTCGCGGAAGCGCGCGCTCTGGCCCCTCAGCGTGACCTGAACAGCGAGCCGAGCACGCCGCGCACGAGTGCTTGCCCGGCCTTTGAGCCGATCTGCCGCGCCATCGCCTTGCCAAACACTTCTGCCACCGAATCCGAGCGCGATGCAGCACCTCCGCGCGGGGATTTGAGCGAAGATCCCGGCGCTGCAGAGCCCCCCGGGGTGTAACGCCGGGCGCGGTTGAACTCGCGCTCGCCGCCGGTGTCCGAAGCGGGGCCGGGGCCATCTTCCTGCCCCTCTATAGCAGCATTTTGTGCTTTTTTTGCAAGAAGTTCTGCGGCGGAGCTGCGATCAATCGCCCGGTCATACTTGCGCCCGAGCGCGGAGGCGGCAAGCAGTTCCTTGCGTTCTTCCGATGTCAACGGACCAAGGCGGGATTGCGGCGGGCGCACCAAAGTGCGCTCAACCATACCGGGCACCCCCTTCGCCTCAAGAAAAGAGGTCACAGCCTCGCCCGTTCCCACCTCTCGGAGCGCGGTTTCGGTCGAAAACCGCGGATTGGGGCGATAGGTCTCCGCCGCGCGTGCAAGATTGCGCTGATCGCGCGCGGTAAAGGCCCGCAAGGCATGCTGCACCCGGTTGCCAAGTTGCCCCAAGATCGCCTCGGGCACATCGGTGGGGCTTTGGGTCACGAAATAGATCCCCACCCCTTTCGAGCGGATCAGCCGCGCCACCTGCTCAACCTTGTCAACCAGCGCTTTGGGCGCATCGTCAAACAGCAGATGCGCCTCATCAAAGAAAAAGACAAACCGCGGCCGCTCCGGGTCTCCGACCTCGGGAAGCTGTTCGAAAAGCTCCGAGAGCAGCCACAACAGGAAGGTCGCATAGAGCCGTGGCGAACCCATAAGACGATCCGCGGCGAGAATGTTGATCTGTCCGCGGCCATCAGGGGCGGCCTGCATCATGTCGGCCAGATCGAGCGCGGGCTCGCCGAAGAACGACACCGCCCCCTGGGTTTCGAGCACAAGAAGCCGGCGCTGGATCGCCCCCACCGATGCCGACGAAATAGTGCCATAGCGCAGTTCCAGTTCATCCGCGCGCGCGCCCACATGGGCGAGCATGGCGCGCAGATCGGCAAGGTCGAGCAGCGCCAACCCCTCGGCATCGGCGAGATGAAAAACGATGTTCAGCACCCCTTCCTGCGCCTCGGTCAAGTCCAGAAGGCGGGACAGCAAAAGCGGCCCCATCTCCGAAATCGTGGTGCGAACGGGGTGCCCCTGTTCTCCAAAAATATCCCAAAAAGTAACGGGATAGCTTTGATAGCTCAGATCGAGCCCAATATTATCGGCACGTTTTTGAAAGGCGTCATGCAGGCTGCCCTGCGCTGATCCTGCCTTTGCGAGGCCCGCCAGATCCCCCTTCACATCGGCAAGAAACACGGGCACACCTGCCGCGGAAAACCCCTCCGCCAGCACCTGAAGCGTCACCGTTTTGCCGGTCCCGGTCGCTCCGGCGACCAGCCCGTGACGGTTGCCGTAGCGCAACAACAGCTGCTGCGGCAGCTCTCGGTCGGCCCCGCCGCCGCCCACAAAGATCCCTGCCTCGGTCAAAATCCCGCTCACGCTGCCCCCGATCTGTCCGCCCCCAAGCGCGTTAACTCAGACAATAGTTGATTAACCCTTTTGTGCCACATTGAAAGCGTTCCGGCTGCGCCCTCTGGCCCCGGAACTCTTCCTCCCTGTCGACTGGCCGCGCCCCCGGGCGCGGCTTTTTTCTGGCACGAATTTTTCCTTTCCTGGGCAAGGCTTTGAGCGGCATCACGGAAAGATGAATTTGACAGTTGACGCGCGCAGCCTTCGCCGCTAGCGTTCCTCGCAATGATATAGTCGGCCAGTCCGACAGGGGGAGAAGGGCTCTGGAAACGGAGCCCTTCATCATGTCAAGGCACAGGTTCCGCCCCGGCGGTTTTCACGCAACTGTCAGCCCGCAAGGCCCGCCAAAGCGCCGGGTAACGCGGATTTATGCCTGACAGGCTTGGGAGTGCATGCTAAATCGGCACCATCCCCTTGGAGGAATACCATGAAAAAACAGAGCATATCCTTCGCCCTTGCCCTCGCCCTCGGTCTCTGCGCACCGATGGCGATGGCGCAAGACGCCCCGACCCCGGCCCCCGCGGCGGAAACGCCTGCCGCCCCGCCTGCAACCCCGCCCGCAGCTTCGGCGGAAGGCCCCGGCACGACCTACATCAAGAACACTTTCGACGACTGGCAGGTGCAATGCCTGCGCGCCGAGAACGGCAGCGATCCCTGCGAGATGTTCCAGGTGATGAAAGATGGCGAGGGCACCCGCACGGCGGCGATCTCGATCATGCGGCTGCCGAAGCCGGAGGGCGAGGCGGTGGCTGGCGCCACGATCACCACGCCGCTCGAAACCCTGCTCACGCGCGGCGTGACGCTTCAGATCGACACGCAAAAGCCGCTCGCGCTCCCGTTCAACGTCTGCACCCAGGGCGGTTGCTTTGCGAATGTGCTGCTCAAACCCGCCGATCTTGAGCTGTTCAAGAAAGGCAACAAGATCGCCATGACCGTGGTGGCCGCTGCGGTGGCCGACAAACCCGTTGAGCTGACGATCTCGCTCAAGGGCTTCACTGCCGCTTATGACGCTCTGCAAGTCGGGCAATAAGCCTCTCTGAAAAAACGAAAAACGCCGCTCTTAGGGGCGGCGTTTTGCATTTTCGGCGCGGCCGTCAGAGCCGGCCGAGGACGAGCACCGCATTGAGCCCGCCAAAGGCAAAGGCATTGCTCATCACCGTATCGACGCGCGCCTCGCGCGCCACATTGGGCACCACATCGAGCGGGCAGTCTGGATCGGGCGTCTCAAAATTCACCGTGGGCGCGATCACCCCCTCGCGCAGCGCCATCAGGCAGGCGAGCAGTTCCACCGCCCCGGTCGCGCCAATGCAATGGCCGTGCATCGCCTTCGTCGACGACACCGGCAGGCGCGGCGCCCGCGCCCCGAACACTTCGAGAATCGCCGCCGCCTCGGTGCGGTCATTGGCGGCCGTGCCGGTGCCATGGGCGTTGATATAAGCAACCTTATCGGCACCAAGCCCGGCATCGGCCAGCGCGCCACGCATCGCGCGCGCGGCACCATCCCGCGAGGGCATGACAATGTCCCCCGCATCAGCTGTCATGCAAAAGCCTTTGATCTCAAAAAGGATATTGGCGCCACGCGCCTGCGCCCCCTCAAGCGATTCAAGCACGAAAACGCCGGCCCCTTCGCCCTGCACCATGCCATTTCGACTGGCAGAAAAAGGCCGGCAGCCATCGGGAGACATCACCCGCAGCCCTTCCCAAGCCTTCAGCCCGCCGAAATTCAGCATCGATTCCGCGCCGCCCGCGAGCATGCCATCTGCCATGCCGGACCGGATCATCTGAAACGCCAGACCGATCGCGTGGTTCGAGCTGGAACAGGCCGTTGCCACCGCGAAACTGGGTCCCATGAGCCCCCATTCCATCGACAGATGCGAGGCGGCCGCATTGCTCATAAGACGCGGCACGGTGAACGGATGAACCCGGTTTTTTCCTTCTGCATAAACGGCGCGATAGGCCTCGTTCACGGTCGCATTGCCACCGCCAGCCGTGCCAATAATCGCGCCCCAACGCGTTGGATCGCCGGACACCTGCGCCAGCCCCGCCTGCGCCATGGCCTCGCGCGCGGCGACAAGGGCAAACTGGGTGAAGCGGTCATAAAAGGAAAGCTTGCCCTTTTCGAACAGCGACTCGGGCATGAAGCCGCGCACCTGTGCGCCAATCCGCACGCTCAGCCGCTCGACATCGGCAAAGTCCAGCGCTCCGATGCCGCAACGCCCCTCGCGCATCGCGGAGAGCGTTCCTGCCACATCCGGGGCCAGCGCATTGACCGTCCCGGCCCCGGTGACAACAACGCGTCGCATGCCTCAGGCCAGCTCCGGCGTCGAGATCAGCCGCTCAACCGCACGCACGATCGCGCCGACCGAGGAGATGTCAAAATCGTTCTGCGTCGGCTCATTGGCATTGAACGGAACGGAAATGCCAAAGGTCTCCTCGATCGAGAAGATCATCTCGACGAGCCCGAGGCTGTCGAGCCCCAGATCTTCAAGCGTCATGTCCGGGCGCACTTCGGTAGGGTCCATCGCAGCTTCACGCGCGATGATGGAGAGAATCTCTTGCTGCATGTCGGGCCTCATCTTGCTGGTTACTCCGTGCCCTCCTTTTGCGAGTATTTTGTAACAGTTTCCCGAAGCTCCGCAACTTGCGCGAAGAGTCGCGGCAGGCGGCGGATATTCTTCCACGCCTCGACATGCGTTTCCATCTTCACGGCCGGGTAGCCCAGCAGCACCCGCCCCGCCGGCGCATTGGTGAAGATCTTGGTCGCGCCCCCCGCGATCACGTCATCGCCCACAAAGATGTTGTCATTCACCCCGCATTGGCCACCCAACACCACCCTATCGCCGATTCGTGACGAGCCCGCGATGCCGACCTGCCCGCAGAGCAGACAATCCCGCCCGATCTGCACGTTGTGCCCAACATGGACGAGGTTATCGAGCTTGGTGCCCGAGCCAATCGCCGTGGCGCGCACCGTGCCACGGTCAATCGCCGTATTGGCGCCAATCTCGACATCGTCGCCAATCACCACCGTGCCCAGGCTGTGAATCCGGGTCCAGCTTTGCTCGGTGATCGCGTCACGCTGCCCCAGCGTTTCGCGAATTTCTTCAACGCCAGATTTCTCCGGGGTGACGAACGAAAACCCGTCCGAACCGATAATCGCGCCTGGTTGGGCAATGAACCGATCCCCGATCACAACGCGCGCGCCAATCTTTACGCCCTGCAAAACAAGGGCTTGCTCGCCAATCTTTGCATGCTCAGAAATAGAGACATGGGCCGCGATCCGCGCGCCGGGGCCAATTTTCACGCCCCGCCCGATCACGACGAAAGGCCCGATCGCCGCGCCCGCGCCGATCTCGGCCGTGGCGTCGATCACCGCGCTCGGGTGGACCCCCGGTGCGATCTCGGGGCCCGGATCAAAGGCTTTCGAAAGCCCCGCCATGGCAAGCCGCGGGCGCGCGACAAAAATCGCCGCCTTCAGCCCCAAAGCCCGCCAATCCGTCCCCTCGGGCAGGATCGCGGCAAGCGCCTTGCCCTGCGAAAGGCCCGGAATATACTTCGCGCTCATTGCCAGCGCGATCTGTTTCGGCCCGGCCGATTGCGGCTCGGAGGCGCCCTCGATGGGGAGAGACAAATCCCCCTCGGCCCGCGCCGCCAATGCCCGTGCGATGGTTTCGACCGTCTGCGCCATGTTCGCCTCTTCGTGCCCGGCGCCTGCGCGCCCTCAGCTGAGACTTAATTCGTCAGCGGCGCCAATTCTACCCCTGCCTTCGCCAGCGCCCCATAGAGCGCCGCATCCCGGCCATAGACATCGTGGCGATATTCGATCCGCCCGCGCGCATTGGGCCAGGCGGTGAAATAGACCAGATGCACCGGCACGGGCTCCTTGAGCCGCACCGTCGTCTCTGCCCCGGTTTTCAGGATCTTCTGGAAATAGCCTTGCGGATCATCCGCTTGCCGGGCGAGCAGCGCATAGGCCAGATCGAAGGGCCGGCCCACGCGGATGCAGCCATGCGAGAAATCGCGCACCTCGCGCTGGAACAGCGACTTCGAGGGCGTATCGTGCAGATAGATGTTGTAGGGGTTCGGGAACAGGAATTTCACGAGCCCGAGCGCATTGCCCTGCGACGGCGGCTGGCGCATCGCAAAGGGGAAGTTGCGTGCGTTGTAGGCGGAAAAATCAACAGAGCCGCGCGAGACGGTGCGACCGCGGCTGTCCACCAGCTGAATATGCCCCGCAGCGCCCGGATTGCGCTGCATCATCGGCAGATATTCCTTCACGGTGATCGAGCGCGGCACGGACCAGCTCGGATTGATCACCATCATCTCCATCTCGTCGGAAAACTCCGGCGTGCGGCGGTCGGCCCGGTTTTGCCCCACCACGGTCACGGTCTCGAAGCTCATCTTGCCGTCGTCGATGATCCGCGCGCTGAAATCGGTGATGTTCACCCAGATATGGCGCTTGCCCAGGTCGCGGCCATTGAGCCAGCGCGCGCGTTCCATCGCCACGAGCACCGATTTGAGCCGCTCCTCAGGCGCCACGTTGATCTCGGACAGCGTCGCCTCACCCGCCACCCCGTCAGCTTTCATGCCAAGGTCGAACTGGTAGCTCTGCACCGCCTTTTGCAGCGCGGCATCATAGCTGGCAGAGACCGAGCGCCCAAGATAGCCCATTTTCATCAGCCGGTCGCGCAACGCCACCACGGCGGGGCCGCCCTCGCCCGGCCCAAGCCGCTTGGCGGGCACTTTCTCGCCCCAGCCCCCCTGCGCAATCTGATCGGCCAGCTCCAGCCGCACCCGCATCAGGTTGGCATATTGCGGCGTTTTCGGCGCCAGATCGCGCAGGAAATGCTCAGGTGACGGCGCCGCGATCAGCCCGGCCAGCAACACCGCCGGATCAGGCCGCGTGATCTCCCGCACAATTCCGGCGTCAATCTTTTTGGGCTCCAGCGCGCCCGAGGAAATGTCGCGCGCCCAAGCGAGATAGGTGCGCGAGACCTCGGCCTCAAGCAAGCCGCGCTCACGCTCGCTTTCGATCGCGGCAAATTTCGCGCGCAAGGCTTCCGCCTGATAGCGCCCGACCGGCAGCCCGTGCGCGCCCGCCTGATCGAGCGCGGCAAAAAACGCAGCGCGGCGCGGCGCGGCGGCGGCATCGGTCCAGATCGGCGCATAGGCGTGTTCAGTATAGAAGGCGGCAAGCGCAGGCTCCGCCGCGGCCCCCTCCGCCACGGCCTGCGCAAAGCCCGCAAGCGCCGGAACCTGCGCATTTGCAGGCGACGTCAGCACCACCGCCGAGAGGCTCGCGCCCCCCATCAGACATGCCAAAAGAGCCCCTCTCCCGAGCCCGCGCCAATCGCATCCGGTCATTGCGTTTCCCCTGAAATCATTCGTGACAGCCTGAGAGAAAAACCTGGCCCTGTCCAGAGACCCCGCAAACCAAGAGGCGGCCCCCGAAGCTGTCGCTGCGAAACGATGCAAACGCGCCACAGCCCGGCCCGGCACAGGCGGAGGGCACTCTGGCAAGATTCTGCCGAAAGGTACGGAAACCCCTACTTCTGGATAAATGACAATTTGAAACATGAATCGGGCTATGCCATAACATTGCCACGGTGAATGGTTAAATTTGGTTGAAAGCCGCTGGTACAAACGGCACAAACCGAGGGACAGGCGAACCGATGAGCATGATGACGACTTCCCGTCGCGGGCTTCTTGCGGCCTTTGCTTCCACGATGGTGGTTGCGGCGCCAACGATGAGCAACGCTTTTGGGCTCTTGCGCGGTGCAGGCGATATCCGGCAGATCCGAATGTATTCGGGGCGGACCGGCGAAAGCCTCGACATGATCTACTGGATCGAGGGCAATTACATTCCCGAGGCGTTGAAAGAGATCAACAGCTTCATGCGCGACTGGCGCACCGATCAGGTGAAAGTCATCGACCCGCGCACGATCGACATCGCCGCCGCCTCGCATCGCCTGATGGACACGCGCGAGCCCTACATGCTCCTTTCGGGCTACCGCTCGCCCGCCACCAATGCGATGCTGCGCTCGCGTTCGCGCGGGGTCGCCAAGAACTCGCTGCACATGCAGGGCATGGCGGCCGATTTGCGGCTGAAATCGCGCTCGGTGCCGCAGATCTATTCCGCCGCGATGGCCTGCCATGCGGGGGGCGTGGGCCGCTACATGCGCTCCAATTTCGTCCATATGGATTGCGGCGCGGTGCGCAGCTGGAACGGCTGATCGCGCCGATCCCGTCCCCCTCACTCACCGCCTGAAACGAGCGCCGCTTTGCGGCGCTTTTTCGTTGCACCAAACCCGATCAAAAGTCAAAAACTCCTCCGGTTTCAGGGGCTTCCGTGGCGCGGCTGATACGCCTCAATCCCGTTGAGCGGCAGGGTGAGCCGCGCCGCCACGAAAGACGCGGTGTCAAAGGCGGCAAAGACATGCAGGTTCGGCCCCTTGTGCGGCGGATCGCCGTGGCAAGAACGGAACGACACGGTATCGCGCGGCGCCCGGCGGGCAGCATGAAGATCGACCCCATCCCCCCAGAACGCGATCCCGCCAGAACGTGCGTGTCGGAGACATGGCAGGGCTTGCAGGTCATGTTCGCCCCATCGCGCGACAGATGCACATCGACCGAACGCACCGGGTCAAAGAGCACCGAGGAGAGACCGCCGTGTTTTACATTGTCGCCACCGCATGCAGCGGCGCGCCGGTGAGGGTATTCGCGGTGTCCTTCACCGGATCAAGCGGCGGATTACCGGCAAGGCTATCGTGCTTGGTATATTGGCCCGAGCGATCATGGCAAACTGGGCCATCCCCCCAAGTCGGCTCCGCGGGTGGCGGGGCGTGCATATCGTCCGATCCATAGCCGAGAAGGCAGCCGGTGCAGCGCCTTTCGATTGAGGCAACACCGCCGCAGAATGCACTGATTTCATGGGAACTTTCCAAGATTTTGCGCGATGGCTTCAGGCTCATAACTCCAACCCCAGCGCACCGAATGCATGATCTGGTTCGCGGCCTTCGTGGGGCCGCTCAGACTGGCGGCGGAGACTTCGGGGCCGGAGGAAAACCGGCCCTTTCAAGATCTCGAATGTCGAGTGATCTGCGGTTATCGGTGCGCCCGGGTCCGTCAACCGGGCCGTGACGCGCGCCTGCGCGCCCATCGGCGGCGTTGGCGCGGGGGCGGATGTCGCGGCGGATGAGGCGGGGCAGATCCGCCCGCCATGCAATAGCGCGCCCCGAAGGGCGCGCCTGAAGGCAGAGCAGAGTCCTGCGCGAAAGGTCTGGCCGGAGCCCGGATCAGAACAGTTCGACGCCGTTGGCTGCCGGCGGTTTCGGCGGGGTCTCCACCACCTGCGTCTCGCCCAGCAGGCGTTGTCGGGCCCGCCCGCTGCCGGGCCAAAATTCAACGCGGCGCGCCTGCGTGCCTCCAAGGCTCTGGCCGGTGCATTCGATCGCCTCGCGGCGCAGGAAGTCGAGCACGAAGCTCGCGTTCTTCGCGCCCACATCAGAGAGCCCCGCAATCATGCGACCGCCGCCAAAAACCTTGGCTTTCAACCTGTTCCGACTTGCTCCTTCCTTGATCAACGCGTTGATCAGGAGTTCCATCGCGTTCACGCCAAAGCGGGCAGAATTGAGCGAGCCCGCGCCTGCGCCATCGGGCAGCAGGAAATGGTTCATGCCTCCGATCTGGGCCGTCTCGTCATAGAGGCAAGTGGCCACGCAAGATCCCAGAATCGTCGAGATCGACGCCTCCAGGCCACGCGCCGTGGCAAATTCGCCCTGGGCGATATGATGGCTCTTGTGATGATGCGCCATATTCTCAGGCCCTCCGAACAGAACTGAACTGAGCCGCACCGCGGCCGTTCCCACTACACAAATCAAGCACCGCGCGCGACATCGAGCCGATCGGCACCGCGCGCTCGGCGGCCCCCAACTCAAGCGCCGCGCGCGGCATGCCAAAGACGACGCATGTCGCCTCATCTTGCGCCAGACACCGGGCTCCGGCGCGGCGCAAACGCACCATCGCCTCGGCACCATCCTTGCCCATGCCGGTGAGCATCACCGACACGACACGGTTGGCGATCGGCACCGCGGAATCGAACAGCACCTCCACCGAAGGCCGGTGCCCGTTGCGCTTGTCGCTGGCGACAAGGCGGCATTTGGGCGCCTCATGCCCCGCCACGGCGAGGTGATAATCGCCCCCTGGCGCAAGATAAACGTGGCCGGGCGCCAGCAAGACGCCATCGCGCGCAAGCTCCACCTTCGGCACCATGTTGCTGTCGAGCCGGCGCGCGAAGGAGGCCAGAAACCCCTCCGGCATATGCTGGGTGATCAGCGTCGGCGGGCAGTTGCGCGGATACCCCGACAGCAGCGTTTCAAGCGCATCGACGCCGCCGGTCGAAGACCCGACAAGCACCACCTTGCCGTTCCAGTTGAAATCCGTGGCGGGCGCCACACGGGCCCGCGCTTCCGCGCCGCGCAGCCGCGCCCCCGCCGCGGCAACAAGCAGGTCGGCAAGATTGGCGAAAGTGTCCGAGAGCCGGTCAAAGCTCGGTTTGCCGATACATTCAACCGCCCCGAGCGAGAGCGCCTCAAGCGCCGCCACGGAGCCCTTTTGCGTTTCGGTGGAGATCATCACCACCGGCATCGGCCTGAGCCGCATCAGTTTTTCGAGAAACTCCAGCCCATTCATCCGCGGCATCTCGACATCAAGCGTCAGCACATCGGGGGAAAGCGCCTTGATCTTCTCGCGTGCGTCAAAAGGATCGCAGGCCTCCCCCACCACCGTCAGGCGCGGATCCTGCGCCAGCATGGTGCGCAGAAGAGCACGGATGGTCGGGGAATCGTCGACGATCAGAACGCGTTTCGGGGTCATCTCGGCACTCGGTTGTTAAGAGTCAAAGGCATGGTTTTCGATCTCAGAAATCTTCCCAGTCACCCGGATCGGGCTTCAGGGCGAGGGCACCGGCACTGCGTGGCACCGGGCCGGATACAGCGGGCGCTTTGGGCGCGGGCGCCGTGCGCGCTTGCGCTTTCGGCCGCATCGCTTGCACCTCGGCGCGCGGTGCGGGCGCAGCAACGGCAGCGGCAACGGAAACGGGGGCCGCATCAAAGCGCGCGGTGGTGGTGGTCAAGGCCTCGACGCTGCGCCCGAGCGCCTGCGCCGCAGCCGTGGTTTGCTCGAACATCGCCGCATTCTGTTGCGTCACCTGATCGAGTTGCAGCATCGCATTGTTGATCTCGCTCAGCCCGGCAGATTGTTCGCGCGCCGAAAGCGCAATCTTGGAGACCCTTGCGGCGATGTCATTGACCGAAACGAGGATGCCATCGAGCGCCGTGCCGGTCTGCCCCACCAGATCAACCCCGCGGCTGACGTGGTCGGACGAGGTCGAGATCAGCGTGTCGATCTCGCGTGCGGCGGCTGAGGAGCGTTGCGCCAGCGCGCGCACCTCCGAGGCCACAACGGCAAAGCCGCGCCCCGCCTCGCCTGCCCGCGCCGCCTCGACGCCTGCGTTGAGCGCCAGAAGGTTGGTCTGGAAGGCAATATCCTCGATCACGCCGATGATCCGCGAAATCTGCTCCGAGCTTTCGGCAATTTCGCTCATCGCGCCAACCGCCTGCTGCACCACCTGCCCGGAACTCTCTGCCCCGATCCGTGCGCGGTCGACCATCTCGTCAGCCTCCGAAATCCCCACGCTGCCGGTAGAGATGGAGGAGGTCAGCTGATCAAGCGCAGAGACGGTCTCGGCGAGCGTCGCCGCCTGCCGCTCGGTGCGCTGGCTCAGATCGGTCGCAGCGTTGGAGATCTCGCGCACCTCGCCATCAATGCTGAGCGCACAGTCGATCACAACCCCCATCGCCTCCGCCAAAGTGGCGGCGGCCTTGTTGAAATCGTTGCGCAATTGCTCGTATTCGGGCGGGAAGGCCGCGTCGATCCGGCGCTTCAGATCACCGCGCGCAAGCCCTTCAAGGCCGATCCGCAGCCCGTCGACAACCGCGCGCTGGCTTTCCATCATGGCGGCATTGCGCGCCTGCGCGGCGTCAAGCTCAACTTGCCCCCGCGTGATGTCATTGCCAATCATCACCACTTTCAAAAGCTTGCCCGCGCGGTCCGGCACCGGCGTCACGCTGCCCTCGGCCGTCACCCGGCGCCCGTCCGGCCCGTGCAGCACGAACCGCCCGACCACCGGCTCAAGGGGGCCACGCCGGGACCAGATCGCAGAAAGCTGGTCGCCGCCCTCGATCAACCCGTCATGCCCGCGCCCCGCCAGCGCCTCGGCGTGCACCCCAAGCGCCGCGCACAGATTGGCATTGGCGCGCGCCACCTGCCCTTCGGGCGAGAATTCGAGCACCAGTTGCGTGGCCTCAAGCGCATTGAGAAGCGCCCGCGTCATGCGCAGTTCAGTCACATCGCGCCATTCGACAACATGGCCCAAAAGCGCCCCGTCCTGATCGCGGATCTGCGAGAAATCCACGCCGTAGCGCCCGCCCCCCAGCGCCACATCGCGGTGGAACGGCGGCGCATCGGCCCGGTCAAACCAGTCGCGCTCTGCGGTGTCGAGCGGATAGAGCGCCGCAAAGGAACGCCCGACCAGTGCCCCGGGTTCAAGATCGGCTGTGCGGGTGCGAAAATCCTGAAGCCGCGCCGCCACGAGGCGGCCAAGCGCCGTATTCGCATAGACAATCGTCAGATCCGCATCGAGCACCATCAGGGGCGCCGAGCAGGTGCGGAAGGCCGTGCCCTGAATCACCGCGGCACGCTGGCGTTCGCCCCCCGCCGCCAGATCGCCGCGCAATGCATCAAGCGCGCGCGAAATCTCGCCCAGCTCGTCGCGCCGCCCGGTCGCGGGCAGCGCCACCGTATGATCGCCCCGGGCAATTTCCCCCACGGCTTCGGCCAGCCCGTGCAGCGGCCGCGCGATGCCACGCGACACCCAGGCGGAAAGCGCCCCGATCAGCGCAATCAGCCAAAGAGCATTGAAGAGCTGATGTTGGGCCAAAGCGCGGGCCGGGGCCAAAACCTCCGCCTCATCCTGCTCCACCACCAGCACGAAATCGTGCCCTAAAAGCGTGAGCGGTGCTGTGAGCCGCGCCACCGGTTGCCCGTCAGGCCCGCGCATCTGCGCCCCCGCTTCCGGTCCGGTTGCACCGTCAGGCGACGCGCCCACACTGCGGCCCTCCGCATCGCGCAGATAGGACCGCCCCGTTGCCCCGAGGGCGCTGGTATTCGCCAAAACCGCTGCGGGCCGCTCGAAGCCAACCGCAAAGGCCAGCACCCCCAGCGGCGCGCCCTGCGCCGTGCGCAGCGCCTCGGCCAGATAGACAGGCCCTGCCCCGGCTTCGGCACCGGCCATCAGGCCCGACACGGCAACCGTCGCCTCAGGTGCGGCGAGCGCCTCCGCCACGGTCTGCGCAAGCGGCCCCGAAGCGAAGGCGGGATCGTTCAAATTGGCGGCAAATTCCGCGCCCTTGCGCAGCGAATAGACCACCCGCCCCGCCGGATCGACAAAGAACAGATCCGCCAGGTCGAGATCGTTCGCAAGCGTCACGAACCCCGGATGAGCGCGCCGGTGAATAATGCCGTAGTCATTGATTTCGCCAGAGAAATCGAGCTTCCAA
Source organism: Rhodobacter lacus (assembly GCF_042683065.1). Classification (NCBI taxonomy): domain Bacteria; kingdom Pseudomonadati; phylum Pseudomonadota; class Alphaproteobacteria; order Rhodobacterales; genus Rhodobacter; species Rhodobacter lacus. The sequence goes on along the minus strand of NZ_JBHUIX010000013.1, from coordinate 606,716 downwards.
CGGTCTGGCGGCGGGTTTGGATTGGTTTCGACCCAGGCGTGCAGAAGATTCTCTTGCGCGCCCTCGCCCAGCATTTTCCACGCATTGGCAAAATCGCGCATCAGCCGCTGTGTGCCCTGATTGGCCGCGAGAGCCGCCATCTGCGCGCGCGTTTGCCCGGCCCAGTCCTCCAGCGCCTCCCGGCGCGATTCGAGCGTCAACTCAAGCCGTGCCTGCGCCTCTTCCGCGAGCAGATCCCGCGCCGCCCGATAGGACGAAACCGCCATGACTGACAGGGCGACAATCGCGATCGCCACCAGCAGCAAGGGCAGTTTCACCCCCAGCGAGAGGGACGTCCGAAAGCGCATTCAAGGTCTCCACCGTCGCACCGCACGACGTGATTGTGAGCGGGCTCGCACGGGTTAACGGCGACCTTGCGCGCAACAATTGAAGATTCACTTAAATCGCATCATTTTCTCGCCACGCCCGCCAAATTCAGAGCGCGGCGCGTGCGCGTAAAAGGCTGAGACGGCGCGAAAATTCGGACACGCGCAGCCCGCCCGAAGCAATCCGCGCCGGGTCTTTGGCGGCGCGCACCAGCGCCTTGCGCGCCTGCCAATGGGCCAGCATGGCAAAACGCGCTGCCTCGGGGGCTTTTTGCAGCGCCTCCTCTGCGGCCTCAAGCCGGGCCAGCGCCTCGATGGCGAGCGTGCCAAGGGCTGCGGGCGTGGCGCCCACCAGGCACAACCGCCCGCGCGCCGTGAGCTCGGGCAGCGCCACGAGCCAGTTTGCCAGCCCCGCCGCAGCCCCGGCCGCGCGGAGCGCCGCCTCGTGACCCGAAAGCCCGAGCGCGCGCGCCGCCGCAAGGGTCAGTGCGCCGCTCGTCGCGTCAAGGTAATCGTGCAGCCGCCCCGCATCCTCAAACGGGTCAGACCAGCAATCCGCCCGCCGCGCCTCTCCCACTTCGACAAGCAGCTCAAGCGCTTCCGGCACAATCTTCAAAAGCGCGGGGCCAATTTCATGACGCGGCTCCGCGCCCGTGGTGGCCAGCGCCCCGAGCGCATCAATCCACCATTGCAGCCGGATCTCGGCCACCATCGGCTCGCGCGCCGCCCAGGGCGCCCGTGCCATCTCAAGGTTCGCGGCATAAACCGCAAACAGCGGTGCACGCGCGGCCCCCGGCAGCGCCATCACCGCGGCAAACCGGTCCGGGTCTGCGGCAGCCAGCGCCTCGGCACAGGGCGTGATCGGGTCGCTCATACGGCCTTGGCCCCGTCCCGGATCAGTTTCCACCAGATCGCATCCAGAAGCGCCTCGAAAGAGGCGTCCACGATGTTCGGGCTCACCCCCACGGTGGACCAGCGCGCGCCCTGCCCGTCTTCGCTGTCGATGATCACCCGCGTCACCGCCTCGGTGCCGCCCTGCGTGATCCGCACCCGAAAGTCGACCAGCTTCATATCCGAAATCAGACATTGATAGGGCCCAAGATCCTTGACGAGCGCCTTTGACAGCGCGTTGACCGGGCCCCGGTCATGCCCCTCGGCATCAAGGCTTTCAGAGACCGAAAGCATCTTCTCGCCGCCCACGCTGACCACGACCACGGCTTCCGACATCGTGACCATCTGCCCGTCGCGGGTCTTGCGCCGCTCGATCCCGACGCGGTAGCGCAGCACCTCAAAAAACTCCGGGCACAGCCCAAGCACGCGGCGCGCCACCAGCTCAAAGCTCGCCTGCGCGCCATCATAGGCATAGCCGCGATCTTCGCGCTCCTTGATCTCGTCGAGAATCTCGACAAGCCGCGGGTCTTTCGGGTCGACCGCGATCCCCATGCCCTTGAGTCGCGCACGCAGGTTCGACTGCCCGGCCTGGTTCGACATCGGGATCAGGCGCGTGTTGCCCACGCAATCGGGCGCGATATGCTCGTAGGTCGAGGGGTCTTTCAGAATCGCCGAGGCATGCAGCCCCGCCTTATGCGCGAAAGCCGAGGCGCCCACATAGGGGGCCGAGCGCAGAGGCACGCGGTTCAAGATGTCGTCGAGCCGGCGCGAAAGCCGCGTGACACTTTTCAGCTTCTCCTCAGAAACACCTGTTTCAAAAAGGCTTTTGAAGGGCTCTTTCAGCAACAATGTGGGGATGAGCGTGGTCAGGTTGGCATTGCCGCAGCGCTCGCCCAGCCCGTTCAGCGTGCCCTGGATCTGGCGCGCCCCCGCCATCACGGCGGCGAGCGTATTGGCGACAGCGGTGCCCGTGTCATCATGGGTATGAATGCCCAGATGATCTCCGGGTACGCCCGCCGCAATCACCGCGCGGGTGATCGTGCCAATCTCATCGGGCAGCGTGCCGCCATTCGTATCGCACAAAACCACCCAACGCGCGCCGGCAGCATAAGCGGTGCGGCAACAGTCGAGCGCATAGTCCGGGTTCGCCTTGTAGCCATCAAAAAAATGCTCGGCGTCAAACAGCGCCTCGCGCCCCTGCGCCACCATATGCGCGACCGAGGCGCGGATATTTTCGAGGTTTTCCGCGAGCGTGATGCCAAGCGCCGTCGTCACATGGTAATCATGGGTCTTGCCCACCAAACACACCGCGGGCGTGGCCGCATTCATCACCGCGGCGAGCACATCGTCATTCGCGGCCGAGCGCCCGGCGCGCTTGGTCATGCCAAAGGCGGTGAAGGTCGCGCGCGTCTCCGGCCGGGCGGCAAAAAAGTCGCTGTCGGTCGGGTTCGCCCCCGGCCAGCCGCCCTCGATGTAATCAATGCCGATCGCGTCCAGTGCCTCGGCAATGGCGATCTTTTCGGGCACCGAGAATTGCACGCCTTGCGTCTGCTGCCCGTCGCGGAGCGTGGTGTCGTAAAGGTAGAGCCGCTCTTTCGCCATCACAGCCCCTCCAGCTTCGCGGCGTCGAACCCGGCGCCGGGCAGAAGCTCCACCCCCGCCTTCGACATCCGCACCTCAACGCCTGCCGCCACAAGCGCCGCCTTCATCGCATCGACGGGCGCGAAATCTTTGGTTTCCATCGCTTTGGCGCGCAGCTCAGCAAGTTTTTCGGCAAGGCCAGACAAATCCGCTTGCGGCACCGCCGCCCAATCGCCCAGCCCATCCTCAAGCAACCCCAGAAGCGCCGCCGAAGCTTTCAGCTCCGCCGGGTCGGTGAGCTGGTGCAACGCCGCAATGGCGCCCGCCGTGTTCAGGTCGTCGCTGAGCGCGGCGATGACCGCGGGCGCCGCGCTCGGCGCGGGGTCGATCCCCGCAACGAGCGCACGCCACTTGCGCAGCGTCGCCTCTGCCTGCGCGGCTTTTTCCGCCGTCCAGTCCATCGGCTTGCCGTAATGCGTTTGCAAAAACACAAACCGGATCACCTCGCCCGGAATGCCCTGATCCAAAAGATCGCGCACGGTGAAGAAATTGCCCAGAGACTTGGACATCTTCTTGCCCTCAACCTGCAACATCTCGTTGTGCAGCCAGATATTCGCAAAGCCCCCCTCGGGATGGGCGCAGCAGCTTTGCGCGATCTCGTTCTCATGGTGGGGGAATTGCAAATCAATCCCGCCGGCATGAATGTCGAACGAGGCGCCCAAGAGTTCGTAAGACATCGCCGAGCATTCGATATGCCAGCCCGGTCGGCCCCGGCCCCAAGGGCTTTCCCAGCCCGGAAGGTCTGCATCCGAGGGCTTCCAGAGCACGAAATCCATCGGGTCTTCCTTGAACGGCGCCACCTCGACCCGCGCGCCCGCGATCATGTCATCGACCGAGCGGCCCGAGAGCGCGCCATAATTCTCGTAGCTGCGCACCCGAAAGAGCACATGGCCGTCCTTTTCATAGGCATGGCCCCTGGCGATGAGATCGCCGATCATCGCGATCATCGCACCGATAAAATCGGTCGCGCGCGGCTCGTGGCTGGGGCGCAGCGCGCCAAGCGCATCCATATCGGCGTGATACCAGCCGATCGTCTCCTCGGTGCGCGCGCGGATCAGCTCTTCGAGCGTGCCCGCCGCCCCCGCCTCCTTGCGCGCCAGCGCGGTGGCGTTGATCTTGTCGTCGACATCGGTGAAATTGCGCACATAGGTGACGTGATCAGCGCCATAGGTGAGGCGCAAGAGCCGGTAAAGCACGTCGATCACCACCACCGGCCGGGCATTGCCCAGATGCGCGCGGTCATAGACGGTCGGCCCGCACAGATAGAGCCGCACATTGGCGGGGTCGATCGGGCGAAACGCTTCCTTGTGGCGGGTTTTCGAATTGTGCAGACGGATCATGAACTTCCTCACGGGGCTCTCGCCGCGGGCTTAGCTCATTCGATCCTACATGAAAACAGAAGAACGGCCCGCGTGACTTTGGTCAGCGGCAAATCAGGCAAATGCGGATGATCGCACGGGGTCTCATGCGCTCAGTTACGCCCCGCACCGGGCCGCCGTCAAGCGGCAGCGGCGGCGCGCGGCGGCGCAAAAGGCTCGATCCCCACCCGCGCGCCCTCAAAAACGCAAAAGCTCCCCGGCGGCACGGCCTGCCAGTCGCCCTCGCCATCCTCAAGCGGTTCAGAGACCACCGCCCGCCCCCGCCGCGTATCGGACCAGCGGTGATACAGCGTCGGCGCCGCATCATCCGAGGCATAGCGGATCGCGTAGAGCCGCTGACCATCCGAAAACGCCGCCGTCAGGCGCATATGCGGGGCACAGCCGCGCTCGGCGGCCAGCGCCTCCAGTCGCGCCGCCGCGCGCTCGAAAGCGCCTTTCGGATCGGCGTCGAGCCCTTCGGCCAGCGCAAGCAGGAACAGCGCCTCGCTGTCGGTCGCGCCCTTCCGATGCGGATAGAGATGATCGGGGATGAGCATCTCCCCCGCCCGCCGAAAGCGGTCATAGCCCCCGATCTGGCCGTTGTGCATGAAGCTCCAGCGGCCCACCACAAAGGGGTGGCAGTTGTTGCGGCTTGTGGCGGTGCCGGTCGAGGCCCGCACATGCGCCAAGAACAGGGAAGATTTCACCTGCGCCGTCAACGACTTGAGGTTCGGGTCCGACCAGGCGGGCATGACATCGCGGTAAAGCCCGGGCTCGGGGCGCGCATCATACCACGCCAGCCCAAAGCCATCGGCGTTGATCGCAGTGTGGCATTGCGTGGCACATTGGCTCTGATGAATGAGCGAATGCCCCGGTTTCGAGACGATATCTTCCAGAAAAATCGGTTGCCCGATATAGGCGGCCCAGCGGCACATTCTCTGCCCCATTCAGGCGGTTGGCTCCGCCCCGGTGTAACACTGACACATGTGTGTCACGTTAACGCTTTTCGGGGCGGGGCGAAAGGGTCAGGCGCTCTCTTCAACCACGACCAAATCGCGCACCGAGGCGCCCTTGGCATGGGCGAGCGCGGCTTGATAGGCGTCTGAGTGGTAGCAGGCCACGGCGGCCTCAAGCGACGGGAACCGCGCCACCACATTGCGGGCGCGGTCATTGCCTTCAAGCTGCACATAGCGCGTTGCGCGGGCAAGGAACACCCCGCCATGCGCAGCAATCGCCGGCCCCGCGGCCACGGCATATTTGCCGTAAGCCTCGGGGTCGAGCACCTCGACGTGAGCGATCCAGAGCGCGGAGGGCATCACGCGTTCCCCGCAATCACGGCGCGCGCGGCGGCCAGCGCTTCATCAGCCTTGGCAATATCTGCCCCGCCGGCCTGCGCCATATCCGGGCGACCGCCGCCGCCCTTGCCGCCAAGCGCGGCAGCCGCCGCCTTGACGAGATCGACCGCCGATACAACCGAGGTCTTGTCATCCGTGACGCCCGCCGCACAGGCCGCCTTGCCGCCGGTATCGGCGACGATCAGCACCGCGCCCGAGCCAACCTTTTCCTTCAGGCTGTCGACGAGCGCGGGCAGATCCTTGCCAGAGACCCCGGACACAACCTGAGCAATGAAGCGCAAGCCATTGATTTCTTCTACTTCCGGGCCGCCAGTGGCACCGCCCGACATGGCCAGTTCGCGGCGCAGCTGCGCCACTTCATTGGCAAGCGCCTTGCGTTCTTCGGCCAGCGCGGTCACGCGCTCAAGCACGTCATGGGTCGAGGTTTTGAGCGCGCCCGCAACGGCGTGGAGCGTATCGGCATATTCCTCAAGCTGATCAAGCGCCGCCTGCCCGGTCAGCGCCTCGATGCGGCGCACCCCGGCCGAAGAGGCGCTGTCGCCCAGAATGAAGAAGGCGCCGATCTCGCCGGTCTGCTTCACATGGGTGCCACCACAGAGCTCAAGGCTGTAGGTCTTGCCGCTCGTCCCCTTGCCCGAGCCCAAAAGCTCGCCCATCGAAACAACCCGCACCTCGTCGCCGTATTTCTCGCCAAAGAGCGCTTGCGCACCAAGCGCGCGGGCATCGTCGGGCGTCATGATCCGGGTCTCGACCGGGCTGTTCTGGCGCACGAATTCATTCACTTCGCGCTGCACCGCAAGGATTTCCGTGCGCGTCATCGCCTTGGAATGGGAAAAGTCGAAGCGCAGCCGGTCTTCCGCGTTGAGCGAGCCCTTTTGCGCGACATGCTCGCCAAGCGCGCGCCGCAGCGCCTCGTTCAGCAGGTGCGTGGCCGAGTGGTTGGCGCGGATCGCACCGCGTCGCGCATGGTCCACCTCGAGCTTCGCGGGCTGGCCGCGCGTGAGCTTGCCCGAGACCACCTCGCCAATATGCACGAAGACACCCGCGACCTTCTTGGTATCGGAGATCTTCACCTCGGCGGTCTCGGTGCGGATGATGCCGGCATCCCCGACCTGCCCGCCCGACTCACCGTAAAACGGCGTCTGGTTGACAACGATCTGCACCGGGCCCGTGGCCTCTGCCACTTCGGCCCCCTCGACCACCAGCGCAAGGATCTGCCCCTCGGCCGTCTCGGTGTCATAGCCGAGGAACTCGGTCACGCCCTTCGCCTCGGCGATCTCGAACCAGATCTTGGCATCGCTCGCCTCGCCCGAACCGGCCCAGGCGGCGCGCGCTTTGGCCTTTTGTTCGGCCATCGCGGCATCAAACCCGTCGGTATCGACCGTGCGGCCCTTTTCGCGCAACGCATCCTGCGTCAGATCGAGCGGAAAGCCGTAAGTATCATAAAGCTTGAACGCGGCGGCGCCCGGAAGCTCTGCCCCCTCGGGGAGCGCGGCAAGCTCTTCATCCAGAAGCTTCAGGCCACGGTCGAGCGTCACTTTGAAGCGGGTTTCCTCAAGCTTCAGCGTCTCCTCGATCAGCTTTTCGGCGCGCGCCAGCTCGGGGAAGGCCGCCCCCATCTGCCGCACCAGCGCGGGCACGAGCTTGTGCATCACCGGGTCTTTCGCACCGAGCATATGCGCATGCCGCGCGGCCCGGCGCAGAATGCGGCGCAGCACATAGCCGCGCCCGTCGTTCGACGGCATCACGCCATCGGCGATCAGGAACGAGGTCGAGCGCAGGTGGTCCGCGATCACGCGGTGATGCACCTTGCCCGGGCCATCGGGATCGGCCGAGGTCGCATGCGCCGACGCCTCGATCAGCGCGCGCATCAGATCGGTGTCGTAATTGTCATGCTTGCCTTGCAACAGCGCGCCGATCCGCTCCAGCCCCATGCCGGTGTCGATCGATTGCATGTCGAGCGCGCGCATCGAGCCATCTTCGAACTGCTCGTTTTGCATGAACACGAGGTTCCAGATCTCGATGAAGCGGTCGCCATCCTCATCCGCCGAGCCGGGCGGGCCACCCCAGATATGGTCGCCGTGGTCGTAAAAGATCTCTGTGCAGGGGCCGCAGGGGCCAGTCGGCCCCATTTGCCAGAAGTTATCCTTGGTGGCGATGCGAATGATCCGGTCATCCGAGAGCCCGGCGACCTTTTTCCAGATCTCCGCCGCCTCGTCATCGGTGTGGTAAACCGTCACGAGAAGCCGGTCTTTCGGGATCCCGAAATCCTTGGTCAGCAACTCCCAGGCATAGGGGATCGCCCCATGCTTGAAATAATCGCCGAACGAGAAGTTGCCCAGCATCTCGAAAAACGTGTGGTGGCGCGCGGTATAGCCGACGTTGTCGAGGTCGTTGTGCTTGCCCCCGGCGCGGACGCATTTTTGCGAGGTTGTGGCGCGCACGTAATCGCGTTTTTCCACCCCGGTGAAGCAGTTCTTGAACTGCACCATGCCGGAGTTGGTGAACATCAGCGTCGGGTCGTTGCGCGGCACGAGGGGCGAGCTTTCCACCACCTTGTGACCGTTCTTTTCGAAGAAGGAGAGGAAGGTGGAGCGGATATCGTTGAGGCTGGGCATGGGCAGGCCTTTTTTGCAGATTTCCTTCCGTTTAGCGATGCTTCCCGGCCCTGTCCAGAAAGCAAAGCGGCCGGGACTGGGCCCGGCCGTCGCAGTTTGGCGTTTCCGCGATCATTCCTGCGCGATCCGGGCCAAAGCCAAAGCGCGCGCGGGGCGGATCACTCCTCGGTCAGATCCTCCGCCGTCGGATCAACACCGAAGTCGAGCCCATGGCTGGCGCGGATCTTGTCCTCGATCTCATAGGCAATATCGGGATTGTCGCGCAGGAACTGCTTGGCGTTTTCGCGGCCCTGGCCAATGCGCTCGTCACCATAGGAATACCAGGCACCGGATTTTGCCACCACACCCGCCTTGACGCCAAGGTCGACAAGTTCGCCAACCTTGGAAATGCCCTCGCCATAGAGGATGTCAAACTCCACCTCACGGAACGGCGGCGCCACCTTGTTTTTGACGACCTTCACCCGCGTCTGGTTGCCGATCACCTCATCGCGGTCCTTGATGGCGCCGGTGCGGCGAATGTCGAGGCGCACAGAGGCATAGAATTTCAATGCGTTACCGCCCGACGTTGTTTCGGGCGAGCCAAACATCACGCCGATCTTCATGCGGATCTGGTTGATGAAGATCACCATGCAGTTCGAGCGCCCGATCGACGCGGTGAGCTTGCGCATCGCCTGAGACATCAGACGCGCCTGCGCGCCAACCGTGGCATCGCCCATATCGCCCTCGATCTCGGCACGCGGCGTCAGCGCCGCCACCGAGTCGACCACGACAAGGCTCACCGCGCCGGAGCGCACCAGCGTATCGACGATTTCCAGCGCTTGCTCACCGGTATCGGGCTGCGAAATCAGCAGCTCATCCAGGTTCACGCCGAGCTTTTTCGCGTAATAGGGGTCCAGCGCATGCTCGGCATCCACAAAGGCGCAGACACCGCCCTTTTTCTGCTCTTCCGCAATGCAATGCAGCGTCAGCGTGGTTTTCCCCGAGCTTTCCGGCCCGTAGATTTCAACGATCCGCCCTTTCGGCAGGCCGCCGATGCCAAGCGCAATGTCGAGGCCAAGCGAGCCGGTCGAGGTCGCCTCGATCTCGGGGGGCGGATTGTCACCGCCGAGCTTCATGATCGAGCCCTTGCCGAACTGCCGCTCAATCTGCGCCAGCGCCGATTCCAGCGCTTTTTGTTTGTCTGCCTTGCTTTTGTCGTTCATCTCGAAAAGGCCTGCCGTTGCCATCTGTTGTCCCCTTATCCCATAGAGGCGGCGGCGCGGCAATCTGTCCGGCCCCGGAAATTGTTCACCTCTTGTTCTCACCCATATGAGCACATTTAGAGAACATTGCAACGGGTTTTCCACTTTCCCTGCGCAAGACCCCCATCTGAAGGGCGCGCCCCAACCCGGGACTTTACCCGCCCCGGCACAGCGCCTATGAGGGGGAAAACAGCGAAGGCTTTGCATATGCTGATTTTCTGGGATCAACGGCTGGTGTTTCTGGCCACGCCGAAAGCCGGGTCAACGGCGGTAGAGGTTGCGCTTGAGCCGCTCGCCTCGGTGCGGATGCAGCGCCCGGCCCCCCTCAAACACATGAGCGCCGCCGATTATCACACCACGCTGGCGCCCTGGCTCTCGGCGCAGGCCGGAGCGCCCTTCACCACCGTTGCCCTGATGCGCGAGCCAATCGGCTGGTTGCGCTCGTGGTATCGGTTTCGCTTGCGCGACGATTTTGAAGACCCTGCGCATCCGATGGCCGGGCTCAGCTTCGAAACATTCGCAAAGACCTATGTGGCGCAGCCGGGTCTGGCCGGAATTGGCAGCCAATCGGCGCATCTGTGCGATGATCGCGGCCACCCGCTTGCCGACAAGATCTTTCGCTACGAAGAGATCGAGCGGTTCGTGCAGTTCCTTGAAGACCGGCTGGATTGCGTGATCACCCTGCCCCGGGTGAACGTGCCGCCCGCGGTCGACACGCAACTGAGCCCTGAAACAGAGGCGGCGCTGAAAGAGGCGCTCGCGGCGGATCTGGCGCTTTACGAAAGCCTTGCCTGAGAGGAATCTGGCGCGCTGCCCCCAGACGCAGAGGCATGGCCTGCACTCATCGCCCCCGCCTTGCGCTTGCCGTGGCGGGAGATCTGGTTTTGCACCGTCGCCGTCAACTCGCTCAGCGAGAAGGGTTTGGGCAGGAACACCGATTTCGGCATCGGCGGGCGGCCCTCGCGGAACACATCCTCCGCATAGCCCGAAACAAAGACCACCGCCGTATCGGGGCGGCGCTTGAGCGCCTCGGCCACCCAGGTTGGCCCATCCATCCCCGGCATGATCACATCGGTGACAAACACGTCGAAGACAAGGCTTTCATCGTCAAGGATGCGCAAGGCCTCCTCGGCATTTTCGGCCTCAAACACGGTATAGCCGCGCAGCTTGAGCGCACGCGAGGCAAAGGCGCGCACGGGCGCCTCATCCTCCACCAGAAGCACGCGCGAGGGCGCGCTTTCCTCAACGGCGGGAAGCTCAAGCGCCGGGCCCGCCGGGGCATCGGTCTCGACCTCCGCGGGGCGGTCATGAGCGGGCAGAAACAGCGTGAAAGCGGTGCCCGAGCCGAGCACGGAATCGCAGAAAATATAGCCGCCAGTCTGCTTGACGATGCCGTAAGCCGTTGAAAGCCCGAGCCCGGTGCCCTCACCCGGTTTTTTGGTGGTGAAGAAAGGCTCGAAGATCTTGCCAAGCTTGTCGGGCGGAATGCCGGTGCCTTCGTCGGTGACCTTGACGACGACATAATCACCCTTCGGCACCGCGGCACGGTCCCGCTTGAGGTCTTCGATCAGCCGCAGGTTCTCGGTCTCGATGCGGATCTCGCCGCCCCCGGGCATCGCATCGCGGGCATTGACGACGAGGTTCATGATCACCTGCTCAAGCTGGCGCTTGTCGGCGCGGATCGTGCTCAGGTTATCGTCATGGATCAGCGTCAGAACGACCTTTTCCCCCACCAGCCGGTTGAGCAGATGGGTCAGGTCCGAGAGCGTGTCGCGCAGGTCGATCACGCGCGGCTTCAACGTCTGCTTGCGCGAAAACGCAAGCAATTGCCCCACCAGAGATGCGGCGCGATTGGCGTTCTGGCTGATCTGGTCAAGGTCGGTGTAATCCGGGTCGCCCTTGTCATGGCGCAGCATCAACAGATCACAATGGCCCGAAATCGCGGTGAGCAAGTTATTGAAATCATGTGCAACCCCGCCGGCAAGCTGGCCAATCGCCTGCATCTTCTGGCTTTGCACGAACTGGCCTTCAAGGGTTTTGAGCTGTGTCGCATCGGAGAGCACGGCAATCAACCCGGTGCGCCCCTCCTCGATCACCCGCGCAAGCGTGACCTGCAAGAACACCTCCCGGTCCCCACGGCGCGCGCGCAAGACTTCGGGGCGGCGTTCGGTCCGCCCGGCCACCGCATCGGCGACCCAGTCCTCGACCGGGCGACCAAGCCCCTCAAAGAGATCGCACAGCCGCGTGCCGGGCGCGATCTGGCCCAAGAGCCCGCGCGCGGCGCGGTTCACATCGACCGCGCGCCCGTCGATCGCAAGGCGCATCAGCGCCACCGGCAGGCTCTCGAACGAGGCCGGGTCATGCGTGCCCGGACGCCCCGGCGCCACCGGCATCAGATAAATCTCGTCCCGCCCGCCCGCACCTTCGATCTGCGCCACCATGCAGCGCATCGGCCCCTCGGTGGTGGTAATTTCCTGCTCTTCGCCGGAGCGGATCGGCAGATCGGTAAAAATCCGGTCGAGCGTGCGCATCCGCTCGCCCACCAGCCGCCGCAACGCCTCGTTCATGAACAGGATCGTGCCGGTTTTCGACACGGTCAGCATCGGCAGCGAGAGCGTTTCACCGCCGCGCCCGCCCACGGCGCGCTCGGCCATGTCTTCGAGCCGCCACAAAAACCCGCCGCCATCAATGCGGTGCACCGCAATGCGCATATGGCCGCGCCGCGTCACCACATCTTCGCGCGCCGCGCCAAGCGCCACCGCCTTTGATTGCAGCCGCGCCAGCACCGAGCCCGGATTGGCAAACAGCTCCCCCAGCGCGCGCGCCAGCGTTTGCCCGCCCCGCGCGCCAAACCGATCCGTTGCGGCGCGGTTTTGATACCCGATCTCCCCTTCGGCATCGGTGGTGAAGGAGGGCGAGGCATCATGCGCGATGAAGGCCGAAAGCGAGGCCAGCATCTGCCCCTGCCGCCGCGCGCCAAGCCGTTGCGCAAGCTTTGCCAGCACCGCAAGCACGAGAAAGCTGCCCGAAACGGAGAGCAGCAGCGTCATCCAGAGCCGATCCTGAGCGAAATACCCCGCCACCCCGGCGGCGACGGCCCCGAGCAGAAGATAAATCGCCCCCGGAGCGATCAGGGCTGCCGTGCGGCCAAGCGCCGGCAAGGACGGATCGGGGTGCGTCACGGGCCTGTTCCTTTTCAGAATCGTCTCCTCGCATTCGGAAACATTTAGGTTAAAGCCTAGTTAACAAATAACCGGCTCAACCCAAAGATGTAACAGAAAGTTCCCGGTCCGTTCACACGCGCGCAAGAACCGCGCCAAAAAAGCCATCCCCGCCCTCGCAGGGCGTGAGACGGAGGGCTCGGAGGCTGTGCCAGAGCCCCTGCGCCGTGAAGGCCGCGACTTGGGCCTCGTTTTCCACCGCAAGAAGTGAACAGGTCATGTAGCAAAGCCGCCCCCCCGGGGCGACAAAGCCCGCCGCGCGCGCAAGAATTTCGCCTTGCAGCGCCGTCAGCTCCGCAAGCCGCGCCGGGGTGAGCGCCCATTTGGCCTCGGGCGCGCGCCGCCATGTGCCCGAGCCCGAACACGGCGCGTCGACGAGCACCAGATCGAAGGTGCCGGTCACTTGTCCCGGTTGCGCCAGCGTGATCCGCGCCCCCGCCCGTTTGGCGCGGGGGGCAATGTCGCGCATGCGTGCGGCGTCAATGTCATGCGCGGTGATCTTCGCCTCGGGGCACGCGGCGGCGAGCGCCAGCGCCTTGCCGCCACCGCCGGCGCAATAATCCAGCACGCGCGCGCCGGGGGCGAGCGGCATGAGCGCAAGCATCGCCTGTGAGGCGGCATCCTGCAATTCGACAAGGCCGGTCTCATAGGCGTGGCTTTTGGAGAGCTTGCGCGCGCCCGAACTGACCTCAAGCGCGGTCGCGGCGAGGGGATGGGGCGCAGTCTCGATCCCCTCCGCCGCAAGCGCGGCCTGTGCCGCATCGCGCGTGGTTTTGGCCGTATTCACGCGCAAAAACACCGGCGCGCGCGCCTGCATGCGTGCGGATACGGGCGCGAAATCCGCCCCCAGATCGGTGCGCAGCTGCGGCAAAAGCCAATTGGGCCAGTCGCTGGCCCGCAACTCTTCGGGCGCTGGCGCGGGCGCGGCAAGATGCGCCTTCTCGGCCGCGGCGAGCGGCGCGGGCGCATGGCCGAGGCCGGTGAAAAGCGCCTCCGGGTCGCGCCCTTCGGCGCGGCAGAGCCCAAGCATGAGCCCCCGCCCCGTCAGCCCGCCCCCAAGCGCGGCAAAGCTGCCCCGGCAGCGCAACGCATCAAACACGAGATCGCGCACCGCAGCACGGTCGCCCGAGCCGGCAAAGCGGTTGGAGCGGCCCCAATTCGTCAGCACACGTTCGGCAGGCGCCCCCGCCAAAATGGCATCCAGCAGGTCGATCGCGGCGGCAAGGCGGGCGGCGGGGGTCATGGCAGTCCTTTCTGGATCACTGGCGCAACAGCCGTGCCTCGGCGGCATCGGCTTTCGCCCACCGCAGCACCCCCTCGCTGACCGCGGCCGCCATCTGCGCACGCCACTGCGCATCAAGAAGCCGGGCCCGGTCCATCTGCGAAGAGAGAAAGCCCAGCTCGATCAGCGCCGAGGGAATGTCGGGCGAGCGCAAGACCGCAAAATTCGCGGTCTGCACCGGGTGGCGGTGCATTCGTATCCCCGCCCCCTTGATCGCGCCCGCCAGCACCTGCCCCAGCCGCACCACGCGCGGCTGGGTCTCGGTGCGGGCAAGGTCCATCAACACCCCGGCCACCGCATCGTCATGGCCTTCAAGGTCAACGCCCGCGAGCAGGTCAGAGCGGTCATGCCGCTCGGCGAGCTTGCGCGACGCGGAATCCGAGGCTTTGTCATCAAAGCGATAAAGCGTTGCCCCCATCGCCTCCCCCTCGGGCAGCGCATCGGCATGGAGCGACAACAGCAGATCGGCGCGGAAGGCATGGGCGCGCGTGACCCGCTCTTCCAGCGGCACGAATTCATCCTCGTCGCGCGTCATGCCGACCTCGATGCCTGCGCGGGTCATCACCTCCTTGAGTTCGCGCGCGAACGAGAGCACCAGCACCGCCTCCGAATAGCCATCCGCCTCGGCGCCGGGATCAATGCCGCCATGGCCCGGATCGAGCATCACCCGAAGCGGCCGGGTGCCATCTTGCCGCGCAAGGGGCGGGCCGGTGGGGGCAGGCTGCGGCAAATCCCACAGCGCCGATTGCGCGGCCCCGTCATGGGCGCGGAACGCCTCTGCCGCAACCGGTGCCAGCCGCAACTGCAGCGCAGGCGCGCCCGCAGTGCGCTCTTCGGCCGAGACAATCCGCGCCGGGCCGGTAAGCTCGGCCACCAGCCGCGACCAGCCGGGGCGAAACTTGCCCCAGCGCACCTCGCCGAAGAGGCCGCGATGGGAAAATGCCTCCGCCTTGGCCGGGCCAAAATCCAATTCGCGAAAATCCACCACCAGCCGCGGCGGATCATCGAGCAAAAAAGCCCGGAACGGCACCGGCTGGCTCAGCCCCAGCGTGATCTCTGTCGCATCGTCGCTTGCGCTCAGGGCGCTGCGCTCGGGTTCAAGGCGCGCCAGCGCGGACAGGCCCGCTGTCTGTGCGCCCACAGGCGCCGCAAGCGCAACAAGCGCCACTAAGGTCGAAAGGAGGCGTCTCATCTCTGCTCTGGTTCGGGGCGTGCCGGATCTGGCGGCCGGTTTGCGCCATCCTAACGCATGGCGCCGCGGCAGGGAAACCCCTCAGCGTGCCGCCATGAACGCCGCGAGCGCCGCGAGCCCCTCTTCCAGCTCCGCGGTCGCGCGCGCATAGGAAAACCGCAAGGTCGTATGGCCGCGCACCGGGTCGAAATCAAGCCCAGGCGTCACGGCAACACCCGCCTTTTCAAGGATTTCGGCGCAAAACGCGCGGCTGTCCTGCGTCAGATCGGAGACATCGGCATAAATGTAGAAGGCACCGTCGGGCGGCGCGATTTTGCCAAAGCCCGCCTTTGGCAGTGCCTCAAGCATGAGGGCGCGGTTTTTTGCATAGACCGCGCGGTTCGCCTCCAGCTCGTCAATCGCCTCGAGCGCGGCGCACGCCGCCACCTGGCTCGCATGCGGCGGGCAGATGAACATGTTCTGCGCCAGCCGCTCAACGGTGCGGATATGATCCTCCGGCACCACCATCCAGCCCACACGCCAGCCCGTCATCGAGAAGTATTTCGAAAACGAGTTGATCACATAGGCCTCATCGCCGATTTCCAGCGCCGAGGTGGCACGGGCCTCATAGTGGAGCCCGTGATAGATCTCGTCGGAGACAAAGCCGAGCCCGCGCGCGGCGGCTTCCTGCATCAGCGCCGCAAGCTCGGGCTTGCCGAGCATGGTCCCCGAAGGGTTGCCGGGCGAGGCGACAATGAGGCCCTGCACATCGGCAGGAATTTCCGCGGGCACCGGCTGATAACGGGTCTCGGGCCGGGTCAGAATATCGACCGGCGTGACCGACATCGCGCGCAAAATCTGCCGATAGCTCGGATAGCCCGGCGCCCCGAGAGCGACGCGGTCCCCGGCATCGAACAGCGCCGAAAAGGCAAGCAGGAACGCGCCCGAGGAGCCGGGCGTGACCACCACCCGCTCGGGGTCGAGATCGACGCCATACCAGCGCGCGTAAAGGCTGGCGATGCCGCGGCGCAGCTCCGGCAGGCCCAGTGCCACGGTGTAGCCAAGGCTCTCGCGCTCAAGGGCTGCGGCAAGTGCCTGGCGCGCGCGCGCGGGCGCCGGTGTCGACGGCTGGCCCACCTCCATATGGATGATCCGCCGCCCCGCCGCCTCGGCCGCCCGCGCCGCCTCCATCACATCCATCACGATGAACGGATCGACCTGCCCCCGGCTGGATCTGCGCATTGTCGCCTCCCGAAAAGTTGCGGCTCCGGGATAGGCCCGACCCGAAACAGGGTCAATGACGAAAGCCTGAAGCGCGGCGGCGGGTTTTGTCTTGCGTGCCGGCGCGGCATTGGCGAAGGTGCCGCAAACCGGTGCCGCAGGCGCCCCTTTCAGGATGACCCGATGACCCGTCTCTCGCTCGCCGCCCTCTTCGCGCTTTCGACCGCGCTCGCGCTGCCCGCTCAGGCGTTTGATCTCGGTGCCATGAGTGCAGACGAAAAGGCGCAGTTCGGCACGGCCGTGCGCGACTACCTGATGGAGAACCCCGAGGTTCTGGTCGAGGCGATCAACAAGCTCGAAGAACGTCAGCAGGCGCAAGCCGCGCAAAACGACAAGGTTCTGGTGCAAACCAACGCGCAGGACATTTTTGAGTCCGAAGGCGACTGGGTGGGCGGCAACCCGGACGGCGATGTGACCATGGTCGAGTTCATCGATTACAAATGCAGCTACTGCAAGAAGGCCTATCAGGTCGTCGACGACGTGCTGAAAAAAGATGGCAAGATCCGCTTCGTGGTGAAGGAATTCCCGATCCTCTCCGATCAATCGGTGCTCGCGGCGCGCTTTGCGGTGGCGGTGCGCCAAGTCGCGGGCGATGCCGCCTATGAGACGGTGCATAATGCGCTGATGGACCTGCGCGGCGACATCACGCTCGATAGCCTGAAACGGCTCGCGCGCGACGAGAAGATCGACGCCGATGCGGTGATCGCGAAAATGAACACCGAAGAGGTAACGGCGGTGCTGCGCGCCAATGCCCAGCTTGCCGAACGGATGGGGATCGCGGGCACGCCCGCCTTTGTTGTCGGCAGCCAGCTCTTGCGCGGCTATGCGCCCACCGAGACAATGCAGCAGTTCGTGGCACAGGAACGCGGCTGAGGGCAGAAGGGGGCGCTGCCCCCTCTTGGCCTTTCGGCCAATTCACCCCCGGGATATTTTCACAAAGTCGAAGGGCGCCCATTTCGGAGCGCCCTTTGGCTTCGACTTTGCATAAATATCCCGGGGGGAGTCCGCTTGCGGACGGGGGGCAGCGCCCCCCTCTCCGGCCGGCCCCGGCGCCTCACTCGGCCGCTTGTTCCGCCGCCGCAAGCGTTGCCGCGCGTTCTTCGACCAGCCGCACGATCTCGTCGATCATCTGCTCGTTCGACATCTTGTGGCTTTGCTTGCCCGCGAGATAGATCATCCCCGCGCCCGCGCCGCCGCCGGTAAAGCCGATATCGGTCATCAGCGCCTCGCCCGGCCCGTTCACCACGCAGCCGATGATCGACAGGCTCATCGGCGTCTTGATATGTTCGAGCCGGCGCTCCAGCGCATCGACCGTCTTGATCACGTCAAAGCCCTGACGCGCGCAGGAGGGGCAGGAGATGATCTGCACGCCGCGCGCGCGCAGCCCGAGCGATTTCAGGATCTCGTAGCCGACCTTGACCTCTTCGACCGGATCGGCCGAAAGGCTGACCCGGATCGTGTCGCCAATGCCCGCCCAAAGCAGGTTGCCAAGCCCGATGGCCGATTTCACCGTGCCCGACATCAGCCCGCCCGCTTCGGTGATGCCAAGGTGCAAGGGCTTGTCGGTCGCCTCCGCCAGCGCCTGATAGGCGGCGGCGGCAAGGAACACATCGGAGGCCTTGACCGAGATCTTGAACTCATGAAAGTCGTTGTCTTCGAGGATCTTGATGTGATCCATGCCGGATTCGAGCATCGCCTCCGGGCAGGGCTCGCCGTATTTGTCGAGCAGGTGCTTTTCGAGCGAGCCCGCATTGACCCCGATCCGCATCGAGCAGCCATGGTCCTTCGCGGCCTTGATCACCTCGCGCACGCGCCTGGCATCGCCGATATTGCCGGGGTTGATGCGCAGGCAGGCCGCGCCCGCCTCGGCCGCCTCGATCGCGCGCTTGTAGTGGAAGTGGATGTCGGCCACGATCGGCACCGGGCTCTCGCGGCAGATCTCTTTGAGCGCGCGGGTCGCATCTTCATCGGGCGCCGAGACGCGGACGATATCGGCCCCCACTTCAGCGGCGCGGATCACCTGCCCCAGCGTGGCTTTCACGTCGGAGGTGATGGTGTTGGTCATCGTTTGCACCGAGATCGGCGCATCGCCCCCCACGGGCACCTTGCCCACCCAGATCTTGCGCGAAGGGCGGCGGGCGATGTTGCGCCACGGGCGGATGGGATTGTGCGACATGAGAGGCCTCCGGTTCGTTGCCCAACACATAGGTCAGCCGCCGCGCGAGGGCAACGGACGCAATGCCGCTCCCCGCCCCAAAGCGGCCCCGCCGCGGTCGCGTTATCGTTATTCGGTGGGCGCCGCGATGGCGGACGAGGCATCGGCCACGGCAACGAGCTTGGCCAGATCGCTGTCGGCGGCAAGGTCAGCCACGGCATAGGTTGCATCCAGCGCCTCGGGCGCCAGCACGATCCCCTTCGTCACCGCGCCCTTGGCGCCCGCAGGCCCATGCGCCACGCCATTGACGGCGAAATAGATCGCGCCCGATTCCCCGGCGCGCAGCTTTGGCGGTTCGGCGAGTTTCGGCACGGCGAAGCGCTCGCCCGCATCCATCACCTTCTCGAAGATCACCGAGCCGTCCGAGCCCGTCACCCGCACCCAGGAGGGGCGCACGGCGATCAGCTCGACCTCGGGCGCCTCGGCGCCAAGCGTGCGCACGATCGGCGCCCCATCCGCGGCGGGCACGGTAAGCGTGGCCTCGGCCAGGCGCGCAGGCTGGCTCGGCGCGGCGGGCGCCGTGCCGGCAAGCAGCCCCGCCTCACGCGGATCAATCGCCGCAATCGGGCCATCGCGCGCGATCAGCACCGGGGTCTCCAGCGCGGCGGGGCGGTAAAGGCGGTCAAACGCCTCGGTCGCCGCGGGGCTCGGCAGCGACTCTGCGGCATTCGCGGTCTGCATCGGCGCCACTGCATGCAGCGGGTCAAGCTCGGCCACGATGCCCGGCGCCTGATCCACGGGGGCCAGTTGCACGCGCTGCACTTCTTGCAGGACGGACCAGCCGCCATAGCCGATCCCGCCCGCAACCATCACCACAACGGCAAGCGAGCCCACCGCGCGCGGGTCGATTTTGGTCCAGAACGGCGCCGGTTTCGGGATGAAGGAGGCATTGGGGTTGGAGAGCGACTCGCTCAGATCCGCGGGGCGGCGCTGCGGCTTCGGCCCGGAGGCGGCCGCGGCGAGCCCATGCGTCGGCGAGAAGCCCGCCTCGCGGCAAAACCGCTCAAACGCCCAGTCCGGGTCAAGCCCGAGATAGCGCGCATAGGAGCGCACAAACCCGGCAATGAAAGAGGGGGATTCAAAGGCCGAAACATCGCAATTTTCAATCGCAGCGATGTGAATGGCCTTGATGCGCAGCTCGCGCTGCACATCAAGCAAAGACTTGGAGAGGGTGGCGCGTTCGCCGCGCAGCACATCGCCCAGACGCAGTTCGAAATCGTCAAAACCTTTCGGTTTTGTCTCATCCTCTTGTGTCGAAGGAGTGACCTTCCACCTGATCATGTGCCTGCCCGTCCCCGAGGTGTCGTTCCGATTCGAGCCCTATGGCCCAGAATTCTTGATATTTGACTACCACACCCCGGAGAGGCTTGCACCCGCAGAATGGATCAGGCGACGGCTTCGGCGCGATTCAGCGCACAGCGCGCCCAGAGCGCATCCATCGCGTTCACCAGACCCTCGATCTGCGCCATGTCATGCACCGGCGAGGGCGTGAACCGCAGCCGTTCGGTGCCGCGCGGCACGGTCGGGAAGTTGATCGGCTGCACATAAACGCCGTAATCGGCGAGCAGCATGTCCGACACCGCCTTGGTGTGAACGGGGTCGCCGATCACCACCGGAACGATGTGGCTGCCATGGTCGATCACCGGCATGCCGAGCCCTTTGAAGCGCAATTTGAGCGCCTTCGCATGGGCTTGCTGCAGATCGCGCAGTTTTTGCCCTTCCGCGGTTTTCAGGAAGGCGATCGAGGCGCGCGCGCCCGCGGCAATCGCCGGCGGCAGCGAGGTCGAGAAGATGAAGCCCGGCGCATAGGAGCGCACGGCATCGACCATTTTCGCAGTGGTGGCGATATAGCCGCCAAACACGCCATAGGCTTTCGCCAGCGTGCCGTTGAAGATGTCGATCCGGTGCATCAGGCCATCGCGTTCCGCCACACCGGCGCCGCGCGGACCATACATGCCCACGGCATGCACTTCGTCGATATAGGTGAGCGCGCCAAATTCGTCGGCGAGGTCGCAGATCTGTTCGATCGGGCCGAAGTCGCCGTCCATCGAATAGATCGACTCAAAGGCGATCAGCTTCGGCGCGGCCGGATCGTCGGCGGCGAGCAGTTCGCGCAGATGCGCCACGTCATTGTGACGGAAGATCCGTTTCGGGCCCTGGTTGCGCTTGATGCCTTCGATCATCGAGGCATGGTTCAGGCTGTCGGAATAGATGATCAGGCCGGGGAAGAGCACGCGCAGGGTGCTCAGCGTCGCGTCGTTCGCGATATAGGCCGAAGAGAAGACGAGCGCGGCTTCCTTGCCGTGCAGATCGGCGAGTTCGGCCTCAAGCGCCTTGTGATAGGCGGTGGTGCCGGAAATGTTACGGGTGCCGCCAGAGCCGGCGCCAACGGCTTCGAGCGCCTCATGCATGGCGGCGAGAACGACCGGGTGCTGACCCATGCCCAGATAGTCGTTGCCACACCAGACGGTGATGTCCTGCTTCGCCCCATCGGGGCGGTTCCACTGCGCCTTCGGGAAGGCGCCTTTTTCGCGCTCGATGTTAATGAAGGTGCGGTAGCGGCCTTCGTCGTGCAGTTTCTGGATCGCTTTGTCGAGCGCGAGATCATAGTCCATAGTCGTCACCCCTGGCTTGATGCACTTGGTTGTGGTCTGCCGGTGTCGGCTCTTCGGCCCTTCCGGCACGGTCCTTGATAAGCGTCAAGCTCACAAAAAGGGAGTTCTAAATTGTCGCATGCGCGTGCACAATTTTATTTCGCGGATGATTTTTCGGGCATTTGAAGGATGCGCAGCGTCTGGTGCTGCGGCAAAGTGGCTGTTAGGCTTCCTCCAAAGGAGACCAAAATGACGCTCGAAGCCGTTCTTTCCCGTATCGATGAAACCCTGCCCGACTCCTGCGAGCGGCTGATGGAACTGATGCGCATTCCCTCGATTTCCACCGACCCGGCGTTCGACGCAGATTGCGCCCAAGCGGCAAACTGGCTGGTGCAGGAGCTGAAATCGCTTGGTTTTTCTGCATCGTCGCGCCCCACGCCGGGGCATCCGATGGTGCTCGGGCGCCATGCCGGGCCGGGGCGGCATATCCTGTTTTACGGCCATTACGACGTGCAGCCGGTCGATCCGCTCGAGCTTTGGGAGCGCGATCCCTTCGAGCCGCAGATCGAGGAGACGCCGAAGGGGCGGGTGATCCGCGGCCGCGGCGCGGGCGATGACAAGGGTCAGTTGATGACCTTTCTCGAGGCTTGCCGCGCCTGGAAGGATGTGCATGGCACCTTGCCCGGTAACCTTACGATCTTTTTCGAGGGCGAGGAGGAATCCGGCTCGCCCTCGCTGATTCCCTTCCTGAAGGAGAACCGCGAGGAGCTCGCGGCGGATCTCGCGCTGATCTGCGACACCTGCATGTTTGCCGATGAAGTTCCCGCCATCGTCACCATGCTGCGCGGCCTCGCGAAGATCGAGTTTACCATTCGCGCCGCCAACAAGGATCTGCATTCGGGCATGTTCGGCGGTGTGGCGATCAACCCGATCCGGGTGATCACCAAGATCCTTGGCGGGCTGCAGGACGATCAGGGCCGGGTCACGCTGCCGGGCTTTTATGACGATGTGGCAGAACTCCCCGAGGCGGTGGCGGCGCAGTGGCAAGGGCTTGGCTTTGATCACGCCGCCTTCCTCGGCGGGGTCGGGCTCACCACCCCGGCAGGCGAGGTGGACCGCACGCCGCTTGAGCAGATCTGGTCTCGCCCGACCGCCGAGATCAACGGCATCTGGGGCGGCTACACGGGCGCGGGCTTCAAGACCGTGCTGCCCGCCGAGGCGAGTGCGAAAGTGAGCTTCCGCCTCGTCTCCGAGCAAGATCCCGACAAGATCCTTGCAAGCTTCAAGGCCTGGATCGAGGCGCAGCTGCCGCCCGATTGTGAACTGGTCTGGACCGCTCCGAACGGCTCGCCCGCCGCGGTGATGGAAATCACCGACCCCGCCTTCGAGGCCGCGCGCGAAGCGCTTTCGGAGGAATGGGAGCGGCCTGCCGCCTTCATCGGCAGCGGCGGCTCGATCCCGGTTGCGGGCTATTTCAAGGATATCCTTGGCATGGATGCGATGCTCGTGGGCTTTGGCAAGGATGACGACCAGATCCACAGCCCGAACGAGAAATACGACCTGCAAAGCTTCCACAAGGGCATTCGGAGCTGGGCGCGCGTGCTGGAGCGGATCGCGGGCTGACCGGTTGCGGCGGGGGTTTCACACCCCCGCACCCCCGTGGGATATTTAAGCAAAGTCGAAAAGAAGCGGAGTGGCCGAAGGCCGGAGGGGCGGCGCCCCCTGCCCGCCTGGGCGCTTAGCCAAGCACCATATCGTCGCGGTGAACAAGCGCGGCGCGCCCCGGATAGCCCAGAATGCCCTCGATCTCGTTTGAGCGGTGGCGGGCGATCTTGCGCGCCTCTTCCGCCGTGTAGCGCATCAGCCCCTTGCCGAGCACCGCGCCATCGGGGCCGGCAATCGTCACCGGCTCGCCGCGCCCGAACCGCCCCGAGACTTTGGTGACCCCTGCAGGCAGAAGCGATTTGCCCAACAAGAGCGCCCCGACCGCGCCCGCATCGACCGTGACCTCGCCGCGCGGCTTCATCGCCGCGATCCAGCGCTTGCGCGCCGCCTGCGGGTCGCCCTCGGGCAGGAACCAGGTGCAATTCGCGCCCTCCGCCAGTGCCCGCAGCGGGCGCGCGACCGAGCCCTCCATGATCGCCATGGCGCAGCCGCCCGCAACGGCGGTTTTCGCCGCCAGGAGCTTGGTTTTCATGCCGCCCTTGGAGAGGCCGGAGATCGGATCGCCCGCCATCGCCTCGATCTCGGGGGTGATCCGCTCCACCACGTCAAAGCGGGTGGCGCTCGGGTCTTCCTTCGGGTTTGCGGTATAAAGCCCGTCGACATCAGAAAGGAGGATCAGTTGATCCGCCCCCACGGTGACGGCGATCTGCGCCGCCAGCCGGTCGTTGTCGCCAAAGCGGATCTCATCGGTCGCAACCGTGTCATTCTCGTTCACGATCGGCACCACGCCCATGGAGAGCAGCGTCTCCATCGTCGCGCGCGAGTTCAGATAGCGCCGCCGGTCATCGGTATCTTCTAGCGTGACAAGCACTTGCGCGGTGGTGACCCGATGCGGCGCGAGCACTTCCTGATAGGCTTGCGCAAGCCGGATCTGGCCCACCGCCGCCGCCGCCTGACTTTGCTCAAGCGGCAGCGCGCCGAGCGGCAGCCCCAGCACACGCCGCCCCAGCGCAATCGAGCCCGAAGAGACGAGCACCACATCAGTGCCGCGCGCGCGCGCGGCGGCCACATCCTCGGCGAGCGCCGCGACCCAGTCGGTTTTCAGCCCCTGCCCGCCCACGAGCAGCGCAGAGCCGATCTTGATCACCAGCCGCTTGGCCGCATCAACACGCGGCGTCACGGCTGCCACGGCTTGCCCTCCTCCTCATCGGCGCGCTCGCCGGAAATCTCGCCCCAGAGCGCGCGCAGCACCTCGTTCACGCCCTTGCGCGACACGCCCGACATCACAAGCACCGGCCCGCCGGAAGCCTTTTCCAGCGCGCGCTTGCGGCTCGACAGGGTCTTGCTGTCAAGCGCATCGGCCTTGTTGAGCACAGTCACGCGCGGTTTTTCGAAAAGCGCCTCGGAATAGGCCTCAAGCTCGCCGATGATGGTGCGGTAATCCTTGGTGATCGTGCTCGAGGTGCCATCGACAAGGTGCAGCAGCACCGCGCAGCGCTCGACATGGCCCAGGAACTGATCGCCGAGCCCCCGTCCCTCGGAAGCGCCCTCGATCAGCCCCGGAATATCGGCCATCACGAATTCCTTGCCGTCGATGCCGACCACGCCGAGGTTCGGCACAAGCGTCGTGAACGGGTAATCGGCAATCTTCGGGCGCGCATTCGACACCGCCGACAGAAAGGTCGACTTGCCGGCATTGGGCAGCCCCAGAAGCCCGGCATCGGCAATCAGCTTGAGCCGCAGCCAAAGCGTGCGCTCGACCCCTTCCTGACCGGGGTTGGCGTTGCGCGGCGCGCGGTTGGTCGAGGATTTGAACCGCAGGTTGCCCCAGCCGCCATTGCCGCCCTTGGCCAGAAGCACGCGCTGACCGGCTTCGACAAGATCGGCAATCACCGTTTCTTCATCCTCGTCGATGATCTCGGTGCCCACCGGCACCTTCAAAACGATATCCTCGCCATCCTTGCCGGTGCGCTGGCTGCCCATGCCGTGCTGGCCGGTCTGGGCAAAGAAATGCTGCTGATAGCGGAAATCGATCAGCGTGTTGAGCCCGCCCACCGCCTCGGCCCAGACCGAGCCGCCAGTGCCGCCATCGCCGCCGTCGGGGCCGCCGAATTCGATGAATTTCTCGCGCCGGAAGCTGACGCAACCGGAGCCGCCGCCGCCCGAGCGGATATAGACTTTCGCAAGGTCGAGGAATTTCATCGTTTGGCCCCTTTCGCAAGGCGCCCGTTTACGCGCCCCGCGCCGATTTCGCAAGCGGCGCATGGAGGGCGCCCG
Organism: Rhodobacter lacus; assembly: GCF_042683065.1. Classification (NCBI taxonomy): domain Bacteria; kingdom Pseudomonadati; phylum Pseudomonadota; class Alphaproteobacteria; order Rhodobacterales; genus Rhodobacter; species Rhodobacter lacus. Next base: position 581,541 of record NZ_JBHUIX010000013.1, on the reverse strand, counting down.
CAAACTCCCGCAGGATTGCGACCACGACGGGGCCGCAGACCGGGAGCGGGTGGGCCCGGGAGGGCATCGCCCTTCCGGCAGGTGGGGGTCGGGGAGGGCTGGCCCTCCCCGAGCGCTCAGGCGAGCTTTTTCACATAGGTCCAGGTCGGCACGCGGGCGTTGCGCGCCACCGACCAGCTCTCGGCATCGCCAAGATACTCAAACCCGTTATGGCTGAGCACCCGCGCCGAGCCGGGATTGTCCTGAAACACCTCCGCCATCAGCGTGCGCGCGCCATGCGGGTTGGCCCCAATCAGCGCCGCCACGGCCTCGGAGGCAAAGCCCGTGTTCCAGAACCCCGGCCCGACCCAGAACCCGATCTCGGATTGATCGTCGTCGAGCCGGGTCAGCGACACGAGCCCGAGCACCTCGGCCAGCCCCTGCGCGGAGCCATCGAGCGCCCAGACATCTTCAGTGCGGCCCTCGGCCATGGCCCGGGCAATGAAACTTTCGGTCGCGCCCGGCGGCAGCGGATGCGGGATCGCGCGGGTGCCCTCGGCCACGCGCTTGTCGGCGGTATACATCGAAATCAGCCCGGCATCCGAGCGCCGCAGCGGACGCAGCAGGAAACGCTCGGCCTCGATCACCGGTTGCGCGGTTATGGTCGTCTGAAACATCGCGTTCTCCTCAAACGCTGGCCGTTCTGGCCCTACTTCGAAAACGGAAACAGTCACATGACAGCACCTTGGCGTTCAGATGACCGATTTCAACTGCGACCGCTTGCCTCCTCTCCCCCCGGCCGGCGGGCAAACGAAAAGGGGGACCGGCGTTTCAGCCGATCCCCCTTATAAACGCTTCGGGTTACGTTCGGCTTACTCGGCGGCCTCCGCGACCGGGAGAACCGAAACAAAAGTGCGACCCTTGAGGCCCTTGCGATAGGTGATCTTGCCCTCGACAACGGCGAACAGGGTGTGATCCTTGCCCATCATCACGCCTTCACCGGCCCAGACCTTGGTGCCGCGCTGACGCACGATGATGTTGCCCGGAACGGCGGCCTGACCACCATAGAGTTTCACGCCGAGGCGACGGCCGGCAGAGTCGCGACCGTTGCGCGAAGAGCCGCCTGCTTTTTTGTGTGCCATGGGGGATTACTCCTGAGCTTCAGCGGCTTTTTTGGCGCGCTTCGGTTTCGCGGGGGCAGCTTCGGGAGCCGCGGTGCCATGCACCGAGCGACGCGCCGAGGCGGTGCCGACGGCTTCCTTGACACCCGAGGCGGCAGCGCCCGAGGCGAGCACTTCGGTCACGCGCAGCAGCGTGAGCTGTTGGCGATGGCCGCGGGTGCGCTGCGAGGAGTGTTTCCGGCGGCGCTTGTGGTAGGTGATGACCTTGTCAGCCTTGATCGTGTCGATCACTTCGGCGACGACGGCCGCGCCTTCCACCGTGGGCGCGCCAACGGTCAGCGTGTCACCGCCCACCATCAGAATTTCGTTGAACTGGACTTTTTCACCAGCGACGGCGGCAATCAGTTCCACGCGCAGCACATCGCCCGCCTGAACCTTGTATTGCTTGCCGCCCGTCTTGAGGACCGCGAACATGCGTTCTTCCTTGTGTCAGCCGCGCCCTGTGGCCCCCAATGGGTGTTGCCGGGTTGCCCCGCCTCGGACAGCGCGCCCATATGGGCGTTGTTGAAAACATGATCCCGGCGGAGAGGGACTCGCCGCCGGGTCCGCGCCTTATCCCCGAGGGGCCCCGATGTGTCAAGCGCTTTCCCGGGCTTGAGCCGCGCGCCTGCTGCCCGGGTGCAGGGGGCGCTGCCCCCTCGGCTGCGCCTCACCCCCGGGATATTTAAGCAAAGTCGAAGGCAAGATCCGTCGCTTCGACTTTGTGCAAATATCCCGGGGTGAATTGCGCCGCAGGCGCAAGAGGGGCAGCGCCCCTCTCCCCCGTTCAGGACGCCGGAGCCGGGTCGGGGCGATGATGCTCGTTGAAATATTCCCATTCGCCGACCTTGCGGCCATCGGGAAGCTTGCAGACCGCATCTTCGCCGGGGGTCGCGCCGGGCAGGATTTCGCCGCCTTTTTCGACACAGAACACGGCCGCCGGATTGGCCATGCCGACGGGGGTCGGTTCAGCGGGCGGTTCAGCCGCACAGGCGGCCAGCGCCGCCGCGGGAAGAGCAAGAAAAATCAATCGCTTCATGGCAACCTCCGATATTCGGAGGCTAGCATGCCGAGATCGACCTGAAAAGGTCCGTCCGGGTCAGGCCCCGGCCTTTTCCTCAAGCGTGAGCCATTCCTCTTCCGCCGCCGCAAGGGCGGCTTCCCGCGCCACCAGCATCTCGGAGGCCTTGGCGAATTTCACCGGCTCGCGCGTGAAGAGATCGGGGTCGGAGAGCAACTCATGCAGCTTGCCGATCTCGCGTTCGAGCTTTTCGATGATCCCCGGTAGGGCCTCAAGCCGATGCTTTTCCGTGAAGGTGAGGCCCGCCTTTTTCACCGGCTCCTTTGGCGTCTCTTTCGCCTGCTCGGGCGCGGCTTTCTTGGGCGCAGGCTTCACGGCCTCAGACGCGGTGAGCGCCTTTTGGGCCTGATAGTCCGACCATCCGCCCGCATAAACGGTGGCGCGCCCGTCCCCTTCCATTGCGATTGTGGTGGAGGCAACGCGGTCGATGAAATCGCGGTCATGGCTCACCAAAAGCACGGTGCCGTCGTAATCACCCAGAATATCTTGCAACAGATCAAGCGTTTCGACATCGAGATCGTTCGTCGGCTCGTCCAGCACCAGCAGGTTCGAGGGCTTGGCCATGATCCGCGCAAGCAAGAGCCGCGCCCGCTCCCCCCCCGAAAGCGAGCCGATCGGCGCGCGCGCCTGTTGCTCGTCGAAGAGAAAATCCTTGAGATAGGCCACGACATGTTTGGGGGTGCCGCGCACCATCACCTGATCCGAGCGGCCCGAGACCCGCATCTCCGGGTCGTTCACCATCCCGTCCCAAAGCGTCATCTCCAGATCGAGCGTCGCGCGGGCCTGATCAAAGACGGCCATCTCGAGATTGGTGCCATGGGTCACGATGCCCGCATCCGGGGCAAGCTCCCCCGTCAGCATTTTCAAAAGCGTGGTCTTGCCCACGCCGTTCGGCCCCACAAAAGCGACCCGGTCGCCGCGCAGCACGCGCAGGTCAAAATCCTTGACGATCGGCTTGGCGCCAAAGCTCTTCGTGAGGCCCTTCGCCTCGATCACGCGCTTGCCCGATTGGGTGCCGGTCTCAAGCTCCATCGCGGCAGTGCCCTGGCGGCGGATCTGCCCGGCGCGCTCGGCCCGCAGGGCTTGCAGCGCACGCACCCGGCCCATATTGCGCTTGCGCCGTGCCGAGATCCCCTCGACCGCCCATTTCGCCTCCGCCTTGATCTTGCGATCAAGCTTGTGGCGGGCGTCATCCTCGGCGGCCCAAGTTTCCTCGCGCCACTCCTCGAAATGCTCAAAGCCGCGTTCCATCCGCCGCACCTCGCCGCGGTCGATCCAGAGCACGGCCTGCGTGAGCTGGCGCAGGAAGGCGCGGTCGTGGGAGATGATGACATAGGCGGTGCGCGTCTCGCGCAGGTAATTTTCAAGCCAGCCAATCGCCTCGATGTCGAGGTGGTTGGTCGGCTCATCGAGCAGCATCAACTCCGGCGCCTCGGCCAGAAGCTTGGCCAGCGCGGCGCGCCGCCGCTCCCCGCCCGAGGCGGTTGCAACCTCGGCCTCCGGGCGGAACTTCAGCCCCTCGGCCACCATCTCGACACGGTAGCGCTCCGCCTCCGCGAGGCCAGAGGCGGCAAAATCCCCCAAGCTGGCAAAGGCCGAAAGATCGGGCTCCTGCTCCATATACCCCACTCGGGTGCCGGTGGGCACGACGCGGCTGCCGTGGTCGGCCTCCACGAGCCCGGCCATCACCTTCATCAGGGTGGATTTGCCCGACCCGTTGCGCCCGACCAGGGCGACGCGGTCGCCCTCCTGCACGGTGAGGTCGAGCCCGTCGAAAACGGGAGTGCCGCCGAAGGTCAGCGAGATCGAAGAGAGCTGGAGAAGAGGTGCGCGTGCCATGGCTCCCCGCTAGCCGGGCCGCGCACAAAGGTCAACGGGGAGACATGCGGGAAGGGCGCAAGGGGGGCTGTCTGCCCCCCTCTGGGCCTTTGGCCCATTCTCCCCCCGAGGATATTTTGACAAAGTCGAAGAGAGATCTCTGCCGCCTTCGACTTTGTGCAAATATCCCGGGGGTGAATGGCCGCAGGCCAGAGGGGGCAGCGCCCCCTGCCCCGCGCAAGGCCTGTCAGCCGGCCACCAGCCGCAGCGCGCGCGCGCGGGCGGGCGGGATCGCGCCGATCTCGAGCCCGGTGAAAACATGGAGCGTGCCCAGATCCTCATCCACCACCGCATGATCACTGACCCAGCCGCCCATGCCGAGATAGCTGCGCAACAGCGGCGGCATCTTCAGCATCGCGAGCTTCGGATCGCCCTTGCGGCCCAGAAGCTGGCGCGCATAGCGGATCACCTTGGGCGCCTTCACCTGCACCCGCCAGCGCCGCGGCGCCAGATGCCGCTCCGCCAGCAGCGCGAAAGCATCCGTATAGCTCTCGAAATCCGTGGAGAGGAACGAGGAGCAGCCAAACAGCATCTCGATCCCCTCGGCATCGACAAACCGCGTCACCGCCCCCCAGGCGAGGCGCAAGATATCCGGGTCGCGGCAGTCGGGGGCGATGCAGAACCGGCCCATCTCCACCATCCGCCCCGGATAGGCCGAAAGCGGCGTGAGGTCATAAAATTGCGCCGAATAGCTGCGCGAAAGCTCCGCGCCGTTTTCGAGCGCCATCAGCCGGAAGCAGCACACAAGCCGCCCCGAGCCGGTTTCTTCCACCAGCACATGGCGGCAATCGGCATCATAGGCATCGGCATCAAGCGTGCTCTCCCCCTCCGCCCGACCGCGATTGGCAACAAAGGCGCGCCAGCGCAGCGCCTGCGCGGCCTGCAGATCCTCGGGCGTGACAGCGAATCGCGCCGCATAGCGGCCCCGCGACAGCGAGAATTTCGACAGCGTCAGCATGCGCGTTCCTCCGGGCCGCAGGCCGCCCCGCAGTCAGCATCGGAGCGACGCGCAGACTTTAGGCCAATTGCTTGACAGCGAAAAGACACCGCCCTGCGACGCGGCAGCGCGGGGGCGCTGCCTGAAACGCTCAGTCCTTGACCATCTGCGCGGGCGAAATCCGCCCGAAGGAGGAGAGCAGCTCGCGTGCAAGGCTCACGCCCTTGATGTTGGATTTCGTGACCCGGCGCGAGAGAACCACAACCTCACCTTTTTCGAGCCCGAAGCGCTCGACATTGTCGACCACGCCCTTGTCATCAAAGCTCACCGCCACGACCTCGCGCTCGATCTCCTGCGGCGCACGGGGGCCGTAATGCTTCCAGCGCGAGCCGACGTAATACCAGCCCGCCCCCTGCAAAAGCCCCATCGAGGAGGGGCGCCCGACCGCATAGGCCACATCTTGCTGCGTGCTTTTGCCGACCTCGATCTGCGCCAGATCCTCTTCGGTTGGCACATAGCCATGGTTTTCGTAGATCGCGGTACAGCCCGCCGTCGCCAGAAGCCCCACAAGCGCCGCGGCGCGGGCGATCTTCTGCGCCAAGCGCGCTCGTCCTGTCGTGCTGCTCACCCGATCCGCTCCTTGCAACAGTCCTTTCGGCCCGATACCCCCTTGTCAGGGCCGGACACGCCTTCTATCCCGCTTACAACAGGTCTGCGCGGCCCTCAAGCCCGAGACGCGGAGACCGGACGCCAGCGACCGGAGAGAATGATGACCGATACCGCGCCCCAGCCCCCCGAGCCGCCGCTGTCGCACCTGCTGCGCCCGGCCGATCTTGCGGGCCGCAAACCCACCCGGTTCGAGATCGCCCCGAGCCCCGAGATGCGCGCCGAGATCGCGGCCTGGGCGGGCATTACCGCGCTTCCCGCCTTTCATTTCAAGGGCGCCTTGACGCCGCAGGGCCGCAACGACTGGCTATTGGAGGCAAGGCTCACCGCGACCGTGGTGCAAGATTGCGTCATCACCCTCGCCCCCGTCGAGACGGCGCTGACCGAGGATGTGCGCCGCCACTATCTCGCCGCGATGGAGACGCCGACCGGCGACGAGGTGGAGATGCCCGAGGATACCGACAGCGAACCGCTGCCCGACCGCATCGACCTTGGCGCCGTGGCGCTTGAGGCGCTCGAACTCGCCTTGCCGCTCTATCCGCATGCGCCGGGCGCGGACGGGCTGGAGATGGCCGCCGCGCCGCCCGGTGCGGCGCCGATCCGCGATGAGGAAACCCGCCCCTTTGCCAATTTGCGCGCTCTGATGGGCGGCAAGGACACCGACACGGGCGACGACCCTGACCGCGCATGAGCGCTTTTCGTCGCGGCCCGGAGAGGGGGCGAAAAAGGCTGCAAAAAGGGCTTGCAACGGGGCGCAATCGCTGTATGTTCCCGGCCTCATTCGAGTATAGGGTTCGCACCCGGACCGCCTCCGGCGCCCGTGACGAAACCCCAGGAAAATCAGGGCCTTGCGCCCCAGGAAACCGAGGTTAGACACATGGCTGTCCCGCAGAACCGAGTCACGCGCTCCCGCCGCAACATGCGCCGTGCGCATGATGCCCTTACCGCCGCCAACCCGGCCGCCTGCCCGAACTGCGGCGAACTCAAGCGCCCGCACCATGTTTGCGGCGCCTGTGGCCACTATGATGACCGTGAAGTGGTGGCGCAAGCTGCCGAGGTCGATCTGGACGACGACGCGGCGTAAGCCGCGATCCCGCCATGGCCAAACTGCCCTTTCTGGAGCGGACCGCGGCCGATGCGCGGGGTGACCTAACGTCAAGCAAGCAGCACAATGGCCGCATCACCGCGGCTTCGGCGCCGGACCTTTCCGGCGCTTTTTCTTCCGACGGACCACTTTCTGCCCAACGCATTGTGATTTCAGTCGATGCGATGGGCGGAGACCGTGGACCGGCTGCAGTGCTCGACGGGGTGGCCCTCGCCGCTCGCGGCAATCCGACACTGCATTTTATCGTTCATGGCCGTGAGGCCGAACTCGCGCCGCTCGTCGCTGCGCGCAATCTTGCCGACCGGGTGAGCCTGCGCCATGCCGAGGATGTGGTGACGATGCATGACAAACCCTCGGCGGTGATGCGCACCGGCAAGGGAACCTCGATGTGGTCCACAATCGAGGCGGTGCGCGACAAAGAGGCGCTGGTGGCCGTGTCTTGCGGCAATACCGGTGCGCTGATGGCGCTCTCGATGCTGCGCCTGCGCAAGATGCCCGGGGTGAACCGCCCGGCCATCGCCTCGTTCTGGCCGTCGAAGAACCCCTCGGGCTACAATGTCATGCTCGACATGGGCGCCGATGTGCGCGCCGATGCGCATGACCTGCTCACCTATGGGCTGATGGGCGCGGCCTATGCGCGCAATGCGCTTGGCGTGAAAACGCCACGCGTCGGGCTGCTCAATGTCGGCACCGAAGAGCACAAGGGCAATGCCGAACTCAAGGCCGCGCATGAGCTGCTCACGCAGGCGGCACAAAACGGCGATTACGCCTTTGCCGGCTTTGTCGAGGGCAATGACCTTCCGGGCACCCGCGTCGATGTGATCGTCACCGACGGGTTCACCGGCAATGTGGCGCTGAAAACCGGCGAAGGCACTGCGAAATTCGCGGGCGAGCTGATGCGGGAAGCCTTCACCTCCGGCATCATGGCCAAGCTCGGCGCGCTCTTCGCAATGCGGGCGTTGAACCGGCTGAAAGCAAAAATCGACCCGCGCCGGGCGAATGGCGGGGTGTTCCTCGGCCTCAACGGCACGGTGGTGAAATCGCATGGCGGCGCCGATGCGACCGGGGTGGCGGCAGCGATCGAGCTGGCCGCACGGCTCGCGGGTCTCGGTTTCGTCGACCGGCTCGCGGCACGTCTTGCCCTTGCGTCAGCAAGCGGGCAGGATGCGCCCCCAGAGCAGGCAGGAGACGAGACCCAGAAATGACGACAAGAGCCGTGGTCCGGGGCGTTGGCCATTATCTGCCCGCGCGTGTGATGGAAAATGCCGAATTCGAGGGCCGGCTCGAAACCAGCGATGAATGGATTCGCTCCCGCACCGGGATCGAGCGGCGCCATATCGCCGCCGAGGGCGAAACCACCTCGCAACTGGCGATTGCCGCCGCGAAAGCGGCGCTGATCAACGCCAACATGAAGGCCGAGGATATCGACGCGATCATCGTCGCCACCTCGACGCCGGATTTCACCTTCCCCTCCGTCGCCACGATGGTGCAAGCCGGGCTCGGCACGACGCAGGGCTTTGCCTATGACGTGCAAGCGGTTTGTGCCGGGTTCATCTTCGCGCTCGCCAATGCAAACGGGATGATCCTCTCCGGTCAGGCCGAGCGGGTGCTGGTGATCGGCGCCGAGACGTTTTCGCGGATCATGGATTGGGAAGACCGCGGCACCTGCGTGCTGTTTGGCGATGGCGCGGGGGCGCTTGTGCTCGAAGCCGCAACCGGCACCGGCACCACGCATGACCGCGGCATCCTTTCGGTTGACCTGCATTCCGACGGCCGCCACCGCGAGCTGCTTTACGTCGATGGCGGGGTCTCCACCACGGGCGTCGCGGGCCATCTGCGCATGCAGGGCAATGCGGTGTTCCGCCATGCGGTGTCAAAACTCTCCGACAGCGCGCATAAGGCGCTTGAAAAGATCGGCCTCTCCGGTGCCGATGTGGACTGGATCGTGCCGCATCAGGCCAATCTGCGCATCATCACCGCCACCGCCGAGCGGATGGGCGTGCCGATGGAGCGCGTGGTGGTGACGGTGCAGGACCACGGCAACACCTCTGCCGCCTCGATCCCGCTTGCGCTCTCGGTCGCGCAGGAGCGCGGCCAGATCAAGACCGGCGAGCTTCTGGTAACCGAAGCAATCGGCGGCGGGCTTGCTTGGGGGGCGGTGGCGCTGCGCTGGTGACGCGCAGGCTGTCCTCAAAGCCGCAGTTGCACAAAAAAGCGCCGTCTCAACCTCGGCGTGCAAGCCATTGATATTGACTCGGGAAAATCTTGCGCCCATCGTGACCCAAATCACTCCGGGGGGGATCGAGATGTCGGAGAAGACACTGACCAGAATGGACCTGAGCGAAGCGGTGTTCCGCGAGGTGGGTCTGAGCCGCAATGAATCGGCGCAGCTTGTCGAAAGCGTGCTGCAACACATGTCCGATGCGCTGGTGCGCGGCGAGACGGTGAAGATCTCGTCTTTCGGCACGTTCTCGGTGCGCGACAAGGCCTCGCGCATGGGCCGCAACCCGAAAACCGGGGAAGAAGTGCCGATCAGCCCGCGCCGGGTGCTTTCGTTCCGGCCTTCGCATCTGATGAAGGACCGCGTGGCCGAAGGCAACGCGAAATAACGGCGACACGGCCCCAGGCCGCCCAGAAAGGGATCTAAGGGCCGATGACGAAGTCAGCCGAGGCCTTCCGCACGATTTCCGAAGTTTCCGAACTTCTAGAAACGCCGACCCATGTGTTGCGGTTCTGGGAAACGCGGTTTTCGCAGATCAAACCGGTCAAGCGTGCGGGAGGGCGCCGATATTACCGCCCCGCAGACGTGGCGTTGATCGCCGGGATCAAGACCCTACTGCAGGTCGAGGGTCTGGCGATCAAGGACGCACAGGCCGCGCTGAAATCGCGCGGCGTAAAGGCGATTACAGCGCTCGGACGGGAATCGCTCGAGGCTCCCGCAGAGGCGGCGCCTGCCGCCGCCGCAGATACCCAATATCTTGCGGCGCCTGCCGAAACGCCTGCGCTTGAGGAAGATGGTGCGATCACGGAAGATGCTGTGATCGAGGCGTCTGCCCCGCGGGAGGCAATAGCAGAGCCCGCACTTTCGGAGAGTTCCGAAACTTCAGAGACATCAGAAGCATCGGAAGACGAGATCACCGAGATCTCGGAAAGCCGCGCCCAAGACACTGCGGCGCCGGAAGTCTTCGCTGCGCAGCAATGCCCCGACTCTTCCCCCGACTCTCACGTGGTTACGCCGGATGCGGAAGATTTCTTCCCCGCGCGCGACCCGCTTGATGTGGACCCTGCCGAGGCAGATCTTGGCGCGGAAGATGTGGCCGCGGACGCAGTTGCCGAGACCGAAGCCGTCGAACCTTCGCCAGCTTCGGGAGAGGGCCCCGTTTTGGTTGGGGGCACTGAGATCGCGCCCGATCCGGCTCTGGATGCGGGCATCGAAACCGAGCCGAGCACGGAGACCGTCACGGACGTGGCCCCCGAGCCCGCCCCAGAGCCAAGCCCGGCCGAAACGCACGCCATTGCCGAGGCGCAGGCCGCACTCGATTTCGCGCGCAGCGAGGCGGAAGCGGTGCGCGCGGAGATCAAACGGCTGCGCGCCGCCGCCGAAGCGATCCGCGCCGCTGCCGCCGCCAAGGCCGCGCTGGCGGAGCCGGAACCGCCGCAGCCCGAGCTGCACCCCGAGCAGGCGCCCCCCGAGAGCGCTTCGGAAAACCTCGACGAAACAAGCGATGAGACCGGCGCGGAGCCGGACCAAGACGAGGCCGCAGCGCATGCGATACCCGCCGCACCTCAGGCGCCGACGCCTGCGGTCGCGGATCTGCTTCAGCCGCCGCAGGAGGGGCCAGAGGCGCCGGGCCTTGATCCGTTCGGGTTCGAAGCCGTGCTGTCGGAGATTGTTGCCGAGGCGGTGGCGGAGGCCTTGCTTGAGGCAAGCCTCGGCCCGGACGAGACGGCCCACCCCGAGCAGGACGCCGCCGCCGAGAGCGCCGCCACGGATGATTTCGACGCGCCGCCCGGAGAGGCGCAGGCCCCTGAAGACGTAAGCGCGGCAGAGATCGCGGCGGACGAGGAAATCGTCGATACTGCGTTCGATCTTGTTTTTGGCCCTCTGGGGGAGCTTGCGGCAGAGCTTGAGACCGAGGCGGCCCCGGCGGCGGCAGTGCCGCCTGCCGAGCCGACATCAGATCTGGCGCCAGAGGCCGACGCGGAGCACGCCCCGCAGGCGGTGGACTTCGGCCCGGAAGACATGCCGGAAACCGCGATTGAAGCACAGGCTGCGCCCGAGCCCGACATCGAACCGGAGATCGAACCGGAGATCGAACCGGTCTCCGCGCTCCCGCCCGAGAGCGAGCAGGCCCCGGAGCCTCAGGCCGCACCGGCAGATGACGCGGAAAACCTGCCATTCTCCGCACTCGAACCGGAACCAGAACCGGAACCGCAAGCGGAGTTCGAGGCGGAAGCGCCCCGCACGCCAGAGAACATCGCGGAGCCGGAAGACACCGCAGCGCCAGACACGACAGCGCTTGTCTTCGCCCGCCATCGCCCCGCCCCTGTGGATGCGCCCGGCGCCTCTGAAGATATTGCGCCCGGGCTCGTGTTCCGCCGCGCGGCACCGGTGGCGCAGGAGCCCACGCCGCCAGCCTCCGAAGCGCCTGTTGCGGAGGCCGATCTTGGGACGCCCGAGGCGGAGGCGGACGTCTCAAGCCTCGCGGAAGCCGTGCCCCCGGAGGCTCTGGAGGCCCCGGAGGCTCTGGAGGAGCATTCCGTGCCGGTCGCGGAGCCCACGTCAGAACCGGAGCCTGAAGCCGCTTTGGCGCGCGCCTCCGAGCCGACACCCGAACCGCCCCCCGAACCGAGCCCGGAACCGGAGCGGGAACTCGAAAGCGCATACGAGACGACGCTTGCGCCCGCGCTTGAAATTTCGCCCGAGCCGGACGCCGAACAGCCGCCTCAGGCCGAAGACAGCGCCTATTCCTTCATTGCGCCGCGCGGGCCGCGCCGGACGCCCGCGCCTGCGCCCGAGCTGCCTGCGGTTGCCAGCCTGGCCGCGGCGGAAGAATGGCACCAGCCCTCGCTGTTCGACTTCATGGCCCTGCCGGAGCAGCCGGAACCGGCCCCCGAACCGGAGACCCCTCCGCTGCCCGAAATCGGGCCAGAGCCAGAGCCCGGGCCAGAGGTGCCGCCCGAGGCCGTGCCGGAGGGGCTCCCCGCAGAGACGCCCGAGCCGCAAGAGCCCGCCGAACCGGAATGGCCCGGCCCGGAGATCCCGGAGCCATGGATGCCCGTGCCGGAGGCCCCTGCCCCGGAACTGCCCGAGGCGGAGCCCGAACCAGAGCTTCCCGAGCCGGAAGACTGGCCGGAGCCCGATGTGCCAGAGCTTGCCGCGCCCGCCGGTCCGCCGCCGCTTGATCCGCTTGAGCGGATGGTGAGCCTGATTCTGAGCGGCACCGCGCCGCTCAGCCAGGAACTCCCCGTGGCGGGGCAAATCGATCCGAGCGTGAACCCGCTCGGCGCGCTCAAGGAAGGGCTTGCGCTTTTCGCGCCGGTTGCGCTTTCGCCGATCGAGCGGATGCGGCTTCTGTCGTCGCATGACCGGCTGACGGCGCTGCAGGCACGGCTGGCCCAGCCGCCGCGCCCGCCGCCCGCGCGGCGCTGATATGGCCCGGAACGCCCGCGCCAACTTGGCGCAAAAAGATGCGTTTTGCCGCTTGCGCCCGGAGGCGCAATGCCTCTATATGCCCCTCGTCGGGCCGTGGCGCAGCCTGGTTAGCGCGTCCGTCTGGGGGGCGGAAGGTCGTGAGTTCGAATCTCACCGGCCCGACCATCCGAACAACGCCCACCCCTTCGGGGGTGGGCGTTCGCATATCCGACACCTGATTTACACGGGGCTTTGACGATGCAGGGCGTTCTTCCCGACAGCGCATTGCGCGCCATGATCCTTCGGGGCGAGATCGCCGCCTCTGCCCCCGTGATCGATGCGCAGGTGCAGCCCGCAAGCCTCGATCTGCGGCTCGGGCCGGTGGCCTACCGCATCCGCGCCTCCTTCCTTGCGGGCCCCAACGAACGGGTGGAGGCGAAGCTTGCCGCGTTCGAGATGCACCGGATGGACCTCAGCGAGGGCGCGGTGCTCGAAAAGGGCTGCGTCTATCTGGTGCCGCTGATGGAACGGCTCGCGCTGCCCGCGGGCCTCACCGCTGTCTCGAATGCGAAAAGTTCGACCGGGCGACTCGATCTGCTCACCCGCGTCATCACCGATGGCGGCACCGAATTTGACCGCATCCCCGAGGGCTATGCGGGCCCGCTTTACGCCGAGATCTGCCCGCGCTCGTTTTCGGTGCTGGTGCGCCCCGGCATGCGGCTCAACCAGATCCGGTTTCGCGCCGGAGATGCTGCGCTTTCCGACACGGAGCTGAAGCTTCTGCATGCCGCCGAACCCCTGGTGAGTGGCGAGGCGGTGATCGACCACGGGCTTGGCTTCTCCGTCGATCTGCGCCCGGAGACGGGCGATCTCGTGGGCTACCGCGCCAAGCCCCATACCGGCGTGATCGACCTTGATCGGATCGCACATTATCCGGCCTCCGATTTTTGGGAGGAGATCCGCACCCGCGACGGGCGGATCATCCTCGACCCCGGCGCCTTCTATATTCTCGTGAGCCGCGAGGCGGTGGTGATCCCACCCGATTTTGCCGCCGAGATGGCGCCTTACCTTGCGATGGTGGGCGAGTTCCGGGTGCATTACGCGGGCTTTTTCGACCCCGGTTTCGGCCATGGTGCGGCGGGAGGAGAAGGCTCCAAAGGCGTGCTCGAAGTGCGCTGCCACGAGGCGCCCTTCGTGCTCGAACACGGGCAGGTGGTCGGGCGGCTCGTCTATGAGCGCATGGCCGAGCGGCCCGCGCGGCTTTACGGCACCGGGATCGCCTCGAACTATCAGGGCCAGGGGCTCAAGCTCGCCAAGCATTTCCGCAACGGCTGAGCCCGCGCGGCGCCGCGCAAGGGGTTACACGCCCAGCCCGAGCGCTTTTGCTTTGCGGTAAAAGGTGGCGCGGCCAATCCCCAGATCGCGCGCCGCGGCAGACACATTCCCGCCCGAACGCGCGAGCGCGCGCGCCATCTCGGCCCGCTGCGCCTCGGCCAGCGCCCCCTGCGCGGGGGCCGCCCGCTCCCCGAACAGATCATTGGCAGGCACGCGGCCAATCTGGCGCGGCTCAAGGCCAAGCTGGCGCCGCGCCGCGCGCGTGGCGCCAATCACCAGATCGTCGCGGTCGAGCGCGAGCAGCATCACGCCCTGCGGGCTCTCCTCGGTGCCGCCCGCCGAGAGGATCCGCGCCCCGGCAAACGCCGCCCGAAACAGATCTGCCTCGATCCGGCTCGCCGCATCCTGCACGGTGAGCGCCACCAGCCGCGCATAGCCCTCGGTCATGTCGGCGCGGGCGGAGGAGACATCGATCACGCCCGCCAGCTCTCCCTCGGCGCCAAACACCGGCGCCCCCATGCAGGTCAGCCCGGTATTGGTGGCGCGAAAATGCTGGTCGCGCCAAACCGTGACGGCGCGGCCCTCGGCGAGGCAGGTGCCGATGCCATTCGTCCCCTCCGAACCCTCCGACCAATCCGAGCCGGGGGCGAGGTTCGAGCCGTGAAAGGCGCGCCGGTCGCCCGCGCGCAGCCGCTCATCGAGCACAAGCCCCTCGGCATCGGAGAGAAAGACCGCGCAGCCCGCCTCACAGGCGGCGCGGGCGAGCCGGTCGAGCACGGGTGCTGCAACGCGCAACAAAAGCCCTGCCGCCTCGCGGCGCGCCTTGATCTCGCCCTCGGTCAGCCGATGCGCGCCCTGCCCCTGCCCCGGGTCAAGCTTGTGATGGATCATCGAGCGCCGCCACGACGCGGCAAACCCCGCCTGCCCCGCGGCCTTGGCCGAGGTGACGACGGATTGCACGATCTCGGCATGGTTGCGGCTTGCGGGCGCACTCTCCCTGTGGCGCATCGAAAAGCCTCCCCTCTTCACGCTGCGTCGAAGCGCTCAGGATAGGGCGAAATCGGCTGCGCGCAAGGGTCGCAGTTTACTCTGCGTCAGGCGCCTGCGGCCCCTCTTCGTGCCGTTTGCCCCGAAACCCTTGGGCGACCACAAATTTCTCGGAGCTGTCCTTGCGCGACGAGGGCGGCTTGACGTTCGCCACCTTGTCAAAATTCTTCTTGAGAATCCCCATCAGCCCCTGTTCGGCGCCGCCCGCGAGCACTTTGGCCACGAAGGTGCCGCCCTCTTCGAGCACGTCAAAGGCAAAATAGGCAGCATGCTCGCACAAGGTGATAATGCGCAAATGGTCCACCTGCTGGTTGCCCGAGGCCGCCGCGGCCATATCCGACATCACCACATCGGCGCGCCCGCCGAGCCAGCCCTTCACCTTTTCGTCGGCGCCATCTTCGAGAAAATCGAGCTGATGCAGGTCAGCCCCGGCAATCGGCGCGATCTCCTGCAGATCGACGCCAAGCACGGTGCCGACCTTCTTGCCCGACTTCTCGCCAAGCGCATTGACCCGCTTCACCGCCACCTGACACCAGCCGCCGGGGGCACAGCCAAGGTCCACCACCCGCGCCCCATTCACAAGAAAGCGGAACTTTTCGTCCAGCTCGAGGATCTTGTAGGCGGCGCGGCCGCGGTAGCCCTCTTTTCGCGCGCGGATCACGTAAGGGTCGTTGAGCTGGCGCTCAAGCCAGAGCGTCGACGAGAGCTTGCGCCCCTTCGCCGTTTTTACCCGCACCCGCAGGTCGCGCTGCCCGCGCCCGGAGGTGTTTTTGCCGGTCGGGGTCTTGGTCATTCGATCTCTCCTTCGATCGGCTTCATTTCTTCGAGCACGCCATCCTCGGCCATCTGTGCATAAAGAAGGCCCTCGCGCAGGCCGCGGTCCGCGACCGACATCCGGTCGGTTGGCCAGACCCGCATCAGCGCCTGCAAGATCGCCGCCCCCGACATGATCAGCGTGTGCCGGTCCCGCCCGATGCGCGGATCGGCGCGCCGCCCCTCCGGGCCGAGGTTCAGAAACGAGCGGATCACGGCGTCGATCTCGACCGAGGTCATGGTGAGCCCGTCGACGCGGTTGCGGTCATAGCGTTTGAGGCCAAGATGGCAGGCGGCGACGGTGGTAACGGTGCCCGAGGTGCCGATCACCTGAAACCCCGCCTGCGGCATACCCGAGGCATAGGGGCTGAAATCGGCGAGTTTTTCCTCAAAGAACCACGACATCAACGCGAACCGGGCGGCATCGTCCTCAACATCGCCAAACTGGTCTTTCAGCGTGGCCACCCCGAGCGGCACCGAGATCCAGTCCACCACGCGCGCCGAGGGGATCTCGCTTTCGGGCTGCGAGAAGCCGCCCGAAAGCCGCATGATCGCGCGGGGGCGATCCGCCGGCGGCACATGGGAGATGTCGATCCACACAAGCTCGGTGGAACCGCCGCCGATATCGACGACAAGCAGCTGCTCGGTGCCGGGATTGACGAGCGAGGCACAGGAGATGACGGCGAGCCGCGCCTCCTCCTCGGGCGGGATGATCTCCAGCGGCAGGCCCGTCTCGCGGCGCACATAGCGAATGAAATCGCGCGCATTGCCGGCGCGGCGGCAGGCCTCGGTGGCCACCAGCCGCATCCGGCGCACGCCATGCGTTTCGATCTTGCGGCGGCAGATCTGCAAGGCCTGCACGGTGCGCGCCATGGATGAACGGGAAAGCCGGCCGGAGGCTTCTAACCCCTGACCGAGCTGGACCGCTTTCGAGAAGCTGTCCACGACCTGAAACTGATCGCCCTTCGGTCGGGCAATCAGCATCCGGCAACTGTTGGTGCCGAGATCGAGCGCAGCATAAAGCTCGCCCGGCTCGGCAGGGGTGGGTGCAGCGCGTTCGACCTTTTTCGGGATCGCGCCCGCAGCCCGAGGACGCCTGGGCGCCATCGTCACGCCCTCCGATTTCAAGTTACCTCCTAGGTAGCGCGGGGGGGGCGCAGGTTCAAGCGCCTGATGACAAATTGGTGACCTTCGTCACAGCGCGCGCCAGCGTGGACGGTGCGCGCTTCGGCAGGCCGAAGCGCGCCGGGCGGGGGCGCTGCCCCCGCACCCCCGGGATATTTAAGGCAAGATGAAAGGGCCGGCCTGCGCGCTTGTTCTTCGGGACCGCTTGCCCCGAAGCTCCCGGCAGCGGCATCCGCCCCCCGCCAAAGCGGGCGCGGGGCGGAATTTGAACTATTTTCATCATCTTCCTGCAAAGTTCGAGATTGCACATCGGGTGCCAAGCGCGCGAAGAAATCGAGCGGTGTCGCCAACCCCGCGAAACATGTCGAAATCCGTCTCCGGCCACGTCGCATTCGCCCGTATTGCTGAGACAAGAGGGAATCACGAATGGCCGAGATCACGATCGTCTTCTGGCGCGATATTCCCGCGCAGATCATTGCAGGCTCGGGCCGCAGGGGGGTGAAGAGACCGCTCCCCGAACGGTTCGAACAAGCGATCGACCGCTGCGCGATGAAGATCGGCGCGAAGGACAGCGACGCTTACCTTGCGGAGTGGCGCAAGGTGGTGATTGGCACCCGCGACGGCTCGGACCTTGAGGCCGCCGAAGCCGAACTGGCGCGGGTTCTCTCCGATTACGATACCGCCGCGCTTGTGCGGTTGATTGCCAATGACGGCTGGGAGCACCAGCCCAGCTGACGGAGAGAGACATGGCGCTTCTGAACTTCCGCCGCGACACCGCGACACCGCAAGAACCGCCGAGCAACGGCGTGCTCCCGGCCTTCCTCGAAGGCTTCTCGATCGAGGTGATGCCGCGCACCGCGGCCAAGGTCGAGGATTTTCGCGCGCTCCTGCCCGAAGGCACGCGGGTCTATGTTGCCCATATCGAGGGCACGCCGATCGAAGAGATGGTCGCCACCGTCAAGCGGCTGCGCGACGAGGGCTTCGAGCCGATGCCGCATTTCCCTGCCCGCATCATGCGCGATGCGCTGGAGCTGCGCGAATGGGTGGCGCGCTACAAGGGCGAGGCGGGCGTGAAGCAGGCGCTGCTTCTGGGCGGCGGGCCGAAAACCCCGCTTGGCAGCCTCGACAATTCCATGCAGCTTCTGGAAACCGGCGCGTTTGCGGGCTTCGAGCGCATTCACTTTGCCGGTCACCCCGAGGGCAACCGCGACATCGACGTGAATGGCGGCGACAAGATCGTGATGGATGCGCTGAAGCTAAAACAGAAATTCGCCGATACCACCGATGCAGATTGCGCCATTGTCACGCAATTCGCCTTTGAGGCGGGCCCGATGATCGCCTGGGTTGACCGGCTGGCCGCCGAAGGCATCAAGATGCCGGTCCATATCGGCATTGCGGGCCCCGGCAAGCTGCAAACGCTGTTGAAATTCGCCATCTCCTGCGGCGTTGGTCCGAGCCTCAAGGTGCTGCAAAAACGCGCCAAAGACGTGACGAAGCTGCTGGCCCCCTTCGAGCCCACCGACCTGCTCAAGACCCTGGCCAAGCACAAGGCCGCCCATCCCGAGTTCGGCATCGAGGCCGTGCATTTCTTCCCGCTCGGCGGTATCAAGACGAACGCGACCTGGATCGCGGAACAAGTGAAAGGCTGACCATGACCCGCACCATTCTCGAGAGCAAGACGAAGACCGTTGTGATCGGCTTCGACGAGCCCTTCTGCGTGATCGGCGAGCGCATCAACCCGACGGGCCGGAAAAAGCTGGCCACCGAGCTTGAAGCGGGCGATTTCACCACTGTGGAAAAGGACGCGCTGGAGCAGGTGGCCTGCGGCGCAACCGTGCTCGACATCAACTCGGGCGCCGTCTTCTCCAACAAGATGGCCGAAGACCCGCGCTATGCCGACAACAACTTTGTCGAACCGCCGCTGATGCGCGAGCTGATCGCCAAGGTGCAGGCGGTGACCGATGTGCCTTTGTGCATCGACAGCTCGGTGCCCGCCGCACTCGAAGCGGGCCTTGCCGCCTGCGAAGGCCGCCCGCTTCTGAACTCTGTCACCGGCGAGGAAGAGCGCCTTGAGCGCGTGCTGCCCCTGGTGAAAAAATACAACGTGCCCGTGGTGGCGATCTCGAACGACGATACCGGGATCTCCGAAGACCCCGATGTGCGCTTTGCGGTGGCGAAAAAGATCGTCGAACGCGCCGCCGATTTCGGCATCCCGGCGCATGACATTGTCGTTGACCCGCTGGTGATGCCGGTGGGCGCGATGGCCTCGGCCGGGCGGCAGGTGTTCACGCTGGTGCAGCGCCTGCGCACGGAGCTCGGCGTCAACACCACCTGCGGCGCCTCGAACATCTCCTTCGGGCTGCCGAACCGCCACGGCGTCAACGCCGCCTTCCTGCCGATGGCGATTGGCGCGGGCATGACCTCGGCGATCATGAACCCGGTGCGCAATCAGGAGATGGAGGCGATCCGCGCCGCCAACCTGCTGATGGATCACGATCCGAACTCGATGGACTGGATCAAGCTCTCCAAGGTGCTCGACGCGATGAAGGAAGGCGCAAGCTTTGCTGAAGCCTCTGCCGCCGCCGCGTCGTCCGGGGGCCGGGGGCGCCGCCGCGCGCGCTGAGCGCGCCGCTTCGGCACCGAGCGACTCAAACTTTCCAGAGTTTTCGCGCCCCGGCTTTGGCCGGGGCGTTTGTTTCCGATCTCCCCGCAATTGCCATGATCCGGCCCGATTGCGGGGCGCGAAACCGGCCTTGGCGGCAAGGACATCCCCTTGATATGGCGCCTTGGCGCCAAAGGCGCGTATTTGCCGTTTCCGCTCACGAAACGCAAAGATCCCCAATCGAGAACAGAGCCAGCCCTCATGGTCAGAGCGGAACCACTCTGTTCGCAGGGCGGCGACAATCGCGCCCCACAGGGCGAAACGTGGCGAGAACGGGGCGGCTGGCGGGCGGCACCGGGGCACCTCCGCGCCAGATGCCATATAAAAATCCCATTGAAACTCAAATGATTGCGGGTCGAAGCCGAGGTCTGCTCCCTGGCGGACCCCCAAACATGCTGGGATCGCACTGCCATGCGTTCGAAGATTTTGCCGCCCGAAGCGGTTGCTGCGGCTGCCACCGCAGGCACCGCCTCTTGCCCTCGCCCTGCGGCCTCGCGTTGGGCTGGATTGCTCAGCCGTGTCTCCGGGGTGGCCTGCCTCGCCGTGCTTGCGGGCTGCGCCGCGCCCCCCTCCGATTACGATGTGCCCACGGCCCGTGCCTCGACCGCCGCGGTCGATTTGCCGCTTGCAGAAATTGCCGCCCCCCCGAGCCGGATCGAGCCCGCGCCACGCCCCCCCGTGCTGCCCTCCAACAGCGAGCTCGCGCGCGATTTCATGGAGCTGAGCTTCTCGCTCGAATCCGGGCGCCGGATCGGCCAGTTTTCCCGCTTCGAGGGGCCGGTGACGGTGGCGCTCGGCCCCGGCGCCCCGCCCGCGGCGAGCCCCGAACTCGCCCGGCTCGTCTCCCGGCTGCGCGCCGAGGCGGGCATCCCGATCACGATCGGGCAATCCGCGACAAACCACATTCGCATCGAATTCGTGCCGCGCCGCAAGATGAGCCGCGAGGTGCCCAACGCCGCCTGTTTCGTCGTGCCCAATGCCGCAACCTGGGAGGCTTACCGGGCAGAGCGGCGCACCCCGGCGGGCGATTGGGCGCAGGTCAAGCAGCGCACCGCCGCCACCGTCTTCATCCCCGCCGAGGCAACGCCGCAAGAGCTGCGCGATTGCCTGCACGAGGAAACGAGCCAGGCGCTCGGACCGCTCAATGACCTCTACCGGCTGCCGGATTCGATCTGGAATGACGACAACTTCCAGACCGTGCTCACCCGCTATGACATGATGCAACTGCGCGCGACCTATGCGAACGAGCTGCACTCGGGCATGAGCGCGCCCGAGGTGCAGGCGCGCCTGCCCGCCGTTTTTGCGCGCCTCAACCCGGCGGGCGGTGCGGTGCGGGGCCTGCGCGAGAACCCGACCCCGCGCGCCTATGTTGCAGCGGTGGAGCGCGCCATCGGGCCGGGGCGGGCCGGGGCACGGCGCGCCGCGGCCATGACGGCGATCCAGATCGCGGCGGCGCAGGGCTGGCAGGATACGCGCGCGGGTTTTGGCTGGTTCGTGCTGGGGCGGCTGAGCCAGCCGAGCGATCCGCAGACCGCGCTGCGGGCCTTCATGAACGCGGCAAGCATCTATGGCGCCACGCCGGGCGCCGGGATCCAGTCCGCCCATGTCGACATGCAGATGGCGACAATCGCGCTGTCTTCAGGGCACGCGCAACAGGCCCTCGCGCTGGCCGACCGCGCGCTCGGCCCGGCGCAATCGGCGCAGAATGCCGCGCTCGCCGCAACGCTGCACCTGATCCGCGCCGAGGCCTATGAGGCGCTGGGTCAGGGCGCGCAGGCACAACAGGCGCGGCTCGACTCCGGGCAATGGGCACGCTACGGTTTTGGCTCCGACGCCGCAGTGCGGGCGCGGGCCGCCGAAGTGGCGGCGCTCGCCCGCGCCGGGCGCGGCTGATCCGGCCGGGTTGACCCCCCGCGCCGACAAAGGCGCGGGGGGTGCGATGTTTCTGCCATTCTTCGAACAGCTCCGGGCCGCGGGCGTGCCGGTGAGCCCGCGCGAATATCTGAGCTTTCTCGAAGGGCTCGCGGCGGGGCTCTGCACCTATGACCTTGACGGGTTTTACTACTTCGCCCGCACCGCGATGGTGAAGGACGAGCGCCACCTTGACCGCTTCGACCGCGCTTTTTCTCAAAGTTTCAAGGGGCTGGAGGCGCTTTCGGAAGAGGCCGTGCTCGAGGCGCTGAACCTGCCCGAAGACTGGCTCAGGAAGCTCGCCGAAAAGCATCTGAGCGCCGAGGAGAAAGCGCAGATCGAGGCTCTGGGTGGTTTCGAAAAGCTGATGGACACGCTGCGCGACCGGCTCAAGGAGCAACAGGGCCGCCATCAGGGCGGCAACAAATGGATCGGCACCGCCGGCACCTCCCCCTTTGGCGCCTATGGCTACAACCCCGAGGGGGTGCGGATCGGGCAGGAAGAAAGCCGCCATCGCCGCGCGGTGAAGGTCTGGGACAAGCGCGACTTTCGCGATTTTGACGATACCGTCGCGCTTGGCACCCGCAACATCAAGGTGGCGCTCAAACGGCTCCGGCAATGGGCGCGGCACGGGGCGCAGGAGGAACTGGACCTTCCCGGCACCATCCGCGCCTCTGCCGAGGCGGGCTATATCGACGTGAAGACCCGGCCCGAGCGGCACAATGCGGTCAAGGTCGTGCTCTTTCTCGATGTCGGCGGCTCGATGGATGACCACATTGCGCTTGTGGACGAGCTGTTTTCGGCCGCGCGCGCCGAGTTCAAGCATCTGGAGCATTATTATTTCCACAACTGCCTCTATGAGGGGGTCTGGCGCGACAACCGCCGCCGCTGGGGCGAGGTGACCCCCACCTGGGAGGTGCTGCACCGCTATGGCCCGGATTACAAATGCATCTTTGTGGGCGACGCGGCGATGTCGCCCTATGAGGTCAGCCATGTCGGCGGCGCGAACGAGCATTGGAACCCCGAACCCGGCGCGCTCTGGCTTGCCCGCGCGCAGGAGCAGTGGCCCGACCATGTCTGGCTCAACCCGGTGCCCGAGCGGCACTGGTCCTATACGATGTCGATCGGCATGGTCAGCGAGATCTTCGCGGGGCGAATGTTCCCGCTCACGCTTGAGGGCATCACCGCTGCGATGAAGGTGCTCGGATGAAGGCGTTGCGCCGGCTTTGGCGAGAGCAGCGGCTGCCGCTGATCGGCTTTGTGCTTGCGGCCACGCTTGCGGCGTTTTTTGGCGGGCGGATCATCGTGCGCACGATCTATTGGGCCAACCCCGAACATCACCGCCAGATGCCCGAGGGCTGGATGACGCCGGGCTATATCGCGCGCAGTTGGCGCCTCAAGATCGAGGATGTCGATGCCGTGCTCGGCATCGAGAACGGGCCGGAGCTGGTGGGAAGCGGCCCGCCCACGCTCGAACGTATCGCCCGCGCGCTCGATGTGCCGCTCAGCGATCTGATCGACCGGCTTGAGGTGGTGCTCCCCGATCTGGCGCAGCCCGCACCGCCGCGCCCGGACCCGGGCACATGAGCGGTGCGCTCCTTGATGCATTGCTCGAAGCTCTGCCGCTTTACGGGCCCTGGCTCGTCGGGCTCACCACGTTTTTCAGCTGCCTCGCGCTCCCCGTCCCCTCGTCCCTGATGATGATCGCGGCGGGGGCCTTTGTCGCCTCGGGCGATCTTTCGCTCCTTGCTGTTGGCAGTGCCGCTTTCGGCGGCGCGCTCGCGGGCGATCAGGTCGGGTTTTTCCTCGGCCGCCGCGCCGGGCATCTGTTGCCCCAACCCGGCACGAAACGCGGCGCGCTGATCGCCACCGCGCTGGAAAATCTCGCGCGCCACGGGGCCGTCGCGGTCTTTCTCTCGCGCTGGCTCTTTGCCGCGCTCGGGCCTTGGGTGAACATCGCCGCGGGCGCCTCGGGCTACAGCCACCGCCGCTTTACCCTGGCCGATATTGCGGGTGAGGTGGTCTGGGTGCTGGGCTATGTGGGCCTTGGCATGGTCTTTGGCAGCAATCTCGATGCGGCGGAGGATCTGGCGGGCAACACGCTCGGCCTCATGGCCACCGGCGCGGTGGCAATCGGGCTCGGGCTCTGGCTCTTGCGCACGCTGCGCCGCCCCGCGCCCCCCGAACCGGAGAGCCCCGAACCGGAGACGCCCGACACCGCGGCAGATCCTCTCACTGCGCTCGGGGATTGACCCTGCGCGCGCACACCCCATCTGAAAGGCATGGTCCTGTTGCTCCGCCTGCTTCCCGTCCTGTTCATCCTCGCCGCCGGGCTGGTGATGTGGCATGTCTCCGCGCGCGCCACGATCCGCAAGCTCGCGGCGCAATCCCACCCGCTCGCCGAGCCCGGCCTCGCGCCGGTGATCGAGGCCTTGCGCAAGGCGCTGGGGGTCGAGCGGCTGCCGGTGTTCGTGCACGAGATCCCGCAGGTGAACGGCCTCGCCGCGCCAGACGGCAGCGTGTATCTGACCGAGGGGTTTGTGCGTCTCTACCGTCAGGGTCAGGTCAGCGCCGAGGAGCTTGCCTCGGTGATCGCTCATGAAATCGGCCATGTCGCGCGCGGGCATGCAAAGCGCCGGATGCTCGATTTCTCCGGCCAGAACCTGCTCCGCTTTGTTCTGACCGGGCTCATCGGCCGGTTCATTCCCGTCATCGGCCCCTGGATCGCCAATCTGATCACCGAGGCGGTGGCGGCGCGGCTGAGCCAGAAGGACGAATTCGAGGCCGATGAATTTGCCACCGCGCTGCTTCTCAAGGCGGGGATCGGCGCCGCCCCGCAACTGACCCTGTTTGAAAAGCTCGACGCGATCACCGGCGCACGCGCGGGCGTCGTGCCCGCCTGGCTTCTGTCTCACCCCGCAACAGCCGACCGGATCGGCGCGATCCGCACCAATCTCAACCGCTGGAATGCCGCATAAGTCACAGCCCGGCCTTGCCTTTCCTGCTAGCCTCGGGGCAAATGTTCCGCCAGCATGCGAGCCGGGATCGAGATGACGACAGATGTGAGAAAGCGCCGGGTGTTCTACATCCCCGGCTATGATCCGATCCACCCGCGCCGCTACCGCGAGCTTTACCGCAAGGAGGGCCAAGCGCAGGCGGCGATCTCGGGCTACAGCCTCAGCCTTGCCCCCAAGCGCGCGGGCGGCCCCTATGGCTGGCATGTGCGCTCCGAACAAGAGGGGGCGCCGGTCGAGGCCGATATCGAAGTGCTGATCTGGGCCGATATCGTGCGCGACAGCATGGATGGCTCGATCCTCGCCACTTATGGCCAGCTTGTGCGCACCGCCTGGGCGTATATCGCCTCGGGCGCGCTCTTCCGGCTGATGCGGCTGCGCAAGGGGCCGGTGATCGCCGCGCTCTACCCGATCTTCGCGCTGATCGTGCAATTGCTTGTGGCGCTCGGGCTGGGCGCCGCGGTGTTTTGGGCGCTCTCGCGCTATCTTGTCGCCGCGGTCTCGATCCTTGCCGTGCCGGTGCCGCTCCCCGCGCTCGTCACCGGCCTGTCGGCGGTGGCGGGGCTCGCCCTCGTCTGGTCAGCCTTGCGCTGGTTTCGCCGCAAGGACGGCAGGTTCTACGCCTATTACCTGATGCATGACTATGCTTTCACCGCGCGCTGGGGCGGCGCCAACCCGCCGCGGCTCGCGGCGCGGATGGCCGAATTTGGCGCCACGATCGCCACCGCCCTCACCGAGGAGTGGGACGAGGTGCTCGTTGTCGGCCACAGCTCGGGCGCGCATCTCGCCGTCTCGATCCTCGCCGATCTGATCCGCACCGGTCGCGTGCCCGCTGAGGGCCCGGCGCTTTCCTTCCTCTCGCTCGGCCATGTGGTGCCGATGGTGAGCTACCTGCCGCAGGCCAAGCGGCTACGCGGCGATCTCGCCTTTCTCGCCACGCGCAAAGAACTCGCCTGGGTCGATGTCACCGCGCCGGGAGATGGCTGCGCCTTTGCGCTGTGCGATCCGGTCCGGGTCTCGGGCGTCGGCCCGGAGGGGCAGATCCATCCGCTGGTGATCTCCGCCGCCTTCACCCAAACGCTGAGCCCGGAACGCTGGAAGGCGCTGCGCTGGCGCTTCTTTCGGCTGCATTTCCAGTATCTCTGCGCCTTCGACCGCCCGAAGGTCTACGATTATTTCCGCATCACCGCCGGCCCCAAAACGCTCAAGGCGCGCTTTGACGGGCTGAACCATGCGAAAAGCCTGATCACCACACCGGCGAACCGCTACACCTCCACCGCCTGAAGGGGGGCGCTGCCCCCCGTCCTGCGGACTCCCCCCGGGATATTTGCACAAAGTCGAAGACAGGGTGTGGGCCTTCGACTTTGTGAAAATATCCCGGGGGTGAATTGGCCAAAGGCCAAGAGGGGGCAGCGCCCCCTGCCCGGCTCACACCCCGTAGATCGCGCCGAATTTCGCATCGAGGTAATCGAGAAGCGGCCCCTCATTCGGCTCAAATCCACAGGCTTGCGCAATGGTCTCGCGGGGCGGGCGCAGGCCCCCGTGGCGTTGCAGCCGCTCGCGCAGCCATTCGGTCGCCGGGCGCGCCGAGCCTGCGGCCAGCGCGTCATCGATCCCCTCGACCTCCGAACGCATCGCCTTGTTCAGGCAGCCGGCATAAACATTGCCCAAGCTGTAGGTCGGGAAATAGCCAAAAAGCCCCACCGACCAGTGCACATCTTGCAAGAAGCCCTGCGAGGGCTGCGCCACCTTGACGCCGAAATCGGCCTCAAAGCGCGTGTTCCAGGCCTCTTCCAGATCGCCCACCTCCATCTTGCCCGCAATGAGCGCGCGTTCGAGATCGAAGCGCATCATGATATGGAGGTTGTAATGCAGCTCATCCGCCTCGGTGCGGATATGGCCCGGCGTGACCCGGTTCACGCAGGCATGGAACGTCTCGGCATCGGCCACGCCAAAATCGCCAAAGGCCTCAACCATGCGTTGATAGAGAAAGCCCGTGAACGCGCTTGAGCGGCCAAGCTGGTTTTCGTAGATCCGGCTCTGGCTCTCATGCACCCCCATCGAGACGCCACGCCCCAAAGGCGTGAAGGCGTAATCCGGGTCGATCCCCTGTTCGTAGCAGGCATGGCCCACTTCGTGAATCGTCGAATAGAGGCAGTTGAACGGATCGCTCTCGCTCACCCTTGTGGTGATGCGCACATCCCGCCCCGAGCCGGAGGTGAAGGGATGGACCGAATTGTCGAGCCGCCCGCAGGTCCAGTCATAGCCGAAGGCGGTGGCGCAGATCCGTGCGATGCGCAGTTGCGCCGCCTCGGGGAAGACATGGCCAACGGGGTCGGGCTGGCGCTCGGTGCCAAGCACCTTTTCACGCAGCGCCACAAGGCGGGGCCGCATCCGGTCGAACATCGCACCGAGTTGGCGATGCGTGGCGCCGGGCTCGTAATCATCAAGCAACGCGTCGTAAAGATCGCCCTCGCTCAGGCAGGCCGCCTCTTCGCGCTTGAGCGCCACCACCTCCGCCAAAGCGGGCAGGAAATGGGTCGGGTCTTCGGCGGCGCGCGCCTCGGCCCAGATCCCTTGCGAGAGCGAGGTGAGGCGGGCGAGTTCGGTGGCCAGCCGCGCCGGAATGCGGCTGGCGCGGTTGTAGCTGCGGCCCGCAAGGTCCAGCACGCGCGCCTCTGCCGGGCTTGTCGCCTCGGCCCGCGCGAGCCAATCCTCGATCCGGGGATCGGTGCGGCGCGCATGCAGCACCGCCTCAAGCGCCGCGATCTCTTCGGCCCGCTGCGCAGCCGCACCGCGCGGCATGATCGTTTCCTGATCCCAGCCAAGGCGCTCGGCGACATAGGCGAGCGCCTCGGTTTCGCGCAGGAAGGCGGTCAGTTCGGCATAAGCAGTCATCACGACCTCCGAATGGATTGCACGCGAGGATAGCGCGCAAGGAAGCGGGCCCGGATCACGAAGACCCAAAACAGGAGCGCAACGCCAAAATGGGTGAGCGCGAGCGGTTGCGAATCGGCGCGCAGAAGCGTGACAACGCCCAGAGCGATTTGCAGCACAAGCCAGATGAAGGCGATCAGGAAGGCCGCGCGCGTCACCCCATGCACCGAGCGGCGCGACCGGATCAAAGCGACGAGGCCAAGGAGCAGGATCAGATAGCCCACGATCCGGTGCACAAATTGCACGAGCGCGGGGTTTTCGAACGCATTGCGCCAAAGCGGCTCAAGCGTCAGCGCATCGGCGGGGAAGAAGGCGCCGCCCATCAGCGGCCAGTCCATATGCACCGCCCCCGCGCCAAGTGCCGAGGTGAGCGCGCCGATCACAAGCTGCACAAACCCCAGATGCATGAGCCCGGTGGCAAGCCCCGCAAGCCCGGCCTCGCCCTGGCGGCGGGCGGAAATAAGCTCGGCCTCGCTGCGGCCCAGAAGCGCTGCATACCAGAAGCCAAAACCCGTGATCAGGAAAGCAAGCCCCGCGCGCAGCGCGGCGAGCACCGGCGCGCCGATCGCCTCGCGCATGCCGCCAATCTGATCGGCCGCGATCTGCGCCGCCTCAGATCCCAGGGCGCGGAGCTGATCGAGGAGGGCGGGCGTCTTGCCGGGAGAACCTGCCGGGTCCGGCGCAAGGGCTTCGGGCGCCGCCGTGGGAGGGGCGGCCGGGAGCAAGGGCAGCGGCGGCAGGGCTTCGGTCGCGGGCACGACGGTCGCCGCAGCCGGCGCAACATCGCCCCGCAAAGCCTTGGCTGACATCGAGAAAACCGCAGGGTCCGAGGCGAACGCGAGAAGGCAGAAGGCGCCAAGCCCGAGGCTGCGCCCGGCCCAGCCGCGCGGAAACTTCCGGCCCATCGCAAGCCCGAGCGCGCCAAGCACCCAAACAGCGAGCATCGCCGCCCCGGTGAAGGGCGCGGCCTGCGCCACCGGCTCCGGGATCGGCAGCGTGTCAAAGCCGAGCATGAGAAGCGCGAGCACGATCAGCGACGCCATCCACAACCGCACCGCACCGCGCGCGCCCTTGGGCCGGGCGTCGATCATGCCGCCTTGCGGCTTCACCGGCATCTGCCGCGGCGTTTCCACGCCGACCTCTTCAAACAGGGCACGGTTACGGTTCTTCGCCGGTTTCATCCCCATCGGGTGCTCCTCACTTATGCGTGCGCGAGACTAGGCCCCGGGGGCGCGCTGGGCAAGAGGGCTCAAGGTAGCGGCTTTCGGGCCGCAAGGCGGCGCCACACCCCCGCCCATGCGCCATTTTTTTCCATCCAGAGCAGGGTCGCACAAGCTGCCGCGGCATAAATGCTGCGGTCTTGCGCCGCGACCGGGCCCCAGCTGCGGGGCGCGACCGGCAAGGGCGCGCGCGGCGGTTTCAAACAGCGCTCGGGCCCGGTTCCGGGCCGCAGATAGCGCGGATCGTCGGAGACAAGGACGGCAATCCCCTCATCCATCCAGATGGGCATGCGGTTGGAAACCTGCCCCCAGATGCCGAGCCGCGCATGGGTCTCGGTATGGGTCAGCTCATGGGTGAGGACCGTGGGCGTGAGCCCGCGCGGCGCAAGCCGCACCACCGACACCGCACCAAGCGAATAGGTCACTGCCGCGGCGCCGCGCCCACCGAGCCTGCGGTCGCACGCCGCGCTTGCGCAGGCCAGAATACGCAGATGCGCGCGCGCCGGGCCAAAGACCTGCGCAATGCGCCCGCGCGCCGCAGCAATCTCTGTCGCGAGCGCCCCCCGCGCGTGATCTGGCATCCCGGCCTCGACAAAGAGTGTCGTGGAGACCGGCTCGAGCCCGTAGCAGCCCGGACAGGCCGCCCCGCGCAACACCGGAAAAAACACGAAAAGCGCCACAACGCCGAGCCCCGCCCCGAGGACGAGCGCCAGAATCGCTTTGCGAAGAGCCCTGATCATAAGCCGAGGATGGGCACGCGCCCGCGCCCGCGCAAGCTCAGTCGCGCCGCCGCACAAGCTGGCGCAGCGCGCCGTGAAGGGTCTGCACATCGGCGCGGGTGAGGCCAAACCGGCTCCACATGTTGCGCAGGTTGCGCTTCATCATCGGCGCCTTGGTCTCGGGAAAGAAGAACCCCGCCGCCGCGAGCCGCTCCTCATAATGATCGCCGAGCTTTTCGATCTCGAGCGCAGTGGCGGGCTCGGCGCCGGCAAGGCCCGGATCGACCGGCGCCACATCGGCGCTTTGGCGGCCAAATTCATACGCCAGAAGCAGCACCGCCTGCGCGAGATTGAGCGAATAGAACTCAGGGTTCACCGGCACGGTGATGATCGCATTCGCGCGGATGATCTCATCGTTTTCAAGGCCGGTGCGCTCGGGGCCGAACATCACGCCCACCTTTTGCCCTGCGGCAATGCGGGCGCGCGCCTCGGTCATCGCCGCCTCGGGGGTGTAGATCGGCTTGGTCAGCTCCCGCCCCCGCGCGGTGGTGGCAAAGACAAAATCGCAATCCGCAATCGCCTCGGCTGTGGTGGCAAAGAGACCCGCATGGTCCAGCACCTGCCCCGCCGCGCCCGAGGCCATGGCCACCGCCTTCGGGTTCGGCCAACCGTCGCGCGGCGCAACAAGGCGCAAACGGTTGAGCGAGAAGTTCAGCATCGCGCGGGCCGCGCCGCCGATATTCTCGCCCATCTGGGGCCGGATCAGGATGAAAGTCGGGATATGCTCGCTCATGCCCCCCGATAGCGCCCCGCAAAGCCGCTGGCAAGGCAGGCTTGCCTGCGCTAGAAGGCGCGAAACCGAATGGAGAGCCCCATGTCCGAGGACCGCCCGCAGATCTACCTGCTCACGCCGCCGAGTTTCGATCTCGACATCTTCCCGGAGACGCTCTCGAAGGTGCTGGGCGCGCATGAGATCGCCTGCATCCGGCTTGCGCTCGCCAGCAAGGACGAAGATGCCGTGATGCGCGCCGCGGATGCGGTGCGGGTGGTGGCGCATGAGCATGATGTGGCGCTGGTGATCGAGAACCACATCGCGCTTGTTGAGCGCCATGGGCTCGACGGGGTGCATCTGAGCGACGGCGCGCGCACGGTGCGCTATGCGCGCAAGGAGCTTGGCCCGGAGGCGATCGTGGGCGCCTTTTGCGGTGCCTCGAGACATGAGGGGATGAATGCGGGCGAGGCCGGGGCAGATTATGTCTGCTTTGGCCCGGTGGGCGAGACCGGGCTGGGCTCGGGCGCGCGGCCCGAGCGCGAAATCTTTGAATGGTGGTCGGAGGTGATCGAGGTGCCGGTGGTGGCCGAGGGCGCGCTCACCGAGGAGCTCGTGCGCGCCTATGCGCCGATCACCGATTTCTTCGCCATCGGCGAGGAGATCTGGCGCGAGGAGGACCCCGCCGCCGCGCTTGGCCGGTTGATCGCGGCAATGGGCTGAGACGGGCGGGCGGATCGGATGGCAGAGTTCTGGCTTGGCGACGGCAATGGCCCGATGGGCGATGTGGGGGCGTTCATGGCCTCCGAGCTGCGCGTCGACCGCGCCGATCTCGTGGGCCATATCGGCCAGCTTGGCCCCGGCCGGGTGCTGGTGGCAATTGTCGGTGCGCCGGGGGCTGGCAAATCCCGGCTCGCGCGCGAGATCGCCGAGAGCTTGAACACCCGGCACCCCGGCAGCGCGGCCGTGCTGCCGATGGACGGCTTTCACCGCAGCAACGACTGGCTCGATGCACAGGGCCTGCGCCCCGTGAAAGGCGCGCCGGAAACATTTGATGTCGAGGCGCTTCACGCCTGCCTCGTCGCGGCCAAAACCAGCGAAGAGGATCTGCCGGTGCCAAGGTTCGACCGCGCGGCGGATGCGGTTGTCGCCGCGGGCACCACCCTCCCCGCCAGCGCGAAAGTGGTGCTTGTGGAAGGCAATTACCTGCTCCTCACCCGGCCCGGCTGGCGCGATCTGTTTCCGCTCTTTGATCTGTCAATCCGCATCGCTGTGCCGGAATCAACGCTGCGCGCGCGTCTGATGAAACGCTGGGCCGATCACCCCGAGGCCGAGGCGCGCCGCCGGGTGGAAGAGAACGACCTGCCCAACGGCAAGCTTCTGGCGCAGGAAAACCGCGCCGCCGATCTGGTGATTGTGGCAAAGTGAGCCGCCAACGCCCGTTGTAACCCGATCCCGCCCCGCAGGGGCAGACTCTGGCGCTCCCGGGCCCACGGGAGCGCGACTGCGGGTCCAGCCATGCCGTATAGCCGCCTGCCGCAGACGACACTTCGCCACATCGGAACGCGCAACGCAGCACGCCCAAAACCGATACATCTCGTTTTGATTCGAGCCTCAAACTTGTTTGGAGAATTGGCGCACCCGACAGGATTCGAACCTGTGACCCCTGCCTTCGGAGGGCAGTACTCTATCCAGCTGAGCTACGGGTGCAGCTTGCGCGGTTGATAGCGGGAAAATCCGGGGGCTGCAACCGCTCTGTGCACCCCCGGCGCGGGATTTCAACTCAGCCCAGAAGATCGTGGCACAGCTCAAGCGCGGAGACGAGCGCCTCCACCTCGGCGCGGGTGTTGTACATCGCGAAGGAAGCGCGCGCGGTGGCGCTCAGCCCGAGCGATTGCAAAAGCGGCATCGCGCAATGGCTGCCCGCGCGCACCGCAACCCCGCGCTGATCGAGAATGGTCGAAATGTCATGCGCATGCGCGGCGCCCTCGAGGGTGAAGGAGAAAATCGCCCCCTTCTCTGCTGCCATGCCCTGAATGTTGAGCCAGTTCAGACCCTTGAGGCGGTTCTCTGCATAGGCGCGCAAATCGGCCTCGTGCCGCGCGACATTCTCCATGCCGATCTGCATCAGATAGTCGAGCGCCACGCCAAGGCCGATCTGCTGCACAATGCCGGGCGTGCCCGCCTCAAACCGCATCGGCGGTTTGGCATAGCTGACCGCGTCGCGGGTGACGGTGTCGATCATGTCGCCACCACCGATGAAGGGGCGCATCTGCGCCATCCGCTCGCGCGTGATATAGATCGCGCCCGAGCCGCTCGGCCCGTAAAGCTTGTGGCCGGTGATGGCGTAAAAATCGCAGCCGATGTCTTTCACATCGACGGGGCCATGCACCGAGCCTTGCGAGCCATCAACCAGCACCGGCACGCCCTTCTCGCGTGCGCCGGCGCAAATGGTTTTCACATCAACCAGCGTGCCCAGCACGTTCGACATATGGGTGATGGCAACCAGCTTGGTGCGCGGCCCGATCGCCTCCAGCACCTTTTCGGCGGGCAGGCTGCCGTCGGGCTCGATCTCGACCCATTTCAGCACCACGCCCTGCCGCTCGCGCAAAAAGTGCCAGGGCACGATATTGGCGTGATGCTCCATGATCGAAAGAACGATCTCGTCGCCCGGCTCCAGGCGCGGCGCGGCCCAGGCATAGGAGACGAGGTTGATCCCCTCGGTCGAGCCCGTCGTGAACACGATCTCATGCTCGTCGGGCGCGTTGAGGAACCTGGCCACGGTTGACCGCACCCCCTCGTAGCGCTCGGTCGAAATATTCGAGAGCGTGTGCAAGCCCCTGTGCACATTGGCATAATCTTCGCGATACATCTGATCCATCGCCTCGATCACGCACAGCGGCTTTTGCGCCGAGGCGCCGTTGTCGAGATAGACCAGCGGTTTGCCATGCACCTGCCGCGACAGGATCGGGAAATCGGCGCGGATCTTTTCGACATCGAACATCATCAAGCCCTTTCAGCTTTCCGCCATGAATGGCGGGGTGATCCCCAGCCCGAGGATCAGCGCGCCCAGCAGCAATGCCGAGCCAAAGAACACCATCAGAACGCCCGCACCGGTCAGGAACAGGTTTTCAAAACCATGAAGCGTGGCGGTGAAGCGCACCAGAAGCCACATCATCAGCGCAAAAAGCGCAAGCGTGAGCACCACCGACACCAGCGGAAACAGCACCATCAGGAGAAGCTGCAAGATCTGCCCGCCCACCATCACCGCCTCGATCCAGACCACGAGGCTCAGCGCATCGCCAAAACGCCCGGTGCCACCGAACTGACGCCCGAACAGGGTCATTGCGAAAGCGGCATAGACGAGCAGCGCCCCCTGCACGAGGCCGAGCTTCACCGGCGAGGCGACGGGGCCGAGATCTGTCCCGGTCATGAAGGAAAACAGCAGTTCCGCAAAGGCGCCGAGCGCCGCGCCTGTTGCGACAACGGCGCCAAGCGCCAGCCAGCGCGCCTGTGCGCTGTCGAGAAGCGTTGTAACCCGGAACGCGGCCGCATTCGGATCGCTCAGCGTGAGCCGCAGCAGCGACAGATACAGCGCAAGGCTCATGGGCGGGCCTCGGGAGCGTCAAATTGCGTGACCTTCAGCCCGAACCCCCAAAACAGCAGGAAGACGAGAAAGACGATACCGCCGATCACATTGGCCTGCAGCCCCGGTCCGATCAGGCCAAGCACCAGCCCTTGCAGCAGCATCAGCGGCGAGACCGCCAAAAGCGCCCAGAAAAGCGCGAGCCGGCTGCCGTAATTGTCGCCCCGCCCGCGGACCACCCGCAGCCCCTGCCCCACGAGCCAGGCAAGGAGATAAATGAAGGGCGTGACGGCGGCGAGCGCCATCGCCGTGCCCAAAAGCAGGCCGGGCAGTGGCACATCGGGCACCTCGAACGCCTGTCGCGCAAGCCGCGGCCATTGGCCGACGAAGATCACCACAAGCGCCGAAAACAGCAGCGTGAACAGCCGCGGCTCAGAGCGGCTGCGCGCCAGATGCGCGCGCACCACCTGCCCCGGTTTTCGGTAAGAACGCCAGATATCGTCGACGGCGGCCATTGTGGCTCCTCAGCTGCGGTGCCGCGCCAGCCAATCTTCCAGCCGCGCGACGATTTCCTCTTTCAGCGCCGCGTCTTCGATCTCCTCGATCGCATCGGCGAGGAAGCTCAGAACCAGCAGGCCCTTTGCCTCATCCTCCGGCACGCCGCGTGACCGCAAGTAAAACAGCGCCGTCTCGTCAATGGCGCCGGTGGTGGAGCCATGCGAGCATTTCACGTCGTCGGCATAGATCTCAAGCTCGGGCTTGGCAAGAAACTGGCTCGCGTCATCAAGCAGAAGCGATTGGCTGATCTGGTAGCCATCGGTTTTCTGCGCGCCGGGCTTGACGAGGATCTTGCCCTGAAACGTGCCGATTGCCCCGCCCTTGAGCACTTTCTTGAACACCTGACGGCTCTCGCCGCGCAAGGCATCATGGGTGACAAACACGGTATCATCGTGGTGGAAGGCGCCGTCGCGTCCATCGCCAAGCGCCGCCCCCGCGACATGGGCCACCGCATCATCGCCCAGCATCTCGATAAAGACCTCGTTGCGGGTCAGCACGCCGTTGAAGGTGAGCGTAAAGCTCTTGAACAGCGCCTCTGCCGCGACGCGTGCAAAGATATGGGTGACTGCGCGGCGCTCCTGATCGGGGCCCTGAATGCGGATGTGGTGGAAGCGCGCGCCCTTGGCAACTTCGACTTCCATCGCCTTGTTGAACCGCGCCCCCGCCGGGCCGGTTTCCAGAAGCGTGAGCTCCGCCCCGTCCTCAAGCTTGATCAGGTGGTGCAGGATCGGGTCAGACGTCTCTGATTTATGCACATAAATCAGGTTGATCGGCTTTGCCGCCGCCGCCGTGACGCGGATCAAGAGCCCGTCCGTCGCCCGCGCGGTATTGAGCGCGGCAAAGGGGCGCTTCACCGGCACCTGCCCCGCGGCCTCAAGCGTGCCGTAAAGCCCCGCGGCCCAGCCCGGCGCCGCCTCGGCCAGACGCGCGATCTCCACGCCCGCCAAGCTCAGATCATCCGAGGCTTGCGCGTCAAAAACACCATCGACGAACACCACTTTCAGCCGGTCGAGCGTGTCAAAAAGCGGCGCCTCGGCCTCGCCCGCCTGTGCCGGTTTCGGCTCGGGCGCGTTGAGCGCGGCGGGATCGGTCCAGCGCCAGTATTCATCGCGCCGTCCGGGAAGGCCCATCGCGCCAAGCCGCTCGGCGGCCGCCTGCCGTTCCGGGGCGAAGCCCGGCCCTGCCGTCAGAGCATCCGCCATCACTTCGCCTCCGTCAGCCCATGCGCCGCGAGGATATCGGCATAGCCGTTGTTCTCGACCTCAAGCGCCAGCTCCGGCCCGCCGGTCTGCAAGATCTGGCCATCGGCCATGATATGCACGACATCGGGTTTGATGTGATCCAGAAGCCGCTGGTAGTGGGTGATCACGAGGAAAGAGCGCTCGGGCGAGCGCAGCGCGTTCACGCCATCCGAGACAAGCCGCATCGCATCGACATCAAGCCCGGAATCGGTCTCGTCGAGAATGCACATCTTCGGCTCAAGCATCGCCATCTGAAGGATCTCGTTGCGCTTTTTCTCGCCGCCCGAGAAGCCCACATTGACCGGGCGCTTGAGCATGTCAGCGTCGATCTTCAGCGTTTTCGCTTTTTCACGCACCAGCTTGAGGAATTCGCCCGCCGAAAGCTCCTCTTCGCCGCGCGCCTTCCGTTGCGCATTGAGCGCGGTGCGCAGGAAGGTCATGTTGCCCACGCCCGGAATCTCGACCGGATACTGGAAGGCAAGGAACAGGCCCGCGGCGGCGCGCTCTTCGGGCTCCATCTCAAGGAGTTCCTTGCCGTCGAGCTTGGCCGAACCCTCCGTCACCTCATAGCCGTCGCGGCCCGAAAGCACATAGCTCATGGTGGATTTGCCCGAGCCGTTCGGCCCCATGATCGCATGCACCTTGCCCGTTTCGACCGTCAGGTTCAGCCCTTTGAGGATCACCTTGTCCTCATCTTGGAGTTTGACGTGCAGGTTCTTGATTTCAAGCATTTTTTCGTCCTTGGGTCGGCGGTGCGAAAGACCGGGCGGGAAAGGTTTGGAAGGCGCGGCAGGGCTCAGCCCACCGAGCCCTCAAGCGAGATGGCCACGAGCGATTGCGCCTCCATGGCAAATTCCATCGGCAGCGCCTGCAACACGTCGCGGCAGAAACCGTTGACGACCAGCGCCACCGCCTCCTCCTCGCCCACGCCGCGGGCACGGCAGTAAAACAGTTGATCGTCATCGACCTTGGAGGTGGTCGCCTCGTGCTCGACGCGGGAAGAATTGTTCTTCACCTCGATGTAAGGCACGGTATGGGCGCCGCATTTGTCGCCAATCAGCAGGCTGTCGCATTGCGTGTAATTGCGCGAGTTCTTGGCGCGCGGGTGCATGCTGACAAGGCCGCGATAGGTGTTTTGCGCCTGCCCCGCCGAGATGCCTTTCGACACGATGCGCGAGCGGGTGTTCTTGCCCAGATGCACCATTTTGGTGCCGGTGTCGGCCTGCTGGAAGTTGTTGGCGATGGCGATCGAGTAGAACTCGCCCGAGCTTTCGTCGCCGCGCAGGATGCAGGAGGGGTATTTCCAGGTGATCGCGGAGCCGGTTTCCACCTGCGTCCACATCACCTTGGCGCGGGCCTCGCGGCAATCGGCGCGTTTGGTGACAAAGTTGTAGATCCCGCCCTTGCCCTCTTCGTCGCCGGGGAACCAGTTCTGCACCGTGGAATATTTCACCTCGGCATCTTCCAGAACGACGATTTCCACAACGGCGGCATGAAGCTGCGCGGTGTCGCGCTTGGGCGCGGTGCAGCCTTCAAGGTAGCTCACATAGGCGCCCCGGTCGCACACAATCAGCGTGCGCTCGAACTGCCCGGTGTTTTCGGCATTGATGCGGAAATAGGTGGACAGCTCCATCGGGCAGCGCGTGCCCGGCGGCACATAGACAAAGGAGCCATCCGAGAACACGGCAGAGTTCAGCGTGGCAAAGTAATTGTCCGTCTGCGGCACGACCGAGCCGAGGTATTTTTTCACCAGCTCCGGGTGTTCCTTGATCGCTTCCGAGATCGAGCAGAAAATCACCCCGGCTTCGGCAAGCTTCGCCTTGAAGGTGGTGCCGACCGAGACCGAATCGAACACCGCATCCACCGCAACCTGACGCTCTTCGAGGTTGATGTTCTCGGCCCCCTCAACGCCCGCAAGGATCATCTGCTCTTTCAGCGGAATGCCGAGTTTTTCGTAGGTTGCCAAAAGCTTCGGGTCCACCTCGTCGAGCGACTTCGGCTTTTCCACCATGCTTTTCGGGCGCGCATAATAGTAGAGATCCTGATAGTCGATCTTCGGCAGATCGAGGAGCGCCCAATCCGGCTCCGTCATCCCGACCCAGCGTTCATAGGCCTGAAGACGCCAGTCCAGCATCCATTCGGGCTCGTCGTTCTTTTTCGAAATCAGCCGCACGATCTCTTCGGAGATGCCCTTGGGGGCATATTCCATCTCGATCTCGGTCTCCCACCCGTATTTGTAGGAGCCCATGTTCTGCACCGTCTCGACCGTTTCGCGGTCCACGCCCTCGCGGATGTCAGCTTCCTGCGTCACCATCGTTCCTTTCCGCGTTCCTCCGCGTCAATGCCTTGCGCGGTGCTTTTGAAAGGCGGCGCGCCATGCCTCGGCAAAGCGCAGCACCTCGTCCCGTGTCACTCCCGGCCCCAGCGATACCCGGATCGACGAACCGGCCTCGTCTTCTGACCAGCCCATCGCGGCAAGCACGCGGCTGGCGCGCACCTTGCCCGAAGAGCAGGCCGAGCCCGCCGAAATTGCAAAGCCGGCAAGGTCCATCCGCATCACCTGCGTCTCCCCTTTCCAGCCCGGCGCAATCACCGAAAGCGTGTTGGGCAAGACCTCCAGCGGCCCCTCCCCCGTCGCTTCACAGTCTAGCGGCGTCTCCCTGCCCGGAAAATAGACTTCTTTCGTCGGGATTTCCAGAGCCTCTTTTAGAATATTTCTAACTTGGGCAACCTCTTCCCAGATCCCCGCCGCCAGATCACGCGCCGCAGCCTCTGCCGCAGCGCCAAAACCAGCGATTCCGATAAGGTTTTCAGTGCCGGCGCGCCGCCCCATCTCTTGCCCGCCGCCCTTCAGCAGCGCCGCAATTTCCGTGCCACGCCGGACCACCAGCGCCCCGACCCCCTTGGGCCCGCCCAATTTATGAGCGGAAATAAAACCGCAAGTCACGCCCAGCCAGTTGAAGGCAAAGGGGAACTTGCCAAAAGCCTGGGTCAGGTCCGCAGCCCAGAGCCCCTCGGGAAGGCGCTGAATCACCCCGGTCTCGGAATTGGCAAGCTGGAGCGTGGCGCGCGCAGGCTCGGGCACCAAAACCCGCCCCCAGCCATCAACCGCCAGAGAGCTCTCGCACCAAGCGGAGACGGCATCATGCTCGATCGCCCCACAAACGATGCCGCGCCCCGAAAGCGCCAAGGCCGCCGCCTCGGTCGCCCCGGAGGTAAAGATGATATCCGCCCCCTCCGCGCCAAGCGCCGCCGCAATCTGCGCGCGCGCGCGCTCGATCATCGCCTTCGCCGCCCGCCCCTCGGCATGAACAGACGAGGGGTTGCCCCAAAGCTCCATCGCCTCGGCCATCGCCGCCTTTGCCTCCGGGCGCAGCGGCGTTGTGGCGTTCCAGTCGAGATAAAGGCGTTTCATGTCATGCGGGCCGATCTGCAGAGGGGTTTGCCCTTTCATCCGGGAAAATCAGCCCGGTTTCAACCGCAGCCCCTCAGTCGTCGACGACCGAGAACAGGCTTGGCACCGCCGGGCAGGGTTTGAGCGTGTTCTTGACCACATCTTCAAGCGTGGTCTGATGCAAAAACACGAACACCTGCGCCGAGAGGCTCTCCCAAAGCCGGTTGGCGAGCGATTGCGCGCGCGAGCCCGAAACGCCGCCCGAGGCGCCCGCGCCCACATGCAGCGCCGAAACGGTCTCGTCCACGGCCTCGAAAATATCGGAGATGCGGATCTCGGCAGGCTCCCGCGCCAGCTTGTAGCCGCCCCCCGGACCGCGCACCGAGGCCACAAGCCCCGCGCGCCGCAGCCGCACAAAGAGCTGTTCGAGATAGGGCAAAGAAATGTCTTGCCGCTTCGAGATCTCGGCAAGC
The DNA here is from genome assembly GCF_042683065.1 of Rhodobacter lacus. Classification (NCBI taxonomy): domain Bacteria; kingdom Pseudomonadati; phylum Pseudomonadota; class Alphaproteobacteria; order Rhodobacterales; genus Rhodobacter; species Rhodobacter lacus. Next base: position 542,296 of record NZ_JBHUIX010000013.1, on the reverse strand, counting down.
GAGGTCATCTGCGCGGGGCCGACCGTCGCAAGGTCAACCAGCGCGACCATCGCATAACGCCCCTTCGTCGAAAGCTTCATCTGTTCCTCCCGGCAGTCTGCTCCGGCCCCCTCGGTTTTCGCGCCACACTCGCCTTTGCATCCAGAACGAGAGTGGGCGAAGCATTGACGCCGCGCCCCGGGCCGCTTAACTCGGGAGAATCCGAAACCCCGGCATCGTGCCGGACCGTTTTCGTCCTAGGGGCTCGGCGCGGGAGCGTCAAGTTTGCGCACAGCCGCAGCCCCCAAGCAAAACGGCGAAGCCGAGCGAGCGAGCATGCCCGAAGTTATTTTTCCTGGTCCCGAAGGCCGCCTTGAAGGCCGTTATCATCCCCAACCCGCCCCCGATGCGCCGATCGCGATCTTTTTGCATCCTGATCCGCAATATGGCGGCACCATGAACAACCGGGTCGTTTACAACCTGCATTACGCCTTCCACAAACTTGGTTTCACCGTGCTGCGGTTCAACTTCCGCGGCGTGGGGCGCAGCCAGGGCGAATATGATCAGGGCATCGGCGAGCTGTCCGATGCCGCCTCCGCGCTCGATTACCTGCAGGCGATGAACCCGAACTCCAAGCATTGCTGGGTTGCGGGCTTTTCCTTTGGCGCCTGGATCGGCATGCAGCTTCTGATGCGCCGCCCCGAAATCACCGGCTTCATCTCGGTCGCGCCGCCCGCGAACATGTATGACTTCTCGTTCCTCGCGCCCTGCCCCTCCTCGGGGCTGATCATCAACGGCACCGCCGACCGGATCGCCCCGCCGAAGGATACGCAAGCGCTGGTGGCCAAGCTGCGTGAGCAGAAAGGGATCACCATCACGCATGAGGAGATCGAAGGCGCAGATCACTTCTTCAAGGATGAAGAAGCGCATATGAAGCCGATGATCGACACGGTGCAATCTTACGTGAAGCGCCGCCTGACCGAGGGCTCGCGCTGATGGCGCTGCTCGACGATCTCGCCGAAGCGCTCGCCGCCGATGTGATGGCGGCGCAGCGCGAGCTTGGCGAGAAAGGCGAGCGGCTTTTCATGGAGGTGGGAAACTATATCGGCACCTCCTCCCCCTCGCTGCAGGAGGCGTTCATGACCGCGTGCCGGCTGCACATGGCCGCCGACCGTGGCCGGGCATTCTTCGAAACCCGCGTGAAGGCGCTCAAGGGCGAATGACCGAACGGCTCGCAGCACAATTCGCCTTTCTGGCCGAGGTCGAAAAGCTGAAATCGGTGACACGGGCCACACCGATCCACGATGCCTCCCGCCCCGAAAACTCGGCCGAGCACAGCTGGACCTTGGCGCTTTATGCGCTTGTGCTCGCCGATCAGGCCGCGCCCGGCGTTGATGTGCTGCGCGCGGTGAAGATGCTCCTGATCCACGACATTGTCGAAATCGATGTCGGAGACGTGCCGATCCATCTGGCAAATGGCACGGCGCATGGCTCCGCCGAGATCCAGGCCGCCGAGCTTGCCGCTGCACGGCGGATTTTTGGCCTTCTGCCCAAGGACATGGCGGACGAGTTTCAAGCGCTCTGGGAAGAGTTCGAGGCCAATGAGACGCCGACGGCCATTTACGCCAAATCGCTCGACCGCACCCAGCCGGTGCTGTTGAACGAACACGCGGGCGGCGGCTCCTGGGTCGATTACGATGTGCAGTGGGAGGAACTCGAAACCCGCGTCGGCACCAAGATCGCGCGCGGCCTGCCCGGTGTATGGGACTGGGTGCAGGCCCGCGTCCGCCCCTGGTTTGATAGGAGACCGAATCGCGGGTCAAAACCAGGTAAGCTACTGAAATAAAATTAAATTTACAAAACACTACGCCCACCCGCCTCGATATGTAAGAAAATCTAACATATCAACTATTTGGTGAATACGCCCCATCGGAAATCCATTCTTATTTTAAAAAATATATACTTATCAATTGGTTGAACTTCGCGAGACAACTTTCCGCAATGCAGAAACTCCTCTACAATTTAGGAGCGTTATATCTGCATGACGCTTCCACTCATAGACAAAGGAGCTGCCAACATGACGAGTACCGAACCTATTGAAAATGCGCGTCAACGTCGATGTGACAGAAGCCAAACAATCGTCTCGCGAGATGCGCTAACTTATCCGCCGCATGAACTGTTAGTGAAAATCCGTGGCTTTGAGTTTCGCGCCTCTTTCCGAGCTCTGTTCTTCGTAGGAGCGACACTGACTGTATTGGCTGCGATTTCCCTTTGGAATGCGCCAATCTTTTCAGAAGCAAAAGCTAAGATCTTTTCGAATTAACCCACGTTAACTAGCGCCCGGGAACGGGCGCTTTTTCTGTATACAACCGCATACAAGGCTAGCCAAGCCCCCCGGAACGGGGTAAAAGACGGCCAACGAGTCACCAACCGTGAGGCCCCCATGACCAAGATCAAGGTAGACAATCCCATCGTCGAGATGGACGGCGACGAGATGACCCGGATCATCTGGGATTTCATCAAGAAAAAACTGATCCTGCCCTATCTTGATGTCGATCTGCTCTACTACGATCTCGGCATCGAGGAGCGTGACCGCACCAACGACCAGATCACCATCGATTCCGCGCTGAAGACCAAAGAGGTCGGCGTGGCGGTGAAATGCGCCACCATCACCCCCGATGAAGCGCGGGTGCAGGAATTCAACCTCAAGCAGATGTGGAAATCGCCGAACGGCACGATCCGCAACATTCTGGGCGGCGTGATCTTCCGCGAGCCGATCATCTGCAAGAACGTGCCGCGCCTCGTGCCGGGCTGGACCCAGCCGATCGTGGTGGGCCGTCACGCCTTTGGCGACCAGTATCGCGCCACCGATTTCCGCTTCCCCGGCAAGGGCAAACTCACGCTCAAATTCGTCGGCGAAGACGGCGAGGTGATCGAGCGCGAGGTGTTTGACGCGCCCGGTTCGGGCGTCGTCATGGGGATGTACAACCTCGACCAGTCGATCATCGACTTCGCGCGGTCCTCGATGAACTATGGCCTCATGAAGGGCTGGCCGGTTTACCTCTCCACCAAGAACACCATCCTCAAGGCCTATGACGGCCGCTTCAAGGATCTGTTCCAGAAGGTCTATGAGGAAGAGTTTGAGGCCGAGTTCAAGAAGGCGGGCATCCATTACGAGCACCGGCTGATCGACGACATGGTGGCTTCGGCGCTGAAATGGTCGGGCGGCTATATCTGGGCCTGCAAGAACTACGATGGCGACGTGCAATCCGATACCGTGGCGCAGGGCTTTGGCTCGCTTGGCCTGATGACCTCGGTGCTGATGACGCCCGATGGCAAGACCGTCGAGGCCGAGGCCGCGCATGGCACCGTGACGCGCCACTACCGCCAGCATCAGGCGGGCAAGGAAACCTCGACCAACTCGATCGCCTCGATCTTTGCCTGGACCGGCGGCCTCAAGCACCGCGCCAAACTCGACGGCAACGCGCAGCTGGCGAAATTTGCCACCACGCTCGAAAAGGTCTGCGTGCAGACGGTGGAAGATGGCTTCATGACAAAAGACCTCGCGCTGCTCGTCGGCCCCGATCAGAAATGGCTCACCACGATGGGCTATCTCGAAAAGGTGGACGAATATCTCGGCAAGGCGCTGGCCGGCTGAGGCCAAACCAGATTTCGCAAAGGGCCGGGTTTTCCCGGCCCTTTTCATTTGCTTGCGGGCCAAACGTCACCAGCCGAAATGGCTCCAGTGCGGCATCGGCGGCGAGTGGCCCCGCGGCGGCAGGCCGATGTCGCGCCGCATGTGATCATCAAGTTCGGCAAAGGTTTTGGCGAGCGGGCGGCGTGCCCGCGGCGCCATCAGCGCGCCAAGTGCCGCCAAGACCACGCGCCGCGCGCCATGCAGCGCAATCAGGGTTTCCAGATGAAGATGGAGCGAAAGCTCCGGGTCGTCGGTCCGTGTCATGGGTTTTCCGGTGCGAGACCGGCCTCTGGTTGAGATGAAAAAGACCGGACCCGGCCAAAGCCATGCGCAGCAAGCGCGAGAAAGAGAGAGATCCGGTCGAAGGTCAGACGTGGTGCGTGGGACGCACCGGGGTTCGCAGGGGTCAGGCGTGCGTGCGCTGGCCTGCAGGCGCGGTATGATATGCGCCGCGATAGGCGGAATAGCCCGCGCCCGAGAACCCACCGGTTCGGAGAGTGGTCGTAACGTTGGTCATGATCCGCCCTCCTTGTCTGAAATTGCCGGATGCGGGCAGAATGCACGCCCGCGCGAGTCGAACCAGAAAAATAAGCTGCCGCAGACACGCAGAACATGTGCCGTGGCCGAAGCGCAACAGCGGGCCTTTGCCCCCTCTTGCCCCTTTGCCAAGCGCATGCCAGAAGCGCGGCATGATGACGCCCGAGCCCCCTCCCGCCCCCCGCCACAGCCCGCTTGACGACGGGCAGGGCCTTGTTGCCGGCACCATGCTGGCCGCGCTTTCCGTTGTGTTCCTGCATGGCGCGGGGCTCTTTACCGGGCAGATCGCCGGGCTCTCGCTTGTGGTGAGCTACATCACCGGCTGGCGCTTCGGCGCGGTGTTCTTTTGCCTCAACCTGCCCTTTTACTGGCTCGCCTTCCGCCGCATGGGGCTGCGCTTCACGCTGAAAACCTTCATCGCCATCGCGCTGATGTCGGGCTTTTCGCTCATCGCCCCGCATCTGATCGACTTCTCGCGCCTCAATGTCGCCGCCGCGGCGGTGCTGTCGGGCGTGATCTCCGGCGCGGGGCTTTTGATGCTCTTTCGCCATGGGGCGAGCCTTGGCGGCGTCGGCATCGTCGCGCTTTATCTGCAAGACAAAACCGGTTTCAAGGCAGGCAAGACGCAGGTGATCTTTGATTGCGGCGTGTTCCTTTTTGCCGCTTTCGTGCTGCCGTTTGACAAGGTGCTCTGGTCGCTTCTGGGGGCGATGGTGCTCAACGCGATCATCCTGATCAACCACCGCCGCGACCGTTACGTGGCATCATGACGCAGGCGCATGGCTGCCATGCAGCCATGGCAATGGACGGCGACCCTTTCTAACCCCATGATTAGGTCATGAATGCTGACATTCCGCCCCCCCGCCGCTACACCCTCTTCGAAGACCTCCAGGGTCTCGTGATCGCCTCGGCGCAGGCGGCGCTTGGCATCCATCTGCTGCGCGCCGCCGGGCTCGTGACAGGCGGCACGGCGGGCATGGCGCTGATCCTCTCCTATGCGACCGGGCTCAACTTCTCGGCGCTCTTCTTCGGGCTCAACATCCCGTTTTACGCGCTCGCCTGGTGGGCACGGGGGCCGATCTTCTGCTTCAAGTCGCTCGCCACCGTCACCCTTGTCTCGGTGATGGCAGAGGCGCTCAAACCCTTCGTCGTGCTGCAGTCCATCCATCCGGCCGCGGCGGCGCTTTTGTTTGGCGCTTCCGCCGGGGTCGGGCTTCTGGGGCTCTTTCGCCATTCGGGCTCGCTTGGCGGCGTTTCGATCGTCGCCTTGATCTTGCAAGACAAACTCGGCTGGCGCGCGGGTTATGTGCAAATCGCCCATGACCTTTGCCTGTTTGCGATTGCGCTCTGGCTCTTGCCGCTCGACCGCGTGGGCTGGTCCCTGCTCGGCGCCCTGGTGCTCAACTTCGTGATCGCCTTCAACCACCGCCGCGACTGGTATATCGTGTCGTGATGAAAACCTATCTGCTCCTTCTGATCGCGGTCATGTTCGAGACCTTCGGCTCCACCTGCCTGCAGGCCTCGCAGCAATTTACCCGGTTCTGGCCGACGATGGGGGTGATCGCGGGCTTCGGCGCCGCCTTCTGGTTCTTCACGCTGGTGCTGAAAACCCTGCCCTTGGGCATCACCTATGCGCTCTGGTCGGGCATCGGCATCGTGCTGATCACGCTCTCGGGCTGGCTGATCTTTCATCAGCGCCTCGACGCCCCTGCCCTGTTCGGCATCGCCCTGATCATCGCGGGGATTGCTGTCATCAACCTGTTTTCATCCGCAGGGCATCCGTAACGCGCTTATTGCTGGCCAAGCGAGCGCTTTTCCCGTATGCGGCACCCAAATCTCGAACAGGCGGACCTCATGGACATTCGCAATATTGCGATCATCGCACACGTTGACCACGGCAAGACCACACTTGTCGACAAACTCCTGAGCCAGTCTGGCTCCTTCCGGGAAAATCAGGCTGTCGCCGAACGGGCGATGGACAGCAACGATATCGAGCGCGAACGCGGCATCACCATTTTGGCCAAATGCACCTCGGTCGAATGGAAGGGCACGCGGATCAACATCGTTGACACCCCCGGCCACGCCGATTTCGGCGGCGAGGTGGAGCGGATCCTGTCGATGGTCGATGGCGTGTGCCTTCTTGTCGACGCTGCCGAAGGGCCGATGCCGCAAACGAAATTCGTCACCTCGAAGGCGCTGGCGCTCGGTCTCAAGCCGATCGTGGTTCTCAACAAGGTCGACAAGCCCGCCGCCGAGCCCGACCGGGCGCTCAACGAAGTGTTCGACCTTTTCGCCAACCTCGGCGCAAGCGACGAGCAGCTCGACTTTCCCCATGTCTATGCCTCCGGCATCGGCGGCTGGGCCGACCGGGAACTGGACGGCCCGCGTCAGGATCTCTCCGCGCTCTTCGATCTGATCCTTGAGCATGTCGAGCCGCCCAAGCAGGAATTCCGCGTCGACGAGCCGTTCCAGATGCTCGCCACCACGCTCTCGGCCGACCCGTTCATTGGCCGCATCCTGACCGGCCGGGTCGAGGCGGGCCGCCTCAAGGTCGGCGACAGCCTCAAGGCGCTCTCGCGCACCGGCGAGCGGATCGAGCAGTTCCGCTGCACCAAGATCCTCGCCTTCCGCGGCCTGACGCAACAGCCGATCGACGTGGCCGAGGCGGGCGACATCGTCACCATCGCCGGCATGACCAAGGCGACCGTGGCCGATACGCTTTGCGCGCTCGAGATCGACACGCCGATCCCGGCGCAGCCGATTGACCCGCCGACGATCTCGGTCACTTTCGGCATCAACGACAGCCCGCTTGCAGGGCGGGACGGCACCAAGGTGCAAAGCCGCGTCATCCGTGAGCGGCTGATGAAAGAGGCCGAGGTGAACGTCGCGATCCGGGTGGAAGATACGCCCGGCGGCGAGGCCTTTGTCGTCTCTGGTCGCGGCGAACTTCAGATGGGCGTGCTGATCGAGAACATGCGCCGCGAGGGGTTCGAGCTTTCGATCTCGCGCCCGCGCGTGATCTTCCGCGAAGAGAATGGCGAGCGGCTCGAACCGATCGAAGAAGTGATCGTCGATGTCGATGACGAATATTCCGGCGCGGTGATCGAGAAGCTGACCGGGCCGCGCAAGGGCGACCTTGTGGAAATGCGCCCGGCGGGCCACGGCAAGACCCGGATCGTGGCCCATGTGCCCTCGCGCGGCCTGATCGGCTATCAGGGCGAGTTCATGACCGACACCCGCGGCAATGGCGTGCTCAACCGCATCTTCCACGGCTGGACGCCCTACAAGGGCCCGATTCAGGGCCGCCGCCAGGGCGTGCTGATCTCGATGGAGAACGGCGTTTCGGTCGCCTATGCGCTGTGGAACCTCGAAGAGCGCGGCAAGCTCTTCATCGGCGCGCAGGAGCAGATCTACGAGGGCATGATCATCGGCGAGCATTCGCGCGACAACGACCTCGAGGTGAACCCGCTCAAGGGCAAGAAGCTGACCAACGTCCGCGCCTCGGGCACGGATGAAGCGGTGCGGCTCACCCCGCCGGTGCGGATGAGCCTTGAAGAGGCGATCGCCTATATCGACGATGATGAACTCGTTGAAGTCACGCCGAAAATCGTGCGGCTGCGCAAGCGGCTCCTGGACCCGCATGAGCGCAAACGCGCCGCGCGTTCGGAAGGCTGATACGGAAGAAGGGGGGCGCTGCCCCCCTCTTTTGTGCGTGTCGCACAAAATTCACCCCTCGGGATATTTATGGCAAGATGAAGCGCTGTTTTCATCTTGCCGCAAATATCCCGGGGGTGCGGGGGCAGCGCCCCCGCGACTGCTACCGGAAGAGCACGAGCGCGCCGGGCGACCAGGCCACGCGGGTTCGGGTGCCGACATCGAGCACCGGGCGGCCGAAAACGTTGCGCATCGAGATCCGCACCGGGGTTTCCACCCCGTCGAGCTTGACGTCGTAATAGGTCATGTCGCCGTAATAGACGACCTCGTCGATCACGCCTGGGGCCTCGCGTTCGCTCGCCACCTGCCCCTCGTAAAGGATCGTCAGCGTTTCGGGGCGGAAGCCCACCGCGGGCGCCTCGCCCGTGGGCTTGGCCTGCGCCTGATCATCGGTCACATCGACCGCACCGAGGCCCGCGACCTCAAGCTGCACATGGCCCCCGCCCTCGCCCAGCACCGTCGCGGGCAGGAAGTTCATCACACCGATGAAATCGGCAACGCGGCGGGAGGCCGGGCGGCGGTAGAGCGTTTCGGGATCGGCAAGCTGGGCGATCTCGCCTTCGAACATCACCGCGATCCGGTCCGACATCACCAGCGCCTCTTCCTGATCATGGGTGACCAGAACGAAGGTGATCCCCACCTCGCGCTGCAGCTTGATCAGCTCGACCTGCATCTGCTCGCGGATCTTTTTGTCGAGCGCGGAGAGCGGCTCGTCGAGGAGCAGCACCTTGGGCTTGAGGATCAGCGCACGCGCGAGCGCCACGCGCTGCCGCTGCCCGCCCGAGAGCGCATGGGCCGCGCGCGCGCCATAGCCCTTCAACCCGACCATCTCGAGCGCTTCCTCGACCGCGCGCGCCTTCTCGGCGGCCGGGCGCGGATCGCGGCGCAGCCCGAAGCCGACATTTTCCGCCACCGTCAGATGCGGAAAAATCGCATAGCTCTGAAACACCATATTGGTGGGCCGCTTGTTCGGCGCCACATCCGACATGTCACGCCCGTCGATCAGCACCGCCCCCGAGGAGATGTCTTCAAACCCGGCGATGGTGCGCAACAGCGTGGTCTTGCCGCAGCCCGACGGCCCCAGAAGCGAGAAGAACTCGCCCTCGCGGATCGTGGCCGTAATGCCGCGCAGCGCGTGGTAATCGCCGTAATATTTTTGCACAGAGGCAAATTCGATCATCTTGCGGCGGCTTTCGAGCGGCACCCGCGCGGTGACGACATTGGGTTCGGTCACAGGAAACCTCCGGTATCTTTGGCGCCGGTCTTCGCGATCCCGCGGCGGCGGACATATTCGGCAGTGGTCAGAAGCACGATGGAGGCGAGCACGAGAGCCGTGCCGAGCGCCATGATCATCGGGATCTGTTTCGGAAAGCGGAGCTGCGAATAAATATAGGTCGGCAGCGTGGTCTGCTCGCCCGCAAGGAAGAAGGCGATGATGAATTCGTCCAGCGAGATGGTGAAGGCCATCAGCGCCGAGGAGATGATGCCGGGCATCACGAGCGGCAGCGTGATCAACCGGAAGGTCGACCATTTCGTCTCGCCCAGATCATAGGCGGCCTCTTCGAGCGAGCGATCAAGCGAGGAAAAGGCCGCGTTGAGCACCGCAATCGCATAGGGCGTGGCGATCAGCACATGGCCCAGGATCACGGTGAAGATCGAGAGGCTCACCCCCATGCCCAGAAGCACGACCAGAAGCGAGACCGCGACAATGATCTCGGGGAGCACGAGCGGCAGCATGATCAGCCCGATCACCCCCGCCTTGCCGGGGTAGTCATAGCGCGTGCCCGAACGCGCGGCAAAGATCCCGAAAGTGGTCGCAAGCACCGCGGTCGAGACGGCGATGATCAGCGAATTCGCGAGCGCGCCACCGAGCGTGTCGTTGGAGAGCATCTGCCGGAACCACTCGAGCGTGAAGCCCTTGAGCGGAAAGGCGATCACCGTGCCATCATTGAAGGCAAACACCGGCAGAAGCAGGATCGGCGCATAGAGAAAGACAAGGTAGAGAAGCGCGTAGAGCCGCAGGCCCGAGAATTTCATTTCGGCCCCCTCAGGAAGCGGCGGTTGAGGAACAAAAACAGAAGCGAGATCGCCGCCACCACGAACATGGCCGAGACCGCGACAGCGGAGCCCAGCGGCTTGTTGTCGATTTTCAGCATGTCCATCTGGATCATGTTGGCAACCATGGGCAGCTTGCCGCCGCCGATGATCACCGGCGTCACGTAATCACCGATGGTCGGAATGAAAACGATCATCACCGCGCCAATCACGCCGGGCATGGCGAGCGGCAGCGTCACGCGCCAAAACGTCATCAGGCGGCTCTCGCCAAGGTCTTGCCCCGCCTCAAGCAGCGAGCGGTCGATCTTTTCGAGGCTGACGAAAATTGGCAGGATCGCAAAGGGCGCATAGGCATGGGCGAGCGTGATGGCAATGGCGCCGATGGTGTTGAGCATCTGCAGCGGCTGATCGACGATGCCAAGCCCCGTGAGCACGGAATTGATCACCCCGTTGTAGCCAAGGATCACTTTCCACTGGAACACCCGGATCAGATAAGAGGTCCAGAACGGGATGGTGATCAAGAAGAGCCAGCGCGACTTGGTCGAGGCGGGCACATGGAAGGAGATGAAATAGGCGATCGGGAAGGCCATCATCACCGTTACCGCCGTCACCAGCGCCGAAACCAGAACCGAGCGGAACAGAATCGCCCGAAAGATCGGGTCGCTCCACGCTTCGGCATAGTTGGAAAGCGTGAATTCGTGGATCACCTCCAGATAGCCGTCCTTGAAGAAGGAATAGGCGAAGATGGTCACAAGCGGCGCCGCGAGCATCAGCACCGCATAAACCAGCGTCGGGCTGACCATCAGGTAGCCGCTTGCCGTTTCCGAGCGGGTGAGCCGCCGCCAGGGCGATGCTGCCATTCCGTTCCCCTCTCCCCAAGGCCCGTTGCGGGCGTCTGACCTCAAACTTGCACAAGGGTTCGGCAGAGAAAAGGGGGGCCACAGCGCTCTTGCCGCGCCAGATGCAGCGCCGTGCAGCATTTGCACAAGTTTTTTGCGACCGCATCGCCCCGCTGCCCCGAAGGGCAGCAGATCGGCGCATCAAACGGGCAGATCGCGGGGCGGAGTGTCGAGCAGATCGCGCAATTTTGCGATCGCGCGCAAGAGCCGGTCCTCCGGCACACCGCCGGCCAGCGCGATCCGCACGGCATTCGGCGCGTGACCATCGGCGAGCACATATTCATCCGAGGAGCGCACCAGCACCCCCTCCGCCTCGGCGACGCGGGCAAAGGTGGAGGCGCGCCAGCCCACCGGCAGCTTCAGCCAGACAAAGCTCAGCCCCGGCTGCCAGAGCATGTCATGATCGCCCATCGCCCGCACCACCATCTGCAGCCGCCGCGCCATCTCGTCTTGCGCATCATGGCGCAGCCGCATCGCCTCGCCCGAGGTGAAGAGCCGGGTGATGATATCGGTGACCGGGCGCGGCAGGCCAAAATAGCTGTGCTGCGCGGTCAGACGCCCGGCCTCGCCCATGCCCTCCGGCGCAACAACAATGCCAAAGCGCATCCCCGCCGAAATGGTTTTGGAGAGCGATGTCACATGCCAACTGCGCTCGGGCGCGATGGCGCGCAGCGAAGCCAGACCCGAGACCGGCGCGGTGTAGCAATCATCCTCGATGATCTGCAGATCATGGCGGCGGGCCACATCGGCAATGGCATTGCGGCGCGCATTCGACATCCGTGCTGTGGTCGGGTTTTGCGCATCGGGCGTGACGCAGACCACCTGCCCGCCATAACGGCGGCAGGCCGCATCGAGCGCCTCGGGGATCATGCCCTCCTCGTCGAGCTTCACCGGCACCACCTCCGCACGCGCCAGCCGCGCGGCATGGCGAAAGCCCGGATAGGCGAGCTCTTCACACAGCACCACCGGCCGGTCGCCGCGCAGGCAGCATTGCAGCACGATGGAAATGCCGTTCTGCCCGCCAAGCGTGAGCACGAGATCGTCGGCGTCGATCATGTCCTTGAGCGAGCAGCAAGAGAACCAGTCGAGCGCGGCTTCCCGGCAATAGCGGTCGCGCCGCAGCCCCGGATATTCAAGATAATGCTCACCGAGCGAGGAGGCGGCCGCCGCCATCGCATGCGCCAGCGCCTGACTCTGCCCCACATCGGGAAGCTGCGGCGAGCGCAGGTCAATCAACCCATCCGCCGCCGGGTCGGAAAGCGGATGCTGGTAAAGCGATTCGGTCGGGCCAAGGCGGCGCGATTGTGCCGACACAAAGGTGCCCCGCCCCACCGCCGCCTCCAAAAGCCCTTCCTGCGTGGCAAGTTGATAGGCGCGTGCCACAGTGCCGGGGGTAACACCCAGTTTCCAAGCCAGATCTCGCACCGTCGGCAAGCGTGAGCCGGGCGCAAGATCGCCGCGCCGCACGCCGTCGCGCAGCGCCCGCACCAACGCCAGATATTTTGGACCCGATTGGATCGGCAGATCCGGTTGCCAACTTGTATCTGTCACAATGTTTCTCTCGCCCGGATTGTGCCCCTCTTGTAGGGTGACATTACCAGAGAACACTGGATTGTATCAATACACAAACATCGCTGAAACACGCTCTCTCTTCTGTCTGAAAGGTGTCCCATGTCGGGTCTGTCTTCCGCCGCCAACCTGTCCTATCCGCGCCTCACGCTGTCGCATCGCCCTGCGGCGCTGCGCCCGGCCGCCGCTGTCGGTCGGCTCGTTCTCGACTGGCTGACCCTGCGCACCACAACGCGCGCGATGGATCGGCTGGATGACCGGCTGCGCGCCGATATCGGGCTTGCGCCGAAAATCGAGCCGGCCGTTGTGCCGCGGCTCTTTCCGGCCTTCTGAGGCCCGAAGCTCCCGAGTGCCGCAGTCCCCTGTCGGCTCTCTTCCTGAGGCCGGATGCTTGCATCCGGCCCTTTTTCATATTTCAGAAATCCAAAAACAGGGCCTCAGCCCGCGATCGCCTCGATCGAGATCGACCGCTTGCGCAGCTCGGCATAGAGCGCGGGCACAACATTGACCTCGCGATGCGCACGCGCCAGCGCCTCGCTGAGCGCGCCATCCGTCGCCTCGCCCTGCACGCGCCAGACCCGGCGATGCAGCGCGCCATCGTCATAGACGATCTCGGTGGCCCCGCCGCGATGCCGCAAGGTTATGAAGTCGAATCCGCCGCTTGCACGGAAGAGCCCGGAATATGCCATCTTGACTGCTCGTTTTTTGTTTTGTTTTCGATGCTTCGGATCTGCGCTCGAAAGCCGCTCCGGTCAAGACACGCACGCGTGAGAGCGTGGGCGCTATGCTTTGGTGTGTTCACGCTGCCATCAGAGCGCGCACCTCATGCGCCTTGAGGGCGCGCCGGGCCGCCAGAAAGCCCGCCTTGCGCGGCGGGCCCGCAAGGTCCGGGAACAGCGTCAGCAGCTCCCGGCGCTGCGCCTGATCGAGCCCGCCAAGGGTGCGATCTCCGGGCTGGAAGCTCTCGGTCCATGCGCCCTCGGCCCGGATGATCTCATGGGCATCGCACATCAGATGCAGGTAGCTGATCTCCTGCACCGCCACGCGCTCGATACCGGGCTGGCCCACCATATGCAAAGCCGCGGCCAACACCTCGGCCTCCCCAAAGAACAGTTCCGCCCGAATCCCGGAGATCAGCATCCGGTGCTGCGGGCTGACCAGAATATCATGTTCGGGCAGGCCCTCGCCGAGCGCCCCCCTGGCGATCCGCACCGGTTGCAATTGCGGATGGGCGGCGAGATCGGCGGCGGAAAGGTCGCGTCGCCCGATCCAGCGAATCTTCTGATAGCCATTGTCGCGGGTGAGCAGCTTGTCGCCCGGGCCCAGGTCTTCCACCGCCACCCGTCCGCGCTTGGTCTCGATCAGGGTGCCGGGGGTGAAGCAGGGCACGTCATAGATCGCGACCTCGATATTCTCGTAACGCGTCGAGGTGCCGTCGGCCCATTCGATCGTGCCCGATTCGCTGCCTTTGCTGTCCGGGACGATCTTGCCTTCGCCGCGCGTGACGATCAGAACGTCGATGTCCGAGCCATCATCATCTTCCGAGCCGATGATCTCGGCGGTGGAGCCCGCATGCACCACAATCGTGTCCGAGCCCGCCCCGCCGATATAGACATTGTCGCCGCTGCCGCCGTCGAGATAATCGTTGCCATCGCCGCCGATCAGCGTGTCATTGCCATCACCGCCGAGCAGCGTGTCATTGCCGCTGCCGCCAAGCAGGCTGTCATTGCCGGCGCCGCCCTCAAGCCGGTCGTTGCCCGCATCGCCCGAGACAAGGTCATTGCCATCGCCGCCGAGCACGGTGTCGTCATCGTCGCCGCCATAAAGGCTGTCATCCCCCCCGGCACCGTAAATATAGTCGTCGCCACCATTGCCATAAAAGACGTTGGTATAGGCATCGGTGGCAGAGTTGGAAGAACCGTCAAAGCCGATCAGCGTATCGGCATAGGCCGACCCATAGACGCCATCGATGCCGGAATAGCTGTCCCCCTGCGCATCGCCGCCACTGCCCGAACCGCTGGCAAGGTTGACGCTGACGCCCGCCCCGGAATCGGTGTAATCGGCGTAATCCATGCCCGTGCCGCCATCGAGCACATCGGCACCGGCGCCGCCATGGAGCGTATCATTCCCCGCGCCGCCCCAGAGACTGTCATTGTCGCTGCCGCCGTCGAGCGAATCGTTGCCGTCATCGCCATAGAGCCTGTCGGCCCCCGCCTCCCCAAAAAGCGTGTCATTGCCGGCACCACCGTAGACCGTGTCATTGCCGCTGCCGGCGGTGACGGAATCGTCTCCGGTGCCGGCATCGACGTAATCGTTGCCACTTCCGGCATCGACGGTATCATTTCCGGCCTGGGCATAGATCGTGTCGCTGTTGCGCGACCCGGTGATCCGATTGTCTCCAGAAGTGCCGTTGTAAGTTGCCATAACGTCTCTTTCCTTCTCGCCGCGCGACAAAGCGCTGACGACAAGGACAAGATGACGCGACCGAATGGCTTATTGGTGCTGGAGCGAGGGCAGAACCGGCCCGGAAATGCGGCAATATTCCGGCGCGCACAACCCCGGCGCGAAGAGCGGCGGCGAGGATGATCCCGGCGCCCCCGATGCTCTAGGCTGCGGTGTCGATCTCGGCGCAGGGGCGCACGGTGTCATACCCCGTCAGACCGGCGGCGTCCCCCAACACCGCGTCAAGCCCCGCGCGGCCGGGGTCTTCGATCGCGGCGAGGCTGGCGGGCGTGGGCTGGAAGCTTTCCGACCAGCAACTGTCGGAGAGCACAAGCTGATGGCGGTCAAACAGGAGCTGCCAGTATTCGACATGGGTGACCGCGGCGAGGGTAATTCCGGGCTTGCCAAGCAGCTCGCGCGCCATCGACAACCGCTCGCCCGCCTCCCCCGCTTCGGACCCGCGGGTGAGGAAGCGATGGTTGGGAGAGACAACCATATCGCGTTCCGGCACCCCCGGCCCGAGCGCCCCGGCGGCAATCCGCACCGGGCGCAAAAGCGGGTTGAGGCCAAGCGCCTGCCAGCCGAAGCTGCGCCGACCGATCCAGCGCAACTCCTGCATGCCATCGTCGCGGGTGATCACGCGCATCCCGGGGGTCAGAGCCCCGATCTGCACCAGCCCCGCGCCGGTGGCGAGCCACGTTTCGGCGGTGAAACACGGCAGCGCTCCGAGGATCTGCGCAACTTGCGCGGTGAACAGGCTGTTGCCCGCACCGTCGCGCCCTTCGACATGGCCCGAGGCGGTGTCAAAACCAACACAATGAAGCCGTGTCTCGATCACATCTCCCGCGGAAGATGCACCGGCCCGCGCCGCGTCAGCGCCACCATAGGCAGCAAAGATCTTGTGATCACCAACCATGTTGCACATCCCGTCTCCGGTTTCCCGAAGCGCGCGCGTGCCCCCGGATCACACGATAATGCGCAACAAGCATTGCTCAAAGGTAAATTGCCAAGATTTTGTCGCAATCGGCCGCAACGCTCCGTTTCGCGCCCCGAAACGGCCACATAGTTGCCCGCCCCGCGCCGCCGCCCCGGGCATGAAAACGCCCGGAGCCTTGCGGCTCCGGGCGCAGGTCAGCCCCCACTGACCACGGTCAAACCGATCAGCCTTGCAGCAAAAGCGCGGCTTCGTGTTTCTTGAGCGTCTTGCGCGCGGCGGTGAACGCGTCGATCCCGGCGCGGGTCTTCAGCGCGGGGAACAGCTCGAAGATCTCGGCGCGCTGGGCGTTCCCCATCCCGCCAAGCGTCTGATCGCCGGGCTGGAAGCTCTCGGTCCAGGCGCCGTTCGCAAGCACCACCTCGTGACGGTCGAACAGGAAGTGGATGTAGCTCGTGCCGAGCGTTTCCACCGGCTTCACCCCGCGGTTGTCGACCAGATGCTTCGCCGCCACCAGCACTTCGTGTTCTTCGAAGTAAAGCGCGGTGCGTTCGTTGGCGACCAGCATCCGGTGGTTCGGAGAGACCAGCATGTCCCGCTCCGGCAGGCCATTGCCGAGGCTGCCGGCCTTGATCAGAACCGGGCGCAGATGCGACGCGGCAATCAGGTCGTTGCGGCTCATGTCGCGCCGACCAACCCAGCGGATTTCCTGAATGCCGTTGTCGCGGGTCAGGATCTTGTCGCCTTCGCGCAGATCTTCCACCCGGCGCTCGCCGCGCGGCGTGGCCACCAGCGTGCCCGGCGTGAAGCAGGGGATCACGTTCTCGATGTTCTTGAACGTCAGCGAGCCGGTGACATTGCCGTTTGTGTCGAGGAACCGGACCGTGCCGTTTTCCGGGTTCGTCGGGTCGTAATCGACCACCAGCGGCCCGGCGCCGGTGAGGTTGAGCGTGTCGTAATCGTCGCCGCCCTCGCCGCCATCGATATAGTCGTGGTTGCCATCTTCCTGGCTCGAAACGATGAACGTGTCACGGTCGTCGCCGCCAAGGAGCGTGTCGACGCCCGGGCCGCCGATCAGCGTGTCATTGCCCGCGCCGCCGTCAAGATAGTCCTGACCCGGACCGCCGACGAGCAGGTCATCGCCGTCTTCGCCATAGAGCTTGTCGTCGCCCTCGCCGCCATAGAGCGTGTCATTGCCCGCGCCGCCCCAGATCGTGTCCTGACCGGTGCCGCCTAAGGCGATGTCATTGCCCGGGCCGCCGATGATCTTGTCGTCGCCCTCGCCGCCGATCAGCGTGTCATCGCCTGCGCCGCCGTCGAGCGTGTCGGAGGCAGAGCCCCCATCGAGCAGGTCGTTGCCGTCGCCGCCGATCAGCGTGTCGTTGCCCTCACCGCCAATCAGCGTGTCATTGCCCGCGCCGCCATCGAGGCTGTCGGAAGAATTGCCCCCGTCGAGGCTGTCGTCTCCCGCACCGCCGATAAGCGTATCCTGCCCCTCCCCGCCCTTGAGCGTGTCATTGCCGTCTTCGCCAAAAAGCTTGTCGTTGCCGTTGCCGCCTTCGACATAATCATCGCCCGCGCCGGCCCAGACGGTATCATTGCCCTCGCCCGCGTAAACGGTGTCATTGCCCGCCCCGGCCAGAACACGGTCATCATTGGGCGCGTCACCCGGGATGAGCGCATCCGTATGGTCGATCATGTCGCCTTCGGGGTCGCCGGTGTAATTGTAGTCGATCAGATCGGCGCCATCGGTGCCTTCGACATAGCCATCGCCATCGTCAAAGACGACCTTCTCGATATTGGTGAAATCGAGCGTGCCGAGCACATTGCCTTTGCCATCAAGGAAGCTGACGGTGCCGTTTTCCGGGTTCGACGGATCATAGGCGATCGAGACCGGGCCTGCGCCGGTGAGATCGAGCGTGTCGTAATCGTCGCCCCCCTCTTCGCCGTCGATCACATCGCCGATGCCCGCGGAGGCCGAGGCGACAAGGAAGGTGTCGCGATCATCGCCGCCCGAGAGGCTGTCGGCCCCGTCGCCGCCGATGATCGTGTCATTGCCGGTGCCGCCGAAGATCGTGTCTTCGTCGATGCCGCCATCAAGGTAATCATTGCCCGCGTCGCCATAGATCTCGTCGTCGTCATCCTCGCCGTAGATCACGTCATTGCCCGCGCCGCCATGGAGCGTGTCCATGCCGTTGTTCTGCACAAGATCGGTCGCGTCGGGAACGTTGATCAGGTCCGGCACGCTCGGGCCGAGGCCGCCGTAGATCGTGTCATTGCCGTCGCCGCCGTCGACAAGGTCGTCGCCTTCGCCCGCGGTGATCAGGTCATCGCCCGCCCCGCCCAGCACGGTGTCTTCGTCGACGCCCGCATCAACGACGTCATTGCCCGCGCCCGCGTCGATGTAATCGCGGTCGTCGCCGGTCAGGATCGTGTCATTGCCCGCGCCGCCATAAACGGTGTCCATGTCGTCGGTCGGGTCGGTATCGGCCGGGTAAAGCCCCGGATAGCCGAGATCGGGCGCCGCAGCAGAGTTGCGGGTGTTGATGTAGTCATCGCCATCGCCGCCATCAACAGAGTCGCTGCCCGCGCCGGTGGTGATCGAGTCATTGCCCGCGCCGCCGGCGACGGTATCGTCGCCCGCAACGCCCGAGATCGTGTCATTGCCGTCGCCGCCGAGAATGCTGTCATCGCCCGCGCCGCCGATCAGGCTGTCATCGCCCGCGCCGCCGTCAAGCGTGTCATCGCCCTCGCCGCCGCGCAGCGTATCGTTGCCGCCCTCGCCCAAGAGGCTGTCGTCGCCGTCACCGCCCTCGACCGAGTCATTGCCCTCGCCCGCCCAGACGGTGTCGTCGCCCACACCCGAGAGCACGGTATCATTGCCCGCGCCCGCTTCGACCCGGTCATCATCCGGCCCGTCGCCCGTGATGATCGCATCGCCCGCGTCGATCATGTCGCCGTCCGGGTCGCCGGTATAGGAGGTGTCGATCAGATCGGCGCCTGCCGTGCCCTCAACGATGCCGTCGCGCATGTCGTCGCCGGTGATCTCCTCGATCTCGGTGAAGCTCAGCGTGCCGGTGACATTGCCATCCGCATCAAGGAACTCGACCGTGCCGTCGAGACCGTTGCCGTTGCTGTCGGTCGTCGTGTTGACAACGCGGTAAGCCCCCTGACCGGTGAGGTCGAGCACGTCCCAGTCGTCGCCTTCAGAGCCGCCGTCGATCACATCGCCCGCCGCGCCCATGATGGTGTCGCGGTCGGCGCCGCCGAAAATCGTATCGTTCCCGGCATCGCCCGAAATCTGGTCCGCGCCCGCGCCGCCGTCGATGTAATCATCGCCACCGCCGCCGATGATCGTGTCATTGCCCGCACTGGCAGCGCCCGCGCCATCGGAACTGTAATCGTAATGCGCATTGTCGAAAGTGGCGCCGGAGCTGCCCAGATCGACGGTGATCACCACGTCATTGAAATCGTGATCCCCGAGGCATTTGATGTCTTCGAACCCGATCGTCACCGAGCCGTCGGCATGCGTGCCAACGCCCGTGGTATGGACCTTGCCATCGCTGTTGAGGCCGACATTGGTGCCATAGCCAGAGCTGTAGAAGGTGCCATCCGGGCTGACGATGCCCACGCCGACCACGGTGCCCGCGGGCACGTCGTAGGTATAGGTCGTGCCTTCGGCGGTTTGCGCATTGGCGGTGAGAACCTGCACATTGCTGATCGCGCCGGTGGCCGGGTCGATGGTGTAGACAAAGACCTGGTTGACATAGCTCGCCGAGCCGTCGCCGATGGTGATCGTCACCGGGCTCGAGGTGGCGGTGCTGTCATCGCCGTAGATCGTGTCATTGCCGATGCCACCATCCAGGAAATCGTTCCCCGCGTTGCCCTCGATATAGTCATGGCCCGAGCCGCCGATCACGCTGTCGTCGTCATCGCCGCCATAAACGCTGTCGCCCGAACCGAGGCCCTCGATCGTGTCATTGCCGGCACCTCCGTAGAACACGTTGGTGAACGTGTCGCTGGCCGAGGTGCTGTGCTGATCAAAGCCAACAAGGCTGTCGGCGTAATCCGAGCCGATGATGCCATCGACGCCGGAGACAATCGAGTCGCCCTCCGCATCGCCGCCATGCAGCTCCCCGGTGGAGAGGTTGATGTCGAGCCCCGAGGTGGAGTGCGAATAATCGATGATGTCGAGCCCGGTGCCCCCGGTGAACGTGTCATTGCCCGCACCGCCCACGAGCGTATCGTCGCCCGCGCCGCCGTTGATCACATCATCGCCCGCGCCGCCGTCGAGCAGGTCATTGCCATCCTCGCCGTAGACGGTGTCATTGCCGAGGCCCGCAAGCACGGTATCGTTGCCCGCCCCGGCGGTGACCAGATCGGCATTGGTGCCGGTCGCGTTGTCGTTGTGGTCGATCATGTCCTTTTCGGGGTCCCCCGTATAGGCATAGTCGATCAGGTCGTCGCCGGTGGTGCCCTCAACCACGTAATCGTGCACGGGCGCCTTCACCGTGACGGAAACAGTGGCGGTGTCATAACCGCCATGGCCATCGGTGATCTTGTAGCAAATCGTTGCCGTGCCAGAGAAGCCAGCCGTGGGCACGAAGGTGATCGTGCCATCGCTGTTGACGCTCACACTGCCGTCGCTGGAAGTCGGCGTCCCGGAGATGGAGAGCTTGTCGTAGGCGTCCCAGTCGTAATCGTTCTTGAGAACGTCGATGGTGACCGCGGTGTTATAAGCGGTGGAAGCACAATCGTTATTCGCGACCGGTTTAAAATTCCACGTCATATCAGTCTCTCCTACAACCGCCAGCCCCCGGAGGTGCCGCCCGACGTCCCTTCAGCCGCGCCTTGCGGCGCTGGCGATTCCCGAATGGCGCTGGATGTTGCCACCCGCAAACGCCGCGTCGACCGCCGGGTGTGCGCGCATCGAATTGCGCAGGAAGATGCAAAAGCCACTCCACCCGAAGGCGGTTGCAAGGACCAAATTCTTGATCAAGCGACGGGATCGCAGATTCCCCGCCCTCGGCAGCACCCAATTCCTGAGCATCCCCGAAAGATGCTGTTCACACTCGGCCGCCCCCACGGCCTGAAGCCCCCCAGTCGGGCTGTTCTTGTGATACCAAGCGTCGCAGCGTGTTGGAACGGGAAATCTGCCCCAATCCTGCCGTCTTTTTGCCTTGGTCACAGGGCATCGCGCCGCAAACTCGCCGCAAACTCCTTGAGCACGTCCCGAAACTGTTTCCGGTCCGGCACCGCCCCACCCGGTCACCATCTCGAAATTCTGTTTTCTTACATAACTTTGAAGATTTTCCGCCAGCGTTTTGCAGCCTCGGCCATCCCCTGCGCGGCAGAGACTGTTTCCACTCACGCAACAGTCCCAAGGCGCGGCCGTTTCCGTTTGAGCATCAATCTTCCGAGCCCCAAGGAACAATCGGGTCAGTCCGATTGTTCCGGGATTGCATCCAAAATGACCGAAAGTGCGCTTTTGTCCGCCCCCGGAAGCGCGCCATTTTCGAATCACTTTTTGTTAACCGTGAGCTCGGGGGGGCTTCGCCCGCGCCCCGACCTGCGCCACAGGACTGACCGCAGAGCCGCCCGAAGGCGGCACAGATCGGCGCGAAGATGCACAGCACCGGCCCGATCGGGCAAGGGCGCAAGATCACCGCGCCCAAGAGCTGTGCCCCCTTCGCACGCAAGGTGATTCCTCGTGACGGCACCCGCGATCTCTCCGGGGCCGTCCGCGCCACCGCCGCGGCGCACAAGACACGCTCTGCCGGCGCGCGCCTGCAGCCGGACCTCGCGCACCGGACCTTGCGCGACCCTACGTCAACAATCTGAAACGCAATCGCTTTTCCACGCGCCTTTTGCCGTCGCGCATCACCGCGCGAAAACGACCACGCATGTTGCTCGAGAACATGTATTTCGCTATCATATTGGCAGGCGCAGCGCAGCGCTTCTTCTTCACTTAACGTCATCTCAGCCACAGCAACGCCGACCCCATTCGGCGGCGCTGGTTCCTATTGATCGGTCTCCGTCACAGCGCGGGCGACCATTTGGAGGCATTTGTCGTGCGCTACAAGCCGCGGGCCGAGAGCCCGCCCTCCCCCCGAGCCAGCGGGGAGCCGCTCCTGCCGGAGATGGACTTGCCCAAGGGCGGCGGGGCTCTGGCGGGACTTGACGAGAGCCTGTCGGTCAATGCGCTTACCGGCACGGCGAGCATGGCGATCCCCCTGCCCGCATCGCCCGGGCGTGACGGGTTTGGCCCGCAGCTGCAGCTCCGCCACGACAGTGGCAATGGCAACAGTCCCTTTGGCCTCGGATGGGACTGCGCCCCCCCGGCGATCGGGCGGCGCCTGCGCAACCGCATCCCGCGCTATATCGACGACGGGCCGGAGGCCGATGCTTTTGAGGTCAGCGGCGGCGAGGAGCTGGTTGCGGCGCTCAGCGCGCAGGGCGGAACCTGGCTCCCGATGGTCAGTGTGCGCAGCGAGGCGGGCGTCACCTATGAGGTGACACGCTACCGCCCGCGCATCGAGGGCGCCTTCACCCGGATCGAACGCTGGCGGCGCATGGATACCGGCGTGCTGCATTGGCGCAGCACCGACGGGGCAAATGTCACGACAGTGTTCGGCCAGGATGCGGCGTGCCGACTGGCCAACCCGCGCGCGCCGCAGCAGGTGCTGAGCTGGCTGGCCGAGCGCAGCTATGATCCGCGCGGCAATCTCATCACCTATGAATACCTCCCCGAGGATCTGACCCTCGTGCCCGACACCGCGCCCGAACGGCTGCGCCGCGACGGGCGCGCCCCTTTCGCCCAGCGCCATCTCAAGCGCATCCGATACGGGGCGCACAGCCCCTATCAGCCGGGCGGGGCTCTGCCCGAGATGCTGTTCGAGCTGGTGTTCGATTATGGCGATCATGCGGGGCTTGCGCCCGGCCCGGACCCTGATCAGCCCTGGCCCGTCCGCAACGATCCCTATTCGCGCCACCGCGCCGGGTTCGAGCAGCGCTGCTACCGGCTGTGCCGCCGCGTGCTGATGTTTCACCGCTTTGCCGAGCTGGGCACCGCGCCCTGCCTCGTGCGGGCGCTTGAGCTTTCCCATGACGACAGCAGCGGCGTCAGCCTGCTCACCCGGATCGTGGAGCGCGGCTATATCCGCGCCGCTGACGGAAGTTACAGCCACAAGGAAACACCGCCGCTGAGCCTGCGCTATAGTGCCCCCGAGTGGAACGGGGCCGTGCAGCAGGTGCGGCGCGACGATCTTGGCCCGCTGCCCGGCCCGGGCAGCGGCGCGCGGGTGCAATGGGCCGATCTGCAGCGCTGCGGCCTGCCCGGCCTGCTTTGCGAAACGGCAGACGGGCTCAGCTTTCGGCGCAATCTGGGCGGCGGGCGGCTCGCGGCGCCCGTGGACCTGGCCAGCCAGCCCGGCGGCGGCGGGCTCGCACAGGAGCGGATCAGCCTCGACGATCCCGAGGGCGACACGCAGCTTGCCTATGTGCTCACCGCGGCGGGGCGGCCACAGGGGAGCTGGCGCGTTGATCCCGCAGGCGCGATCGGGGCCGCGCCCTTCCAGCCCCTGCACACGGTGGCCATGGCGCCCCCCAAGAGCCCGGTGCGGCGGCTGGATCTGACCGGCGCCGGGCGCCCCGATCTCCTGATCACCGAGGATGACCGGCTGATCTGGTTTGCCGCTCAGCCGGGAGGCGGGGCCGCGCCGGGCGGCGCGGTGGCGCGCCTGCTCGATGAAGACCTTGGCCCCGCCGTGGTTCTGAACGCCCGCGACGAGGTGATCTTGCTGGCCAACATGACCGGCGCGGACCAGTTGCGCGATCTGGTGCGCGTGCGGCAGGGCGAGGTGTGCTACTGGCCCAATCAGGGCTATGCCCGGTTCGGCGCCAAGGTGACAATGAGCGGCGCGCCGCTCTTCGATCACCCCGACACTTTCGACCCCGCCCGCCTGCTGCTCGCAGATATCGACGGCACCGGCGCGGCAGATTTGCTTTATGCCGGGCGCGACGGGATCAGGCTTTGGCGCAACCCTGCGGGCAACGGGTTCCTGCCGCCCCTCACGCTCCCCAACCCGATGCCCGAGCACCCCGGCGGCGCCGCGCTGGTGGATCTGCTCGGTCAGGGCACCGCCTGTCTGATCTGGACAAGCGACGCCCCGGCCCATGCCGAGACCCCGCTGCAGTATATGGACCTGATGCGCGGCACGGTGCCCAACCGTCTTGTCGGCTATGACAACGGCATGGGGCTCAGCGTGGCGCTGAGCTACACCCCCTCGACAACCTTCTGGCGCGAGGATCAGGCGGCCGGGCGGCCTTGGGTGGGCACGCTGCCGTTTCCGGTGCATTGCGTCTCGCGGGTGGAAACGCGCGATGCAATTGCCGGCACCGCCTTTGCCAGCCGCTATCGCTATTCCCACGGCTATTACGACCCCGCAGACCGCGAATTTCGCGGCTTTGGCCGGGTGGATCAGATCGATCAGGACCGCGTGACGGCGTATGACACGGTGCCCCCCGGCGTGTTGGCCGCGGGCGCAACGCTTTCAGATCTGACGCAGGCTCCGGTGGAAACGCGCAGCTGGTATGACCTCGGCCTCTCGGTCGGGCGGGCCGAGGCGATGGCGGCCTATCGCGCGGAATATGCCGCGCTCGCCCTGCCCGAGCCTGAGGATCTGGCGCCCGAGGCCGGGCTCGACAGGGCGGATTGGCAAGCGGCGCACCGTGCCTGCAAGGGCCGCCCGCTGCGCCGCGAAATCTATGGCCGCGATGGCTCGCCCGCGGAGGCTCTGCCCTATTCGGTGGCGCTCTCGAGCGGCCGTGTCGTTGCGGTGCAGCCGCGCCTTGGCCCTGCGGCGGCGGTGTTGCGGCTGGAGAGTGCCGAGGAGGTGACCCATCATCTCGAGCGCGATCCGGCCCAGCGCCGCACCGAACACAGCCTGACCCTGAGCTGCAACGCTTTCGGCCAGCCGCTGCAGGTGGCCAAGATCAGCTATCCGCGCGCCCTGCCCGATGCCGCGCTGCCCGCAGCGGTGCGCAGCGCGCAGGCGCAGATCAGGATCGGGCTCACCGAGACCGATTACGCCGCCCCGCTCGACCTTGCGGCAGGCTACCGGATGCCACAGCCCTGCGAAACCCGCGGCTATGAACTCACCGGCCTTCCCGCCCCCGCCACCGGCCTGCTCCGCGCCGCGAGCCTGCGCGCGCATCTGGCCGCTGCGCAGACGCTGTTGCCCGAAGAAGCCGTGCCCGCCGCCCCGGCGCGCCGCCTGCGCAGCCGCAGCCGCAGCCTCAGCCTTGCCGACACTCTGGCCGGCCCCCTGCCTCTGGGCACGCAGGGCCTGCGTGGGCTCGGCCATGAAACCTACACACAGGTTTTCACCCCCGGCCTGCTGAGCGCGCTTTACGGCCCCCGCCTCGGCGCCTCCGATCTCGCCGCCGCAGGCTATGTGCAATTTCCCGACGACAGCGGCTGGTGGCGCCCCGGCGGGCGGCAGACCTTTGCCGCCGATGCTGCGCAGCATTTTTACCGCGCTTCGGGCGCCATCGACGGCTTTGGCCAGATCTCTTCCGTGACATGGGACCGCTATTCGCTTCTGGCCACGGAAACGCTGACCCCGGCCCCGGTCCTGAACCGCCAGCGCGCCGAGAACGATTACCGCGTGCTCAAGCCTGTCGTGATGACCGATGCCAATGGCAACCGCACGGCGGTGCGCTTCGACGAGCTCGAGATTGTTGTCGCGAGTGCCGTGATGGGCAAGGCGGGCGCGGCAGAGGGCGACACGCTGGCGCAGCCCACCGTCTCGATCAGTTACGACCTTTTTGCCTGGATCAGCGCGGGCAAGCCCACCTGGGCCCGCGCCCGCACCCGCACCCGCCATGGCGCCGCCGCGGCGCCCTTTCAGGAGATCGTGAGCCATCTCGACGGGGCGGGCGCGGTGATCATGTACAAGGGGCAGGCCGAACCCGGCTTTGCCCCGCAAGAACAGCCCGACGGAACAATCCGCATGGTCGATACCGGCGCCGCGCCGCGCTGGATCGGCAACGGGCGTGTGGTGCGCACCAACAAGGGCCTGCCCGTGCTGCAGTATGAGCCCTATTTCAGCGCCACCGATGCCTATGAAAGCCACCCCGCGCTGGTGCAGATGGGGGTCTCGCCGGTGCACCGTTACGATGCTCTCGGACGGCGGATCGAGACCCGCACCCCGGAGGGCACGCTGAACCGGGTCCGGCATGGCGTCTGGCAGACCGAAACCCATGATCCCAACGACACGGTGCTGGAAAGCCAATGGTATGCCGCGCTGGGCAGCCCCGACCCGGCCGGGGCCGCGCCCGCCCCGCCGGATCGGCGCGCGGCATGGCTTGCTGCGCAGCATGCCGCGACCCCCGCGCTCACCTGCCATGACCCGCAGGGCCATGAGATCGCCGCAATCGGCGACAATGGCCCGCGCGGCAAGGTTGTCACCTGCGACGAGCATGAGATTGATGGCAGCCTGAGCCGCGCGATAGACCCTCTGGGGCGGGTCGCGGCGCATTACCTGCGCGACATGACCGGCACGGTTTGCCGGCAGACGATGCTCGACAGTGGCGAGAAGATCCAGTTCTCGGACATCGCCGGCAAGCCGGTGCTCGAATGGGATGAAAAAGGCACGCTCTACAGCCACCGATATGACGTGCTGCGCCGCCTGACCGAAACCTGGCTCACCCGCCCCGGTGCCCCGGCCGCGCTGGTGATCGCGCATGTTTATGGCGAGAGCCGCGCCAATCCCGAGGCAGACAATCTGCGCGGCAACAAGGTGGCCACCTACGATCAGGCCGGGCTGGCGGAAAAACTCGCCTTCGATTTCAAGAACAATTGCCTGCACAGCCGCCAGACCTATGCGCAGAACTATCGCGACCTGATCGACTGGAACCTGCCGGACCGGAGCATTCTGCTGGAGCCCGATCCCTGGGAGAGCCGCACCCGCTACGATGCGCTCGACCGGGCGATCGAGGTGTTTGCCCCCGCCCGCACCGGAGAAACCCCCGCGCGCATCGTGCCCGAATATACCCTCTCCAACCTGCTGGCGGGTCTGCAGGTGTCAATCGGAGGCGGCGCGCTGCGGCGCCATCTGCGCGGCATCGACTATGATGCCAAGGGCCAGCGCGAGGCGATCCGCTACGGCAACGGGGTCGAGACCCTCTACAGCTACGACCCGCGCTCCTATCGGCTGACCGCGATGCAGAGCCGTCGCGCCGATGGCCGTGTGCTGCAAGACCTGCACTTCTGGCGCGACCCGGTGGGCAATATCACCGAGCTGCATGATCAGGCGCAGCAGACCAGCTATTTCAACAATGCCGTGGTGGCGCCGCATGCGCGCTTTGCCTATGACGCGCTCTACCAGCTCACCGATGCCTGGGGCCGCGAGCATATCGGCCAAAACCTGCCGCCCGGCCCCGAGGATCAAGCGCGCACGGGCCGGGTGCTGCCCGAGGATGCCGCCGCGATGCGGCGCTATCACCAGAGCTTCAGCCATGATGCGGCGGGCAATCTCACCCGGGTGGTGCATGGGGCCACGACCGGCGGCTGGACCCGGGCGTTCGATCTGGATCCGGCCAGCAACCGGCTTTTGCGCAGCCGTGTCGGCGCCACGACCGATACCTATGGCCATGGTCCGCAAGGCGCGATGCGCCTGCCCCATCTCGATGCGATGGAGTGGGACGCGTTCGACCGTCTGCGCGCGGTGCAGCGCGGCACCGAGCGGGTGTTTTACGTGTATGACTACAAGGGCGAGCGGGTGCGCAAGGTCGTCGAGAAAGGCGCGGGGCTGGTCGAGGACCGTCGGCTGATGGGAGATTACGAACTGTTCCAGCGCCGCAGCAACGGCGCGCTGCGCGAGATGTCCGAGCGGCTGCACATCACGGACGACGCGGGGCGCATTGCAATCGTGGAGCGGGTGCTGCGCGAGGCGGGCGCCGATCTGGCCCAGCCGCGCCTGCTTGAGCGGTTCCAGATCGGCAACCATCTCGGCAGCGCGGCGCTTGAGCTCGATGGCGCGGGGGCGGTGATCTCTTACGAGGAATATCACCCGTTCGGCACCACGGCCTTTCAGGCCGGGCGCAGCCAGGCCGAGGTCGCCGCCAAGACCTATCGTTACATCGGCGCCGAACGCGACGAGGAAAGCGGCCTTTACCACATGGGCGCGCGCTATTATGCGCCCTGGCTCGGGCGTTTCACCGCCCCCGATCCGGCGGGCCATCAGGGCAGCGCGAATGCCTATAGCTACACCGAGAACAATCCGGTCAATGCCGCCGATCCAACCGGGCTGTGGTCCTGGCGCACCGTGGCGGTGATCGGTGCGGCGGTGGTGGTCGGCACGGTCGTGACCGTGGCCACCGCGGGGGCCGCCGGGCCGATCGTCGGCACCGCAGCCGCTTCGATCATCGGCGGCGCCATTGGCGGCGCGGCGGGGGGCGCGGTGGCGGAAGTGACCGATGCCAAGCTTTCGGGCCGTCCGGTGGAGCTTGGCAATGTCGGGCGTGCGGCAGGCACCGGGCTCGTCGTCGGCGCGGTGGTGGCCACGGGGGGCGTGGCGATCGGCGCGGTGGCGGCAGGTGGCGGCGGCGCTGTGGGCGCGGCGCTGCGCACCGGCGCCACACGGGTGGCGAGCACGGGGATCGGAAGAGGCGTGGTGAGCGGCGCGCAGCTGGCGTCCCGGGGCGCGAGCGCCGTGGCCAAGACCCGCCCCGCTGCCGCCGTGGGGCGCGCCCTCACCGCAGTGGCGCGCGGCAGCGCCCGCGCAGGCGAAAAGGCGGCCATGCGCCTCCCCGGTTCGGCGATGCGCCGCGCCATCGCGCGCAACGAGACCGCCGCCTATACGCAGGCCGGTCAGGGCGAGGCGGCCATGGCCTCCGCGCAGGCCTCGCAGGCCAACCTGCAAAACAACGCGGTCGAGCGCACCCTCCGCCTTGCCGCGCCCGATGAAACCTTCACCCATGGCGTCAACTGGCGCAGTCTCGGCGGCGGCCCCGGGCGCGATGGCTCCATCGCCACGGCCCGCATCGAGGCCGAATCCGCCTTGCGCGTCGGCACCGACCCGATCCTTAATCAGTGGGGGCCGGGGGTCTATGCCGTCGAGGGGGGCATTCCGGCAAATGCCGGGCCGCAGATGATGCAGTTCCGCGTTCCGCCGGGCACCGCCGTCGAAAACCTTGCACCGGTCGGCCAGCCCCAGTTCGTGCGATTGCTGCCGCCGCCCGGAAACAGCCATGTGCCGGTGACGATCACCGGCTCGAATGTCGACCGGACCCTCGTCGACCTCTTCGCGCCGATCATCCGCGCCGATGCAACGCCGCTGCCGTTCCTCTATCCGACCCTGCCGCTGCCGGGCCCGGCCAGCGGGATCAGCATCGGCGTGACCAACGGGCTGGCTGCGCCGGTTTCGCCCGCCAATGACCCGACCCCGCCCGAAATTATTTATCTGAGATCCCATTTCTGACAGCCGTTGATCCGGCAACCCCAAGGGAGAGCGCCATGCCCAATGCCAGAACCTCACTTCGTGGAGCGGCAGGCGCCGCGATTTCTCTGGCCTCCGGGCTGACGGTCGACAAGATCGGCAAGGACAAGCGCGCCGCCCTCGATCAGGCGCTCAACCGGGAAATGGCCGAACGGCTCGCCGCTCTGGCCGCCGATCTGGGAGAAGAGGCGGCAAAGGCGCTGCGCAGCGCCGATCTCGATTATGAAACGCTGCGCGACAAGAGCCTCGCCGAGGTGGTCACGACCGTGCTGGTCAAGGACGCTGCCACGCCCGAGGCGCGGGCCGCCGTTGCCACCGCCTTGGCGCGCCGGGGCGAGCGTGCACAGGTGAGCGTGGCGGAGGCGCTCGATCTTGATCGCCCGCTGACCGGGCATCCGGTGCTGTCGCCGCTTCTGAAAGAGGCTCGCAACCGCGCAGTGGCTGCCGCCGTGGGGGTGAGCGAGGCAAAGATCGACACCTTGCTCGCGCGGGGGCTCGATCTCGACACCGCCTCCGCCTCCGCCATCGCCGCGCTCGCCACCGACCGGACGATCACGGCCGCCGAAGCGGGCAAACTGCGCCTTGCCGCCACGATCAGCCGCATCAGCGGCGGCAATGCCGCGCTCGTCACGGCCCTCGCGGACAGCGGCGCCGAGGGGATCGACGCTTTCGTCGCCTGGGAACAGGCCGACTGGCTGCGCCTGCTCAAGGACAAATCCGTTGCGCTGCCGCCCACGGCCGGGAACGCCGCGGACTACGCCGAGAGCCTGCGCGGCGCCGTGGAAAACGCCCGCCCCTCGGATTACCTGCTCACCAGATTCACCAAAATTGCCGATCGCCCGAACAACGCCCGGATCGCGGCGGTGCTGAAACGCTTGCCCAAGGAGACCCTGCCCGAGCCCGGCACCGCCCGCGACACCGTGGAGACCAGCGGCCTTTCGGCCAGCGACCGGCGCGACCTGATGGCGGACCTTGACCGGCTGGAGCGGATGGCCAAACGGTTCCGGGGCCTTGGTGTCGATCAGGTGCTGCGCGATCCGCGGCTGACGCCCGATGTGAAAGCGGGCCTCGTCACCGACCGCCTCGGCGCTTTCGAGACCTTCCTCAAGGCCAATCCCGGCATCGACCTGCAAGTGGCCGATTTCGTCGACAAGGAGATCCGGTTTGACTGGGCCGGGCTCGACACCACCGTGCACGGGCCGATCCGCACACAGTTGCAGGCCACGCAGCGAATGCTGAGCCTCACCGATGCGCCAACCAAGGCGCTGGCGTTGATGGATGCGGGCTTCAGCTCGGCCGATGCAATCACCGCGATCAGCGAAGATCAGTTCATCCGCACCGCGAAACTGGATGTATTCGAGGCGCATGCGCTTTACGCCAAGGCGCATGATTTTAGCGCCGCCGTCGCGCATATTTTCGAGGAAATCCGCGATACCGCGCAGGGGGCCTTTGACCGGCTGCGCGTGGCCAATGCGCCAAACCTCGTCAACGATCTGCGCGAGCTGGACGGGTACGAAGCCCTGTTCGGCGTTCAGAACAGTTGCAACTGCCGCCATTGCCGCTCGATCTTTTCGGTTTCGGCCTATTTCGTCGATCTGATGCGCCTTGTCTCGACCCATGTGTCCAAGCGCCTGTTCGAGCCCTCTCATACCGACCATCCGCTCTATCTCAAACGCCGCCGCCCGGATCTGTGGTCTCTCGATCTCGGCTGCGCGAATGCCGAGACGGAGCTGCCCTATCTCACCATCGTCAACGAGGTGCTGGCGCAGTTTGTGGCGAAAGAGCTGGCCATTGCCGATCCTTGGGCGGGCCTTGCGGCGGCGCAGAACTCGGTCGCGCTTCCGGCCGATGTGGGATTGGAAGAGGCCCGCATCTATGCCGCCGATGCCAATGTGCCGCTCGCGGCGCTCTTGCGGCTGACGCGGGCGGCAGAGGCGGACTGGGCGCGCGAATATCTGGGCCTCACCCCCGCGCAAGAGGCGGTGATCGCCCGGCCCGATCCGGCGGGCGTGGGGGCGCGGTTTGGCAAGGTCGCGCTCGCCTCTCTGAACGTTCAGGATTTCATGGCTTTTGCCGGGCTGACCCGCGACGAGGTGAGCGCGCTGCTCGCGATGCGCTGCTTTCCCGAAATTGCACAGGTCCATCTGCGCGTCGTCGAGGACAGCGCCGATATCCAGCTGTTCTCGGAGCAGTTTCAGGGCCTCACCGCGGCCCGGCTGGACCTTTTGCACCGCCTGCTGCGGCTGGCACGCGGCATTGGCGCCAGCTTTGCCGAGCTTGACCTGCTGCTCCTCGCGCTCAAGGCGGCAGGCGCAATCACCACGCTCGACTCGGTCGATGCCAGCGGGCGGCCACGCTTCCTCGCGCTGGCGCCGCTCCTTGCGCTCGCAGCCCGGCTCGGGCTTGACCGGGAAGCGGCCGCCGCGCTTGCGGGTCCGCTGCCCGAAACCGGGCTGCGGGCGGGGCAAAACGGGCTGATCGACCGCGTCTTCGACCGGCGCGCGCTCTTTGGCGTGGTGGGGCAAAATGCCGATGGCAGCCCGCGCTACGCGCCCACGGCCACGCTGAAGGCGGACCGCACCGCCGATACGGTTGCCGCGCCGCTGGCGGCGGGGCTGGGGGTGTCGGGGGCGGAATTGAGCGGGCTGCTCACCCTGCTCGGCAAGGATCTGACCACCGATATCGTGCTCGATGCCGAGGCGCTGGTCCGGCTCTGGCGGCTTTCGCACGTGATGCGCGGGCTCAATCGCACCGCCGAAGAGCTGGCGGCGCTCGCCAGGGTCGTCACCGGTGGCGCCGCTCCGGTGTCCGTGGCGCACATGCAGGCCGTGATCGACTGGCATGACCGCCTCTGTGCAGCCGACATCGCCCCCGCCGAGGCGGTGCTGGTGCTGACCGGCACCGAACACGACACCCACCGCTTTGCCGCAACCCCGGCCACCGCCGCCGCGCTCGTCGCGCAACTGCAAACCGAGACCGCCGCGGACAAGACTGGCCTGCTCGCCGCAGCCCTCGCCGAAACGCATGGGGTGAGCGTGAGCGAGGTGCAACACAGCTATCTGGGAAAACTGACCACGGCCACCCTTGCAGATGCCGCGATGGCCACGGCCCTTGCCGCACCGCTCACCAACGGGCAGCCGGACACGTCTGCCGATCTCCTGCCGCTGCTGGCGCTGATGCGCGAGCTTGAGCGTGCGCGCCGCATGGTGAGCGCGTTTGCGCTGTCGCCGATCGCGGTGGCGGCGCTGGGCGACGCGCCCGGCCTTTGGGGCATCGCCGATCCGGCGGCTTTGGGCGTGACCGACTGGCACGCCCTGTCCGATTATGCGGCCCTGGCCCGGCTCGCACGCGAACGCGAGCCTGAGCTGCTTGCGGCTCTGGCTGGCTATGACGGCGCCACCTTCGAGAGCGGCGCGATCACGCTGATGGCAGAGCTTGCCAACCTGCCCGCGCCCGTGCTCCGCTCGGTGCAGGAGGCGATGGTGCTGCCCGCCGCCCCGGTGGCGGCGCTGAGCCATCTTGTTGCCGCCGCCCGCGCCGCGGACCGGCTCGGCGTCAATGGCGGCGCGCTGGTGCAAATTGCCACAGCCCAGCCCAGCCAGTCGGCCGCCGATATCCTGCGCGGCGCGGCACAGGCGCGCTATCGCGGCACCGCGCGCGCAACCGAGGCGCTGAGCGCCCTTGAGGCGCGGGTCAACGAATTGCGGCGCGATGCCATCTGCGCCTTCATCATCGGCCATTACGACCGCTTCAAGTTCCGGGATCGCGGCGATCTTTACGCCTTCTTCCTGCTCGACCCGGAGATGAGCGGCTGTTTTACCACGAGCCGCGTGATCGCCGCGGTCTCGAGCCTCCAGACCTATATCACCCGCTGCCTCCTCAACCTCGAACAATCCGATCCCTTGCTGAACCCGGCACTGCCAAACCTCCGGGTCGACCCGACATGGCTGCCCGCGGAGGAATGGGACTGGTCCAAGAACTACCGCGTCTGGGAAGCCAACCGGAAGGTGTTCCTCTACCCCGAGAATTACATCGACCCCGCCCTGCGCGACGACAAGACCCATCTTTTCAAGGCGCTCGAAGATGAGTTGATGCAGCAGGAGGTGTCGCTCGCGAGCGCGGAGGAGGCCTACAAGCGCTATCTTGCGGGCTTTGCGGACCTGGCCGCGCTGCGCTATGCGGGCGCTTTGGCGCAAGCGCCCGCGCCGCTCTGGGCGGAGATCGCAGCGCATCTGCCCAAGGCGCTCACCGCCACTCAGCAAAACGCCGCCAAGACCGCTTCCGTCATCAAGATGACCGGGGCGAGCATGCCCGTGCAGGCCTATGACAGCGACTGGACCGAGGGCGCCTTTCCGCGGTTTCACCTGTCGGAAGCGGCCGATCCGCGCACCTATTACCTGTTCGCCCACACCGGCCGCGCGCCAAACCGCTACTTCTACCGCAGCTATCGCCCGGATGGTGATGTCTGGGGCAACTGGCAACCGATGGAGGTGCCGATCGAGGCCGCCCGCGTCTCGCCGATCCTGCACCACGGTCGTCTTTATCTGTTCTGGAATGACATAAAATACAAGGAGCTAAACAACTTCAGCGGCGGAGACTCGGTGCCGGGCGGGGTGCGTTTCGAGGTGAAGACGCACTACGCCACGCGCAACGAGGACGGAAGCTGGAGCACCGTGCAAAAGATGCCGCTCGGCGCGATGACGCTTCCGCGCGATGAAGTCTATCAACGTGTTCTGGGCCGCTATCCGCTTGACGACGAAGAGCGCGACGCGATCAAGGAAGATGTGTTCCAGCAGTTCTGCCGCGATGTCTTTGGCAAGCCCTATGCGGCCCTTGGGCAAACCGATGCCGAGCCGATGCAGCTGCATTACATCTGGTCACAGGAAGAGGGCGTGCAGGAGGTGATCTATCGCACCGGTGCGCTCAACGTCACCTCCGGTCCGATCCACATAAGCTCTTCGGGCGCGAGTTTCCGGGTGCTCAACAACCAGTTCGGGGGCAGCACCCCGATTGCGCTCGAAATCTCCGCCTTTGGCCTGAGCTTTTCGCTGGTTGCACAGGCGCGCATCATCGGCCCCACCGCCTGCGTGGTCGAGACCGATGTCCTCTCGTTGCGGCTGGGGCTGAGCGCCGAGACCCAGCCCACGACGATCTATTCCACCCGCTCCGGCCTCTCGCTCGCGCGGGGGGAATTGACGGATGCCCGGGTCACGCAGCTCGACCGGCGCGCGAGCTACCGCGCGCTCACCGCCGGCACGCGCGCCTTTCTCAAACCGGAATATGACCTCTGCCGCGTCGGCTCAATCACCAGCTTCTTCGTCGAGACCGGTCACACCAGCTTCACCGAGGCGCCGCGCACCATCAGCCAGCAACCTTGGGGTGCGGCGACGCTGAGCCTGCCGGCGGATTTGGGCGGCGTCACCGCCGTGCCGCTCTCGACCGTCCTCACCGAGGAACTGACCGAAACGCTCCATGCCCGCGGGCTTGAAGCCTTCCTCGATCTGCCCACCCAGACGCTGCGCAACGATCAGGGCCAGAGGCTCGATTTCCGCGGGCCCTACGGCCTTTATTACTGGGAGATGTTTTTCCACATCCCGTTCCTGATCGCGCGGCATTGCAACGCGACCGGCAAGTTCCGCGAGGCGCGCTGGTGGTATGAGCGCATCTTCAACCCCACCTCGCCGGAAAGCCCTGCCGATGTGAAGCCCTCGGATCACAACTGGCGCTTTTGCCAGTTCCGCGAGGCCTCCCTGCCGAAGCTGCGCGACATTCTCACCGACACGCGCGCCATCGCGGCCTACAAGACCGATCCGTTCGATCCGCATGCCATCGCCGCGCTGCGCCGCAGCGCCTATATGAAAGCGGTGGTCATGGCCTATGTCGACAACCTCGTCGACTGGGCCGATGCGCTCTTTGCCCGCGACACGCGCGAAAGCGTCAACGAGGCGCTGATGCTCTACCGTTTCGCGCGCGATGTGCTGGGCGACAAACCCGTCGAGGCGGGCGAATGCAAGACCGCCGAGAGCCTGACCTATGAAAAGATCGCCAGCAGCGGTCGGGCCGGGTCCGAGTTTTTGGTGCTGCTCGAAAACGTGCTGATCAACCAGCGCAATGGTCAGGAATATTCCCGCAAGCCGCTGATGCAGGATCTGCTCAACCGGGCCGAATTTGCCGCCTTCCCCCATGAGGGGGTCGCCGCGGTCTCGCTGGAGATGATCGAGGCGCGCGCGGGAGCGGCGCGCCTGAGCGACCGTTTCGTCGAGGCGCGGTTGCGGATGAAAACCGATACCACCACCAGGGTGCGGCTGGGCGATGGCACGGAGATGACCGCGGCCGAGGCGGTGGCGCGGGACAAATTGACCGTCGCGCCGCGCTACGGCATGGCGGCGACCCGCTCCTCCATCCATGCGCTGCCGGGCGCCGAAATCGCCGTGCGCGCCAAAAAACAGACCCACCTGCCGAGCGAGATTGCCGAACGGCTGAAGATCGACCGCGTCACCCTGGCGGATCGGGTGCGGGTGAAGCCCGCGCGCACCCTGCCCGGCCCGGTGGTGGCCCGCACCGTCAGCGCGGCCTTCTGCGTGCCGCGCAACGAAGATCTGCTGGCGTGCTGGACGCGGATCGACTTGCAGCTTTTCAAGATCCGCAATTGCCAGAACATCAGCGGCCAGCGCCGCCGTCTGGCGCTGACCGATCCGCCGATCGACCCGATGATGCTGGTGCGCGCCCGCGCGGCGGGCCTGAGCCTCGAAGATCTGGCGGCGCTCGCGGTCGGGGCCGGGCAAAGCCCGCGTCACCGGTTCCGCGTGCTGTTGCAACAGGCGCGTCAGGCGGCGCAGCTGACGCGCGATTTTGGCAGTGCTTTGCTTCTGGCTCTGGAAAAGAAAGACGCCGAAGAGCTTTCGCGCCTGCAAATCACCCATGAACGCAACCTTCAGAGCCTGTCGCGCGCGCTGCGCGAGCGCCGCTTGAGCGAAGCCGGGCGGGCCTATGAGAGCGCGGCCTTGCAGCAGCAGCGCGCAGAGGCGCGGGTGGCCCAGCTGGATGCGCTGATCTCGGGCGGGCTGAACCCGTGGGAAGTGCTGGAGCAGGTCTCCACCCATGCCGCCACGGGCCTCAAGATCGCCGAGAGCGTGGTGCATCTGATGGCGGGGATCACCTATCTGGTGCCGCAGGTCGGCAGCCCGTTCTCGATGAAATACGGCGGCAAGGAGCTGGGCGACAGCGGCGTCGAATTTGCGCTCTGGACCTCGGCGATGGCGGGGGTCTTCACCCAGCTTGCCTCCTCTGCAAGGCTCGAAGCCTCCAACCAGCGCCGCGAGCAGGGATGGCGTGACGAGCGGGAGCTGGCGCGGATCGACGCGCGCGAGCGCGCCGTGCAAAGCGCGATGGCAGAGATTCGGGTGGCAATTGCCGAGCGCGAACTGGAGATCTTCGACCGCGAGCGCGCACAGACCGAAGAGCGGGAGCGGTTTTTCAAGGACAAGTTCACCGGGCTTGGCCTTTATACCCATCTGGCGGGCAGCCTTGGCCGGCTTTACCGGCGCGCCTTTGCGCTCGCGCTTGAAACCGCCCGCGAGGCGGAGCGCGCCTATCAGTTCGAGACCGACCAGACCGACAGTTTCATTGCCGCAGACAGCTGGGATGCGGCCCATGGCGGCCTGCTCGCGGGCGAGCGGCTGACGCTGCAGCTTCTGGAGCTGGAACAGGCGCATCTGCGCGCCGGCACCCGGCGCGAGGAGATCCGTCAGGCCTTTTCGCTGGCGATGCTCGACCCGACAGAACTGGTCAACCTGCGCCAGACCGGGGCATGCACCCTCCGCCTGCCCGAGATCGCGTTCGAGACGATCTACCCCGGCCAGTACCGGCGCCTGATCCGGTCCGTGCGGGTGAGCATCCCCTCGGTGACAGGGCCGCGCACCAATATCGGCGCCCGGCTCACGCTGGTGCGGGGCGATGTGCGCCCCGAGCCCGGCGCGGCGCTGCAAGAGCGTCTGGCGGGCAAAAACGAGGCGATCAGCCTGAGCCGCGGGATCGACGATTCGGGCAGTTTTGAGCAAAGCCCGAATGGCGAGCGCTATCTGCCCTTTGAGGGCGCGGGCGCAGTCAGCGAATGGCGGCTTGAGCTGCCCGCATCGGTGCGCAGCTTCGATTACGCCAGCATCGCGGATGTGATCCTCGATCTCGATTACACCGCGCTTCAGGGAGACCGCGCCGCGGCGGATGCCGCCCTTGGCGCGGCGATCACCGCCCATGCCGCGACGCAGGGGCTCTACCGGATGATCAGCCTGCGCCATGAGATGCCCGATGTCTGGGCGCGGCTCACCATGCAGCCCCCCGCCACCCCCGGGGATATCCCGCTCACGCTCGGGGATCAGCATTTCCCCTATCTGATGCAGGGCCGCACCCTGACGGCGGAAACCCTCAAACTGCTGCTGCGTCCCGCCCCCGGTCAGAGCGTGGCGCCACCGCCGCTTGCGGTCGACGGCGTGGCCGTTGCCTGGAAGGCGGCGCTCTACATTGCCCTGCCGGGGGCGGCGGGGGAGGCGGGCAAGCTCAAGGGCGCAGAGCTGACGGTCGCGGGCAATCCCCGCAAGACCTGGGTTCTGGCCGGGGCCGAAGGGGCGCTGCATGGCTTGGCCGTGGGCGACCTTCTGCTTGTGCTCCGGTACAAGGCCAGCATGTGAGCGCGCCAACCGGGCACGGCGCAGATCTTGCCATCGCCGGGCCTGAAGGGCTGGGCCTCTTTGCAAGGCAAAGACGGCATCAGCCCCCGTCGCCTGCCGTTGCCGAGACCACCGGGGGGGGGGGCGCGCGCACGAGAGAGAGCGGGGTTATATGTTCCCCGGCCCGTGGTTACACCGGCGCGGCCACTTTGCCGATCCGCCTGCCGAAAGGGCGCGGCCGTCACACCGGTTCGGCAAGATCACCTCCGCTCAGCTTGAGGCGCGCGGTGCGCTCCGGGGGTGGCCGGGGTCAACTGCACCATCCCCCGTGGCGTTCCACGGCGGCATGGTGGTGGGGGCGCCGAAATAATAGCCCTGCATGCAATGAACGCCTGCTTGTGCCAGCCAAGACGCATCCTCGGCGGTTTCCACCCCTTCCGCCACGGTGAACATTTCAAAGTGCTCGGCGATTGAAAAAAGCGCCTTGGTGAGAACCTGGTTGTCGGGGTTGTGCGCGATGCCAGAGACGAACTCGCCGGACATTTTGAGAATGTCGAAATGGAGTTCACGCAGATAGCGAAACGAGGTGTAGCCCGCGCCGAAATCGTCGATCGCAAAGGAGATGCCCTTGAGATGCATCTCCGACATGAAGACCGAAACGAGTTCGGGCATGGTCATCGCCGAGGCTTCGGTGATTTCGAGGATCAGCCGTTCCCCCGCCGTCTCGTCACGCGCGAGGCCGCGGTTGAGGATGCGTGTCCATTCGGGCCAGCCGATCGAGCGCGCCGACATGTTCAGCGACAGCCGAAGACCGGGGGTTTCGGCGAGCGCCTTCAGCCCCAACTCCAGCGCCAGACAATCAAGCTTGCGGCCAAGTTCGTTGGTTTCGATGGCACCGATGAAATCATGCGAGGGCACCACCCGCCCCATATCGTCGAGCACACGAATGAGCCCTTCGTGTACCGCCGGGCGCTCAAGATTGGCCGCCGGAAAGATCGGCTGGAACGCCAAGAGCACATCGTGCCGCTCGATCGCACGGTGCACCATGGCAAGGGTCTCGCAGTCGCTGCGCCCCACCGCGGTGGAGAACGGGCTCGCGTGTGACAGCGCAACGGGATTGCGCGCAGGAGTGGGAAACTTTTCCATCGGTTACTCTTCAAATTTGAGCTTTCAGAATGCGTGACGTCGGTCAACAAGCCCTTAAATTCGAAAAATTATAACGTTATTGGTTAAGATCGGCGGTGGTGCAGGCGCCTGGGTAAGCTGAAGACCAAGCCGATCATCACCACACGCAGATAGCGACTATCCCCGAAACGGTCGGACACGGCATCATGCAGAAAACTCCGGCAGCGGATGTCGGCACTGCGGGCATGCGGTCATTGGCAAAATCATGAAGCAATCATATGATTGCTTTATGAGCGCGCAAAAGCAATCCTATCTCCGCAAAGACGAACGCCGGGCGATGATCGCCGAGGCAGCGCAGGCGCTTATTACCGCTCAAAGGCGAATCGCAAACGGCTTTCCAAAGCCGCGATGACGCTGGTGAAACAGAACAAGACCCAAACATGAATGTGGGAACGGGCCGTGGGAACGGCTTTGAAGACGTCTAAATCCGCCCGCGCACCGATCTGATTTTGTCTTTTGATTTCAAGCTGGTGCCCGAGGCGAGACTCGAACTCGCACACCTTGCGGCGGAGGATTTTGAATCCCCTGCGTCTACCATTCCGCCACTCGGGCCAGCTTCCTTGCACTTAGCCGCGCGGCGCGGCTCTGACAAGGCCCAATCCAGCCACAACGGCCCCCGAACCGATCCGGTGCTTGACCTTGCGCAAAGGAGAAGCGAGACATCGATGGCAGGTGCGGGCGCTAAAGCGGCCCGGAAGGGGTGCAGGCATGATCCGCAAGCTTTACGACTGGACGATGCGGCAAGCCAGCGGGCGCTATGCCTGGTGGGTGCTGGCCGCGGTGGCCTTCATCGAAAGCTCGGTGTTCCCGATCCCGCCCGATGTGCTCTTGATCCCGATGGTGCTGGCGGCGCGGGCCGCGGCCTGGCGGATCGCGCTGGTCGCCACCCTCGCCTCGGTCGCGGGGGGCCTGCTTGGCTATGCGATCGGCTATGGCTTCATGGATACGCTCGGCCAACCCATTTTGGAATTCTATGGCAAGGCCGAAGCCTTCGAGAGCCTCGCCGCGCGGTTCAACGCGATGGGCGGCTGGGCCGTGCTGATCGCCGGGGTCACCCCCTTCCCCTACAAGGTGATCACCATCTTCTCGGGGGCGACGCATCTGGACCTGTGGCTCTTTCTCGGTGTCTCGATGCTGGCGCGGGCGCTGCGCTTCTTTGTGCTCGCCGCCCTGCTGTGGAAATTCGGCGCGCCGATCCGCGCCTTTATCGAACGCTGGCTCGGTTTGCTGTTCACCCTCTTCGTGGTGCTGCTGATCGGCGGATTCTATGTTCTGAGGTATCTCTAATGCTCCCTGCCCTCCCCTCCCGCGCCCTGATCGCGCTCGCCGCTGGCGGCTCTGCCGCACTTCTGGCCGGCGCGCTGATCTTTCAGGCGCTGGGGTATCCGCCTTGCGAGCTGTGCGTGCTGCAACGCTGGCCGCATCTGGCCGCGGCGCTGCTTGGCGCGGCGCTGGTGGCGCTGCGGCTGCCGCAGATCACCGCCTATCTGGGCGCGGCGATCATGGCGCTCTCGACCGGGCTCGGGATTTATCATTCCGGCGTCGAACGGCACTTCTTTGAAGGGCCCGATGCCTGCACCTCCAATCCGGTCGCGGGGGCATCGGCCGCCGACCTGCTCGCCCAGATCAATGCCGCGCCGCTCGTGCGCTGCGACGAGATCGCCTGGCAGCTTCTGGGCGTGACGATGCCCAACCTCAATGCGGTGATCTCTCTCGTGCTGATGGTGCTCTGGATCGCCGCGGCCCGGGCCAAGGCGCGGCCCTGAGCCGCTTTGGTCCGGGCAAATCGGCTTGGCGGCGCCTTCGGGCGCTCTTGTTGATTGCACCCAAGGCCTTGCCTGCGCTATAAAGCGGAACAACAAAATCTAGAAGAAGACGACACGCGTGACCGATACTCCCGACAGCTCGGAAAGCCCTCGCGAAACCCCGCAACGGCCGGCACATGCCGGCCCTGTGGTCTCCATCGCCTCGGAAATGAAGACTGCCTATCTCGATTACGCGATGAGCGTGATCGTGAGCCGCGCCATTCCCGACCTGCGCGACGGTCTGAAGCCGGTGCACCGCCGCATCCTTTATGCGATGCACGAAACGGGCAATACGCATGACAAGCCCTATCGCAAATCGGCGCGCCCGGTCGGCGACGTGATGGGGAAATACCACCCGCATGGCGATGCCGCGATCTACGATGCCCTCGTGCGGATGGCGCAGGATTTTTCGATGTCGCTGCCGCTGCTTGACGGGCAGGGCAACTTTGGCTCGATGGACGGCGACAGCGCGGCAGCGATGCGCTACACCGAGGTGCGGATGGACAAGCCCTCCGCCTTCCTGCTTGCCGATATCGACAAGGACACGGTCGATTTTCAGGACAACTATGACGGCAAGGACCGCGAGCCCACGGTTCTGCCCGCGCGCTTCCCCAACATGCTGGTCAACGGGGCGGGCGGCATCGCTGTCGGCATGGCGACCAACATCCCGCCGCACAACCTTGGCGAAGTGATCGATGCAACGCTCGCGCTGATCGCCACCCCCGACATGTCGTCGGAAGCGCTGATGGAGATCGTGCCCGGCCCCGACTTCCCCACCGGCGCGCAGATCATGGGGCGCGGTGGCGCAAGGAAAGCCTATCTCGAGGGCCGTGGCTCGGTGATCATCCGCGCCAAGACCCGGATCGAGGAGATCCGCAAGGACCGCCATGCGATCATCGTCGACGAGATCCCCTATCAGGTGAACAAGGCCGCGATGATCGAGAAGATCGCCGATCTTGTGCGCGAAAAGCGGCTTGAGGGCATTTCCGGCATTGCCGATGAATCCGACCGCGTCGGCGTGCGCGTGGTGATCGAACTCAAGCGCGACGCCACGCCCGATGTGGTGCTGAACCAGCTCTACCGTTTCACGCAGTTGCAAACCTCTTTCGGCTGCAACATGCTCGCGCTGAACGGCGGCCGGCCCGAGCAGCTGACTTTGCGCGATTTTCTCACGCATTTCATCAGCTTCCGCGAGGAAGTTGTGGCGCGCCGCACGGCTTACGAGCTGCGCAAGGCGCGCGAGCGCAGCCATATTCTGTGTGGTCTGGCCGTGGCGGTCTCGAACGTCGATGAGGTCGTTGCCACGATCCGCGCCTCGCGCGACCCGGCAGAGGCGCGCGAAAAGCTGATGACGCGGCGCTGGCCCGCGCATGACATTTTGGAATATCTCAAGCTGATCGATGATCCGCTGCATCCGGTGAACGCCGACGGCACCTATAACCTGAGCGAGATTCAGGCCCGCGCCATTCTCGATCTGCGCCTGCAGCGCCTCACCGCGATGGGCGTGCAGGAGGTGACGGACGAGCTTGCCGATCTGGCCAGCAAGATCCGCGATTACCTCGCCATTCTCGCCTCGCGCGAGCGGATCATGGAGATCATCGCGACCGAGCTGCGCGAGGTCAAAGAGCTTTTCGCCGTGCCGCGCCGCACCGAAATCGTTGACTGGGCGGGCGATCTGGAAGACGAAGACCTGATCGAGCGCGAAGACATGGTCGTGACGATCACCTCGGGCGGCTATATCAAGCGCACGCCTTTGGTCGAATTCCGCGCCCAGCGGCGGGGCGGCAAGGGGCTTTCGTCGATGGCGACGAAAGAAGACGATGTCGTCACCACGCTCTTCGTGGCCAATACCCATACCCAGCTTCTGTTCTTCACCACAGACGGCATGGTCTATTCGCTCAAATGCTGGCGCCTGCCGCTTGCCGGGCGCACCTCCAAGGGCAAGGCGATCGTCAATATCCTGCCGATCCCGCAGGGCGTTTCCATCGCCGCGCTGATGCCGGTCGATGAGCCCGAGGAATCGTGGGACGATTTTCAGGTGTTCTTTGCCACCTCCGATGGCGATGTGCGCCGCAACGCGCTCTCCGATTTTGCCAAGGTGATGAAAAACGGCAAGCGCGCGATGGAGCTGCCCGAGGGCGTCACCCTCGTCGACACGCGCATGTGCCATGAAGATGACGATATCATGCTCGTCACCGCCTCGGGCCGCGCGATCCGCTTTCCGGTGCCGGAGGTGCGGATCTTCAAGGGCCGCTCCTCCACCGGGGTGCGCGGCGTGCGGCTGGCCGAGGGCGACAAGGTCGTGTCCATGTCCGTGATCCGCCATTTCGAGGCCGAGGCCTGGGAGCGCACCGCCTTCCTCAAACGGCTGCGCGCCGAGATGGGCGCGGACGAGAGCGAGGCGGAAGTCGAGACCGAAGCCGAAGACGAGGCGGGCGAGGCCGAAGGCGTGCTGAGCGAGGCGCGCTATGCCGAAATGCGCGACGCGCAGGATCTGATCCTCACCGTCACCGCCAAGGGGCTTGGCAAGATCTCGTCGAGCCACGATTACCCGGTGCGCGGGCGCGGCGGGCTTGGCGTCACCGCCTTCAAGATGGCAGACCGCTCGGGCGCGCTTGTCGCCTCCTTCCCGGTCGAGGCCAGCGACCAGATCATGCTCGCCACCTCCACCGGCCAGTCGATCCGCTGCCCGGTGGCGGGGATCTCTTTCCGCTCGCGCTCGGCGGGCGGGGTGAAAGTGTTCAATACCGGCGCGGAGGAAGAAGTCGTCTCCGTTGCCCGCGTCGCCGACCAAGGGGATGAAGACGCCTCCGAGGCACTCGAATAAAACCAAGAACAAACCGAATGAGGTTGAAGATGCAGGACTTTTTCAAGATGGCCGCGCAAACGGCCCTTGCTTGCGCACTGGTGCTTGCACCGCTCACCGCATCGGCCGAGGGCATTGTCACCGGCGCCGAGGTCGGCCTTGCCTATTCGAGCCTTGCCGATGCCGGGGCGCGCGGCACCCACAAGACCACGCTTGAGGGCGCGCTCGAATACGGGGTCACGCCGCGCTTTGGCGTGCAGCTCGATCTGGCGCAAAGCTACTTTGGCGCCGCCGATATCTCTGGCACCGCCTTCACGACGCATGGCATCTTTCATGCCGATGGCGGGCTCTCGCTTGGCGGCTATCTCGGCCATG
Organism: Rhodobacter lacus; assembly: GCF_042683065.1. Lineage (NCBI taxonomy): Bacteria > Pseudomonadati > Pseudomonadota > Alphaproteobacteria > Rhodobacterales > Rhodobacter > Rhodobacter lacus. The sequence continues at coordinate 498,131 of NZ_JBHUIX010000013.1, read as the reverse complement.
AATGGGTCGACGGCGATGACGCGACCCATTACGGCGCCGAGGCGCGCAAGAGCTTTGGCACCACCACCGTCTCTGGCCAGTTCGGCAAGATCGACACCGGCAACCGGATGGTGACCAGCTACGGCGTTGGCGCCGACATGATGCTGAGCGACCAGCTTACGCTGGGCGCGAGCTATCAGGCGCTCGACACCTCCACCAATGACATGATGCGCGCCGATGCACGGCTTGGCTATGCGCTGCCCTCGGGGGTGCAGATCTCGGGCAGCATCGGGCTGATGGATGGCGACGGCATGGATACCGAAGCGACCTTCGGGCTCGGTATCCACACAAGCTTTGGCAGCGGGCGCGGTGTCAGCTTTGACCGGCGCGGGCTGATGGCCTTCCTGCCCGGCTCCTGATCGGCGCCGTTTAAGGCAATTTCAAGGGATTCGTGCTTTTCTACCCTCACCTGCGGGAGGACAGCATGAATCTCTATCACTGCATGATCGAGCTCAAGAGCGACGCCAAGGCGCTCGCCTTCGCGGCCTCGGTGGAACAATGGATGGGCGAGCTGAAGGCGCTCGACCTGATCGGCGGCTGGCGGCTTTTGCGCCGCAAGATGGGGCTGGCGAGCGATCTGCACGAGGCGTTCCTGCTCGAGATCGAGCTTGAAGATCTGGCCGCGCTCGAAACCACGTTCCGGGCCATTGCCAAGCTTTCGGAAAGCGAGATGCGCCATTACGAACTGATGCACGGCATGATCGCCTCTTACACCGTCGGCGTCTATCGCCCCTTCCCGGACCCGGAACGGCGCGAGCGCGTGGCGCTGATCTGACGGGGCTTTCCTTTTCGCCGTCGCCGCCCTAAATCGGCGCCATGACGGACACACTTCACATCATCGGCGCGGGCCTTGCGGGCTCGGAAGCGGCGTGGCAGGCAGCGCAAGCGGGCGTGCCCGTGGTGCTGCATGAGATGCGCCCCAAAGTCGGCACCTTCGCGCACCGGACCGGCGATTGCGCCGAAATGGTCTGCTCGAACTCCTTCCGCTCGGATGACGATGAGCGCAATGCCGTGGGCCTTCTGCATTGGGAGATGCGCGCCGCGGGCGGGCTGATCATGCAGATGGCGGACCGCCATGCGCTCCCGGCGGGCGGTGCGCTCGCCGTCGACCGCGAGGCGTTTTCCGCCGCGGTGACAGAGGCTTTGCGCGCCCATCCGCTGATTTCCTTCGCTCCGGGCGAGATCTGCGAATTGCCCGGCGAGGGGCGCTGGATCATCGCCACCGGCCCGCTCACCTCGGGCGCGCTGGCAACCAGCATCCGCGCCGCGACCGGCGCCGAGAGCCTTGCCTTTTTCGATGCGATCGCGCCGATTGTTCATGCCGAGACGATCAACATGGACATCGCCTGGCGCCAGAGCCGCTACGACAAGGGCGAGACCGAAGAGGACCAGAAGGCCTATATCAACTGCCCGATGGACCGCGGGCAATATGAGGCCTTCATTGATGCCCTGCTGAGCGCCGAAAAGACCGAATTTCATGAAGGCGAGACCGCGGGCTATTTTGATGGCTGCCTGCCGATCGAGGTGATGGCCGAGCGCGGGCGCGAAACGCTCCGCCACGGGCCGATGAAGCCCGTTGGCCTCACCAACCCGCATGACCCGGCCACGAAGTCTTACGCCGTGGTGCAGCTGCGCCGCGACAATGCGCTTGGCACGCTCTACAATATCGTCGGCTTTCAGACGAAGATGAAGTATGGCGCGCAAACCGCTGTTTTTCGGATGATTCCGGGGCTAGAGAATGCCTCTTTCGCGCGCCTTGGCGGGATTCACCGCAACACTTTCCTCAATTCGCCGACCCTGCTTGATGCACAGATGCGCCTGCGCAGCCGGCCAAACCTGCGCTTCGCCGGTCAGGTGACGGGCGTTGAGGGCTATGTGGAAAGCGCGGCGATGGGGCTTTTGGCAGGCCGCATGGCCGCCGCCGAAATGAAGGGCCAAACCCTGCCGCCGCCCGGCTTTGAAACCGCAATGGGGGCGCTGGTGAACCACATCACCGGCGGCGCCGAGGCCAAAAGCTTCCAGCCGATGAATGTGAACTTCGGCCTCTTCCCGCCGCTGGAAGCGGCGCGCGGCGGCCGCAAGGGCCGGAAAGACCGCTACAAGGGCTATACCGACCGCGCCAAGGAGGTGTTTTCCGCCTGGCTTGCCGCGCAGGCATGATCACCCGCTTCGCGCCCTCGCCCACCGGCCCGCTGCATCTGGGCCACGCCTATGCCGCCATCGTGGCGCATGACATGGCGCGCGCGGCGGGCGGGCAGTTTCTGCTGCGGATCGAAGACATCGACCGGGCGCGCTCAAAACCCGCCTGGGAGGCGCAGATTTACGAGGATCTGCGCTGGCTCGGCCTGCGCTGGGACGGGGCGGTGCTGCGCCAGTCCGAACGCCTTCCCGCCTATCGCGCCTGCCTCGAAAAGCTCTGGGCCGCGGGGCTCCTTTACGCCTGCACCTGCACACGGCGCGATATCGAGGCTGCCGCCTCCGCCCCGCAGGAGGGCGTGCCCTTGGGGCCGGACGGCCTCCTCTACCCCGGCACCTGCCGGGCGCGCGGTGCGGCCCGCCCCGGCCAGCCCCTCCCCGAGGTGGCGCTGCGGCTGCGCATGGATCTGGCCGCCACCGATGGCGCGTTCACGGAAACCGGCCCCGCCCATCGCGGCCGCCCCGAGATCTCCCGCGACAGCATGATCCGCGACGTGGGCGATGTGGTGCTCGCCCGGCGCGAGATGGGCACCTCCTATCACCTCGCCGTGGTGCTCGATGATGCGGCGCAGGGCATCACCCATGTCACCCGGGGCGAGGATCTGTTCGCCGCGACCGCCATCCATGTCACGCTGCAACGGCTGCTCGGCCTCGCCGTCCCGGTCTACCACCACCACGGCCTGATCCGCGACGATCAGGGCAAGCGCCTCGCCAAACGCGACGATGCCCGCGCGCTCGCAAAATACCGTGCCGAAGGCGCAACCCCCGAAGACATCCGCCGCCTTGTCGGGCTCTAGCCTTTCATCTTGCAACAAATATCCCGGGGTCCGGGGCAGCGCCCCGGGGGCTCTCACAGATCCATCGGCGCGAGAATCTCGACCTCTTCCCCGTCCCGCACCGCCGTGTAAAAGCACGAGCGGCGGTTGGTGTGGCAGGCCGGCCCGGTCTGATCGACGAGCATCAACAGGCAATCGCGGTCGCAATCCACCCGCAACTCCACAAGCTTCTGCACATGGCCCGAGCTCTCGCCCTTGGCCCAGAAGCTCTGGCGCGACCGGCTCCAATAGGTCACCTGCCCGCTCTCAAGCGTGCGCGCGAGGCTCTCGGCATTCATCCAGGCCATCATCAGCACCTCGCCCGTCGCGTGATCCTGCGCAATCGCCGGGATCAGCCCGTTCGCGTCGTATTTCAGCTCGCTCGCGTCGAAACCCATGCTTTCCTCCATCGCAGATCCGCCCTATCTACCCCCCCGGGCCGGGAAACAAAAGGCCGGCAGAAAAAGGTGCCGATGAGCGAGCAGGATCTCTTCAAACTCTATGCCGACCGGGTGCTGGCGCTCGCCGCCGATATCCCCCTCACCGATCCGATTGCCGCGCCGACGCATGAGGCCAGCCAGCGCGCGCCGCTGTGCGGCTCTAATATCGCGGTCGCGCTGCGCATCGAGGAGGGGCGCATCACCGCCTACAGCCAGACCGTGCATGCCTGTGCGCTCGGGCAGGCCTCAGCCTCGATTTTCGCGCGCCACGTGATTGGCCGATCCGAGGCCGAGGTGGCGGCGCTGCGCGACGCGCTCGCGGCCATGCTCACCGGCGGCCCGGTGCCCGCCGCGCCCTTTGCCGACTACGAAGTGCTCACCGCCGCGCGCGCCTATCCCAACCGTCACGCCTCGATCCTGCTCGCCCCCGATGCGGTGCTCAGCGCGCTGAGAAAATGATCTGCAGCGCTTAACGCTTGCGCAAGACAACCTTGGCATGGTGGCCCGAACCAGCCAGAGCGAGCGATGACCCAGAGCCTGATGCCCTCCCCCGAGCCTGCGCAAACCGAGGCGCGCGTGAACCGCATTGCGCAGGATGCTCTTGAACTTGGCCGCGATGTTGCCGAGGTCGCCGGCGCCCTTGAGGCGCTCGAGACCCATATTGACGCGCAGACGCAGCTTTTGCGCACCGCCCAAAGCGCCGCCGAAACCGTGCAAGACGCCAATGCCCGGGTGCTGGATGGCGCCGAAAGGGTTGGCCGCTCCGCAGAAATGACCCTCGATCTGGTCGAGGGCACGGTCGCGCAACTGCGCGAAACCGGCGCTCACGCCCAGACCATCGCGGCCTGGGTGCGCGCCGCGATCACCCGCATGGATGCGCTCAACGAAACGCTGGCCCGCGTTCAGGCCGAGAATGCCGAGATCCGCTCGGTGGCAAAACAGGTCAACATCCTTGCCATCAACGCCAAGATCGAGGCGGCGCGCGCGGGCGATTCGGGGCGTGGTTTTGCGGTGGTGGCCGAGGCGATCAACGAGCTGTCGCGCAAGACCGCGGCGGCCTCCGAGGGGATCGGCGACGCGGTCGAGGGCCTCAGCGGCTCGGTTGGTGTGCTGCGCGACGAGGCCGGCACGATCTCCACCGATGCCGAGGCGGTGCTGACGGGTGCGGCGGGCACGGATGCCGCGCTCGGGCGGATGCTCGACGGGCTCAAGCTCACCCGCGGCGCGGTGGGCGATATTGCCGCGCGTGCAGCAGAGGTGAATGCCGCCAATGCCTCTTTCGGCCCGGCGTTCCGGCGGATGTCGGACGGGATGACCAGCACCTCAACCGAGATGCGCAAGGCAACCGAGAAGACGAAGGCGCTGATCCTCGCGGGCGAAACGATCGTGCAAGAGGCGGTCGAACTGGGCGGTGCCACCGGCGACAATGATTTCATTCGGGCCGCCCAGCAGGCCGCCGCAGAGATCACGCAGCTTTTCGAAACCGCGATCCAGTCCGGCCAGATCTCTGCCGCAACGCTGTTTGACAGCCGGTACACCCCGATCGCGGGCACGGATCCGGCGCAGATCATGGCGCCTTTCACCGCCTTTACCGACCGGGTTCTGCCCGAAGTGCAGGAGCGGATGCTTGAGCTTTCGCCCGATGTCGTGTTCTGCGCCGCGGTGGACCGGAACGGCTATCTGCCGACGCACAACCGCAAATTCTCCCAGCCGCAAAGCGTGGACCCGGTCTGGAACGCAGCAAACTGCCGCAACCGCCGGCTCTTCAATGATCGTGTTGGCCTGCGCGCCGGGCAATCGACCGCGCCCTTCCTGCTGCAGATTTACCGCCGCGACATGGGCGGCGGAAACTTCGTGCTGATGAAGGATCTGTCTGCGCCGATCTTTGTGGACGGACGGCATTGGGGCGGGCTGCGCCTCGCCTACCGGATGTAACAAAAAAACGCCGCCATCGGGGGATGGCGGCGTGAGGTGCGCTTTGATAGGGCCTTGGGACAGGCTGCCGCAAACCTGGGGACAGACGGCGGCAAAAGCGCGAGGCAGTGAACACTTGGCCAGGCTCGCCTGACCGGGAAACAGCGGCACTCGTATCGGGCCCGGCAGCACGGCACCGGAGCGCTAGCAACTCAGAACAACCCGGGCAGGAACAGGATTGCAACAAAGGTGACGCAGAGCGAGAGCGCGCCGAGCGTGTCTTGCACCACCTCGGTGGGGGCGCGGCTGGCGAGGGCCTCAAGAGGGCGGATCGTCGGGGGCTGGCGCATCGGCATCTCCTTTCTGTTGCCACTTTGTTCTCATATTGACCCCGGCAGGTCAAGAACATTTTGAGAACATTCAGCCAACCTCAATCAGCCGGATCGCCCGATCCTGTTCGGTAAGCCACAAAAGCGCGCGCACCGCCGCGCCGCGCGGGCTCTCAAGCGCGGGGTCTTTCAGGAGGAGCGCGCGCGCATCCGTCTGCGCGAGCGCCATCAACCCGGCCTGATGTTCGAGATCGGCAATGCGAAACCGCGGCAGCCCCGATTGCGCCGTGCCGATCACATCCCCCGCGCCCCGGATCGCCAGATCCTCCTCGGCAATGCGGAACCCGTCCTCGCTGTCGCGCAAGATCGCCAGCCGTCGCTCGCCGCCCGCCGTGAGCGGTGCTTGGTAGAGCATGAGGCAGGTGGATTTTGCCGCCCCGCGCCCGACCCGGCCCCGCAACTGGTGCAGCTGCGCGAGGCCAAAGGTCTCGGCCCGCTCGATCACCATGATCGAGGCGGCCGGCACGTTCACCCCCACCTCGATCACCGTTGTCGCCACCAGCACGCGGGTGCGCCCGGCCACGAAATCGGCCATCGCCGCGTCTTTTTCGGCGGGCGGCAACTGGCCATGCACCAGCCCCACCACCCCCTCGCCAAGCGCCGCGCGCAGGGACACAAAGCGCTCCTCGGCAGAGGCAAGATCCACCCGCTCGCTCTCTTCCACCAGCGGGCAGACCCAATAGGCCTGCCGCCCCTCCGCCACCGCCTTTTGCAGATGCGCGACCACCTCGCCCATGCGCGCGGTGGAGACCAGCGCGGTCTGCACCGGCTGGCGCCCGGGTGGCTTTTCATCGAGCAGGCTCACATCCATATCGCCATATTGCGCGAGCGCGAGCGAACGCGGGATCGGCGTGGCCGTCATCACCAGCACGTCGGCCATCTCGCCCTTGGCGCCAAGCTCCTGCCGCTGGTTCACGCCAAAGCGGTGCTGCTCGTCAATGATCACAAGCCGAAGATCTTGAAACACCACGTCTTTTTGAAACACCGCATGCGTGCCCAGCAAAATCTGGATCCGCCCCTCGGCCAGATCGGCAAGCTTTTGGGTGCGCTCGCGGCCCTTGTCGCGCCCGGTGAGCACCGCCATGCGCACGCCCGCGGCCTCGGCCAGCGCGCCAAGCCCCTCGTGGTGTTGGCGCGCGAGAATTTCGGTGGGCGCCATCAAGACCCCCTGCCCGCCCGCCTCAACGGCATTGAGCAGCGCAAGAAAGGCCACCAGCGTCTTGCCCGCGCCGACATCGCCTTGCAACAACCGGTTCATGCGGCGCGCCTCGGCCATGTCGGCGGCAATCTCGGCGCTTGCGCGCAGTTGCGCCCCCGTCGGCTTGAACGGCAGCGAAGCGAGCACCTTGCGCGCCAGAGCGCCGGTGCCCTTGGTCTCCCGCCCCTTCGGATGGCGGGCCTGACGGCGGGCAAGCGCCAGCGTCATCTGATGCGCGAAAAGCTCGTCATAGGCGAGGCGCTGGCGCGCGGGGGCCGTGGGCGCAGTCTCCCCCGGCGTCTCGGGGCGGTGCGCGGCGCGCAGGGCCGCCGCCCAATCCGGCCAGCCTTCGCGCGCCATCAGCGCCGGGTCGATCCATTCGGCAAGCTCGGGGAGCCGCGCAAGCGCCCCCTCCGAGGCTTTCGCCATCAGCTTTTGCGTGACCCCCGCAGTGAGCGGATAAACCGGCTCGAACCGCGGCAGCTCCGCCGCCTCCTCGGGCGGCAGGATATGCTCGGGGTGGACCATCTGCGCCACACCGTCAAAAAGCTCGAGCTTGCCGGAAACGAGCCGCTTGGCCCCTAAAGGCAGGATTTTTTGCAGGTAATCGCCGCGGGCATGAAAAAAGACGAGGGTGAACTCTACCCCCGCACCATCGCGCACCGCCACGCGGGTGGGGCCGGAGCGGTTGCGCGCGGCATGATGCGCCAGCACCTCGACCTCCAGCGTGCAAATGACCGGCGGCACCACCTCGCGCAGCGCGGCGACGGGGCGGCGATCCACCACGCCTTGCGGCAGCGTGAAAAGCACATCTCGCGGGCGCGTGATGCCAAGCGCTTCCATGGCCTTGGCCGTTTTTGCGCCAATGCCGGGCAGGGTTTCGAGCCCGGCAAAAAGCGGAAAGAGCGCGGCCGGCCGCCCGCTCATGCAAACCCCGTCAGCGCAAGCCAGGCCTCTTCGTCGAGCACCTTCACGCCCAGCTCCGCCGCTTTCTTCGCTTTTGAGCCCGCACCGGGGCCGGCCACGAGAATATCGGTCTTGGCCGAGACCGACCCCGCAACCTTGGCACCAAGCGCCTCGGCGCGTGCCTTGGCCTCGGCCCGCGTCATCCGCTCCAGCGTGCCGGTGAACACGACGGTAAGGCCGGAAACCGGGCTTTCCGAGGCGGGGGGCACGGCATCCTCGACATTCAGATGCGCCACAAGCCTTTGAATAGCCTCATATTCCGGGCCGTCATGGAAAGCGGCCGTGACCGAGGCGGCCAGCGTCTCGCCAATGCCATCAATGCTCAAAAGCTCCTCCCACTCGGGCGTGCCGGGGCGGGCCGCGCGCATCGCTTCGGCAAAGCGCGCCCAGCTCAGATAATGCGTGGCAAGAAGCGCGGCCGAGCTTTCGCCCACATGGCGGATGCCGAGCGCGAAAATGAGCTTGGCGAGCGGGATTTTGCGTTTTTCCTCAATGGCATCAAAGAGGTTTTGCGCAGATTTATCGCCCCAGCCCTCGCGGTTTTTAAGTTGTTGCAGCCCCGCGCCAAAGCGCGCCTGCAGGGTGAAAATTTCCGCAGGTTCGCGTATCCAGCCATCCTTGTAAAAGGCCTCGACCTGTTTTGCGCCAAGCCCCTCAATGTCAAAGGCGGCGCGCGAGACGAAGTGCTTCAGCTTTTCCACCGCCTGCGCGGGGCAGATCAGCCCGCCGGTGCAGCGCCGCACGGCATCGCCCTCCTCGCGAATCGCTTCCGAGCCGCATTCGGGGCAAAGGTGCGGGAAACCATAGGGTTGTGCGGCGGGGTCGCGGCGCGCAAGATCCACATCCGCCACTTTCGGGATCACGTCCCCGGCGCGGTAGACCTGCACCCAGTCGCCCTCGCGGATATCCTTGCCCGCGCGGATCTCCGCGCCTTTGGAGGACCGCCCGGCGATGTAATCCTCGTTGTGAAGCGTCGCATTGGAGACGACAACGCCGCCCACCGTGACCGGCGCGAGCCGCGCCACCGGGCTCAGCGCACCGGTGCGGCCCACCTGAATCTCGATCTTTTCAAGCCGGGTCCAGGCCAGTTCGGCGGGGAATTTATGTGCCAGCGCCCACCGCGGCGTGGTGGCGCGAAACCCAAGCCGCGCCTGCAGCGCCAGATCGTTTGCCTTGTAGACCACGCCGTCGATGTCATAGCCCAAGGTCGCCCGCTGCGCCTCGATCGCGCGGTAATGCGCGAGCATCGCGGGCAGGTCCGTGCACAGCAGCGTGAGGGGATTTGTCTGAAACCCCAATGCCTTGAGGCGTGCAATCGCGCCCAATTGCGTATCGGAAAGCGGCGCGGAAAGCGCGCCCCAGGCATAGGCGAAAAACTTCAAAGGCCGTGCCGCGGTAATGCGGGCGTCAAGCTGGCGCAGCGACCCCGCGGCGGCATTCCGCGGATTGGCAAAGGTCTTCTCGCCGCGCTCGGCCTGGCGCGCGTTCAGCGCGGCAAAATCGGCGTGGCTCATATAGACCTCGCCGCGCACCTCAAGCAGTTCGGGCGCGCCGGTGAGGCGATGCGGAATATCGGCAATCGTGCGCGCGTTCTCGGTGACATTCTCGCCCACCGCACCATCGCCGCGGGTGGCCGCCTGCACCAGCACCCCGTTTTCATAGCGCAGCGACAGCGAGAGCCCGTCAATCTTCGGCTCGGCGGTGCAGGCCAGCGGCACCTCTGCCGCAAGCCCCAGATAGCTGCGCATCCGGTCGACGAAATCGGCGATGTCTTCGTCCGAAAACCCGTTTTCGAGGCTGAGCATCCGCACCGCATGGGGGATCTTGCCAAAGCCCTCGGCGGGCGCGGCGCCCACTTGCGCGGTGGGGCTGTCGGCGCGCTTGAGATCCGGGAACGCCGCCTCCAGCGCGGCCAACCGGCGCTTGAGCGCATCATAGTCCGCATCGGAAATTTCGGGCGCATCAAGCCCGTGATAGGCGGTGTTCGCCGCCTCCAGACGCGCAACAAGGCCGGGCAGTTCTGCCTCGGCCTCGGCGCGGCTCAGCCGCAGGTTTTCTTGCTCTTGCGGATCACTCATTCCGGCCCCCTGAAACTGCCCCAGATGTAGGGGCAGCGCGAGGGAGGGTAAAGCGGGAACCGGATCAGGCGATCAGGCGCCCACGACCATGCGGCGGTCAAGGTCGCCCTGATCGGGGTCGCGCAGCACATAGCCACGGCCCCAGACGGTCTCGATGTAATTCTCGCCGCCGGTCACTTCCGCCAGCTTCTTGCGCAGCTTGCAGATGAACACGTCGATGATTTTAAGCTCGGGCTCGTCCATGCCGCCATAAAGGTGGTTGAGGAACATTTCCTTGGTCAGCGTGGTGCCCTTGCGCAGGCTCAAAAGCTCCAGCATCTGATATTCCTTGCCGGTCAGATGCACGGGCTTGCCCGCCACTTCGACCGTTTTCGCGTCGAGGTTGACCGAAATCTTGCCGGTGCGGATGATCGATTGCGAATGGCCCTTCGAGCGGCGGATGATCGCGTGGATCCGCGCCACCAGCTCCTCGCGGTGGAAGGGCTTGGTCATGTAGTCATCGGCGCCGAAGCCGAAGCCCTTGATCTTGTTCTCGGTGTCATCGGCACCGGTGAGAATCAGGATCGGCGTATCGACCCGGGCGAGACGAAGCTGACGCAGCACCTCGAGCCCGTTCATGTCGGGCAGGTTGAGATCCAGCAGGATCAGGTCGTAGTCATAGAGCTTCGCAAGGTCGATCCCCTCTTCCCCAAGGTCCGTGCAATAGACATTGAGGTTGGCATGCGTCAGCATCAATTCGATGCTGCGCGAGGTCGTCGGGTCGTCCTCCACCAACAAAATCCGCATCCTGGGTTCTCCGCATTAATCCCTCGATCACTTTCGACCTTGGCAGCAAATGGTTAACACCCAGTTACTCTCACAGGTTTTGTTGGATTTGCAACCTAAAGTTGTCTGTATTTCTGGATCGCCGTGACCTTGAGCCCGGCAATGCCGTGCTTCTTCACCGCATCGGTCCAGATCTCGAATTCTTCATCCGACAGACCGTAACGTTCAAGCACTTCCGCACGGCCGATCAAACCATGCGTCACGGCTTGCACAATTGTCGCCTTACGCGACGCCACCCAGCGGCGCGTTTCTTTCGGCGGCAGGTCGGCGCGTGTGAGGATCGTGCCATCAGGCAACGTAACCGCACGCGGACCATCGACTTTTTTCAGATACATGGGCTCACCCCGTCTTCTTTATCCCGGCAAACTCTGCACAGGGGGGCCTTAACGACGGGTTTAGCGCGGGCTTGAGACTAGATCGCATTTTCCTATATTCCGACACTCTGGTTAAAGGACTCCTCTCATGCCGACTGATCTCCCCCTGAACTCGCTGGGCCTGCCCAAAGCGCCCGCTGATACCCGCGTCGTGGTGGCGATGTCGGGCGGCGTCGACAGCTCGGTCGTTGCGGCACTGCTGAAGGAGGAGGGCTATGATGTGGTCGGCGTCACGCTGCAGCTTTACGACCATGGCGCCGCGCTCGCCAAAAAGGGCGCCTGCTGCGCGGGGCAAGATATTCATGATGCCCGCCGCGTGGCAGAGGCCATGGGGTTCCCCCACTATGTCCTTGATTATGAAAACACTTTCCGTGAAGCGGTGATCGAGGAATTTGCCGATGCCTATCTCGCGGGGGCCACGCCCGTGCCCTGCATCCGCTGCAACGAGCGGGTGAAGTTCAAGGATCTGCTCGAGACCGCAAAGGATCTTGAGGCCGATTGCATGGCGACGGGGCACTATATTCAGCGCAAGATCGGCGCCCGCGGGCCCGAGCTTCACGCCGCGGCAGACGCCGGGCGCGACCAGAGCTACTTCCTGTTTTCGACCACGCCCGAGCAGCTCGCCTTCCTGCGATTTCCGCTCGGCCACCTGCCCTCGAAGGCAGAAACGCGTAAACTTGCAGCCAAATACGGGCTTATTGTTGCCGATAAGCCGGACAGTCAGGACATCTGCTTCGTCCCCTCAGGCAATTATGCCGCAGTGATCGAGAAGCTGCGCCCGGGGGCTGCCGACCCCGGCGAGATCGTCGATCTGGAGGGAAACGTGCTGGGGGCGCACCGCGGGGTGATTCATTACACCATCGGCCAGCGCCGCGGGCTCGGCATCGGCGGCCTTGGCGACAGCCCGCTTTACGTGATCAAGCTCGATCCTGACACACGCCGGGTGATCGTCGGCCCGAAAGAGGCGCTCTCCACCCGCATCGTGCCGGTGCGCGAGATCAACTGGCTCGGCGACGCGCCGTTCGAATCGCGCCCCGAATGGCATGTCTCGGTGCGCATCCGCTCCACCCGCGCGCCGCGCGCCGCGATCGTGCGGCCGGTCAGCGCCACAGCGGCCGAGGTGGAACTGCTCAGCCCGGAAGAAGGCGTCTCGCCGGGGCAGGCCTGCGTCTTTTATGAAACCGATGGCAGCCGGATCTTTGGCGGCGGCTGGATCTGGAAGGGCGCCTCAGCCTGAGCCCCGCCGCGCGCGCTGGCCCGGGGGCATGGCCTCCCGGAAAAGGCAGGGGGCCCGGGGGCATGCCCCCGGAAAAGCGGGGGGTCCGGGGGGCGGCAGCCCCCCGGCGGGTCGCCTCGGCCTGCCGAGGCGAAAGCGGCCCGCGCGCTCAGCGCCCGAACACGTAGCGCCCCGGCGCGGCACCGAGATCGGGCCCCATCGCGGGCGGCGCGATTTTCTCGCCCGTGCCCTTCGCCGCCAGCCATGCGCCCCAGGGCTCCCACCAGGAGCCCGCCACCGGCGCCACGGTCTGCGCCCACTCCTCGGGCCCCGGATGCGGCGCCCCATGCACATGGGTCAGCAGCCGATATTTCGCCCGCGGGTTGCCCGGCGGCGAGACGATGCCGCTGTTATGCCCGCCCGCGATCAGCGCAAAGGTCACCTCGCTGCCCAAAAGCCAGGTCAGCTTGAACACCGATTGCCAGGGCGCGATATGGTCGCGCTCGGTCGCCACGGCAAAAACCGGGCAACGGATGTCGCGCAGCATCACATGCCCCCCGCCCGCCTCCATCCGCCCCTCGGCGAGATCGTTCGACAAAAACAGATGGCGCAGATATTCCGAATGCATCTTGTAGGGCATCCGCGTCGCATCATGCGACCAGTCGCCCAGCGCCGAGCCCTGTTCGCGCTCGCCCAGCATGTAATCATGCACCATCTTCGACCAGATCAGATCTTTCGACTTGAGCATCGAGAAGGTGCCCGCCATCGCCGTCTTGTCGAGAAAGCCCTCCTGCCACATCATGTCTTCGATCAGCGCAAGCTGGTCTTCGTTGGTGAAGAGGCTGAGCTCGCCCGCCTCGGTAAAGTCCACCTGCGCGGCCAGCATCGTCATTGAGGCGAGCCGGTCATCGCCGTCGCGCGCCATCGCCGCCGCCGCAACAGAAAGCAGCGTGCCGCCGAGGCAATAGCCCAGCCCGTGCACCTTCGGCGCGCCGGTGATCTGGCCAATCGCGTTGATCGCCGCCATCACGCCCAGTTCGCGGTAATCGTCAAAGCCGAGGTCGCGGTCGTCCTCGTCGGGGTTCTTCCAGGAGACGCAGAACACCGTAAAGCCCTGCTCCAACGCCCAGGCGATCAGGCTTTCGGGCGGGGTGAGATCAAGAATGTAATATTTCATGATCCAGGCCGGCACGATCAGGAGCGGCGTGGCCTGCACCGTCTCGGTCACCGGCGCATATTGAATAAGCTCGATCAGCCGGTTGCGAAACACCACCCGGCCCTCGGTCAAAGCCACAGTCTCGCCGGGGCGGAACTGCGCCTCCTCATCGGCGCCTTGCGCCAGCGCGCGCATATCCTCGGCCAGATAATGCGCGCCCCGGATCAGGTTGCGCCCGCCTTCCTCGCGGGTGCGGGCGATCAGATCGGGGTTGGTCGCCAAAAAGTTCGTCGGCGCCATCATGTCGAGGAACTGGCGGCCATAAAAGGCGACAAGCTTCTCATGCGCGGTCTCAACCCCCGAAATCCCGGTTGTCGCCTCTTTCCACCAGGCCTCGGCCGCCAGAAAGCTTTGCGCATAAAGCGAGAACGGAAACTTTTTCCAATCCTCGCCGGCAAAGCGCCGGTCCGCCTTCAGCGGCGTCACGCAATCAAGCCCGTCGGCGCGGCCGCCGCGGAGCTGGCATTGCACCTCTGCCGCCAACTGCTGGGCGCGTGCCATGGCGTTATAGCTCAGTTCGGCCTGCTTGCCGGGGCTCATCGCCAGATGCGCCGCCCAATCGGCCCAGGCCAGCCAGAGCGAGACCGGTGACAGCCCCCCCTCGGCCTTGCCCATCAGGGCGTGATACATGCGGTCAAAACGGCGGAACCCGGCCGCGTCAAGCACCGGTTCCGCCTCGGGGCGGGTCTTCAAAGGGCTGTTCATGCGTTCCTCGTTTTGCGGGCGGGCGCGCCCGCTGTCTTGCCCGGGCGGCTTCACCGCCCGGCGTCGTCACAACAGGCCCGGCGCGCGCTCCGGGCCAACCACCGCTTACCGCACTAGTCTTTTGCCTTGCCCGCCATCGACATCATCGCCGCCCCCTCCTCGGTGGCGCTGCGCAATGCGGTTTCGGCAATCTCGCCGGCATGGGCCGCCAGTTTCGTCGTTTCCACCGAATAATCGGTGAACAGACGCCCCCAGAAATCCTGCCAGATCCGCATCGCCTCGGCGGGATCATCGACTTTCGCCAGATCGGCGAGCATCAGCTTGTCCCGTTCGAACCGTGCTTTCAGAAAATCGAGCATCTCGATGTTCTGCCCCAGCATGGCCTCTGCCATCCGCGCTTGCGGCGCAAAAAACATGCTCCAGGCGTCCAGCACCGAGGGCTTCCCCTCCGTCTTGGTCGTCGTTGTCTTCGCCATCGCAGGTCCTCCCCATTTGCGATGAACCATCATATCACGATTTTGCAGATGCAGCATCGGTTTTCACACAAACTCGCAGAGTCATGCTGCACTGCAGCGATCACTTTTTGAGCAGATGCCCCTTATTTCGCAACTGCCGCGCGAAAAGCGTCGCTTTGACATGGCGTCATCCGCCCTGCCCCCTAAACTCGGGGCAACACAGGAAGAGACCCATGGCGATCCACGCATCCATTCATCACCTCACGCATTACACCTATGACCGCCCGGTGAGCCTCGGGCCGCAGATCATCCGCCTGCGCCCGGCACCGCATTCGCGCACGCGCGTGATTTCCCATTCGCTGAAGGTCTCGCCGGGCGGGCATTTCGTGAACCACCAGCAAGACCCCTACGGCAACTGGCTGGCACGCTTCGTTTTTCCCGAGCCGGTGCGGGAATTGAAGATCGAGGTTGATCTGGTTGCCGACATGACGGTGTACAACCCGTTCGATTTCTTCCTTGAGGAAACGGCGGAGCTTTGGCCCTTCGACTACCCCGAAGACCTGCGCGAGGATCTGAGCATCTATCGCACCCCCGAGCCCGCCGGGCCGCAGCTTGCGCATTTTCTCGGCACGCTCGATGTCACGAAAACCCGCACCGTCGATTTTCTGGTCGCCCTCAACGCCCGGATTTCGCACGACGTAAAATACACCATCCGCATGGAGCCCGGCGTGCAAACGCCGGAGGAAACGCTCTCCTGCGCCTCGGGCTCGTGCCGTGATTCGTCCTGGCTTCTGGTGCAGGTGCTGCGCCATCTGGGCTTTGCCGCGCGCTTCGTCTCGGGCTATCTGATCCAGCTCGCCCCCGATGTGAAGGCGCTCGACGGCCCCTCCGGCACCGAGGTGGATTTCACCGACCTGCACGCCTGGGTCGAGGTGTTCTTGCCCGGCGCGGGCTGGGTCGGGCTTGACCCGACCTCGGGGCTCCTGGCGGGCGAGAGCCACATTCCCCTGGCCGCAACGCCGCATTACCGCAATGCCGCGCCGATCTCGGGCGGCTTCACCGCGGCGGGCACACCCGAGGTGCGCTTCGATTTCGACATGCAGGTGAAGCGCGTGGCAGAGCATCCGCGCATCACCAAACCCTTCTCCGATGAAGCTTGGGAGCGGCTCAACGCACTTGGCCGCAAGGTCGACGAACACCTCACCGCGGGCGATGTGCGCCTGACGATGGGGGGCGAGCCCACCTTTGTTTCGGTCGATGATTTCCAGTCCGATGAATGGAACACCGAGGCCGTGGGGCCGCAAAAGCGCGCCCTTGCCGATGACCTGATCCGGCGGCTGCGCGAACGCTTCGCGCCGGGGGGCTTTCTCCATTACGGGCAGGGCAAATGGTATCCGGGCGAGAGCCTGCCGCGCTGGACCTTTTCGCTCTACTGGCGCCGCGACGCGGCACCGGTCTGGCGCAACCCCGATCTCGTTGCGCGCGAGGCGGGCACGCCGATGGGCGCGCCCGAGGCCGGGCGCTTCATGGCCGCCTTTGCCGAAAGGCTCGGGCTTGACCCGGCCTATGCCCAGCCCGCCTATGAAGACCCGGGCGAATGGATCCTGAAAGAGGCGAACCTGCCGCCGAATGTTTCGCCCGAGAATTCGAAGCTGAAAAACCCCGAAGATCGCGCGCGTTACGCCAAGGTCTTCAGCCGCGGCCTGACCCAGCCCTCGGGCTATGTGCTGCCCATCCAGCCGATGTGGCAGGCCGCAGACCGCCCGGCGCGCTGGCGCTCCGAACTCTGGAAGCCGCGGCGCGGGCATATCTTCCTCATCCCCGGCGACAGCCCGGTGGGCTTCCGCCTGCCCTTGGGCGCGTTGCCTTGGGTGCCGCCTGCCGCCTATCCCTATTCCTACCCCGCCGACCCGAGCCTGCCGCTGGCCCCGCTTCCCGATTTCCATGCCCAAATCGAGGCGCGCCGCCGCGCCGTGCAGGCCGAGATCGACGCGCTCGCCCGCGAAGAGACGGAGCGCGCGGCACTCCTGCCGCCCGTCACGCCCGGCCATGCGCAAGCTTCGACCCCCGGCGCACAGGAAGCGCCCCGCCAGGCGATGCAGCCGCAAGACACGCATCTGGGCGCGGGCACCGACCCCTCGGGGGGCGCGGTGCGCACCGCGCTCACGCTGGAGCCGCGCGACGGCAAGCTTTGCCTCTTCATGCCGCCCTGCGACACGCTTGAGGATTATCTCGACCTGATCGCCACTGCCGAGGCGACCGCGGCAGATCTCGACATGCCGATCCATATCGAGGGCTATGCGCCGCCGCATGACCCGCGGCTCAACGTGATCCGCGTCGCCCCCGATCCGGGCGTGATCGAGGTGAACATCCATCCCGCGCACAGCTGGGAGGATTGCGTTGCCACCACCGAGGCAATTTACGAAGAGGCGCGCAATTCCCGCCTCGGCGCCGACAAGTTCATGATCGACGGGCGGCATACCGGCACCGGCGGAGGCAACCATGTCGTTGTGGGCGGCGCCACGCCAAACGACAGCCCCTTCCTGCGCCGCCCCGATCTGCTCAAATCGCTGATCCTGATCTGGCAGCGCCATCCCTGCCTGAGCTACCTGTTCTCGGGCCTGTTCATCGGCCCGACGAGCCAGGCGCCACGCATTGACGAGGCGCGCCACGACACGCTTTACGAGCTGGAAATCGCGCTCGCGCAAATCGGTGATCCGGTGGCAGGCGGCCCGCTGCCGCCGCCCTGGCTCGTCGACCGGCTGCTGCGCAACATGCTGATTGATGTCACCGGCAACACGCATCGCGCCGAGATCTGCATCGACAAGCTGTTCTCCCCCGACGGGCCGACGGGGCGGCTTGGTCTGGTCGAGTTTCGCGGCTTCGAGATGCCGCCGCATCCGCGCATGTCGCTGGCCCAGCAACTGCTTTTGCGTGCGCTCATTGCGCGGTGCTGGGCCGCGCCGGTGCGGGGCCGCCCGGTGCGCTGGGGCACGGTGCTGCATGACCGGTTCATGCTGCCGCATTACCTGTGGGAAGACCTGCTCTCGCTGCTGGCCGATCTGCGCCAGCACGGCTTTGACTTCGACCCGGTCTGGTTCGAGGCGCAATCGGAATTCCGCTTCCCCTTCTGCGGCCAGATCGCGGCGGAGGGCGTGCATCTGGAGCTGCGTCAGGCGCTTGAGCCCTGGCATGTGCTGGGCGAGACCGGCGCCATCGGCGGCACCGTGCGCTACACAGACAGCTCGGTCGAGCGGTTGCAGGTGAAGCTCACGAGCCTGCATCAGGACCGCTACACCGTGATGTGCAACCGCCGCCCGGTGCCGCTCGCGCGCACGCAAACCGCGGGCACCTCGGTCGCGGCGGTGCGCTTCAAGGCGTGGCAACCGCCCGCGAGCCTGCACCCGACCCTGCCCGTCAACACGCCCCTTGTGTTTGACATCTACGACACATGGACAGGGCGGGCGCTTGCGGGCTGCACCTATCACGTCGCCCATCCGGGCGGGCGCAATTACGAGACCTTCCCGGTCAATGCCTATGAGGCCGAGGCGCGCCGCCTTGCCCGGTTCGAGCCGCATGGCCACATGCCCGGCGCCTATACCCCCGCGCCCGAGGCCCCCCACCCGGAGTTTCCGCTGACCCTTGACCTGCGCCGCCCCATCGGGCTTGAGTGAGCCAAAACGATGTGAGCCATGACCGCGAGCCAGACCCCTGACCTCTTCTCGGCCTACCGCCTCCGCGAGGGGGTGGCGGATGAGCTGTTTGACGCCGAGGGGCAGATGCGCCCGGTCTGGCGCCGCTTTGTCGAGCGTTTTGCAAAACTCTCGCCCGAGGAGATCACCGCCCGGTTCGAGCGCGCCGATCAATATCTGCGCGATGCCGGGGTGTTCTTCCGGCAATATTCAAACGAGCCGCTGACCGAGCGTGCCTGGCCGCTCTCGCATATCCCGGTGATCCTGCACGAGAAGGAATGGACCGAGATCTGCGCCGGGCTCACGCAGCGCGCAGACCTGCTCGAGGCGGTGCTCGCCGATCTTTACGGCCCCGGCAAGCTGGTGAGCGGCGGCCACCTGCCCGCCGAATTGATCGCGGGCTCCAAGCAATGGCTGCGCCCGATGGTGGGGGTGGCGCCGCGCGGCGGGCATTACCTCCATGTGCTCGCTTTCGAGATCGGCCGCTCGCCCGATGGCCGCTGGTTCGTGCTGGGGGATCGCACCAATGCCCCCTCGGGCGCGGGCTTCGCGCTCGAAAACCGCATGGCGACCGGGCGGATCTTTCCCGAACGCTTCCCGCGGGCGCATATCCACCGGCTCGCGGGCTATTTCGGCGCCTTTCGCGCGGCAATGGAACATGTGGCGCAGGGTGCGGGCGGGCGCGAGCGGGCGGCGGCGATCCTGACGCCGGGCCCTTCGAACGACACCTATTACGAACACACCTATATCGCGCGCTACCTTGGCCTGCCGCTGCTTGAGGGCGAGGATCTGCTGGTGCAGGACGCGCAAGCCATGGTGCGCACGATCGAGGGGCCGCAGCCTCTGGGCGTGCTCTGGCGCCGGATCGACGCGGCCTTCGCCGACCCGGTGGAGCTTGATGCCACCTCGCGCATCGGCACGCCCGGGCTTGTCGAGGCGGTGCGCGCGGGCAACCTTGCCATGGTCAATGCGCTCGGCTCGGGCGTGCTGGAAATGCGCGCCATGCTCGCCTTTTTGCCGCGGATCTCCGAGGTGCTCTCGGGCGGGCCGCTCAAGCTTCCCAACATTGCGACCTGGTGGTGTGGCGGGGCCGCCGAGCGCGCCTATGTGCGCGAGAATGCCGACCGGATGATGATCGGCTCGGCCTATGCCTGCGACCTGCCCTTCGATCTGGGCGCCACCACCGCGCTTGGCGGCGCCTTCCGTGGCTCCGCCCGCGCCTCGATTGCCGAATGGCTGGAGGCGGAGGGCAACATGCTGGTGGGGCAAGAGGCGGTGACGCTTTCCACCACCCCCGCCTGGGTCGAATCGGGCGCGGGGCGCAACGGCGTCGAGCCACGCCCGATGACGGTGCGGGTGTTTGCCGCGCGCGATGCCAATGGCCGCTGGACCTTCATGAAGGGCGGCTATGCCCGGATCGGCCGCTCGGGCGACACGACCGCGCTCGCGATGCAGCGCGGCGGCGCGGTCGCCGATGTCTGGGTGGTGGGGGACCGCCCAGTGCGGCAGGAAACGCTGTTTCCCAAGCCCATCCGCGGCGTGCGCCGCGCCTCTCCCGGTATCCTGCCCGCCCGCGCCGCCGACAACCTTTACTGGCTTGGCCGCTATGTCGAGCGCACCGAAGATGCGATCCGCCTCATTCGCGCCTATCACCTGCGCCTCGCCGCCACCGACAATATCGACGATGCGCGGCTGAAGCTTCTGCGCAGCTTCCTTGCGGGCTATGGCATCGACCTCGCCCGCCCGGTGCCCGATGCCTTGATGGAGCGCATCGGCGCGGCACGGCTTTGCGCCTCCAAGGTGCGTGACCGCTTCTCGACCGATGGCTGGTCGGCGCTCTCCGACCTTGCCAAAACCGCGCGGCAGATGAGCCAGACCGCAAAACCGGGCGACGATGCCGCCCGCGCCATGTCGGTGCTGTTGCGCAAGATCACCGGCTTTTCCGGCCTCGTGCACGAGAACATGTATCGCTTTTCGGGCTGGACCTTCCTCAGCTTTGGCCGCGCGCTCGAACGGGCCGATGCGCTCTCGGGGCTGCTGGCCACGTTTGCGGACCCGAAGGCCCCCACCGGCACGCTCGATATCGCCATCGAGGTGGCCGACAGCGTGATCACCCACCAGCGCCGCTACCGGATGGAGCGCTCGCGCGAAACGGTGGTGGACCTGCTCGCGCTCGATGGCGACAACCCGCGCGCGCTCCTCTTCCAGATCTCCAAGCTCCGCGCGCTCGCCGCAGAGCTTCCCAATGCGCGCGACAAGGGCCGCCTCGCGGCGCTCTCGCGCGCCATCGTGCCGGTGGAAAGCCTGCTCTCGGTGGCCACGCCGGACGAAATCACCACCGAACGCCTGTTCGAGATGCGCGGCGAAATTGCCGATATCTCGGACCTCGTCTCGCGCAGCTATCTCCGGTGAGCCCATGCGTTACGATATCCGCCTGAGCATTGATTACCTCTACGCCGCCCCCTCGGACCATCTGCGCAACCTCGTGCGGCTGATGCCCGCCGACATTGCGGGGCGCCAGCGGGTCTGGTCGCGCAAGCTCACCGTCAGCCCCACCCCCGACGAGCGCCGCGACACGGTCGACTTTTTCGGCAATGGCATGACATCGGTGGTCTGGCACGGGCCTGTGGCGGAAGCGATCTTCGAGCTTTCCGCCCGCGTTGAACGGCTGGCGGTTGCCGAACCGCTTGACCTCTCGCCACCGCTTGCCGATCTGGGCGCCGAGGTGACAAGCGAGATGACCCTCGCCCCCACCTCGCCGCATCACTTTCTGGGCGCCTCGCCGCGGGTCGCGCCCTGCGCCGAGATCACCGCCTTTGCCCGTGCCGCGATCCCGCGCGGCCTCACCGCTTATGGCGCCGTCACCGCGCTCGGCCACGCGCTCCATCACCACATGCATTTCGACGCCGAGGCGACGACCGTTGACACCTCCCCGCGCGAGGCCTTTGTGCAGCGCCGCGGCGTGTGCCAGGATTTCACCCATGTGATGATCGCGGCGCTGCGGGGCCTTGGCATTCCCGCGGGCTATGTGTCCGGCTTTTTGCGCACCTTCCCGCCGCCGGGCGCGCCGCGGTTAGAGGGGGCGGATGCGATGCACGCCTGGGTGCGGGCCTGGGTCGGCCGCGAAATGGGCTGGGTCGAGTTCGACCCGACCAATGATCAGGGCGCAGGGCTCGATTATATCGCCGTGGCGGTCGGGCGCGATTATGACGATGTTGCCCCGGTGCGCGGCGCGCTGCGCTCGGCAGGCGGGGCCGAGACCAGTCAGGCGGTGGATGTGCTGCCGCTCGACGACTGATGCCGGCGCCGGAAATCCTGCCGCTCGGCCTTGATGCGCTGCTGATCCGCTACAGCACCCGGTTTTCGGATGCGGCCAACCGCGCCGCGCAGGCGCTGGCCTCCGGGCTCGACGCGGCCCCCCTTCCGGGCCAGATCGAGGTTGCGCCCGGCCTTGGCGCGGTGCTCTTGCGCTTTGATCGGCGCGCCACATCGCGCGCGGCGCTGAGAACGGCGCTGGAGGCTCGTCTTGCTGCCCCCGCCCCGGCCCCGCCCGCGCCCCGGCACTTTCTTGTGCCCGCCTGTTTCGGGGGGGAGGCGGGGCCCCAGCTGCGCGAGGTCGCAGCCCGTGCGGGGCGCAGCGAGACGGCGCTGGTGGCAGAGCTGTGCGCGACCGAGCTGCGGGTGCTGGCGCTCGGCTTTGCGCCAGGCCAGCCCTATCTTGGCATGTTGCCCGAACATTGGCAGATGCCGCGGATGGACCGGCTCACCCCGCGCGTCGAGCCGGGCTCAATCACCACCGCGCTGCGCCAGATCGTGCTTTTCGCCGCCCCCTCACCCACCGGCTGGCGCGCGCTCGGGCGCTGCGCGCTGCGCCCCTTTGCCCCCGCAGCACCGGAGCCTTTCGCGCTGCGCCCCGGCGACCGGCTGCGCTTCACCCCGGCAAGTGATGCCGAGATCGCCGCACGCATCGCCACGGGCGATCCGATGGGAGGAACTGTCCGGAGTTTTCCGAAATGACAGGTTTTCTCGAAGTTCTTGCCACGGCGTCACAAATCACGGTGCAGGATCTTGGCCGGACCGGCTGGACCGCGCTTGGCCTCGCCCCGGGCGGGGCCGCGGACCGGCGCGCGCTGTGGGAGGCGGCAGCACTTCTGGGCCAGCGCTGTCCCGGTGCTGTGCTGGAGATGCCGCTCACCGGGGGCCGGTTTCGCCTGACCGAGCCAAGCCGGATCGCGCTCACGGGCGCGCCGATGCGCGCGCGGCTTGCGGGGCATGACCTTGTCTGGAACGCGTCGCATCTGATCCCCGCAGGCGCGGAGATCGAGATCGGCCCCGCCGAGGCGGGCGTTTACGGCTATCTCGCGCTCGCGGGCGGGATCACCACGCCCGAAGCGCTCGGCGCGCGCGCCACATTGGCCGCAGCGGGGCTTGGCACGGTGCTCACTCCGGGCCAGCGCCTGCCCTTTGCCAAGGACCCGGCGCCCCAAACCCCCGCCCGACGGCTTCCCGCCGCGCCGCGTTTCTCCGGCGGCACGCTGCGCGTGATCCCCGGTCCACAGACCGGGTTGTTTGAGCCCGAAACCCGCGCCCACGCCTTTGCCACGCGCTTTCTCGCGGGCCCGGCCAGCCGTCAGGGCGTCACGCTGCAGCATGCGGGCGCGCCTTTCGAGAGCCAGACCGCGGGCCTTTTGTCGGATTTCATCACCGCGGGCGACATCCAGATCACCGGCGCGGGCACGCCCGTGATCCTGCTCGCAGAGTGTCAGAGCATCGGCGGCTATCCGCGCCTCGGCACGGTGATCCCCACCGATTTGCCGATCGCCGCGCAGGCCCGCCCCGGCACACCGCTGCGCCTTGCGCTGATCTCGCTGGAGGAGGCCGAGGCCGCCTCGCCCCCCGAGGCGGAGTGGCTTGGCCCGCTCGTGCGCGTCGCCACCCCGCTCCTGCGCCGCCCGCATGACATCCCCGACCTTCTCGGCTACCAATTGATCTCGGGCGTGGTGCGCGGGGATGAGGAGGACGGATGCGGGTTGATCTGAACGCGGATATGGGCGAAGGCGCCGGGGCCGATGCGGCGCTGTGCAGCGTTATCACCTCGGCCAATATCTGTGCCGGGCTCCACGCGGGCGGCGCGCTCGAAATGGCGCGGGTGATGCGGCAGGCGGCGGCGCAGGGCGTGGGCCTTGGCGTGCATCCGGGCTTTGAAGACCGCGCCCATTTTGGCCGCAACCGGATCGCGCTCGGCGTGACCGAACTCACCGATCTCATCGCCTATCAAACCGGCGCGGCGCAGGCCGTGGCGGCGGCGAACGGGCTGAGACTGCGCCATTTCAAGCTCCATGGCGCGCTCGCCAACATGGCCTCGGAGGATGGCGCGCTGGCGCGGACCTGCTTTGAGGCGGCGCAACACATCGCCCCCGATCTGCGCTTTGTCGTGCTCGCGGCCACCGCGCAACAGGCTGCGGCCGAGGCGATGGGCGCGGATTGGGCGGGCGAGATCTTTGCCGACCGCGCCTATAACCCGGATGCCACGCTGATGGACCGCAAGCGCCCCGGCGCCGTCCTTCATGATGCCCAAACCGCCGCGCCACGGGTGCTCGCGATGCTGCGCGCGGGCGCGATCCTTGCAGCGGATGGCACACGCATCCCCGCCCGGATCGACACGATCTGCCTGCACGGCGACAGCCCGGAGGCCCTCGCCATGGCGCGCGCGCTGCGCGCAAGCCTTGCGGCCGAAGGGGTGGTGCTCGCGCCGCTCTAACGCTCGAGGAAGGCAAGCACCGAGCGCGCCGCGCGCCGCCCCGGAGCCTCTCCGCCCGCGCCAAGGCGCGCCATCGTCACCTCCATCGCGGTCAACTGGGCTTTGCGTCTTTCCGGGCTTTCCAGCAGCTCAAGGAGCGCGCGCGCCATTGCACCGGGCCGGCAGGCCGGGCCCAAAAACTCTGGCACGGCGCGGGTTTCGGAGACGAGGTTCACCAGCGTCACAGTGTCGATGCGCAGCATCCGCGACATGATATGCCAGCTCACAAAGCTCGCATCATAGCCAATCACCATCGGCGTGCGGCTTGCAGCAAGCTCAAGGCTCACCGTGCCCGAGGCGGCCAGCGCCAGGTCCGCCGCGGCAAAGGCCGCGCGCTTGTCCTCGGGCTCCACCACCACAATCGGCGCCACCGGCCAGCGCGCGGTCATGTCGCGCACGAGCTTTGCCACGCCCTGCACCGTGGGCACCACGACACGCAACCCCGGTTCGCGGTCGCGCAGCCGCATCAGCGCCTCGTCAAAGCGCGGGCCCAGCCGTTTCACCTCGCCCACGCGCGAGCCCGGCAGGCACAGCGCAAGCGGCTGATCGGGGCCGATCATGAAGGTCTCGCGAAAGGCGGCGGCCTCAGCCTCAGAGGCGTGCGGCTCTGCCACGACCGGATGGCCGACAAAATCGCAGCTCATCCCCGCCGCGGTCATATAGGGCGGCTCAAAGGGCAAAAGCGCAAGCACATGGTCGATCACCTCGGCCATCTTTGCCGCGCGTCCGGGCCGCCACGCCCAGACCGAGGGGGCGACGTAATGCACGGTTTTCTGGCCCGGATCGGCCGCCTTCACGAGGCGGGCGACCCGCAGGCAAAAATCGGGGCTGTCGATGGTGATCAGCGCATCGGGGCGCGCAGCACTGACCGCGGCCGCCGTTTCGGCGATCCGGCGTTTGAGGGCGCGGTATTTGGGCAGCACCTCGGCAAGCCCCATCACCGATAGCTCCTCCATCGGGAACAGGCTCTCCAGCCCCTGCCCCGCCATTTCGGGGCCCCCGACACCAACAAACTCAACCTGCGGACCCAGCTCCCTCATCGCCGCCATCAGCGCCGCACCCAGCTTGTCGCCCGAGGCTTCACCGGCAATGAGGAAGAGCTTCATCGGTTGTGTCCCCACAAAAAGATCCCGGCGGCCTCGGCGGCCTGCACGGTCTGATCACGGTCGAGAAGCAGCACCCCGCCCGCCTCGAAAACGATCCCGGCGAGCCCGGCGGCGGCGGCCTTCGCAACGGTGCGGGGGCCAAGCGCGGGCAGGTCGATGCGGCGATCTTGCCCGGGCTTGGGCGCCTTGAAAAACACGCCCGCCTTGGGCGCGGCCAAAAGCGCCCCCACAAGCGCGCGGTGTTCGGCCACGAAATCGAGCATCGCATCGGTGCCCGGCAGCGCCTCGACCGCAAGGCAGAGCCCGCGCGCCACCACCGCGCCCTGCCCGACATCGACCGCGCCAAGCGCGGCAACGATCTCGGCGGCCCGCAGGGCATCGCGTTCATCCTCCGGGCCCGGCATGCCGCACAGCACGCCCGCGCCCGGAACAAGGTCGGGGCAAATCGCATCCGCCCCGATCACCTCGAAGTCGAACTCCTCAAACAGCCCGATCACGGCGCGCAGCGTGGCATCATCGCCCGCCTGCATCGCGCCAACGAGCCGCGGCACCAGCGCCGCGGTGCGCGCGTCAAAAAGCTCCGGCTCAAGGCGCGGGCGCTGCATCGCCCCCGCCATGCAGACCCGCGTGATGCCCCGTTCGGCCAGCGCATCGAAAAACGGCACCAGCCGCTCGATGCGAAAGCGCAGCACCTCAGACGCCGAAAGCGCCGCGCCCCCCTCAAGCTGGCACACCAGCATCTCGGGCGCAGCCTCGATCAGAAGCCGCGGCAAGGCGCCGGCGCCCGCGATCAGCGCAGTTGATCTCATTGCGGCGTCAGGAAGCTGCGGTCCGAGGGACCGAGGATGAAATCGAGCACTTCGCGCACCATCGCGCTCTCTGTGCCCTGCTCGGCCAGCGCGCGCGCCTGCTCACGGAAGTTGCCCGCGCCAAGCTCTGCATAAAGCGCGCGGAGCGCCGTGATCTCGGAGCGCTCGACCCCCGCGCGGCGCAGGCCCACGAGGTTGAGCCCCTCAAGTTCGGCGCGCGGCCCCGCCACCAGCCCATGCGGCAGCACATCCGCCGTCACCATCGAGAGCGCGCCGATGATCGCGCCGCGCCCGATCCGCACCCATTGGTGCACGCCCGAGAGCCCGCCGACGATCACGTCATCCTCGATCACGCAATGCCCCGCCACAGCGACGGAATTGACCAAAATCACCCGGTTGCCGACGGTCACGTCATGGGCGACATGGCAGTTCGCCATGAACAGCCCGTCATCGCCCACCTTGGTGAGCCCGCCGCCCCCCGCCGTGCCGCAGTTCATCGTCACATATTCGCGGATGCGGTTCCGCGCCCCGATCTCGAGCCGGGTCTTTTCGCCACGGTATTTCAGATCCTGCGGGATCTGGCCAAGCGAGGCGAAGGGAAACACCACCGTGCCCTCGCCCACCGTCGTGTCGCCCGTGATCACCACATGGGATTTCAGCTCCACCCCGGCGCCCAGCGTCACCTCGGGGCCGATGTGGCAAAACGGGCCGATCGTGCAGCCCGGACCGATCCGGGCGCCCTCCTCGATCACGGCCGAAGGGTGGATGGTTGCGGGCGCGTCGCTTGCCATGCTCAGCCTTTCAGGTCCATCATCGCGGTAAATTCCGCCTCGGCCGCAAGCTGGCCCTCCACAAAGGACTGGCCCTCGAATTTCCACACCTTGCCACCGCCGCGCTTGACGATCACCTTCATCTCCAGCACATCGCCCGGCACCACCTTGCGGCGGAACCGGCAGCCGTCGATCGCCATGAAATAGGTGCCAAGCGGCTTGTCGATCACATTCATCGAGATGCCGACCACAACCGCCGCCGTCTGCGCCATCGCTTCGACGATCATCACACCGGGCATCACCGGCTCTTCGGGGAAGTGTCCGGTGAATTGCGGCTCGTTGTTGGTGACGCATTTGATCCCGACCGCGCTTTCGAAGGGCACGATATCGCGCACCTTGTCGATCATCAGGAACGGATAGCGATGCGGGATGATGCGCTTGATCAGGCTCAGATCGGCATGGGTATGCGGGGCGGGGTCGCTCATCTTCGTCCTTCCTGAGATCGGGTCAGCCTTTTGGCCTTGCTAGCCTTGCCGCGGCGGCATTTCAAGGCGCGGAGTCGCCGCGCTGCAGCACCCCTTACTCGGAGGACGCCGCGGGCCGCGGGGGCAGGTCCGGGTCTGGCGGGGTCTCGGCGGGCGCCGCCTCCGCCCCGGCCTCGGGCGCGGCCCCGGAGTCGTCCTCCGGCCCGGTGCCCAGGCGCGCATCGACGAGCGCGGCCAGATCGTCGGTGATATCGGCCGCCTCAAGCCCGCGAATGATCGCGCGACGGTCCAGCAAAACCACCGCGCCACGGCGCGCCAGAAGCTCATCCATCAGCGGTGCGACAGCGGCGTAAAAGGCCTGGCGGTGCTGGGCAAGCCCTTGCGTCAGGGCCTGATCCTTGGCCTTTTGCGCCGCACGGATACCCGTGGCGCGCTCGTCAAACGCATCTGCCTCGGCGCGAAACGCCCCGGGAGCGAGCGTGGCGCGCCGGTCGGTGAGCGCCTTTTCCTCGGCGACGAGCGCATCAGAAATCCGGTTGTTCTCGGCGCGCAGCGCGGCGCGGTCCCGCGCCAGATCGGAGATGATGCGTTTGCCCCAACGCGTTGTCTCGAAAAGCCGCTCGAAATCGAGCGTCAAGACCGGCAAGGCAACATCTTGCGGGGGCGCGGCAAGGGGCGCCGGTTCCGCCGGGCCCTGCTGCGCCCAAACCGGCGCAGGCGCACTCGGCAGCGCGCACAGCGCCAGCGCCAGACAGATCAGGCCGGAGCTGCGCCCCGGCCCGGATGGGATGATGCGATCATGCAGCGGCATGGCCGGCTCAGAACTTCGTTGAAATCGTCAGGTCGAAGTTCTGCACGTTGTCGTAGTCTTCCTTCTTGAGCGCATGCGAGAAGTTCATCCGCAGCGGCCCAAGGACGGAATCCCAGAACACCGAGAACCCGACCGCAGAGCGCAACTTCATGCCGTCATCAACAGGGCCGGTGGCGCCTGCGGTATCATCCAGCCCCCAGACCGAGCCGGTATCCCAGAACACACCGCCATGAAGGCCGTATTCCTCCGGCACGCCGATCGGGAATTCGGTCTCAAGCCGCAGCGCCGCGTAATATTTGCCGCCAAGCGCATCCTCGTTGGGGGCGCCGGTGTCGCGCGGGCCAAAGCCGTTCGATTCGAAGCCGCGCACCTTGCCGTTGCCCGAGAACCGGTCGAGCACGGTCAGATTGGTGTTGCCGCGCGCCGCGATCGCACCGCCTTCAAGCTCCGCACGCAGCGTGATGTCTTCGTGGAACACCTTGCGTTCGGCACGGAACAGCGCGGTGGTGCGCAGCGCCTCGATGTCACCGCCAAAGCCGAACAGATCCTGACTGAAGCGGAAGGTGAAGCCATAGCGCGGGTCGATCCCGGAGCGGCGCGTATCCCAGGTGTAGGTGTAGCCCGGGCCGGTGCTGGTGCGCCCGCCCTCGTCTTTCTCGATCAGCGGCGAGGACCAGTCCGTGGAACTGTCGGAACCGTCGGCCACCCATTGATTATACCCATAGGTGTCGCTCATCTCGTTGCGCTGCCAGGAGTAGCGCAGCTCAAGGCGCGAATTGCGCGCGAGCGGGAATTCGATCGAGGGGGAAATCCCGATCTTCTTCGTGTTGTAATCGGCGTAATCGGCATCGGTGGTGTTATACCAGATGTGGAACCGCCCCTTGAGGTCGCGGCCCAGCAGACGCGGCTCGACGAAGTCGATCGAGTTGCTCTGGTTGTCTTCGGTCGTGCCGATCGAGATGCCGAGATACTGGCCGCGGCCCAGAAAGTTCGTTTCCTCAAGCGATGCGGAGAGCCCGAAGCCCGCCGAGGCGCCATAGCTTGCCCCGAACGACAGCGAGCCGGTCGGCTGTTCCTCGACGTTGACGTCGACCACCACCTGATCAGGGGCGGAGCCCTGACGGGATTCGACATCGGCCTTGGAGAAGAAGCCAAGCGCGCGGATCCGTTCCGCCGAGTTCTTGATCTCGCGCGGGTTGAAGGGGTCGCCTTCCACCGAGTTGAACTCGCGCCGGATCACCGAATCGAGCGTCGTGGTGTTGCCCTCGATATCGATGCGCTCGACAAACACACGCGGGCCGCGCACCAGCGCAAATTCGACATTCAGCGTTTGCGTGCGCGGGTCACGGGTGATGCGCGGGTCAACGCGCACGAAATTGGCGCCGTCGCGCAGCGCCAGCTCTTCCATCCGCGTCACGGCATAATCAATCGCCGCGGGCGAATAGATCGCGCCTTGGCGGATCTTGATCTGCCCCTCGAAATCGGCGGCATTGAGCTCGCTCACCTCGGAGACAACAGAGGTGGTGCCAAAGTGATACTGCTGCCCCTCGCGGATGTTGAAGGTCAGGTAAAAGCCCGCCCGGTCACGCCCCATCTCGGAGGAGACGCCCGCCACTTCCACATCGGGATAGCCGCGCGAGCGGTAGAAATCGACGAGCATCTGCCGGTCGAGGTTGATCCGGTCCGGCACGAAGTTGTCACGCTGCACGAGCCGGTGCAAAATCCCCGCCTGCTTGGTGCCGAGCACGTCGCGCAGGCGGCGGTCGGAATAGGACCGGTTGCCGGTGAAAGTGATGCGGTTGACCTCGGAGACCATGCCCTCCTTGACCTCGAACACCACATCGACGCGGTTGCCGTCGCGCTTGATCACTTTCGGGTCAACACGCACGTTCACGCGCCCGGCCTGAGCATAGCCCTCGGCGATCATCGCGGCATCGGTCTCAAGGAGCGCGGGCGAGAACACGCGCCGCGGCTGGGTTTTCACGATCTCAAGGAGCTTGTCGTCCTTGAGCATCTTGTTGCCCTCAAAGTCGACCACGTTGACGGTCGGATATTCCTGCACCCGGATCACCAGCGTCGATCCCTGCGGCACCAGTTCGACGCTCTCGAAAAGCCCCGAATCCTGCAGCCGCTGATAGGCGTCGTTGAGGGCCCCGCCGCTCAGGGCCTGCCCCTTGCCGATCGCCGCGAATCCGAGAATCGTTTCCGGCTCGATCCGCTCGTTGCCCTCGATCACGACTTTCTGGAACTGGTAGCTTTGCGCAAACACCGGCGCGGCCACAAAGGCCATGGGCGCAGCAAAGGCCAACAGGGTTGTGGCGACAAGCACCCCAGCCTGACGGCTCAAACGCCGCGTCGTGCCGGTGAGTTCCTTGCCGTTGCGCCGCTTCGTCATCGCCCTCTCCCGCCAGTGGCCTTACGCTCTGTCCCGACTGTGACTAGCGAGAAAGACTGACCTTGTCAAAGCGGCTGAACGGTCGCGGCGGCGCATCGCGCATGGGCTGCGTGGAGGGCGGAAAAATCCGGCACAAGAAGCGCCGGGGGGGGCCTTCAGAGCTGATAGGCCGGAACGGTCGTGGCGCCGAGCAGCCGCTCGATCTGCGGGCCGATCACCACGGCGGCGCCAAGCGCGAGCACAATCACCAACGGCGCCAGCAGCCGGTCCTGCGCAAGGCGCCAGATCAGCGACAATTCCCGGTAGCTTTCGATCAGACCTGTCGGCATGGCATCGCTCCCCTGTGCGTCCAGGCCGGGGTAGCGATGCATTGCGGCGGGATTATGGCCGATACGGCCACATAGCGCGCGCAGCGCCGAACATGCGGCGCCAAAAGCACGCGCCCGCACTCAGCAGGAGAGATCGTTCCAGAGCCCGAACACCATCAGACCAAGCACCAGCGCAAGCCCGACCGAGACCATCATCGACATCACCCGGTCGGAGGGCGCCTTGCCGGTGATCCCCTCCCAGAGGTGGAACATCAGATGCCCGCCATCCAGCACCGGAATCGGCATCAGGTTGAGAAAGCCCACCGCGGTGGACAGCAGCGCAATGAACCAGATGAAATCGGCAAAACCGGATTTTGCAGCCGCCGCAGAGCCTTCGGCAATGCCAATGGCGCCGCGCAGGTTGCAGCTCGAGATCTTGCCGAGCACCATATGCTCGACCGCCGAGACCGAGGCGGTGATCGTCGCCCAGGTCTGCCTGGCGCCGCCCAGAAGCGCGGTGCCAAGACCGGGGCTTTCGGTGGCGGGAGTAAAGCCCATGCCCGCCAGAAGCCCGATCTTGTAATCGCTCTCAAAGCTGCCATCGGCTTTCGGAATGTCGATGATCCGCGGCGTCAGGGTGAGAGAAATCTCCGTGCCCGCCGTCGCATCGGCGGCATCGGGGCGCCAGATGCCAAGCGCAAGCGGCGTGCCCTTGCCCGCCGTGACCGCGGTCACGATATCCTCGAATCGCCAGATCGGCGTGCCGTTGATCGTGGTGATCACGTCGCCCGCCTTGATCCCCGCCTGATAGCCCGCCGATTGCGGCACCACCTGTTCGGCGCGCGGCGGCGCGATCTGCGGCCCCTGCACGTCCATGTCGGTGCCATCGCGGCGGATGCGGTAATCAAGGAAGGGCTGGCCGGGCGTCTCGACATCGCGCAGGCCAGAGTAATCGTCGAGCGACACGCCCTCGATCGCCAGCACCTCATCCCCCGGGCGCAGATCGCCCGAGCCCTGCGGCAGCGCCACGAGCGATGCCACCTGCGGCGGCGTCACCGGGGTGCCCTGCCACAGGATCGCCAGACCGAAGACCGCAATCGACAGGATGAAGTTGAACATCGGCCCCGCGGCAACGGTGGCCGCCCGCGCCCAGAGCGGCGCGCCATGCATGGTGTGGCGGCGTTCCTGCGCGCTCATGCCCGCCATCGCGCCGCTGTCGGCGCCCGCCGAGGCGGCATTGGCATCGCCCAGAAACTTCACATAGCCGCCAAGCGGAAAGGCCGAGATCTTCCAGACCGTGCCATGCCGATCGCGCCGGCTCACCAGCGTCGGGCCAAAGCCGATGGAGAAGGCCTCCGCCTTGATGCCCGACAGACGACCAATGATGTAATGGCCATATTCGTGCACCGTGACGATGATCGAAAGCGCCAGAACAAAGGCGACGACGGTGTAAAGCAGGTTGCCGAAATCGGGCAGAAATTCCAAGGGTCAGGTCCTTAGGCTCGGGATCACCTGACGCGCAATGGCGCGCGCCGTGGCATCGGTCTGGTAGACCATATCGAGGTTCTCAAGCGGTTTTCCAAGCCCGTGGCGGGCCGACATCTCCGTGAGCACCGCGGTAACAAGCGCCCCCATGTCGAGAAAACCGATCTCCTCGGCGATAAAGGCATCAAGCGCCGCTTCCTTCGCGGCATTGAAGGCCGCGCCCGCGGTGCCGCCGGTGGCCATGACCTCGCGCGCGAGCCGCAGCGCCGGAAAGCGCGCCTCGTCGGCCTTGCGGAAGGTGAGCTTGCCGATCTCCACCAGATCGAGCCGCTTCACCGGCAGATCCTCGCGCTCGGGCCAGTTGAGCGCATAGCCGATCGCGTGGCGCATGTCGGGCGCGCCCAGATGCGCCATCAGTGCGCCATCCTTGAAGCCCACCAGCGCATGGATCATCGACTCGGGGTGCACCACGGCCTCGATCATCTCTGGCGGAAAGCCGAAGAACTCTTTTGTCTCGATGAGCTCCATCGCCTTGTTGAACATCGAGGCGGAATCGATGGTGATGCGCTGGCCCATGGCCCAGTTCGGATGGGTGGAGGCCTGCGCGACGGTGGCCTCTTTCAGCTTTTCGAGCGGCCAATCGCGGAAGGCGCCGCCCGAGGCGGTGATGATCACCCGCTCGACCGCGGCATAATCCTCGCCCACGAGCGCCTGAAACACCGCCGAATGCTCACTGTCGACGGGCAGGATGCGCGCGCCGTGCTTTTGCGCCTCGGCAAGCAAAAGCGGCCCGGCGGTGACGAGTGATTCCTTGTTGGCCAGTGCCAGCGTGGTGCCCTGCGAGAGCGCGGCAAAGCCCGGCGCCAGCCCCGCGGCGCCAACGATGGCGCTCATCACCCAGTCAGCCGGGCGCAGGGCGGCCTCGACCAGAGCGCCCTTGCCCGCAGCCACCT
Organism: Rhodobacter lacus; assembly: GCF_042683065.1. Taxonomy (NCBI): domain Bacteria; kingdom Pseudomonadati; phylum Pseudomonadota; class Alphaproteobacteria; order Rhodobacterales; genus Rhodobacter; species Rhodobacter lacus. The sequence goes on along the minus strand of NZ_JBHUIX010000013.1, from coordinate 464,691 downwards.
CGGTGGCGGTGCCCGCGAGCGCCGCGCGCAACTCCTCAAGGCAATCTTCATGTGCGGTGACGGCGATCTCGGCGTTGAACTGCCGCGCCTGCTCGGCCAGCAGCTTCACATTGCGCCCGCCCGACAGGGCCACGACCTGAAACGCCTCGGGCCGGCGCCCGATCAGGTCAAGCGTATTGACCCCGATCGAGCCGGTGGCTCCGAAAACCGATACGCGACGCATGACTTACCCTCCGAAGAAATTCCGGGGCAATAAAGGATAGATCAGCAGCAGAATGGAAACTGCGCCAATCAGCGCATCGAACCGGTCCAGCAGCCCGCCATGCCCCGGAATGAGGTTTGAGCTGTCTTTCACGCCCATGCGGCGCTTGATCGCGCTCTCGGCAATGTCGCCCATCTGCCCCGACAGCGCGATCACGGGCGAGAGCGGCACGAGAACCCAGGAGCCCAGTCCGAGCGCCCAGAACAGCGCCCCCACACCCGCCGCACCGATCCAGCCCGCGACCGTGCCCGACCATGTCTTTTTGGGCGAGACACGGGGCCAGAATTTCGGCCCGCCAAGGGCCCGGCCGGCAAAATAGCCCGCCACATCCGAGATCACGACCACCGCCACGAGCCACAGGATGCCGAGCGCGCCGACCCAGCCGCGCAGCATGATCAGCGCATAGCCCGTCGCCATCACGAAAAACGCATAGGAGGCAAAAATCGTCCGGTCCCGCCGCGGCATCAGCGTGCCGATGATCACCGGCACCAAAAGCGCGATCCGGGTGATCGCATTGGGCAAGAACAGCACCAAAAGCGTCAGGCCGCCCGCGAGCGCGGCAAGCGCTTTTGCCTGCCTGCCCGATGTGCCCTCGGGCGTGGTCATCGCCGCGAGTTCCCAGACCATCAGCGTGACCACGAGCACCGCGAGAAGCCCAAAGACCGTGCCGCCCCACCAGATTGCAAAAGCCCCCACCGCAACCATGGCAAGGCCCGAAGCCGTGCGGGCGCGCAGGTCCGACCAGTTCGCGCTCATGCGGTCACCCCGCCAAACCGGCGGTCGCGTGTGCTGAACCGGGCAAGAATCCCCGAAAGCTCCGCCGGCGTAAAATCGGGCCAGAGCGTGGGCGTGAATTCATATTCCGCATAGGCCGCCTGCCACGGCAGAAAGTTGGAGGTGCGGCTCTCCCCCGAGGTGCGGATGACCAGATCCGGGTCCGGCAGATCGGCGGTATCAAGGCAGCTCTCAAGCCGTGCGGGGGTGATCTCTTCGGGGGCGATCCGGCCCTCGGCAGCCTGCGCCGCAAGCCGGGCCGCGGCGCGCACAAGCTCATCGCGCCCGCCATAGTTGATCGCCACCGTCAGGTTGAGGCGGCCGTTGTTGGCCGTGCGCTCCTCGATCCCCGACATCAGCGCCGAAAGCTTGCGGTCAAGCGGAGCGCGGTCGCCAATAAAGCGCATCCGCACCCCTTCGGCAGAAAGCGCATCGGCCTCACGCTGGATGTATCTGGCAAAAAGCGCCATCAAACCAAGAACTTCCTCGGTCGAGCGCTTCCAGTTCTCGGTCGAGAACGCATAGACGGTGAGCCATTTGACGCCCATATCCGGGCAGGCCCGGGTGATCTCTTTCACCCGCTCCGCGCCGCGCCGGTGGCCCACAAGCCGCGGCCAGCCGCGCTCTTTCGCCCAGCGACCGTTGCCGTCCATGATGATCGCCACATGCGACACGCCATGATCAATAGCGCTCACGCCAGAATTCTCCCCCGGCCCGGAAACCGGAGCAGAGGCCGAAGCCCGGGTCGGCTTGGTCGCGGCCATGATCTGCCTTTCTGCGCGCGCGCGCTCGACATGCCCTGAAATCGGCGCTCCGCAGGTCTCAGACCTGCATGATCTCCGCCTGCTTCTCTTCCAGCGCCTTGTCGACAAGGCTGATGTGTTTCTTGGTCAGATCCTCGACCTCGGCTTCCCAGAACTTCACGTCATCTTCCGACATGCCGTTCGTCTTGGCCTTCTTGATCTGGTCCATGCCGTCGCGGCGCACGTTGCGCACCGCCACGCGGGCATGTTCGGCATATTGCGCGGCCACCTTGGTCAGCTCGCGGCGGCGTTCCTCGTTCAGCTCCGGGATCGGCAGCATGATGATCGGCCCGTTGGTCTGCGGGTTGATCCCGAGCCCCGACTCGCGGATCGCCTTTTCCACCTTGGAGATCATCCCCTTGTCCCAGACGTTGATGGTCACCATCCGCGGCTCGGGCACGTTGATCGTGCCAACCTGGTTGATCGGCGTCAGCGAGCCATAGGCATCGACCATGATCGGCTCGACCATGGTGGCCGAGGCCCGCCCGGTGCGCAAAGTGCCAAATTCATGCTTGAGCGAGTGCATCGCGCCTTCCATGCGGCGCGCGAGGTCATCGGTGTCGATTTCGATTTCGTCGGACATGGGCTCTCCCCGGTCTTGTCAGTCGGTTTCTTTCTAGCCGCATGGCGCGGCCTTGGATAGGGGCCAAGCGCGCACACCCGGCCCCGAGGCATCACGGTTCGGAAGGTCCGGGCCGGACCCGGGCTCAGCCCTGCACCCGGGTGTAGGTGCCCTGCCCCGCAAGAATGCCGCGGAAGCCCCCCGGCTCATCGAGCGAAAAAACGATGATCGGCAGCGCATTGTCGCGCGCAAGCGCAATCGCCGAGGCATCCATCACGCCAAGGTTCTTTTGCAGGCATTCATCGTAGCTCACGGTGTCGTAGCGCTTGGCATCCGCAAACTTCTTCGGATCCTTGTCATAGACGCCATCAACCTTGGTGCCCTTGAAGATCGCCTCGCAGTTCATCTCGTTGGCGCGCAGCGTCGCCGCCGTGTCCGTGGTGAAATAGGGGTTGCCGGTGCCCGCCGCAAAAACGCAGATCCGCTTTTTCTCAAGGTGGCGCACGGCGCGGCGGCGGATATAGGGCTCACAGACCTGATCCATCGGAATCGCCGAGATCACGCGGGTGTGGATGCCAAGCGCCTCAAGCTGCGCCTGCATGCCGAGCGCATTCATCACGGTGGCGAGCATGCCCATGTAATCCGCCGTGGTGCGCTCCATCCCCTGCGCCGAGCCCGCCAGCCCGCGGAAGATATTGCCGCCGCCGATCACCATGCAGATCTCGACGCCCATGTCGTGAACCGATTTCACCTCGCGGGCGATGCGGGCAACGGTGGGCGGATGCAGCCCATAGCCCTGATCGCCCATCAATGCCTCACCGGAAATCTTCAACATCACACGTTTGTACTTCACGCTCGGCGCGGCTTCATCGCTCATCGCGGGTCCTCGATCTGATCGCTGTTGTCTTTGGCGCGCAAAATGTCGCAAATGGCGGGCGCTGACAACCCGCCCCGGACGTGAGAGGACCGATGCCGTGACCGAGCCGCTCGCCGATCTTGCTGCCCTGCCTGCAGATCGCCCGGTTCTGCTGGCAGGCGCGACCGCCAGCGGCAAATCGGCGCTGGCGCTTGAAATCGCAGAAAAATCCGGCGGCGTGGTGGTGAATGCCGATGCGCTGCAGGTTTGGGCCTGCTGGCGCGTGCTCTCGGCGCGGCCTTCAGAACAGGAAGAAGCGCGCGCCCCCCACCTGCTTTACGGGCATCGCGCGGCGGGCGAAGATTATTCCGTGGGCGCCTGGTTGCGCGAGGTTGCGCCCATTCTTGCTGCATTTCGCGAAGGCACCGGGCCGCGGCCCATCATCGTCGGCGGCACCGGGCTTTATTTCACCGCGCTGACCGAGGGCCTGGCCGAAATCCCCGAAACCCCGCCCGAGATCCGCGCCGAGGCCGATGCCCGGCGCAACGCCGAGGGGCACGAGGGGATGCGCGCCGAGCTTGACCCCGCCACGGCGGCGCGCGTCGATCCGCGCAACCCGATGCGGGTGCAGCGCGCCTGGGAGGTGATGCGCGCCACCGGCCGCGGCCTTGCGGCATGGCAAGACATGACCCCGCCGCCGCTTTTGCCGCGCGCCGCCTGCACGCCGCTCCTGTTGTCAGTGGACCGCGACAGGCTCGCCGCGCGCATCGAGCTCCGGTTTGACGCGATGATCGCCGCGGGCGCGCTTGAGGAGGTGCGTGCGATGCGGCCTCATTGGGCGCCCCGTGCGCTCTGGGCGCGCGCAATCGGCGCGCCCGAACTCATCGCCCATCTCGCGGGCGAGCTTCCGCTTTCCGAGGCGATCACCCGCGCCAAAGCCGCCTCGCGCCAATATGCCAAGCGCCAACGCACCTGGTTTCGTGCCCGGATGGGGCGCTGGCACAATATAGAGCGGGCCTGAGCCTTTCTTGTTGTCACGATAATTTTCGTTGAAATTACAAGTGCCTCCCCCCTATTCTTCAGGCGATTGAAGCTGCCGGACCGGACCCCCGTGAAACTGTTCTCGACGCCCCCGCTTGCGCCCTCCGCGCAGCCAGAGACTTCTGTGCGCCCCGAGGCGCCTGCCCGGCCGCGGCGCGCGGCTGCGTCGCTCCTGCCCGAGGCGCCGTCCGCGCCGCGCGTGGTGCCGCTGGCGCGGCTCGCGCAGGGCGGACGCTGGCGGGTGGAGGCGATGCGCGCCCTCTCCGAGCCCTGCCTTTTGTGGTTCACCCGCGGTCAGGGCCGGATCACGCTCGGCGGCGTGACCCGCGGCTACGGGCCCCATACGGCAGTGTTCCTGCCGCCGGGCGTCATGCATGCCTTCGAGATCGGCCTGCAAACGCATGGCATGGCGGTCTTCTTTGGCCGCGGCACGGATCTGCCCCTGCCCCATGCCGCGCAGCATCTGCGCATCCGCGATACCGCTGCGCAGGGCGAAATGACCGGGCTCATTGATTCCGCGGGGCGTGAGCTGGACAGTGGCCGCCCCGGCGCGGAACGTGCCGCGAGCCATTATCTTGGGCTTCTGAGCGTTGCGCTTGAGCGCCAGACCGCCGCGCAACCGCAAGAAACGCGCCCGGCCACCGGCGGGCGGGGCCGCAAGCTCGTGGCGCGCTACACCGCGCTTTTGGAGCGCGATTTCCGCTCCGGGCATGGTGTGGCCGATTACGCCGCGAGCCTTGGCGTGACCGCAACCCATCTCACCCGCGCCTGCCGCGCCAATTGTGGCCGCGCCGCCTCGGATCTTTTGCAAGATCGCCGCCTCTATGAGGCGCGCCGGTTGCTCGCCGAGACCCGCGCCCCGGTGAAAGACATCGCCGCGAGCCTCGGCTTCACTTCGGCGGCCTATTTCACCCGCGCCTTTCAGGCCCGCACCGGCAAGACCCCCTCGGCCTTTCGTCGCGGCGGCTGAGCCCCCCTTTGCAGCGCCCCCGCGGGCCGCTATTTCTGCGGCACACCATTCTGACCGGGGATTTTCATGGAACGCGCAATCGAACGGGTGCTTTTTGCCAGCCGCTGGCTGATGGCGCCAATGTATCTGGGCCTTGTCGGCACGCTCGCCATTCTGCTCTGGGCCTTCATGCTCGAGCTTTACCATTTCGTCCTCGAGATCCCGCAGCTCGATGTTGACCACGCGGTGATGGGCGCGCTCTCGCTGATCGACCTGAGCCTTGCGGCAAACCTGCTCCTGATCGTGATCTTTTCGGGCTACGAAAATTTCGTCTCGCGGATGGACACCGCCGATCACGAGGACCGGCCCGACTGGCAGGGCGAAGTGGATTTTTCGACGCTGAAGCTCAAGCTCGTCGCCTCGATCGTGGCAATCTCCGGGATCCACCTGCTGAAAGTGTTCATGGATCTGGAGAAATACCCGCAAGAAAAGATCATCTGGATGATCACGATCCATCTGGTCTTTGTCGTCTCGGGGGTGCTTCTGGCGACGATGGACTGGATCTCGAACCACGCCAAAACCCTGAAGAAAAGCGCCAAATATCACACCTCAGAGAAGGCGCATTAAACGGCAAGGGGCGCTCTCGGGCGCCCCTTGATGCCTTTGCGCCCGGCTCAGGCGGGCTTTAGGCGCGCCCTCGCACGCCGCCCCGAGCCTTCGCCGCCAGAGACAGACCCCGCCGATCACCACATGGCCACAGCAGCGCACAGGTTTGGCTTGCGAAAGGTCATGGCGATCTCTTGGGCAAGATGGCGCAGAGGCTTGGCAAAAGCCAAGGCGGCACCCGCGCGCGCCGCAAGGGCAAACGCCCCTTCGACACACAGACGAAAGGCCGCTCCCCGGGAAGGGAGCGGCCAAAAAGCTGGGCAGGGGAGGGTTAGAAGAAGCCCAGCTTGTTCGGGTTGTAGCTGACCAGCATGTTCTTGGTCTGCTGGTAATGGTCGAGCATCATCTTGTGGGTCTCGCGCCCGATGCCGGATTGCTTGTAGCCGCCAAAGGCCGCATGCGCCGGATAGGCGTGGTAGTTGTTGACCCAGACCCGGCCCGCCTGAATGTGGCGGCCAAAGCGGTAGCAGGTGTTGATGTCGCGCGACCAGACGCCGGCGCCAAGGCCATACATCGTGTCATTGGCGATATGGAGCGCCTCTTCCTCGTCCTTGAAGGTGGTGACCGACACCACCGGGCCAAAGATTTCCTCCTGGAACACGCGCATCTTGTTGTGGCCCTTGAGGATCGTCGGCTGGATGTAGAAGCCGTTTGCAAGATCGCCGCCAAGGCGCGCGGCATCGCCGCCGCAGAGCACTTCTGCGCCTTCGTCGCGGCCAATCGTCAGGTAGGACATGATCTTGTCCTGCTGCTCCTGGCTCGCCTGCGCGCCGACCATGGTTTCCATCAGACGCGGGTCGCCCTGCTTGATCGCCTGAACGCGGGCGATGCAACGCGCGATGAACTCTTCGTAGATGTCTTCCTGAATGAGCGCGCGCGAGGGGCAGGTGCAGACCTCGCCCTGGTTGAAGGCAAAGAGCACGAAGCCTTCGACGGCCTTGTCGAGGAAGGCGTCATCCTTCGCCATCACATCGGAAAAGAAGATGTTGGGCGATTTGCCGCCAAGCTCCAGCGTCACCGGAATAAGGTTTTCGGTGGCATATTGCATGATCTTGCGGCCGGTCTCGGTTGAGCCGGTGAAGGCGATTTTCGCGATCCGGTTCGAGCGGGCGAGCGGCGCGCCGACATCGGGGCCCATGCCGTTGACGATGTTGAGCACACCCGGCGGCAGCAGATCCTTGATCACGTCGATCAGCACCATGATCGCCGCCGGGGTCTGTTCGGCGGGTTTCATCACGATGCAATTGCCGGCGGCGAGCGCGGGCGCCAGTTTCCAGGCCGCCATCAGGATCGAGAAGTTCCACGGGATGATCTGGCCCACCACACCGAGCGGCTCATGGTAGTGATAGGCGACGGTGTCGTTGTCGATCTCCGACATCGAGCCTTCCTGGCCGCGCAGCACGCCCGCAAAGTAGCGGAAATGGTCGATCGAAAGCGGAATGTCGGCGGCGGTGGTTTCGCGGATCGGCTTGCCGTTGTCCCAGGTTTCGGCGGCGGCGATCAGGTCGAGGTTTTCCTCGATCCGGTCCGCGATCTTCAAAAGCACGTTCGAGCGATGCGCGGCCGAGGTCGTGCCCCAGGCCTCTTTCGCGGCATGGGCAGCATCGAGCGCCAGTTCGACATCGGCAGCCCCCGAGCGCGCCACTTCGCACACCTTCTCGCCGGTGATCGGGGTGATGTTGTCAAAATACTGCCCGCCAACCGGCGGCGTCCATTTTCCGCCGATGAAGTTTTCGTAGCGCGGCTTGAAGGGCGACACCATCACCCCGTTGAACGTATGCGGCATATCGTTGGCCATCTTTTCCTCCCTGATGGTCACGCCCCCTCCCGGGGCAAGCTGATCAGACGAGATTGCGCGACCAAGCGATTCTTGCATAGCCGCTTTGCTGTTGCGTTATGGCTGATCTGTTTCAGCGGCGAGACAGGTGCAACTGCAGCATCGCTTTTTTCGTAAATCGCGCAGATTGCCGCAGGGCGCGCCGCATGCCGCCCCCTTGCACGGAGGAGGCGCTCGGGGCACAGAGGCGCACCGCTCAAAGCGGCCCGATACGCCCAGAAGCCCGTCCAAGCCAGAAAGTGCCCGCCATGACCCTGAGACTGCGCCCGCATCATCTGCTGTGCATGCTCACCTATGCCGGCACGGGTTACACGCCCGCCTTTACCGCCAATATGTCGGCGGTGGTGCCCCGGCTGGGCGCGGGCGAGGAAATCGAGATTGTCGCCGGGCCGGATGACATCTGCGCGCCGCTGCTCAGCGAACGAGAGCCGCATTGCCACCGCTGCTCGGTCATCGAGCGCGACGCGGCCGCCGCGCGCGAGGTGGGCGCGCTCCTGGGCCTCGCCGTCGCGCCGGGGCTGCGCTTTTGCCTCGATGCCCCCCGCATCGCGCGTTTGCGCCAGGCGTTTGCCGCAGAGACGATCCGCAGCGCCTGTCGCGGCTGTGAATGGGACCAGTTGTGCCGCGCGGCGGCGCAGGCGGGCTTTGCCCAAACCGCACTCACCCCGCTCTAGCCCCCAAAGCAAAAAGGCCGGGACGATGCCCGGCCTTTGGATCTGATTTCGTCGGGCCGGATCAGCCGATCCGGTAATTCGGGCTCTCGCGGGTGATCTGCACGTCATGGACGTGGCTTTCCTTCAGCCCCGCGCCGGTGATGCGCACGAACTCGCAGCCGCCGCGCATCGCCTCGATCGAGCCATTGCCGGTATAGCCCATCGCCGCGCGCAAACCGCCAACCATCTGGTGCAGCACCGCCGCGACCGGGCCCTTGTAGGGCACCTGCCCCTCGATCCCTTCGGGCACGAGCTTGTCAGAGGCCGCATCTTTCTGGAAGTAACGGTCCGCCGAGCCGCGCGCCATCGCGCCAAGCGAGCCCATGCCGCGGTAGCTCTTGTAGGAGCGGCCTTGATACAGGATCACCTCGCCGGGGCTTTCATCCGTGCCCGCAATCGCCGAGCCGACCATGGCGCAGCTGGCGCCCGCCGCGATCGCCTTGGCAAAATCGCCCGAATATTTGATGCCGCCATCGGCGATGATCGGAATGTCGCCCGCGCCCGCGCAGGCATCCATGATCGCGGTGAGCTGCGGCACGCCGACGCCCGCCACGATCCGCGTGGTGCAGATCGAGCCCGGGCCGATGCCGACCTTGACTGCATCCGCCCCCGCGCCGATCAGCGCCTTGGTCGCCTCGGCGGTGGCGACGTTGCCGGCACAGACCTGCGCGCGCGAACTATAGGCCTTGACCCGCTCCACCGCCTTCGCCACGCCTTCGGAATGGCCATGCGCAGTGTCGATCACGATCAGATCGCAGCCCGCGTCGATCAGCGCGCAAGAGCGCTCAAAGCCCGCATCGCCCACGGTCGAGGCGGCGGCCACCCGCAGCCGGCCCTTTTCATCCTTGCATGCCAGCGGGTGCAGCACGGATTGCTCGCTGTCTTTCAGCGTCAAAAGCCCGGTGAGCTTGCCATCGGCATTCACCACCAGAAGCTTCTCGATCCGGCGCGCCTTCATCAGGCTCATCGCCTCTTCACGGTCGGCAGGCTCTTGCAGCATGGCGAGATTGTCGGCGGTCATCATCGCGCGCACCGGGGTGCGGTCATCGGTGGCAAAGCGCATGTCGCGGTTGGTCACGATGCCCACGACCTTGCCCGCGGCATCGACCACCGGGAAGCCCGAAACATTGAACCGCTCGCGCAGCGCTTTGGCATCGGCGAGCGTTTGCTCTGCGGTGAGCGTGATCGGGTTGTAAACGATCCCGGATTCAAACCGCTTGACGCGGCGCACTTCCGCTTCCTGCTGCTCAACGCTCAGGTTGCGGTGGATCACCCCCATCCCCCCCGCTTGCGCGAGCGCAATCGCCATTTTGGCCTCGGTCACCGTATCCATCGCCGAGGACAGAAGCGGGATGTTGAGCCGGATCGACCGGGTCACCCGGGTAGAAACATCGGCCTCGGAGGGAAGGACGCTGGACGCGGCCGGAACAAGAAGCACGTCATCGAAGGTGAGGGCCTCGCGAATCTGCATGGGGGTCTCCATCGGCAGGGAACGGTTGGCACGTCCCTGTTTCACGGACCGCGGCCCGATGCAACCCCTCAGGCCGAGGCCGCGCCGGTTTTCGCGGCCAGATCACCTTTTGCCCACATCTTGTAAAGCCGGAGCACGATCGGCAGGATCACGGCGGTGGCAAGCGCGAGCGCGGCCATCCCCGCGAGCTGCCAAAGCCCTCCGAGCGCGAGCCACAGATTTGCCGTGGCCGCAATCGGAAAGGTCAGCGCGCCCCAGAACGGCGAGAACCCGGCCTTGAGCAGCCAAAAGGCCGCCCCCGCGAGCACCGCAAGAAGCACCACCGAGGCGGCGCCAAACAGGATCGCCAGCGTCTCGGCCCCGAGCCCGACCGCAACCGTGCCCAAAAGCGCCACCGGCGCAAGGTGGATCGCCAGAAGCGGGCGCAGGGGGGCGGGCACGCTTGCGCGGGCGAACTGGCTGAGCGACACCGTCCAGATGCCGACGGCAAAGACCAGCGCCGCCCAGAAGAACACCGTGGCGAGCAGCATGTTTCCCAGCGCAAGCGCGGCAAGCGCGGCGACGATCCAGCCCGAAAAGGTCAGATGCCAGACCGGGGTGACGCGGCGCTGCTCGGGCGGGCCCTTGAGCAGGGTCAACAGCATCGCCCCGGTCAGGATCACATGGAAGGCAAGCCCGAGCCCGAAGAAGGCGCGCGCGCCCGGCGCGGCAAAAGGTGCGATGCCGATGGCCAGCAGGTAGATCGAGAGCACCGCCGCCGAGAGACCGGCCCGCCCGGGCAGGATCTTCAGATCCTCAAGCGCCACGGCGGGGCGGCGCGCCATCTTGCCCAGATAGGCAGCAAGGGTGAAGAGCGCGAGCAGCGTGGCCGCGCCGATTGCCAGATCCGGCAAAGCCGCGGGCAGATCAAGGGCGGCGGCGGCGCGGCGCCAGCCCAGCATGAGCCCCAAGAGGCCCATGAGCGGCGGAAAGATCGCGGGCGGGGTGCGCCGCCACAGCCCTCCGGGCGCGGCGGGCGGCGGCATCAGCTCGGGCGGAACGGGAGCCATCTGTGACCTCGATGATCTGTGCTTCGGGGCAACTTGCAATATTTCGCGCCAAAGGGAAAGCTCCCGGCCACGGGAGAGATTGCGACAGATAAAGCCACCGGCAAGGAGATCAGAGATGGCGCAACACGGCTATGAGACGGGGCGGCTGAACCTGCCCTTCGTCGGCATTTCCACATTCGGCAAGCGGCCCTATGTGGCGGATTGGACGAAGATCGAGGCCGATGTCGCGGTGATGGGCGCGCCTTTCGATTTTGGCACCCAGTTCCGGGCGGGGGCGCGCTTTGGCCCGCGCGCGGTGCGCGAGGCCTCGACGCTCTTTTCCTTCGGCCATGCGGGCGCCTATGACCATGAGGATGATGCGACCTATCTGCCCGAGAGCGTGCGCATCGTCGATATTGGCGATGCCGACATCGTTCATACCGATACCGAGGCGAGCCATGCCAATATCGAGGCCGGGGTGCGCGCGATGCTGAAGGCGGGGGCGCTGCCGGTGGTGATTGGCGGCGATCATTCGATCAACATTCCCTGCATTCGCGCCTTTGACGATCAGGGGCCGATCCATATTTTGCAGATCGATGCGCATCTCGATTTTGTCGATGTCCGCCACGGCGTGCGCCATGGCCATGGCAACCCGATGCGGCGCGCGGCGGAAAAGGACTATGTCGAGGGCATCACCGCGCTCGGCATCCGCAATGTGTCCTCGACCGCGAAAGACGGCTATGAGGCCGCGCGCGCGATGGGCGACGATATCCTGAGCGTGCGGCAGGTGCGGCGGCTTGGCACCGAAGGCGTGCTGGCGCGATTGCCCGAGGGCGCGCGGATCTATGTCACGATCGACATTGACGGGTTTTGCCCCTCGATCGCGCCGGGCACGGGCACGCCCTCGCATGGCGGGTTTCTCTATTACGAGGTGCTCGAGATCTTGCAGGGTGTGGCCAGGCGCCATGAGGTGGTGGGGATCGATCTGGTCGAGGTGGCCCCCGATTACGACCCCTCGGGCGCGACCCAGATCCTTGCGGCTCAGGTGCTTCTGAACTTCCTTGGCTTCATCTTCCATGCGCGCAGCACGCGGGAGGGGTGAGTCTTTCGCTTCGGCGGGGCCGAAGCGACCCGCCGGGGGGCGTTGCCCCCCGGACCCCCCAGGATATTTGCAGCAAGATGAAGGGGAACGGCTGCGCTTTGAGCCGATCTGGGCGAGCGGTGTTCCGGTGCTGGCCCCGAGGCGCGAAACGGGGTAAGATCGGGCATTCGCATTGCAAGGAGGGGATATGTCGGATCTTGTGAGCCTCCGGGCCGGGGCGTTCTGACGGGCTGACCCGCGACCGCCTCGCCCCCTGACGGCCGTCGGCGCCATTTGGCGCCCGTCTTTCAGTGTCTTGCGAGGATATTCCATTGACCGACACACTCACGCTCGCCGCGCTCGGCTGGGCTGCTGATTTCATGCGCCAGCTCTCGCTCGAAGAGCTCGCCACCCTCACCCCCTGCCGCATCGCGGCGGTGCATCGCAACCGGCTCGACGTGCGCACGCCAGCCGGCGCGCAAAGCCTGCTCCCGCCCGCGCAGGGCACCACCGCGGCGCTGGCCGTGGGCGATTGGGGGCTCTCGGATGGCACGCGGCTGGTCCGCGCGCTGGAGCGGCGCAGCCTGCTGGCGCGCCGCGCCGCGGGCACCGGCGCCGCGCGCCAACTGATTGCGGCAAATGTGGACACGCTCTTCATCACCACCTCCTGCAATGCCGATTTCAACCCTGCCCGGCTCGAGCGCTACCTTGCACTGGCGCGAAGCGCGGGGGTGGTGCCTGTTTTCGTGCTCACCAAGGCCGATCTGAGTGCGGAGCCCGAGGCCTGGAGCGCGCGCGCCGCCGCCATCGACCCGCGCGTGGCCTGCTGCCAGATCGACGCGCGCCCCCCCGGCGCGGCGCTGGCCGATTGGTGCGGGCCGGGGCAGACGGTGGCGCTGCTCGGCTCTTCGGGCGTGGGCAAAACGACGCTCGCCAATGCGCTCACGGGGGGCGCGGCGGCGACGGCGGGCATCCGCGAGGATGATGCGAAAGGGCGCCACACCACCACCGCGCGTCATCTTTTGGCGATGCCCGCGGGCGGCTGGCTGATTGACACGCCCGGCATGCGGGAGTTGCGGCTGAGCGATGCGGGGGAAGGCATTGCCGCAACCTTCGACGATATCACCGCGCTCGCCGCAACCTGCCGCTTTGCCGATTGCCGCCACGCACAGGAGCCCGGCTGCGCGGTGCAGGCTGCGATTGCCGCAGGGCAGCTCGCCCCGGAGCGGCTCACGCGCTGGCAAAAGCTTGACCGCGAGGATCGCTACAATTCCGAGACCCTCGCCGAGGCCCATGCCCGCGACCGCGCCTTTGGCCGCATGACCCGCCGCGTGGGGCGCGAAAAGGCGCGCCGCCGGGGGGGTTGAGCGCCGGGCCGGGCGGCCCCCCGCCCGGCCCCCATTGCGCCCCCCGCAGCTTGCTTCCATAGTGGCGCAAATCTTGTCACCGCTGGAGCCGATGCGCCTTCTCGTCACTGCCGATATCCATCTGGGGGCGCCGATCCGCTCGGCGGCGCTGCGCAACCCCGCGCTGGGCGCGCGGCTGCGGCAGGCGAGCCGTGACAGCCTCACCGATATCGTGTCGCTGGCGTGCGCGGAGCGGGTCGATGTGCTCGTGCTCGCGGGCGATATCTTCGACCGTGCCGAGCCCGACCTCAAGCTGCGCGCGCATCTGAGCGCCCAGCTTGCCCGGGCCGCTGCGGCCGGGGTTGAGACCGTGCTGATCCGGGGCAACCACGACGCGCTTTTGGACCACACCGCGCAGGGCGCGCTCGGGGCCCGGGTTCACCTGCTCGAGCGCGCCCGCCCCAGCGTTGAGATTGGCGGGGTCGCCTTTCACGGGCTCTCTTTCGAGACCGGGCACCAGCACGAGAGCTTCCTGCCCGACTATCCGGCCCCGGTGCCCGGGCGCCTCAATGTCGGGCTGATGCATACCTCGCTTGAGGGCGCACCCGGCCATGACCCCTACGCGCCCTGCGCCGAGGCCGCGCTGATGGCGCATGGCTATGATCTGTGGTGCCTTGGCCATATTCATGCGCCCTTCGTGCGACGCCGGGGCACTGTGCTCGCGGTGATGCCCGGCATTCCCCAACCGCGCCATTTTGGGGAGCGGCACGGCGGCTCTGTGGCGCTTGTGACCCTTGGCGCCGGGGCGCCCGAGATCACCTGGAAGCCCATCGCCCGGCTGCGCTTTGCCGAAGCGGCCCTTGATCTGACCGAATGCGGCGATCAGGGCACGCTGGCAGAGGCGCTGCGCGGCGCCTTGCATGCCGCCCGAACCGCGGATCAGGAGACCGCGCTCAGGATCATCGCCACCAGCGCCACCCAGAGCGAGGCCGAGCTCACCGCCCTCGCCGCGGCCCTGAGCGAGGACATTGATCACGTTCATCTCGACAAGCTGCGCCGCCGCGACCCGCCCCGAAACGCAGCGCTGCCGGAGGCCGATGACCTGATGCGGCTGATGCAGGCAGAGATCACCGCGCCGGGCTTTCGCCAGCAGGCGCGCGAGATCCTTTCCGAGCTGCGCATTGCGCTACCGCGCGAGATTGCCGACACCCTCGACGAGACGGAGCTTGATGCGCTGCTCGCCGCGGCTCTGGGGGAGGTCACGGCCCGGTTGCACCGCGCCGCGGCGCGCCCGGAGGCAGAGTGATGCGGCTCAACCGGCTCGATCTGATCCGCTATGGCCGCTTTCACGAGGCCTCTCTCGCCTTTCCGACCCCCGCAGCGGGCGTGCCCGATGTGACCCTGGTCCACGGCCCCAATGAGGCGGGAAAGTCTACTGCTTTCAATGCCTTCCTTGAGCTTCTTTATGGCATGAAGGCGGGCGGGCACCGCTATGCCTTCCGCTTTGAGCGGGCGGATCTTTTGATCGGCGCGGAGCTTGTGCTGCCCGGGCGCGGGCCGATGACGCTGCTGCGCAACAGCAAGCGCAACCAGTCCCTCACCGATGCCGAGGGCCGCCCGGTTGCGGAAGCGATCCTGTCGGGCGCGCTGCATGGGCTGGGCCGGGAGGCCTATCTGGAGCGGTTCTCGCTCAATGATCAGGGGCTGCGCGAGGGCGGCGCGCGCATTGCCGGCGCGCAGGGCGATCTGGGCCAGCTTCTGCATGCGGGCATGTCGGGCCTCACCTCGATGTCGGATACGCTCGCCACAATGACCGCGCAGGCCGAGAGCTTTTATCGGCGCGGTGCGCGCAGCGGCACCCTGCGCATGGCCAAGGCCCGGCTCGCCGAGATTGCCGCCGAGCTGCGCACGGCCCGCCTCACCCCGGACCGGGAAGATCAGCTTGCCCAAACCCGCGATGCCGCCGCCGCCGCTTTTGACCAGGCCGAGGCGGCGCTGATCCGCGCCCGGAACGCGCAGGCCGCGGCGGAAGCCGCCGAGATCTGGCATCACGAAAGCGCCGAGATCGCCCGGCTGGAAGCGGCTCTTGCCCCCCTCCCCGCCGGGCCTGATCTGCCCCCCGGCACCGCCGAACGCGTGGCCGCCCTTCTCGCCACGATCACGTTGCAGGAGGCGCGCGCAGCGGAGTCCGCAGCAAAGGCCGCGCATCATGAACGCGCGCTTGACGCGCTTCCCGAAGACCCTGCCGCGGGCCTGCTCGCGCAGGCGCTTGCGCGCCTTGATGCGCTGCGCCTCGATGACGCCCCCCTCCTCGCGCGCGCGACCACCGCCCGCACCGATCTGGAACACCGCCGCGCGGAATTGCACGCTCTGAGCACACAGGCAACGGCGCTCGGCGCGCGGTTGGGGCTGCCCCCCGGGGCAGATCTTGGGCTCAGTGCAGACGCGCTTGACGCGCTGGACGCGGCAGCACAAGCGGCGCGCGCGGCCGCGCAAAAGCGCCACACCCTGCGCGCGGCCCATGCCGAAGCGCAGGCCAAGATTGCAGAGCAACCCGCTGAACCCAAAGACCTTTCCCTGCTCGACAAAGCCTTGCAAGGTTATGCGGCCCGGGCGGATCTGACGCGCGAGGAAGAGCGTTTGGCGCAAGCGCGGGCACAGCTTGGCTTGGCCGCTTCGGCCCTGCCCGCGGATTGGGCCGCGCACGTTGCTGCGGGCCTTCCCGCGCTCGAAACGCTCGATCAGATCAGCCGCAAGAGTGCGGCGGCGCAAAGCGAGCTGACCCTCGCCGAGCGTGATCTTGCGGCGCGCCGCGCCGAGCAAGGCGAGGCCGAGGCGCTGGTGCAGGCCGCCCGCGCCACGCCAGAGGCAACCGATGCCGCGCAGATCGAGGCCACACGGCGCGCGCGCGACACTGCCTGGAACGCGCACCGTGCCCGGCTCGATGCCGAGAGCGCCGCGGCGTTCGAGGCGGCCCTGCACACCGATGATGCGGCGCGCGCGCATTATCTGAGTGGTGCCGAGGTGCGCCAGAGCCTGCATCAGGCCGAACGCAGCGCCGCCCTTGCCGCCGCGCGGTCGCAAACCTCTTGCGCGAGGGTGCAGGCCGCCGCCGCCCTCCTCTGCGATCTCCGGGCGGAGGTGGCGCAGCGCGCCCTTGCGCTCGGCCTTGCGCCCGAGACGGTGCCCGAGGCCCTCGCCCCGCGCCACGCCGCCCTCACCGCGGCCGCGGCGGCGGCGGCGGCGGTGGCAACCGCCGAGGCCGCGCTCGAAAGCGCCGCTGCGCAACGCAGTGCCGCCGCGGCCACACTGGCGGCAGCGGCAGAGGCTGCGGGGATCACCGCCACGCCAGAGGCGCTTGCCGCACGCGCCCAGGAAGCGCTTTTGCTGCAGGCCCCCCAGCGCGATGCCTGGGCGCGCTGGCAGGCCGATGTGCAAGCGCTTGAAACCCTGGCGCAGGATGTGCACGCCGCAGAAGCGGCGCAGATCGCAGCCGATCAGGCGCTCGCCCGGCTGCCCGCTCCGCTCCCTGCGCGCGATGCGCAGGCCATTCTTGCGGCCCTGCCCGATCTGCGCGCGCTCCAGCGCGTTACGGAGAAATCCGAGGCGCTCACTGCCCGGATCGAGGCGCTGGAGCGCGCGATGGACGCGCTGGCGGCGGGCAGCGCGCAGCTTGCGCAGATCCTTGAGAGCGATCCGGGCGCGGACCCGCTCGCACTGATTGATGCCGCCCGCGCCCGGCTTGCCGCAGCCCGGGAGCGCGCGCGCGACCGAAAGGAACAGGCGCAAGCGGCCGCACAGTGGCAAGGCACGCTGAGCGAGGCTCAGGCGGCGCAGCGCAAGGCCGAAGGTGATCTGGCCGCGGCTTTCGCCCATCAGGAGGGGGGCGATTTACCGCCCGACGAGCGCATCGCGGCGCTTGGCGCGCGCGATCGCCTGCGCGCCCAGATGCAGGCCGCAAAGGCGCGGCGGGGGGCCGCGCGCGACAAGGTCGAGCGGGAGCTTTTCGCGGCAGAGCTGGCCCGGCTCCCCGACCCGGGCCGGGCCGAGGCATTGGCGCGCGCTTTGAACGAGGCGCAGGCCGGGCGCGACCGGGCACGCGATGACAAGGTCGAGGCGGAGCGGCTCTGGCGCGCGGCCCATGCCGCAGCCGAGCGCGATGATCTCATCACCGAACAGGCTGTTGTGCTTGAGGAATTGCGCGAGGGCGCGCGGGCGGCGGCGCTGGCGCAGCTGGGCGTTCTGGCCGCGCGCGGCGCGCTGCGGCGGCTCGCGGCGGAGCGGCGCTCCTCGATGCTGCGCGATGTCGAGGCGGCCTTTGTGACGATGACCGCGCCGGCATGGCGCGGGGTCGATGTCTGGACCGAGGCGGCGGGAGAAAAGCTTGTCGGGCTCGGCCCCGACGGCACGCCGGTGCCGGTGGAGGCGATGTCCACGGGCACGATGGGGCAGCTTTATTTTGCGCTGCGCCTTGCGGGCTACCGCAGTTTTGCGCGCGAGGCGGGGCCGCTGCCGATGATCCTCGACGATATCATGGAAACGTTTGACGACAGCCGTGCCCGCGCCGCGCTGAGCCTTTGCGCGGGGATCGGCACGGTCGGGCAAGCCATTCTCTTCACCCATCACGCGCATCTCGTCGCGCTCGCGCGCGCGCAGATCCCCGGCGTGAACGTGGTTGAAATGCCCCGCTGAGAAGATCAAACGCCCTTGCGGCGGCCCCCGTGCGGGCAGAGAGTGGCGCCATCGTGATGGAGACCCCGATGACCGCATCCGCCCCCCGCCCCTGGCTTCCCGAAGCCGCAAAGACCCGCATTGCCGAGATTGAAACGGCCCTTGATGGCGCGCCAAGTGCCGCGCTCACGGCCCGGATCGAGGCCCTCGCCGCCAAGAGCCGCGAGATCCACGAGCGCGATTGTTTCAACCTCAACCCCGCCACCAATGTGATGAACCCGCGCGCTGAGGCGCTGCTGTCTGCCGGGCTCGGCACCCGCCCCTCGCTCGGCTATCCGGGCGAGAAATACGAAACCGGGCTGGAGGCGATCGAGGAGATCGAGGTGATCGCCCAAGATCTCGCCTGCGCGGTGTTTTCGGCCCGTTTTGCCGAGATCCGTGTTGGCTCCGGCGCGCTGGCAAACCTTTATGCCTTCATGGCAACCTGCGCGCCCGGTGATGCGATCATCGCGCCGCCTGCCGCGATTGCGGGCCATGTCACCCACCATGCCGCGGGCGCTGCCGGGCTCTACGGGCTCGAAATCTTCGAGGCGCCGGTCGATGCCGATGGTTACACGGTCGATTTGCAAGGGCTCGCGGCGCTCGCGCGGCAGGTGCGCCCGAAGCTGATCACGATCGGGCAGAGCCTGAACCTCTGGGCGCATCCGGTGCCCGCCTTGCGCGCGATCTGCGACGAGGTGGGGGCAAAGCTGCTCTTCGATGCCGCGCATCAATGCGGCATGATCGCGGGCGGGGTCTTCCCCGATCCGCTGGCGCAGGGCGCAGATCTGATGACGATGAGCACCTACAAGAGCCTTGGCGGGCCTGCGGGCGGGCTTGTGCTGACCAATGACCCGGCCCTGGCCGAGCGGCTCGAGGCGATTGCCTATCCCGGCCTCACCGCGAATTTCGACGCGGGCCGGGTGGCGGCGCTGGCGGTGGGCTTGCTGGACTGGCGCGATTTTGGCCCAGCCTATGCGGCGCGGATGGTGGCAACGGCGCAGGCCCTCGCCGCAGCGCTCGAAGCCGAGGGGCTCACCCCGTTCCGCACCGCGCAGGGCATCACCGGCTCGCATCAATTCGCGCTTGAGGCGGCGGATCTGGGCGGCGGGCAGGCCGCCGCGCGGAAGCTTCGGCAGGCCGGGTTCCTTGCCTGCGGTATCGGGCTGCCGCGCGATCCGGTGGCGGGGGATCTCAACGGGCTGCGCTTCGGCACGCCCGAAATCTGCCGCTTTGGCCTGACCCCGGCCGAGATGCCACGGATGGCGGGGCTGATCGCCAAGGCGCTGCGCAGCAATGACCCAGCGGCGCTCGCCCCCGAGGTGGCGGCATGGCGGCGCGACTTCACCGCGCTGCAGTTCATCCACGGCTGAGCGGGCTGAAACGAAGTGGGCGCCCCAGGGCCAGTGGCCCGGGACGCCCGGCGCGGCTGATATGTGAGTGGATCAGCCGGCCTGTTTGAGATCGAGGAAGAGCTGATAGGCTTCCTTGGCGGTGAAGTTCTCATGCACCACCTTGGTCACCGCCTGAATCATCGCAATCGGCGCTTCCGACTGGAAGATGTTACGGCCCATGTCGACGCCCGCCGCGCCCTGATCAATGGCTTTATACGCCATTTCAAGCGCTTCAAGCTCGGGGAGCTTCTTGCCACCGGCAATCACGAGCGGCACCGGGCAGCCCGCGGCGACCTTTTCGAAGCCCTCTTCGACAAAGTAGGTCTTCACGTATTGCGCGCCGAGTTCCGCCGCGATCCGGGTGGCAAGGCCGAAGTAGCGCGCGTCGCGCGCCATGTCCTTGCCAACCCCCGTCACGGCGAGCGTCGGGATGCCGTAGCGGGTGCCGGTGTCGATCAGCTTGAGCACGTTGGTGATCGACTTGTGCTCATATTCCGAGCCGATATAGACCTGCGCCGCCATCGCGCAGACGCCGAGCCGGATCGCATCCTCGATCTCGACCGCGACGGTCTCGTTCGAAAGCTCGGTCAGGATCGAGTTGCCGCCCGAGCAGCGCAGCGCCACCGGTTTGGTGTTGGTCGGCGGCACGGTCGAGCGCAGCGCGCCGCGGGTGCACATCAGCACATCGGCATAGTCGCACAGCGGCAGGATGTTGAGATCCATCCGCTCCAGCCCGGTCGCCGGGCCCTGGAAGTAGCCGTGGTCAAAGGCCAGCATCACGGTGCGGCCGGTCTTCGGGTTGAAGATCCGGGAAAGGCGGTTCTTCATGCCCCAATCGTAATGGGCGGCCCCTTTGAGATAGAAGCCCTGCAGGTCGGCCGGCTTGTCGAGCCCGAAATCCTTGCCTTCCTTGATGTCGTCGAGATCGGCCATGGAGGATCCTTTCATTGGCAGATTCTGGCCGGCACGCGCGGGCGCACCGGCCGGGGGATGAGACCCCGCCGCCCGGGGGGCGGGCGGCGGGGATCACGCCTCAGAAATCGAAGTTGTCGATGTTCTCGGCAGTGAATACGGTACGTTCCGGCAACAGGATGACACCGTTGTTGGGTGCTTCATAGTCATAGCCCTGCACCGAGTTGGGAGAGATTTCAACGGTGCCGACGCCGGGCACGTCGAGCTTGTCGCCGATCGCCCAGCTCGCACCATTTGCAAGCTGATCAGCCACATAGACGGCAAGTTTGCCCTGCATGACCACATCCCAGAGGCCGAATTCCTTCACCGTGCCGGACTTGACATATTGCCGCATGGTGTTGGGCGTCGAGAAGCCGGTGACGATGATCGAGCCGCCAAGCCCGAGGTTTTCAGCCGCCTGCGCGGAGCCCGGAAGGGCGTTCGCATCGGGGCAGATGATCGCATCGAGATCAGGATAGGTCTGGTAGAGCGCGGTCGGCACCTGCACGGCCTTTTGCGCATCCTGGTTGGAGAATTCGGTCGCGACGATTTCCCAACTCGGATAATCGCGTGCGATGATCGCCTTCGCCTCTTCGGCCCATTGGTTCTGGTCCGTCACCGTCGGCGAGGAATAGTGGAACGCCACTTTCTTCGGCGCGGTCGGGTCGTCCATCTGCTCGGCGGTCATCTGAACGAGCAGCGCGCCAAGCTGGGCGGGCGTACCCTGGTCGATGTAGTAGCTGCGGCAGGCGGGGATGGTGTCGCTGTCCCAGGTCAGCACTTTCACGCCCTTGTCCATCGCGCGCTTGAGCGATTCACACAGCCCCTCGGGCGAGAGCGCCGAGATTGCGATGGCGTTGTAGCCCTGATTGACGAAGTTGTTGATGAATTCGACCTGACCGGAAACAGAGGCCTCGCTGGGCCCGTCATATTTCACGTCGATGCCGAGCGTCTTGCCCATCTCGAGCGCGCCCTTGCCGCCGCTTTCAAAGAAGCCGACCCCGGTCAGCTTCGGGATGAAGGCGACGCGCGCACTGTCGGCGCTGGCCGAGAAGGTGGTGAGCGCCGTGGTGAGCGAGGCAATGGCAAGCCCGGTCACGATACGTCCGAAAGTCATGGTAGTTCCTCCGCTTGGTCTTCCCTGCCGGGGCCGCAGCCCCGGCCTCTTGCGGCCAACGCCCGGCACGGGCGTCAGCCATTTCCTCCCACCGCCCGAAGCTCTGCTTCATAGGCGGTGCGGTTGGCGCGCCGGCTGGCCAGCACCCCCATGCCGATTTTCAGCGCCACCGATCCGATCAGCAGCACGCCGACGATCACCGGCACGACATCCGAGCTGATGCCGAGCGCCAGAAGCCCTTGGCGCAGGAAGCCAAGCACCAGCCCCGCAAGGAAGGTGCCCAGCACCGAACCCTGCCCGCCGTAGATCGACGAGCCGCCCAGCACCACGGCGGTGATGATGTTCAAAAGCGCCTCCGCCCCCAGATCGGCGCGGGCCGAGGTGAAATAGGCGCTCAGCACCAGCCCCGCGACGGCACAGGCAAAGCCGTTGAGCGCATAGACCGTCACAAGCGTCCGCGTCACCGGCACGCCGGTAAAGCGCGCCACCGGATCGGAGACACCGATCAGCTTCAGAAACCGGCCAAAGCGGGTGCGGTGCATGAGCCAGGTAGCGCCCGCCGCGAGGGTCACGGTGATGATCAGCGGCACCGGCACCCAGCCAAGCGCCCCCGTGCCGACCCAGGTGAAGGTTTTCGGCAAGCCCGAGATGCCCTCGTATTGATAGGCCTCAAACCCCCCTGCCCCGGCCACGGCAAAGCCCATCATGTCGAGCAGCGTCGGCAGACCCGAGGCGAGCCCGGCATAGAAGAAGAGCATGGCGAGCGTGATCACGAGCGGGTTCACATCGGTCTTGGCAATCACCGCGCCATTGAAGGCCCCGGCGCACAGCCCGACCACGAGCGAAAGCACCACGCCGCCCCAGATCGGCACCCCCGCCACATAGGCAAGGCCGAGCACGATCGAGGAGAGCCCCATCACCGAGACGCCGGAAATGTCCATGCCCCCGGTCATGATCACCAGCGTCAGCCCCACCGCGCAGATGATCACATGCGCGAAATCCGAGGTGGAAAAGAGCAGGTTCTCGACATTGAGGAAGGCGGGGTTGATTAGGCCAAGGACGCCAAGCTCGACCACCAGCACGACGGCCAGCATCGCCTCCCAGCTCTTGAAGACAGAGTGTTTCACGATGCCATCTCCCGGGTTTTGGTGGCAGAGGAGGCGCGCTCCTGATCCGCCTCGGCACGGCGCATCTCGGCGGCACGGGCGGCGAGTTGACGGTTATGGACGGTGCGGCGGATCAGGTAGTCAAAGACAACGATGCCAAGGAGCACGGCGCCCGCCACGGCATTGTTCCAGCTTCCCGGCACATGCAGGAAGATCATCATGGAATCGACTGCCGTGAGGAACAGCGCGCCGATCACCGCCGACCAGACCGTGCCAGTGCCGCCCATCAGGCTGACGCCGCCCAGCACCACGGCCGCAATCGCCTTGAGTTCCTGCCCGTTGCCGGTCTGCATCGGCACAAAGCCGATCTGGCCGACAAAGACGATGGCCGCCGCCCCCGCAAAGAGGCCCGAGAGGGTGAAGGCGGCAAAGCGCGTGGCCTTGACGTTGATGCCGAGGAGATAGGCGCCATCGGCATTATCCCCCACCGCATAGAAGTTGCGCGCGGCCCGCACCCGCCAGAGCACGACGGCAAGAACGAGGATCAAGACGGCAACGGCCCAGACCATCAGCGGCACATGCAGATAACGGGTGACGGCAAAGCTCTTGATGCTTTGCGGGATCGACTCGATCCAGCTTCCGCCCGTCAGCACCCGCATGAAGCCGCGGTACGCGCCGAGCGTGCCGAGCGTCATGATGATCGGCGGAATGCCGATGAAGACCACGCCCACCGCGTTCACCGCCCCCGCGGCGGCGCCGGTGGCGAGCGCGCAGAGCATGGCGAGCGGCAGCGGAATACCCGCGTTCAGCGCAAAGCCGAAGATCACCGCCGAGAGGCCCGCGATCGCGCCGACCGAAACGTCGATGCCGCGCGTCTGCACCACGAACATCTGCCCCACCGCGATCAGCATCAGGAAGAGGGACGAGTTGACGATGTTGATCAGCGTGAGCGGGCGCAGCACCGCGTGGTTTTGCGTGGCCACGGCGAGGATCATGCCGACCAGCAGGATCAACACCAGCAATTCGCGGCTTTTCAGAAGTCTCATCATGCTCCTGCGCCTCCCTTCGCATCAAAGGTCGCAGCCGAGATCTGCTCGACCGCCGTGATGCCCTCGGGCAAAGCGCCCAAGCGGCCGCGTTTCATGATCAAGACCCGGTCACTGACCTCGGCGATCTCGCCCACTTCGGAGGAGATCACGACAACGCCCACGCCATCAGCGGTGAGTTCGCGGATGATCCGGTACACATCCTGGCGCGCCCGCGCGTCGATACCGCGGGTGGGTTCGTCCAGAATGACGACCCGCGGCGCGGGCGCGAGGGTTTTCGCCAGCACGATCTTTTGCTGGTTGCCGCCCGAGAGCGTTTTGGCCGATTGCATCGGCGAAGAGAGCTTGATGCGCAGCCGGTCAATGAACCCGGTGGCGAGCTTGTGCTCCTCCGCCTCGCTCATGAAGCGTGCGCCGGGCAGCGACATCAGCCCCGAAGAGATCGTTTGCGCCGAGGGCAGCGCCAGAAAGATCCCATGCGCATGCCGGTCTTCGGGAACATAGGAAAGCCCCATCTGCTGGCAGATCTGCGGCGAGCGTTCGGGCGCCGTTTTGCCGGCAATGATCACCTCGCCCGTGGCCTCGGTATCAATGCCGAAGATCGCCTCGGCAAATTCCGTCCGCCCCGATCCGACAACGCCGGAAATCCCAACCACTTCGCCGGGATAGACCTCAAAGTTCACATCGCGGAAGGCACGGCCCGAAAGCCCTTTCACCTCCAGAACCGGTGCCGCTCCGGCGACCTTGCAGCAGGTTTTGGCATCCGCCGCGGGCGGCGTGAAATCCTCGGGCAACATCGCCTCGACCAGTTGGTCGGCGGTGAGTTCGGAGGCCGGGCGCGACAGCACGAAATGGCCGTCGCGCAGCACAGACACGCGGTCGGACATCTCGAGCACTTCGTTCAGCCGGTGCGAGATGAAGAGAATGCCGATCCCCTGCGCGGTGAGATGTTTCACCTCTGCGGCAAGGCTCGCGACCTCGCGGCGCGTGAGCGACGAGGTCGGCTCGTCGAGGATCAGCACATGCGCATTGCGCAACAGCCCCCGCACGATCTCCACAAGCTGCTGGTTGGCAATCGAAAGCTCGCCTCCGGGGGCGGAGAAATCGACCTCAAGCCCGATCTCGGCGGCAAGCTTTTCAGCGCGGCGCGCATTCTCCGCGCGCTCGCCCGCAAGCCCCATCGTCAGGTTTTCCAGCACCGTCAGGTTCGGGAAGATATGCGGCTCCTGCGGCACCATGTAGATGCCCTTGGCATGGGCCTCCGAGGGCTTGCCAAGCGCGACCGGCACGCCGTCCACCTCGACCGCCCCGGCGGTCGGCTTGTAGGCGCCGGAGATGATCTTCACGATGGTCGACTTGCCCGAACCATTCCCGCCCAGAAGCGCATGCACCTGCCCGGGATAGATCTCGAAATCAATGCCGCGCAGCACGGTCACGCTTTCGAACACTTTCCAGATGCCGCGCAGGGCCACCAGCGGGGTTTTGCTTTCACTTTGCATGATCGCCCCCCAGATCATTGGCGGCGCGCACGGCCGACAGCCGCGCCAGCATTTCAGCCGGATTTGCCGCCTTGAAAATCGCACTGCCCGAAACGACGAGATCGGCGCCCGAGGCACAGGCGGCCTCGATGCTCTTGTCGGTGATGCCACCGTCAATCGCGAGCACCGGCGCGAAAGGCGCACAGCGCACCCGCAGCGCCGCGAGCCGCGCCGCGGCCTCAGGCACATTGGGCGCCGCCCCGTCGCGCGGATCGAGCGCCAGCACCAAAACAAGGTCGGGCTCCAGCGCCAAAAGCGCATCGAGATCCGCGATCTCCGTGCCCGGCATCACGCCAAGCCCGGCAAGGATCGGGCGCCCGAGCCGTTCGGCTTCAACGCGCACGCTCGCCAGCGCCTCGGCCGCATCCGGCGCCTCGGCATGCACGGTGATGATATCGGCGCCCGCCGCGGCAAAACCTGCCACCTGCGCCGACGGATTGGCCACCATCAGATGCACATCGCGCAGCACATCGGTGCCAAGCGCCGCCACAAAGGCCGCTCCGCCCGTCAGTTGCGGCACGAACACCCCATCCATGATATCGAAATGCACCACTTCGAGCCCGTCGAGGGCGTCGAGCGCAGCTCCCATCGCCGCAGCCGGGGCGGCGAAGACGCCCACCCCGATGCCACGTGCGCGGGCCCGCAGGGCGCGGGTCACGCTGATCATGACGCTTACTCCCCGGTCAGCGCCGCCGCATGATCGGGCATGATCATGCGGTAATAATCCTTCTCACGGCCGCCGATCTGGATCTTGGCGAGCCCTTCGACAACCTTCGCGTAATGGGGCGTCTTGCGGTGGGCATCGACCGCGGCCTCATCGGCAAAGGCTTCGTAGATCACGAAGTGATGGTCGTCCTGCGGGTCTTGCAGCACATCAAACCGGTAATTGCCCGGCTCCGCGCGGGTGCCCTCAAAATTGATGCGGAACACATCATAGAAGTCCTGCACGCAGCCCGGTTTGACCCGGATGTGGACAAATTGAACGAACATCGAACGCCTCCTCGCGACGAGCCCTTTTCCTCCTCCCCCGCTGCCTCCACGCAGATGGGGGGATCGGCGGCGAGCCGTCTGGCTCGGGACTCTGCTACCGATCATTTGTTCCATGCAAAACCTTTTGATCAAACCTGTCAAGCGAGAACAGAGGGTGAAATCCTTACTGATAGCGAATGACAGCGATTTTCCGCGCTCCATTATTGACAGATTGATCATCAAGTGATCCTCTGCACACCGGGAGGACTGGAGGATGAGCCAGGTCACAGCACCGCACGACGGTGCGGCAGTGCTGGATGCAGACGAGATCGAGCAGATCAGCCGCGCCGCATGGTACTATTACAACGACGGGCTGACGCAGAACCAGATTGCGGACATGCTGGGCGTCTCGCGCATCAAGGTCTCGCGGCTTCTGGAAAAGGGCCGCCAGAGCGGTTTGATCGAGTTGCGCATCAACTCGCCGCATCAGGGCAGCATGGCGCTGCAAGAAGAGCTGATCGCCGCCTTCGGGCTCGCCGATGCGCGGGTGGTGCCCGCCGCCCCCGAGGGCACCGCCGGGGCGCCGCGGATCGGCCGCGCCGCGGCAAGCCTCCTGATGCAGCATCTCGTGCCCAATGACCTTCTGGCGATCGGCTGGGGCGACGCCACCTCGACCACGCTGCGCTATATGGCGCCGGTGTTCCCGCAATCGAATATCTCGCTTGTCAGCCTCACGGGCGGCGTTTCCGCCTATATCGGCACCACCGGGCTTTATGGGCCGCAGGGCTTTGCGCATCTGATTCCGACGCCCTTGCGCGTTTCCTCGCCGGAGCTTGCAGACATGCTCCGGCTCGAACCCTATGTGCGCCATGTGCTCGACATGGCGCTGACCGCAAAGCTCGCGATGATCGGCGTGGGCTCGGTGGCGCGCTCGGCCACGCTGGTGCGCTACGGCTATTGCACCGCCACCGAGATCGAGCTTTTCACCCGGCGCGGCGCGGTGGGCGATATTCTGGGCTATTTCTACGACGGTGACGGGCAGATTCTCGATCTCGATGTGCACCGCCACGTTGTCGCTGTGACGCCGCAGGATATGCGCCAGATCCCCTCGGTGGTGGCCGCCGCCGCGGGACCCGAAAAAGTGGAAGCGATTCTGGGCCTGTTGCGGGGTCGGCTTGCCAATATTTTGGTGACCGACGAGCCGACAGCGCGGGATCTGTTGCGGAGGATCTGATGAAAACCCACCTGCTTGTTCTGGATGCCGGCACCGGCTCCGGCCGTGCTGTCGTGTTTGATCGCGAGGGGCGCCAATGTGGCGTCGCGCAGGAGGAATGGCGCCACCTGCCCGAGGAGGGCGTGCCCGGTTCGATGGCCTTTGACGTGCGGGGCGGCTGGGCGCTGCTCACGCGCTGCATCAAGGGCGCGCTCGCGCAGGCGGGGCTGACGGGCAGCGATATTGCCGCGATCTCCGCCACCTCGATGCGCGAGGCGATCGTGCTTTATGACGGGGCGGGCCGCGAGATCTGGGCCTGCGCCAATGTCGACAGCCGCGCCACCGAAGAGGTGAAGGCGCTGCGCGCGCAGGGCGCCGATTTCGAGCGCGCGTTTTATGCCGTCTCGGGCGAGACCTTCGCGCTTGGCGCGCTGCCGCGGCTCAACTGGGTGCGCCGCCATGCGCCCGAAATCTTCGACCGTGTCCGCGCGCTCTCGATGGTGAACGACTGGATCGGTGCAAAGCTGACCGGTGAGATCACGGTGGAACCGACGAATGGCTCGACCAACGGGCTTCTCGATCTTGCCACCCGCACCTGGTCGGAAGAGCTGATCGCGAAAGCCGGGCTCGACCGGGCGATCTTTCCGCGTATTGTCGAGCCGGGGGCGCTTGTCGGCCATGTGACCGCCGCCGCCGCCGCAGAAACCGGCCTTGCCGAGGGCACGCCGATGATCGCGGGGGGCGGCGATGTGCAGCTGGGCGCGATCGGGCTTGGGGTGGTGGAGCTTGGCTCTGCCGCGGTGCTGGGCGGCACCTTCTGGCAGCAGGTCGTCAACATCCCGCAGGGCAAGGTCGACGAAACGATGCGGCTGCGCGTGAACTCGGCGGCCGTGGCGGGGATGAACCAGGCCGAGGCGCTGAGCTTTTTCGTAGGGCTGACCGCACGCTGGTTCCGTGACGCGTTTTGTCAGGCGGAAGTGCAACGCGCGCTGGCGACCGGGCGCGATGCCTATGCGCTGATGGAAGAGCTGGCCATGCAGGTGCCGCCGGGCGCGCATGGGATCATCCCGATCTATTCCGATGCGATGGATTTCGGCAATTGGTATCATGCCGCGCCCTCGCTCCTGAACCTCTCGATCGACCCGGAAAAATCCGGCAAGGGCGCGATCTTCCGGGCGATTCAGGAAAATGCCGCGATTGTTGCCGCGGTGAACCTCGCGCGGGTCGAGGCCTTCGCGGGGGTGGGCGGCAGCGGCCCGCTCACGCTGGCGGGCGGTGCCGCCAAGGGCGTGCTCTGGCCGCAGATCCTTGCCGATGTGACGGGCCGGGAGATCCGCATTCCGCAGGTGCGCGAGGCGACCGCGCTGGGCGGGGCCGCCGCGGCGGCCACCGGGGTGGGCCAGTTTGCCGACCTTGCGGAGGCCGGGCGCGCCTTCGTGCGCTGGGATCGCGCGGTGGCGCCCAACCCCGCCAATCGCGGCGTCTATGACGCGGCGCGGGACCGCTGGCAGGTCGCCTATGCCGCACAAAAAACACTCGTCGATCAGGGCATCACCGAAGCGATGTGGCGCGCCCCCGGAAGCTGAGCCCCCCGCTCACCCGCTCGTTTTGGCCCGGCCGCCCGCGCGCGCCGGGCCGATTGTTGTTCAGATCGAAACGAATTGCCGCAGATTGAACATTTTAACCTTTCATTAGCCATCATGACAGAAACTGGACCAAGCGGCGGAACTGACCGGAAAGGGTCGGAAGGTGCAGAATTTCCAGGATGCGGGCAGGACAGAACCGACAGGCGCAGCCCCCCTCTTGCTGCCTGCCACCGATCACAGCCTGATGTCAGGCCGCGAGGCGTTGATGCCCGAGATGGAGGCGCTCTGGCGCGCGGTCAGCGCACCGAGCGCGATCGGGCATTGGTATTTCGAAATCGCCACCCGACGGATGTGGGCCACGGAGAGCTATTTCCACCTGCTCGGCTTCACCCCCGGAGAGGTGGCGCTCGATTCGGCCTGGGTGCGCGCGCGTCTCCACCCGGAAGACCGCGATGCCACCATCGCCGCGATGGAGGCGCTGCTTGCCGATCACAGCACCCATTTCGAGATCGATTACCGCCTCGCGCGCAAGGATGGCACGTGGAAATGGTTCCATGCCTGTGGGCGCAAGCTGACCCCCACCGACGGGGAGCCGCCGGCAATCGTCTGCGGCAGCCTGACCGATATTGACGCGCGCAAGCATGCGGAGGCCTGCCTGACCCAGGCGCTTGCCGAGGCCGAGGAGGCGCGGCTGCGCGCCGAAGAGGGCGAGGAGCTTCTGCGCACCACCTCGAGCGCCGGGCGGATTGCGCATTGGCGCCTTGACGTCAGTGGCACAACCGCCCGGACCACGGACAACGCCTATCACCTGCTGGGCTACGAGCCCGGCGAGGTTCCCGCCACGCTCAAGGGCTTGCGCGCGCTGATCCATCCCGACGATCTTCCCGCCACCATGTTCGACATGGCCGAGGTGATCGACGGGCGCACCGCGGTGTTTCAGCGCGAGCACCGGCTGCGCCACCACGATGGCAGCTATCACTGGTATCGCACCGTCGGGCGCCGGGTGGACCGCAGCGCGCGCGGCCTGCCGCCGCTGCTCACCGGCGCGCATATCGACATTGATGCGCTCAAGAGCAGCGAGAGCCGCACCGCGGAGATGGCTCAGGCGCTGCAACTGGCGCATGACACGATTAACGCGGTGGCGCAAAACAGCCCCGGCGCGCTTTTCGAATACCGCTGGGGCGGCGGGCGGCCAAGTTTTGCCTTTTTCACCCGCCAGATGGCGCGCCTTCTCGGGGTTGACGCGGCAGACCTGCGCGCCTCGTCCGAAACCTATTTCCGGCATGTTCCGCCCGAAGATGCCGCCGAGGTCCGCGCCGCCTATGCGCGCTCTTGCGTGGCGCTGGAGCGGGTTGCGTTCCGCCACCGCGTCGAGCATCCGACCAAGGGCCGGATCTGGCTGCATGTCGAGGCCAACCCGGTGACGCGCGCCGAAGGGGGCGTGGCATGGTTTGGCAAGATCATGGACATCACCGCGCCGCTCGAAATGGAGCGCCGCGCCGCCTCTGCCGCCGCCGAAGTCGCCGCGGCCCACGCCCAGCTTTCGACGATCTCCAACCTCGTGCAGGTCGGGCTGTTTGAATGGCACCAGTTCCCCGACGGGCGCTCGGCCTTTGCCTATGCCAACGATCACCTGTGCGACATGCTCGGCGTCCCCCGCGCCCGGATCGATACGCTTGAGAACGGGTTCACCGATCTCCTTCCCGAAGACGAGCGGGCCGACTGCATCGCCCGGCGCGACGCGGGCGCGCAGACGCACACCATCTGGCAGATCCGCATGCGGCTCACCCATCCGCGCCGCGGCCCGGTCTGGCTCGCGGGCTCCGCCACGCCGCGCAGCGAGGCGGATGGCACCCTCGTCTGGACCGGCGCGCTGCATGACATCACCAATGACGTGCGCCGCGAGGAAGAGCTGCACCAGGCGCATCGCGCCTCCGAGGCGATGCGCGCCGAAAACGAGCATCAGGCGCTTCATGACGGGCTGACCGGGTTGCCGAACCGGCGCTATTACGACCGGTTCGTGAAAGAGCTGCAGGCACGCGCACGCGGCAACAGCAGCCCG
Organism: Rhodobacter lacus; assembly: GCF_042683065.1. Lineage (NCBI taxonomy): Bacteria > Pseudomonadati > Pseudomonadota > Alphaproteobacteria > Rhodobacterales > Rhodobacter > Rhodobacter lacus. Next base: position 433,610 of record NZ_JBHUIX010000013.1, on the reverse strand, counting down.
CAGGGCGCGCTGATCCGGCTCGACCTCGATCACTTCAAGCATATCAACGACACGCTCGGTCATCTGGCGGGGGATCTGGTGCTGCGCCATGTGGCCGAAGTCTTGCGCCAGCACGCGCGCCCGGGAGACATGGCGGCGCGGATCGGCGGTGACGAATTCTCGCTCGTGCTCGCCGGAGAGGGCATCGCGCCGAAAACGGGGCGCAGCCCCGATGCGCTGCGCGCCGCGGCGCGGGCACGCGCCGAATCCATCCGCGCGCGCCTTGCCCTGCCCTTGGAGATCGCCGGTCGACCGGTGCGGCTGACGGCGAGTTTCGGCATTGCCTATGCCGCCGACCTCACCGGCCCCGAAGATGATCTGCAAATCTGGGCCGATGCCGCGCTCTACCGCGCCAAGGAAAGCGGTCGCAACCGGATCGAAGTGTTCACCGGCACCGTCGCCGCCGAGATCCGCTCCAACTGGCAACTCTCGGTCGCGTTCCGCGCCGCGCTGGAAAACGACGAATTCGTGCCGTTCTTTCAGCCGCAGATCTGCGCGCGCACCGGCAACCTTGTCGGGGTCGAGGCGCTGGTGCGCTGGCGCCATCCGACGCGTGGCATCCTCACGCCCGGCCAGTTCATGCCGATTGCGGAGCAATTGCGCCTTGTGCCCGAACTCGACCGGATCGTGATGCAGAAAACCGCGCCGGTGCTGGAGCGCTGGCGCGAAGGGGGCCTGATCGTGCCGCGCGTCAGCTTCAACGTCAGCTCCGGCCATCTGCATGACCCAGAGGTGCTGCGCGCGGCCCGGCGCATGGCGGGGGGCGAGACGCGCGTGGCGTTTGAACTGGTCGAATCGATCCTCGTGGAGGAGGAAAGCGAGACCTTCCGCCGCCATCTGGAAGAGATCCGGGCCCTCGGCATCGATATCGAGATCGACGATTTCGGCTCCGGGCATGCCTCGATTCTCGGGCTGATGCAAATCGCGCCCACGGCGCTCAAGATCGACCGCCGGATCGTGGCGCCGATTGTCGAGGATCGGGGCGCGCGGCGGATGGTGAAGATGATCGTCGATCTCGCCACCTCGCAAAATGTGCGCACCGTGGCCGAGGGGGTGGAGACGCCCGAACAGGCGCGGCTGCTGCGCGAGATGGGCTGCGATGTGCTGCAGGGTTTCCTTTATGCCGAACCGCTCGACGAGGCGGACCTGCCGCGGCATCTGCGCGCGATGGTCTGGCATCACGATGCGCTCAAGGATACGCCGCCGAGCCTGCCCCCGGCGCGAAATCTGCTCCCGGAGGCTGCCGCCCGCCTGCAGGCCTGAGCAAATAAAAGGGGGCAGCCCCGAAAGGCTGCCCCGCCAGCGGAGACCGGGCGACGGAAAGCCCGCTCAGCCCGCCGGTTTCTCTTGCGGTTTCGGGCCGCTGCGCCGGGCGAAGAGCGCATTGATCAGCCTGAAGAACAGCGGCACATAGAAGATCGCGAGCCCGGTGCCCGAGAGCGTGCCGAAGAGCACGGTATAGCCGATCGCCTCACGCGCGCCTGCCCCCGCACCGGTGGAGAGCACCAGCGGCACCACACCGAGCGTGAAGGCGAGCGAGGTCATCAGGATCGGGCGGAACCGCAGCTTGGCCGCCGCCACCGCCGCCTCGGTCGCGCTCTCGCCCAGATCGCGCATCCGCTCGCGGGCAAATTCGACGATCATGATGCCGTTCTTGCCGGTGAGGCCGACCACGGTGAGCAGGCCCACCTGGAAATAAACCCCGTTCGCCTGACCGCCGAGCCACGCGCCGACAAGGCCGCCGATGATGCCGACCGGCATCGCCACGATCACCGCGATCGGAATGATCCAGCTTTCATAGAGCGCGGCGAGGCAGAGGAACACGGCGGCCAGCGAGAGCGCATAAAGCACCATCGCGCCATTGCCCGCCTGTTTTTCCTCAAGCGAGAGGCCGGTCCATTGCAGCGCGAAGCCGGGCGGCAATTGCGCGGCGAGCCGTTCCATCTCCCGCATCGCCTCCCCCGACGACACGCCCGCCTGCGGCGAGCCCTGAATCTGCATCGCGGGCAGCGCGTCATAGCGGGTGATCTGCTGCGGGCCGAACACCCAGTTTTGCGTGGCAAAGGTTGAAAGCGAGACGAAATCGCCGTTCTGGTTCGGCACCCGCCAGAGCGCGAAATCGGCCGGAGAGGTGCGCGCCCAGGGCTCGCCCTGCACATAGACCCGCTTCACCCGGCCCTCGTAGAGGAAGTCGTTCACATAGGAGGACGACCAGATCGTGTTGAGGAAAGCCCCGACATCGGCGGCGGTCAGGCCAACCGCGCCGGCCTTGGCCCAGTCGATATCAAGCCGGAACTGCGCCGCATCTTCCACGCCATTGGGGCGCACCGCCATCAGGAGCGGGCTTTGCCCCGCCATGCCGAGAAGCTGGTTGCGCGCAGCCAGAAGCTCATCATGGGTCTGCCCGGTGCGGGCCTGCAGATAGGCGGTGAAGCCGTTCGAGTTGCCAAGTTCAAGCACCGGCGGCGGCACGATCGGGATCACCACCGCCTCCTTGATGCCGCCCATGAGCGGACCGAAGGCGCGCCCGGCAATTGCCGCGGCGCTGTTTTGCGGCCCGACCCGTTCAGACCAGTCTTTCAGACGCACGAACATCATCGCCATGTTCTGCCCCTGCCCCGCGAAGGAGAAGCCGACCACCGCGAACACCGCCTCGACATTGTCATGCTCGGCGTTGAGGTAATACTGCTCGACCTGCTCGACCACTTTCTTGGTCTGGGCGGCCGTGGTGCCCGACGGCGTCTGGATCAGCGTCATCAGCACGCCCTGATCCTCATCAGGCAGGAACGAGGTCGGCGTGCGATGATAAAGCGCCACCATCGCCGCCACGAGGCAGGCATAAACGACAATGCCCTTGAGCGGATTGGCGACCACCCAGCGGGTCAGCCCGCCGTAGCCGTTTGTCACCCGCCCGAAGCGGGTCTCGAAGCGCTCGCCAAACCAGTTGGCGATGCCGCCCTTGGCCTCGGCATGGGGCTTGAGCAGGGTGGCGCAAAGCGCGGGCGTGAAGATCAGCGCCACCAGCACCGAAAGCGCCATCGCCGAAACGATGGTGACGGAGAACTGCTTGTAGATCTCCCCGGTCGAGCCCCCGAAAAAGGCCATCGGCACGAACACCGCAGAGAGCACCATGGCAATCCCCACGAGCGCGCCCGAGATCTCGTCCATCGACTTGCGGGTCGCCTCGCGCGGGGAGATATGCTCCTCCGCCATGATCCGCTCGACGTTTTCCACCACCACGATCGCATCGTCGACGAGAAGCCCGATGGCCAGCACCATCGCCAGCATCGTCAGCGTGTTGATGGTGAAGCCGAAGGCCGCCATGATCCCGAAAGTGCCCAGAAGCACCACCGGCACCGCGAGCGTGGGAATGAGCGTGGCGCGGAGGTTGTGCAGGAACAACAGCATCACCAGCACCACAAGCACGATCGCCTCGAAGAGCGTGCGCACCACCTCTTCGATCGAGAGCGTCACGAAAGGCGTGGTGTCATAGGGGATCACATATTGCATGCCGGAGGGGAAGAACGGCGCCAGCTCGTCGAGCCGGTCCTTCACCCGCGCCGCGGTATCGAGCGCGTTCGCGCCCGAGGCCAGCTGGATCGCCATCCCCGCCGAGGGGCTGCCGTTGTAATAGCCGTTGACCTCATAGGTCTCGGCGCCAAGTTCCACGCGCGCCACGTCGCGCAACAGCACGAGCCCGCCATCGGTATCGGCACGCAAGACGATGCGCTCGAAATCCTCGGGCGTGGTGAGCAGCGATTGCGCCGTGATGGTGGCGTTGAGCAATTGGCCATCGGGCGCGGGCAGCGCGCCAAAGGCGCCCGCCGAGATCTGCGCGTTCTGCCCCTGCACGGCGGCAATCACCGTATCGGGCCCCATGTCATAGGCCTTGAGCTTGTGCGGATCGAGCCAGATCCGCATCGCATGTTCGGAGCCGAACACCCGCACCGTGCCCACGCCCTCGATCCGCGAGAAGCTCTCGGCCATCGAGGCGCTCATATAGTCGGAGAGTTCCACGCTCGAGCGGGAATGGTCGGGCGAAATGAGCGAGACCACCATCAGGAAGCCGGTGGTGGATTTGGCCACCGTCACCCCCTGCCGGGTCACGGCCTCGGGCAGGCTCGCCTCGGCCTGGGCCAGCTTGTTTTGCACCTGCACCTGGGCAATGTCCGGGTCGGTGCTCAGCTCGAAGGTGAGCGTGATCGTGGCGCGCCCGGTCGAGGTGGTGTCAGAGGTGATGTAGCGCAGCCCGTCAAGGCCGGTCATCTGCTTTTCGACCACCTGCACCACGGTATCGGTGACGGTTTCCGCCGAGGCGCCCGGATAGGTCGCCTGAATCACCACCGAAGGCGAGGCGATGGAAGGGTATTGCGACACCGGCAAGCGCAGGATCGCCAGCACGCCAACGCCCATCACGACCAACGCCAGAACCCAGGCGAAGATCGGACGGTCAATGAAGAAACGCGACATGTTATTGACCTTCCGCTTGCGACGCGGCGCCCGCCGCGGGGGCCGGCGTATCGGGCACCACCGTCACCGGCGCGCCCGGCGCGGTTTTCTGGAAGCCCGAGGTGATCACCTGATCGCCGTCGTTGAGCCCGGAGGTGACGATCCAGTCATTGCCCGAAGCGCGGCCGATCTCGATCGGGCGCTTGGACACCTTGCCCTCTTCGACGAGCCAGACATAGGCATCGCCATTGCGCTCGCGCATCACCACGTTTTGCGGCAGCGCAAAGGCGCCCGTCGCTTTCGCCTGCGGCAGGTCCACCTCCACATACATGCCCGGAAGCAGCACGTGATCGGGGTTCGGGAAGGTCATGCGCAGCGTCACCATGCCGGTTGTGGGCTCGACGCGCGGCTCTGCCGCCTCCAGCCGCCCGGTATGCGGGAAAATCGAGCCATCCGCGAGGATCAGATGCGCCTCGCCCGTCGCACGCATCGCCCGCCCCTCGGGGGTGGTGGTGAAATGCATCATGTCGGTCGCCGATTGGGTCACATCCACATGGACCGGATCGAGCACACGGATGGTTGCGAGCGCGGTGGTCTGCTGCGCGGCCACAAGCGCCCCGGTGGTGGATTGCGTGAGGCCGATCACGCCCGCGATCGGGGCGCGGATCGTGGTGCGATCCAGCTCGATCGTGGCGCTCATCAGCTGCGCCTCGGCGGCTTGCAGCGCGGCATCGGCGGCTTCACGCGTTGCCACGGCAGAATCGCGGTTCTGCGCCGAACCCGCATTCGAGCCAAAAAGCTCGATGGCGCGTTTTTCCTCCAGCACGGCAAGGTCACGGTTGGCCTTGGCCTGCGCCACGGCGGCGCGCGCGGCGGCCACAGCGGCGCGATAGGTCTCGTCTTCGATCTTGTAGAGCGGCGCGTCTTTCGCGACATCGGCGCCCTCGTCAAAGAGCCGCTCGCGCAAAATGCCCGAGACCTGCGGGCGCACCTCGGCCTCGGTTGAGGCCTTGATCCGGCCCGGCAACCGCGCCGTCAGCACGATATCATGGGCCTCGGCACTCATCACAGTGACCGGCGCGGGCCCGCCGGGGCCCTGCTGCGCCTGCGCGGAAAGCGGAACGAGAGGAAGGAGCGACAGGCACAGAAGCCCGAACGGAAAAGGAAGACGCATGGGAAGGGTCCGAAACTGGGGAGGATCAGGAGAGATCTGGAGGGCGAGAGCGATCAGTCAAGGCCGCCGGCGGCGGCGCTCAGGGTGATGAAATCGTCAGCGCGTTGCGCTTGGGCGGCGGCAAGGCTCTGCTGGGCGGAAAGCGCAGAACGCTCGGCATCGAGAACCTCCATGAAATCGCCCTCGCCAAGGCTGTAGTTGGCGCGCGCGAGCTCGACAGTCTCGGCACTGGTCTCGACGAGATGCGATTGTGCGGCGATATTGCGGGCATCGCGGTTGTAGGCTGCCAGCGCGCTCTCGACTTCGTCAATCGCGCCCAGCACGGCCGCCTCCCACGCGCGTTTGGCTTGCACGGCCCGGGCCTCGGCAGCGCGAAGGTTTGCACGATTCGCCCCTCCGGTAAAGATCGGCAGGTCGAGCGCCGGGCCCACTGTCCAGGCGGTGATGGAGCCGCCGCGGCGGATATGGGTGGGCGTGACCGTGCCCGACAGGCTGATCGAGGGGTAAAAGGCCGCCTGCGCCACGCCGATCTCGAACACCGACGCCGCATAGCTGCGCTCGGCCAGCGCCACATCGGGGCGCGCGCGCAGCACATCCGCCGGCACCCCGACCGAGGCCTTGTAGCGCGGCGCGGGCTGGGGCGCGCCGCGTTCGAGCCCCGGACGCAGATCAGACACCCGCTGCGCGGTGAGCGTGGCAAGGCTGATCAACGCCTGATCGAAGCCGGTCTCAAAGCCCGGAAGCTGCGCCTCGCCCTCGGCCACGAGTTGCTCGGCCTGCAAAAGCTCCAGCCGCCCCGCAGTGCCGCTTTGCACCTGCACCCGGGTCAGCTCAAGGCTCTTGCGGCGGCTCTCCAGCGAGCGGCGGGTGAGCGCGATCGAGGCCTGCTGATAGCGCAGCTCGACATAGGCGCGCGCGATCGCTTCCTGCATCACCAGACGCGCGGCCGCGACCGACAGATCGGCCGCCTCAAGCTGTGCCGCCGCGGCCGCACGCGCATTGCGATTGGCGCCAAAAAGATCGAAGAGCCAGGAGACGGAAAGACCGGCCTGGCTTGTCGTGGCCACCCCGGCGCGGCCGGTGGTATCGCCCCGGCTGAGCCCCGCCGAACCGGACAGCTGCGGCAGATCGGCGGCGCCGGTGCCGGCAAGGGCGGCGCGCGCCTCTTCTACCGCCGCCACGGCCTGCAACACGTCCAGATTGCGTGCCTCACCGGCGGCGATCAGCGCATCAAGCTTCGGATCGCGGAACGCGTGCCACCAGCCCGCCCCGCCGCCCGCGCGCCGTGCCGGTGCCGCCGCATCAAAACGGGCCGGCGCATCGGCTTCGGGCGCATGATACTCAACCGCCGCGCAGCCCGCGAGCATCAGAGCCGCCCCGGAAAGGGCAGAGCCCGAAAGAAAGGCGCGCCGCGAGAGCGGCCGCCCTGTCTGCCCGTTTCGCATGTGTGATTCCCGTCTTAGTGCCTGTTGCGTTATGCCGGGTTTACTTACATTCATGTATGGATGTAAAGACCGCTCGGCAGTGCCGCGTCGCGGCATGGAGCACTGCGGCAGCGCCGCAACAGCGGCCACGCGCAGGCCGGACTTGACCCGGGCGCGCGCGCAGAGAAAGTGAGAGTGCAGACCCGGCGGACCTGTTGCGCGGCGGGGATGCGTCGGAGGCGGGGGCGAACGAGGCGTGAGACGCAGCAAGGCAGAAGCCGAACAGACACGCGAGAAAATCCTCAACGCGGCGGCGCGGCTCTTTTGCACGCGCGGGATCGCGCAGACAACGCTGGAGCAGATTGCCCGCGAGGCTGGCGCGACCCGCGGCGCTTTTTACTGGTATTTCAAAGACAAGACCGACGTTCTCAACGCGATCTATGAGCATTACAAGCCACCGCCGCTGGGCCGGATCGAGAGCGCCTCGGCGGCCGGGCCGATGGAGGACCCGTTTGGTGTGCTCGTCGCCACCGGGGTGGAATTCCTCGCCATGGTGGAGGATGACCCGATCCAGCAACGGTTGCATCTGATCTTGCTCAGCGGCCAACCGGGCGACGAGACCTCTGCCTGGCGCGAACGCTACAACGTTCATGTCTATGAGATTTTGGTGCGGGTCATGACCCGGGCCCGCGATGCGGGCCAGCTTGCCCCGGGCCTGTCCCCCGAAGAGGCCGCCGTCTCGCAAATGGCGCTGATCAACGGGCTGATCGGGGAATGGCACCGCTCGAGCCAGGCCTTCGGCCTTGCCGAGGTCGGCGCAAAGCTGCTGAGCCGCTTCCTCTCCGCGCTGCGCTGCACCGCCGCCTGACCCCGATCCCCGGCACAAACTCCATAATGGCGATATTGTCGCCATTATGAATAGCGCCATATTCGCGGCCACAAGAATACCTGCGAAAATCATATTCAGACCGGCGCAATATAATATACCACCATATTATGCCTGCACCAAAAGACAAATCCGCCACCAAATTATAATGCAAAAAGAACAAAGCATGACAGATTAAGGAAAGATCATGGCAGGGCTGCCATATTCTGCACAAAGTTCACGAACAAACCCTTGGAATTTCGCCGTTTCTATTTTTTGACGGCGGCAGGAAAAGCGGCAAGGACAGGGCAGAACCGGCGCGGGGATCTGGCCGAGCGCCGCGGCCCGGCGCGGCTGATGCGCGAATAACGCCCGATCTCGCACAGTGCCGGATCAAGACAAAACAGGAACACGCAGCCCCCCCCCGCGCGCGGGCCGCAATTCCGGCCTTTATTTCTTGGCAGTTTGAGAAAAGCGCCGCGATCCGGCCCTTGAGCACGCTGTGGACCGCGCCGGGCATCCGCCGCCCCCGATGCCCGCCCCGGGAGATCGGCGCCCTCACGCATGGGCACCGGCGCCCCGCGGCCACCACGGGGAAAAGACACGGTTCCGGCACGCAGGCGCCACAATGCCGCGCCGCCCGATTAATACGAAGTAAACTGATTAACAAAACACCCAGAAGAGAAACTTGAATAGGAAAATTTGCACGGACTATTTGATTGCCCGGCGAATACCAAACACGTATTCAAATTCTCAGAGACCGGCGCTTCCGAAGAATCGGACACCTCATCTCCCGTTCCCTCTCATCGTGTACCGGCCACCGCCGGGTGACCCTTCCTGAAGGCAGAACGCCTCTTGTCTTTTGCCCAGGAGTTCTGCCATGGCCCTTCCGACCTATACCCCCGAGCAGGGGATCTATCAGCTCACGCAAGGGTTCTGGGGGCACCGTGCGGCCTGGCCGATGGGCAACAACCATACCGTGAGCTACTCGCTGTCCTCGACCATCAGCGCGGAAGAAAAGGGGCTGATCGAAACCGCCTTCGCGGAATGGAGCGCGATCACCGGCATCACTTTCGTGCAGGCCATGGGCACCGGCCAGATCCGGTTCTCGAACACCGGATCGGGCGCCTATACCTCGATCACATGGTCGGGCGGCTCCCTGACTTCGGCCAATGTCTCGATCAGCGCCGCATGGACAGAAAAATACGGCACCTCCGTCGGCACCTATGGCTATCAGACCTATCTGCACGAGATCGGCCATGCGCTCGGGCTCGGCCATACCGGCGATTACGACGGCAGCGCCTATTTCGCGAATGATGCGCTCTATGCCAACGACAGCTGGCAAACCTCGGTGATGTCCTATTTCTCGCAATCGGCCAACCCGAACACGGGCGCCTCCTATGCCTATGTGCTCACGCCGATGAGCTTCGATGTCGCCGCCGCGCGCAACCTTTATGGCAACCATGCGAGCCACGAGGGCAACACCACCTATGGCCAGGGCTCCACAGCCGGCGGCGCGCTCGATTATCTCGCCCAGGATACGATCAACCGCTCTGTCACCTTCACCCTGGTGGACAGCTCCGGCATCGACACGATCAACTTTGCCAACCGCGCCGATGCCGTGCGCATCGACCTGACCCCGGGCGCGGTCTCGGATGTGTTCGGGCGCACCGGCAACATGATCATCTCCGACGATACGGTGATCGAGCACCTGCGCACCGGCGCGGGCAATGACACAATCATCGGCAATACGGCCGCCAATGCGATCGACGCGGGGGCCGGCAATGACCGGGTGCGCGGCGGGGCGGGCAATGACACGCTCACCGGCGGCGCGGGGGACGATACGCTCACCGGCGGGTCTGGCGCAGACACTTTCGTGCTCGGGTCCGGGTTCGGCTCCGACCAGATCAGCGATTTCAGCAGCGACGATTTCATCGACCTGTCGCAAATTGCGGCGCTCACAAGCTGGACCGCATTGACCGAACTGATGACGCAATCAAGTGCGGGGGTCACGCTGGCAACGGCTCAGGGCACGCTCCTGCTCCTCGGGGCCACGCTTTCGAGCCTCGATGCGGCGCATTTTCTGCTCGTGAACGGGCCGGGCTCGGCCAAGGATGCGCCCGCCGTGGTCACCTCTCCCGCGCCCGGCACGGGCGGCGGCACGGGCACGGGCGGCGGCAACGGGAACCAAAAGCTCACCGGCAGCGCGGGCCACGACAGCCTGCAGGGCGGCGCGGGCAATGACACGATCACCGCGGGCGAGGGCAATGACAGCGTGACCGGCGGCACCGGCGCCGACCGGATCTGGCTGGATGCGGGCAATGACCGGTTTTTTGACACCGCTGGCAACGAGGTGGACGTGGTGCATGGCGGGGCTGGCGATGATGTGCTTGAAAGCCTCGGCGGGCGCGACCGGCTCTATGGCGATGCCGGAAATGACAGCCTGACCGCCAGCGACGATGGCTCGAAACTGGTGGGCGGGCTCGGCGACGATACGATGACGGGCGGCGCGGGCGTTGACATGGTGACCGATACCGGCGGGCACGATCTGGTCTCACTCGGCGCGGGCAACGACCGCTACAAAGGCTCGGGCGATGCGGCCGGCGCGGGCGATACCGTGCATGGCGGCGAGGGGCAGGACACGATCCTGACCGGCGCGGGCGACGATCTCGTTTATGGCGATGCGGGCAATGACAAGATCGTCACCGGCGCGGGCAATGACACGGTGAGCGGCGGCGCAGGCGATGACAGCATCACGCTCGGCGATGGCGACGACAGCTTCACCGACAGCGCCGATGCCGGCAATGACCGGGTCCGCGGCGGCGCGGGCAACGAGGTGCTCACCAGCCTCGGCGGGCATGACACGCTTGACGGCGGCGCGGGCAACGACCGGCTGACCGCCTCGAATGACGGCGCCAACCTCTATGCCGGCGCGGGCGACGACACGATCACCGGCGGCACCGGCAACGACTACACCACCGACGGCGGCGGCAGCGACGTGGTCTCGCTTGGCGCCGGCAACGACCGCTACATCGTCAAGGGCGACAGCGCCTCCGACAGCGACACCGTGCATGGCGGCGCAGGCAATGACCGGGTGCTTGCAGGCAATGGCAATGACCTGATCTGGGGCGATTCCGGCAATGATTTCATCGCAGGCCGCGCGGGCGACGACACGATCAGCGGCGGGCTCGGCGATGACACGCTCTGGGGCGGGCTGGGGGCGGACAGCTTCGTGTTCTACCCCGGCGAGGGCGATGACCTGATCCGCGATTTCGCGCCCGGCACCGATGTGATCGACCTCACCGCGCTCTCCGGGCTTTCCGACTGGGCCGATCTGAGCGCGCATCTGTCGCAACAGGGGGCCAATGCGGTCCTCGATTTCGGCGATCTGACGATCACGCTTTTTCAGGTCTCTTCCGGCGCGCTCGACAGTCACGATTTCCTGTTTTGATGCCCCCGAAATCGCAACAGGCCGCCCGAGTCCGGGCGGCCTTTCGTTTGCACCTGGGGGGCGCTCAGGCCGGGGCGCCCGCGCCGTCAAACACGCCCTCAAAAAGCGCCGAGGACAGATAGCGCTCGCCCGAGTCGGGCAAGATCACCACGATCGTCTTGCCCGCATTCTCGGGCTTGGCCGCGAGCCGGAGCGCCACCGCCGTTGCCGCGCCGCAAGAGATCCCCGACAAGATCCCCTCCTCACGCGCCAGCCGCAGCGCCACTTCCATCGCCTCTTCGTTCGTCACCGTCTCGACCGCGTCGATCAGGCTCAGATCGAGCACGCCCGGCACGAAGCCCGCGCCGATGCCCTGAATCTTGTGCGGGCCGGGCTTGAGCACCTCGCCCGCCCGCGCCTGCGTCAGCACGGGGCTCGCCGCAGGCTCGACCGCGACCGAGGTGACACGCCCCGGCGCCTTCGCCTTGAGAAACCGGGTGGTGCCGGTGATGGTGCCGCCAGTGCCCACGCCCGCAACGAAAATATCGACCTCGCCCTCGGTATCTTCCCAGATCTCGGGGCCGGTGGTGCGCTCATGGATCGCCGGGTTGGCCGGGTTCTGGAATTGCTGCAGCAGCAGGTATTTCGGGTCCGAGGCGGCGATCTCCTCGGCCTTGGCAATGGCACCCGCCATCCCCTTTGCGCCCTCGGTCAGCACGAGTTTGGCGCCATAGGCGAGCAAGAGCTTGCGCCGCTCAAGGCTCATCGTCTCGGGCATGGTGAGCGTGATCGGAATGCCGCGCGCCGCCGCCACTGCCGCGAGCGCGATCCCCGTATTCCCCGAGGTGGGCTCGACAATCTCGCGGCCCGGGGTCAGCAGGCCCTTTTCCTCCGCGTCCCAGATCATCGCCGAGCCGATCCGGCATTTGACCGAATAGGCGGGGTTGCGGCCCTCGACCTTGGCCAGCACCGTCGCCCCCAGCCCCTTGGTCAGGCGCGAAAGCTTCACGAGCGGCGTGCCGCCGATGGAGAGCGAATTGTCGTCAAAAATGCGGGTCATGGCATGTCTCCGGTCTGATCGCGGCCGGGTCTTCCGGCCTTTGCATCTTCAGAACACGAAGAAAATTGCTTGAAAAGCCTTGAAAAACCGGCGTCCCGGCTTTGTGAAAACTTCGGGAAGCCGTTATCGGCCGGGGCCCTGCGGGAAGCATAATTTCCCGCAGGCGAATGGCTCAGGGCAGCGCCAGAATGACATGGCTTGATTTGACGAGCGCCGTCACCCGCGCTCCGGGGGCGAGCGCCAAAGCCTCTGCGCTTTCGCGGGTGATGCTTGCGGTGAGCGTTTTTCCGCCGCCCAGATCAAGCACCGCCTCGGCGCCAAGATCCCCGTCGATCCGCTCCATCACCACGCCGGTGAGCCGGTTGCGGATCGAAAGCCGGGGCGCCTCCTCACGGGTGAGCATGACGAAATTGGATTTCACCAGCGCCAAAACCTCGGTGCCCGGTGCAAGCCCCATTTCCGCCGCCGAACGCGCGGTGATCACCGAGGTGAGCCGCTGCCCCTCGCCCAAGGCGAGCCGGACCGAGGCGCTCACCTCGTCCGCGGTCACTTCCGTCACCTTGCAAGACCACATGTTGCGCGCCGAGGTGCGCAGGCTCAGGCCGCGCAGAACCTCGCCCGCAGAGAGATCGAGCCGCGCTTCAAGCGAGGCCATGAGCTTCGCGAGCCCCTCCTCGATCGCGCCATAAGCGGCAATGACGTTCCTGCCCGCCTCGGTGAGCCCGGCGCCGCCGCCCGCGCGCCCGCCCGGCGCCGCCGTCACCAAAGGGCTCGCAAACAGGTTGTTCATCGCCTGCACGCCATCCCAGGCCGCCTTGTAGCTCAGCCCGACCTCGCGCGCGGCGCCCGAGATCGAGCCCGTGCGCCCGATCGCCGCCAAAAGCGCCACCCGCTCCGCCCCCATCCGCGCGCCTGTGCGCTCAAGGATCAATGCACTCTTCAACCCGTCGTTCATCTGCCGACCTCCGTTTTGCCCACCCTGCGCCAGAGCGCGACCGGATGCCACCCCGGTCGCCACGGCGACTCGCCGCAAAAGCACCACGGCGCTTCGCACGTCGCCCCATTTCCGGGCAGTTTACGCAAATCCGCCCGCGTTCCGCACAATGTTACCCATTCGTCACCGTCAAGTGGTCGCAGCCCGCAAGCCCCGGCCAGGGCAGCGGTTGCCGGTTTGCTCTCGCCACCGCTATGAAGCTTGCGTATATAGCGACTGAAACCGGGGTTTTCCCGAAAGATGAAAGGACTGCCCATGACCACGCTCCGCCTGACCCTCGCGCTTGCCGCCTCGGCCGCACTTGCCACCCCCGCCGCCGCGGAAGAGGTGATCGCCGCCGTCGCCGCCAATTTCACCAAGCCCGCGCAGGAAATCGCCGCGCTTTTCACCGAAAAAACCGGCGATACGGTGACGCTCAGCTTCGGCCCCTCGGGCCAGTTCTACACCCAGATCACCCAGGGCGCGCCCTTTGAGGTGTTCCTCTCCGCCGATGCCAAACGCCCGGCGAAAGCGGTGGAAGACGGTTTTGGCGTGCCCGGCACGAACTTCACCTATGCGCGCGGCACGCTCGTGCTCTGGAGCGCCGATCCGAAGGCGATTGACGGCACCGAGGCGGCGCTGAAAGCCAACCCCGAGCATGTGGCGATTGCCGATCCGGCCTCCGCCCCCTATGGCGCGGCTGCGGTCGAAGTGATCGAAAAGCTCGGCCTGACCGAGGCGCTTGCGCCCAAGATCATTACCGGCAAAAGTATTGCCCAGGCCTATCAGTTCACCGCCACCGGCAATGCGCCGATTGGATTTGTGGCCTATTCGCAAGTGATTGGAGACGAAACCGGCTCGCAATGGATCATCCCGCAAGAGGATTACACGCCGATCAAACAAGATGCGGTGCTGCTCCAGCCGGGGGCCAACGATCCTGCGGCCAAAGCCTTCCTTGCCTTCCTGAAATCCCCGGAAGCGATTGAGATCATCAAGAAATATGGCTACGAAACCGAGGAATAACGGATGAGCCTTGCGAGCCTTCACGATCCGGCGATGCTGGAGACGCTGGCGCTGACGCTCAAGCTGGCGAGTGTCACCACCGTTGTGCTTCTGGTGATCGGCACGCCGCTCGCGTGGTGGCTCGCACAGCCCGGCGGGCTCTGGAAAGAGGCCGTCGGCGCCATCATCTCGTTGCCGATCGTGCTGCCGCCCACGGTGCTCGGCTTTTACCTCCTCATCGCCATGGGGCCGCAATCGCCGCTCACCGCGCTTTTGGGCCACAAGCTCTCCTTCACCTTCGCGGGGCTGGTGCTCGGCTCGGTGATCTACTCCCTGCCCTTCGTGGTGAACCCGATCCGCAACAGCTTTGCCGCCATGGGGCCGCGACCGATGGAGGTGGCGGCCACCCTGCGCGCCACGCCCTTCGACGCTTTCCGCACCGTTGCCCTGCCGCTTGCCGCCCCCGGCCTCTCGACCGGGGCGATCCTCGGCTTTGCCCATACGGTGGGCGAATTTGGCGTGGTGCTGATGATCGGCGGCGCCATCCCCGGCAAGACCAAGGTGCTGTCGGTGACGATCTTCGACTATGTGGAAAACCTCGAATGGGGCAAGGCGCATCTGCTTGCGGGCGGCATGCTCGTGCTCTCCTTCTCCGTCATTCTCGCGATGATGCTGATCGAGCGGCGCTTTGGCGCAGACCGCGGCGAGGCACGGCGATGATCTCGGCACGGTTTGCCGGGCGGCTCGGCGGGTTTGATCTTGATGTTGCCTTTGAGGCGCCGGGCCGCGGTGTCACCGCGCTCTTTGGCCCTTCGGGCTGTGGCAAAACTTCGGTGCTGCGCTGCATGGCGGGGCTGACGCGGCTCCCCGGCGGGCGGCTCGAGGTGAATGGCGAGCTGTGGCAAGAGGGCCGGCGCATCCTCCCCACCCATCGCCGTGCCGTGGGCTATGTGTTTCAGGAAGCAAGCCTTTTTGCGCATATGAGCGTGCGCGAAAACCTTCGATACGGGATGAGGCGCGCGCGCGGCAGCTTGCGCATCAGCGAGGAGGAGGTGGTCGCCCTGCTCGGCATCGAGGCGCTTTTCACCCGCCCGACCGCGGCGCTCTCCGGCGGCGAGCGGCAGCGCGTGGCAATTGGCCGGGCACTGCTCTCCCAGCCCGCACTCCTGTTGATGGACGAGCCCCTCTCCGCGCTCGACCGGATCTCGCGCGAGGAGATCCTGCCCTATCTTGAGCGCCTCCATGCCACGCTCGAAATGCCGATCATCTTTGTCAGCCACGACATGTCCGAGGTCGAGCGGCTCGCCGACCGGCTGGTGCTGATGGAGGCGGGCCGGGTGCGCGCCGAGGGGCCGCTGGCCGATCTCCTCGCCGACCCGAGCCTGCCGCTGATCCACCGCCCCGACCTTGCCGCGGTGCTTGAAGGCGAGGTGCTCTCGGTCGATCCGCACTACGGGTTGAGCGAGATCGCCGTGCGCGGCGGCGTGATCACCGTGCCCGGCGCGCTCGGCCCGCGCGGCACGCGGCGGCGCCTGCGCATCCCGGCCTCCGATGTCAGCCTCGGGCGGCGCGCACCGCTTGACACAACGATCCTGAACGCGCTCCCCGCCACCATTCTCGATGCCGCGCCAGACCCCAATGAGGGCCATTTGACCACGGTGCGCCTTGCGCTTGGCCCGGCGGGAGATGGCGCCTTGCTGCTCTCGCGTGTGTCGCGTAAGTCATGGGACAGGCTTGGTTTTGCGCCCGGAGACCCGATCGTGGCCCGGCTCAAGGCCACGGCCCTTTCCGGCCGAGGCCGGCCCGCTGAAACCGCCCCGGAAAGGACGGCCGAGAATGTTCCTGATTGACGACCAGGCGCTGATGGCGCTGATCCGCGAAGATGTGCCGATGGGCGATCTGACCACCCGCGCGCTTGGCATCGGGCTGGAGGCGGGCGAGCTCACGATGCGCGCGCGCGCGCCGATGACCGTCGCCTGCTCGGAGGAAGCGGTGCGGGTGCTGCAGCTTCTGGGCGCCGAAGCCTGGATCGCCTGCCCTTCCGGCAAGACCGTTCCCGAGGGCGAGATGCTGCTTTTTGCGCGCGGTCAGGCGGAGGCTCTGCTTGCAGGCTGGAAAGTGGCGCAGGTGCTGATCGAATGGGCCTCGGGCATCGCCTCTTCGGCGGCGGCCATCGTCACCGCGGCCGAGGCCGTGGCGCCCTCCATTTCCGTCGCCTGCACCCGCAAGGCGGTGCCGGGCACGCGCGCGCTTTCGGCCAAGGCGGTCTGTGCGGGCGGCGCCACGATCCACCGCGCCGGGCTCTCTGACACGGTGCTGCTCTTTGCCGAACATCGCGCCTTTGGCGGCGCGGAGGCCCTGGCGCACCAGATCGCCCGGCTCCACGCCACCTGCCCGGAGCGGCGCGTGGTGGTGGAAGTGGCCGACCGCGACGAGGCGCTGGCCGCCGCCGAGGCCGGTGCCGAAGTGCTGCAGCTTGAAAAGTTCCCCCCCGCCGAGGTGGCCGCCGTGGTCGAGGCGCTTGGCCCCCGCTGGCCCGGCAAGGTGGCGGCAGCCGGCGGGGTCAACGCCCGGAATGCCGCCGAATATGCCGCGACGGGCGCGCAGATCCTTGTCACCTCCGCGCCGTTCTGGGCGCCGCCCCGCGATGTGAAAGTGCATATCGCCCCGGCGTGAGCCATGGCTTGCCGCAGAATACGGCCGCAGCATACGAAAGGGGCGCGGTCCGTATCGACCGCGCCCCTTTCGTCCTGACATGTCCGGGAGCCCTTAGCAGCTCCCCAAGCAGCGGTGTTACACGCCGATGATCACGTCGCTGGCCTTGATGATCGCGCTGGCCTGATCTCCTGGTTTCAGGCCCAGATCGGCGACGGCTTCGTTGGTGATCGCAGCGGTCACGATGGACCCGCCGATGTCGATCTTCACATGAGAGGTGACATGACCGACCTCGACCGAGGTCACGGTGCCCGTCAGAACATTGCGTGCACTAAGTTTCATGCCTGCCTTTCCGGCCCCTCTTTGGGCCCAGCCATCGGGTCATTCCTGTCGAGCTCTGCCGACAGGTTCATGCTCCGTCCGAAACCGCCGTTTTACAATTGCTCATCGTGCATGGCGGGGGCGCGCAATCGGCAATAGGTCAGCGGCTGCGCCTGAGTCCTTCAGCCCTCCGCGACCGTGAGCCGCTCGGTCACCGCTTCGAGCGGCAGATCAACGCGGATCATCTCCATCTCCTCGAGGAATTTCTCCTCCATCTTCGTCAGCGGCCCCGGCAACACGGCAATATGGCCGCGGCCCGAACGCTTGGTGATCTGGCGCGCGTAGATCCGCAAAAGCTGGTCGTCGAAACGGCAGCCAAGGAACAGGAAGGGGCGCCCGGTGCGGCGGTTCTGCACCTCTTCCGGGATCGGGGTCTGGATGTCGATCTCGGTCAGCACTTCAACGTAATCGGCATCCGACATCAAAAACGAGCCCTCCGCCGTGGCAAGCCCGTGCGGTTTGTAAATGAGGCTCGGCCAGCTCGGATCGGCCGTGTCACGCTCGCCCCCGCCTGCGGTGAAGGCGCGGGTGAACTCTTCGGTCCAGCCGCCCGCACGGCTCACGCCCTGCACATAGCCCCAATCATCCCGCCCCGGCCCGAAGGCGCGCAAAAGGCCGTCGTCATACCAGCTGTCGACCACCATCGGGGGCCGGACCCGGGCGAGCCAGTCATGCACCGGGTTCACGCCACCGGGCGGCACGGCAAATGCGTCGCGCACCAGTTTGTTGAGCGTTCCCCGGAACTTGCGGCTTTCGATATATTGCGCAACGGCCCACATATTGCCCGCGGCCCGGCGCGGTGCGCGGACCTTGGATTCCAGAATGGCCGAAAGCGCGGCGGGGGTCGCGGGCGCCGCGCTCCCCGAAAGCGCAGAGACCTCGGCGCCGAGGTAGGGCACGCGCTTGCCCTGCGCCACCTCGGCCATCGCCTTGTCGAGAAGGTCGAGATCGGACATCAATCGTCATCCCCGATCTTGCGCGCATCGACGGTCACGGGCAGCGCGGGCGGCGTGTCAAACTCCGGCATGGCAAAAACCCAGCCGTTCGAGAGCTTGGCCCAGCCGCCCCAGAGGCCCGGCTTTTCCTGCTCGACCACCATCTCTTCGAGGTCCTTCTTCGGCACATAGGCTTCAAGGCCCTTGGCGGTTTCGCGGATCATCACTTTCATCGGGCTTTCTCCTTGGGAATTCAGCGAAATAAGGGGAAGTCAGGCTTTTTGCAGCATCTCGCGGGTGACGATATGCGATTGCAGCGCGGGGCGGTCATTGGCGCGGGGGCCGAGCGCCTCGGCGGGCACGATCTCGGCCTCGCGCATCCCCACGATCGCGCCGCGTTCAAGGTAGTCGACGGCATAGATGTAGAACTGGCCAAGGAAGGTGCCGATGTCGCGCACATAGCCGACATCGCCCTTTTTCACGACGATCTCGCCGATTTCGCGGCCCGGCATGGTGCCATCGTTCTTCACCTGCTTGCGCGACATCACCTTGTCGCCGGGCAGGTAAAGCGGTTGGCGGTACACTTCGATCTCGCGGTCATCAGTCGACATCGGCAGATCCTTCCAGCTTGGCAAGCCGCGCGCGCGCGGTCTCGCGGATGATGTCCTCGGGGTCGTCAAGAAGCCGCGCCAGAACCTTTTCGCAGCCCTCTTCGGCGCAGGCGTGACGCACGCGGATGTCGTCATCCGCGACAAACAGCATCGGGCGGCGATGCGCGGCGGCGCGGCGCACGAGCGGATCGGGGTCAAGGCGGAACCGGTCGATCCAGTCGGGCGGGATGCGGTTCACGACGATGCGGCGCACAGAAGGGTCCGGGTCGTCGATCAGCCCCGGCAACAGGCCGTCGGGCGCGCGCCGCGCCACCACAAGGCGCACCGAAGCTTCGACATCGTGCATCAGCGGGATCAGGCTTGCGGGCGGCAGCCGATGCGCCACGGCAATGCGCACGGCGCGGTCCGGGTCATGGATCAGCTTTTCGGCGGCCGCCTGCGGCAGACGCAAGATCGCCATCGCGCGGACCGCCGGATCGGGGTCATCCAGAAGCCGCGGGATGCGGAACACCGAGGCATGGCGCGCCGCATTCACCCGGGTTTCAAAATAGGGGTGGTTCAGGTTCTCGTCCGCCAGTTCCGGGTTGAGCAGGAAGAAGCGCTCGATCCGTTTCGCGTAGCGGTCATTGAGGCAGGACCAGCCGAGCCCGCATTGCCCGAGGTCGAGCCGCATTCGGAACCGGCAGGAGGCGCAATCGAGCGCCCTGCCCTCCCAATCCACGGGTGCCGGTCCCTCGGGCATGCTCTCTCCTCACGCGGTTTCGGCCTGCGCCGGGGCAAGCCCCATGCGCGTGCGGTAAACGGCGGAAACGGCGGTTTCGATGTAATCGTAGGCGTAATCTTGCAAAACCGTGATCCCGGCCCCGGCCAGCGTCTCGCGTGGGCAATCGCCGATCTTCGCGCAAAGCACGGTGTCGATGCCCTCAAGCGTGGCGATCACGCGGTCAAGCCGGCCCTCTTCGCCTGCGCCGTCAACGCAATAGTTGTCGCAGCGGCGATGGAAGGCGAAGCGCACGCCGCTGGTATCGACCTCGAACACCTGAAACTCGGTGGCATGGCCGAAGTGCTGGTTGATGCGCCCGCCGCCCTGGGTCGCCACGGCAACAAGCAGCTTCGGCGCGGTTTTCGCAACCGTGGCGCCGGTCTCGGCCTTGGCATCAGCGGCGGCGGCGCGGCGGTCTTCGCGCTCTTTCGCCACCCAATCCTTGTAGCTCTCGCGGCCCGCCGGGTCGTATTCGAGCGCCTCGGGCAGCTTGTCGAGGCTGAATTCCTGCCCGCGATCCTCGCCCAGAAGGCCCACCGCATCGGCGCGGCACTGGCGGCAATGCTTCATCAGATTTGCCCCGCCCGCACAGGCCTCCTGCACCTTTTGCAGCTCTGCCGCGGTCGGCCCGCGCTGCCCGGTGAGGCCAAAATGCGTGCCATGCGCCGGGTCGGAAATGAGCGGCATGATGTTGTGCAAGAACGCGCCGCGGCGTTTGACTTCCTTGTTCACCTCCAGAAGGTGTTCGTCGTTGATGCCGGGGATCAGCACCGAGTTCACCTTCACGAGGATGCCGCGCGCCACCAGCATGTCGAGCGCAAGCATCTGGCGTTCATGCAGAATTTGGCTCGCCTCAACGCCGTAGTAGCGTTTGCCGCCATGCCGGATCCAGGGGTAGATCTTCGCGCCCACCTCGGGGTCGATCATGTTGATGGTGATGGTGACGTGATCAACGTTCATGTCGACCAGCTCCTCGACATGTTCGGGCAGCGCGAGCCCGTTCGAGGACAGGCACAGCCGCATGTCGGGGATGTCTTTGGTGACGCGGGAGAAGGTTTCCTTGGTCTTCTTCCAGTCCGCGCAGCTGTCGCCCGGCCCGGCAATGCCGAGCACCGAGAGCTGGGGCACTTCGTTGGCCACCGCAATCACCTTGCGCGCGGCCTCTTCGGGGCTGAGGCGTTCGGAGACAACGCCGGGGCGGCTTTCATTGGCGCAATCGTATTTGCGGTTGCAGTAGTTGCACTGGATGTTGCAGGCGGGGGCAACCGCCACATGCATGCGGGCAAAGTAGTGGTGCGCCTCTTCCGAATAACAGGGGTGATCCTTCACCTTGGCCCAGGTCGCGGGGTCCATGTCGTCGGGGGCCTGTTTCGAGCCGCAGCCGGTGGCGCCGGTGGTGGCGCAGCCCTCGGAGGCCATCGCCTTTTCCAGTGCGGCCTTCGAGCCGATGGTGAGGCCGCCGAGCGAGACGATATTGCCGGACATGGAGCTTCCCCTTCCTGAAGATGTGGTTCAGGGAGGATTAAGCAAGGAGCGTGCCAAGATATTGGGGGCGGTTTGTGGGGGTTTGGCACGAAGATTGTCGATTGTCTGACAATCTTCGTGCCATCTTTTTTTTGGGGGGGGAGCCCGCGCCCTCCCGCCCGTCGAGGGCGGTCGGGCGCGGCCCGTGCGGTGGCACGGGCGGGCGCAGGGCGCAGCGGGCGGAAACTGTCAGATCCGGCGCAGTTCGATGTCGAATTTCTGCAGCGCATAGGCGATCTGGCGCGGCGTCATGCCCAGAAGCCGGGCCGCCTTGGCCTGCACCCAGCCCGCGCTTTCCAGAGCGCGGATGAGCTCGTCGCGGGTGATATTCGCCGTCTTGCGCCGCACCTGATGCAATTCTTCCGGCTCGGCATGCGGCTGTGGCGGATAGGGCGACGGGGGATAGGGCGACGGGGGCTCGGACGAATACACCGGCTGCGCCTGCGGCTCGGGCTGCGGCACCGCCACGCGCGGCGCCTGGGCGGCGGGCGGCGGCTCTTGCAGACGCGGGCCGGGCTCGGTGACCCGCACCGTGGGCGTGATCATCCGCCCCACCGCAAGCCCGCCGATCGGCGAGGCGCCCTCTTGCAGGCGGAACAGCTCTGCCGAAAGGCAGGCGCCCTGCGAGCAGGCGAGTTCCTCGGCGAGCACGATCTCGCCATCGGAAAGGGCGGCGGCGCGGTTCACGCAGTTTTCGAGTTCGCGCACGTTGCCGGGGAACTTGCAGCGGCAGATCTGGTCAAAGGCATCGGAGGCGAATTTCACATTCGTGCCGTTCGACTTGTTGAACCGGTCAAGAAAAAGCTGCGCGAGCGGCTTGATGTCACTTTTGCGGTTGCGCAGCGGCGGCAGCACGATTGGCACCACGCAGATGCGGAAATAGAGATCGGCGCGAAAATCCCCCCGCGCCACGGCATCTTCGAGGTCGCGGTTGGTGGCCGCCACAATGCGCACATCGACCTTGAGCGTGCGCGTGCCGCCCACGCGCTCGAACTCGCCCTCTTGCAGCACCCGCAGAAGCTTGGTCTGGAAGGTGGGCGAGATCTCCCCGATTTCGTCAAGGAACAGCGTGCCCCCGTCGGCGAGCTCGAAGCGGCCCTTTTTCAGCGCATTGGCGCCGGTGAAGGCGCCCTTTTCATGGCCGAAAAGTTCCGATTCCAGAAGCGTTTCCGAGAGCGCGGCGCAGTTCACGCGGATGAACGGGCCTTTCGCACGCGGCGATTGCGAGTGCACGGCGCGGGCGAAAAGCTCCTTGCCGGTGCCGCTTTCGCCGCGCAGGAGCACGGGCGTTTTTGTGCCCGCCACGCGGCGCACCTGCGCCACCACCTCCGAGATCGCCGGGCTTGAGCCGATGATGCCGTCGATCGACACCGGCGGCTGCGCCACGCCCCGCTGCTCGTTGACCGATTGCAGCATCCGCCGCGTATCCTCAAGCGCACGCTCGCGGTCGCGCGCCACGCGGGCGCGGAAGCGCAGCGCCTGTTCAAGCAGCGAGGCGACCATGGTGAGCACCCGCACATCGGCATCCGAATAGCCGGCGCGGTTGTGATCATGGCTGCGGTAGGCGGCCAAGACGCCGAGCACGAAATGGCTGCGCTCGGGGTCGCGCAAAGGCACGGCAATCAGGGTCTGCCCGCTGTCGCGCAGCCGCCGCGGCACCGCCTCGGCGCCAAATTCTTCCTCAAGGTCAAAGGCCACGAAGGGCACGCCCGAGCGGAACACGATCCGCGCCACCGCATCGGGGAGCACATCGGAGGCGGGGGCCGCATCGTCACGCCGGAACGAGGTGGCGGCAATGCGGTAAGGGTTCACGGCCTTCGTCTCGCCGCCCGGCTCGGAGAGCACGGCAAGCACGCCATGGCGCAGATCGAGGAAAGAGGAGAGCACGTTGAAGATCTGCGGCACCACGGCAATCGGGTCGGGCGCGCCGGCAAAGGTCTTGGCGATCTCGTAGATCGCATCCAGCGCCAAGCGGTCGGCGATCTGACTTGCCGACCGCTTGCGCGGGTGCACCGGCGTACGGTCCTGCTCAGGGCGGGGCGTATGATCGGTCATGGCGTCAAATTCCCTTTTGGGGCAACAGTCTGGGTGAGGGTATTCATCTTCCGGTCCTGCCCGAGAGTGCCCCTGCGTGTCACTGCGCGAAAGAATCGCAGCCGACCGCGGCGCTTCGGAGACCCTTCCTTACATATAGGGAATGATCCGGCCTTGCGGGGGGGCGCTCGCGGATGTGGGCGAATTTGTCGCTCAAATACATGATTTGTGAAGCGGCGGCGCACAGTATTGCGGCGCCAATGCGCCTGTCGGCGCTAAAATCAGCATTTGAGGAGGGTCATTTCGACTCAACCGGCCAGTGCGGCGCGGCGGCGTTCGTAAGACGACGCGAGCCCGAGGGTGGAGCGGTATTTTGCCACCGTGCGGCGCGCCAGGCGCAGCCCCGCGCGTTCGGCCAGAACCACAATCGCATCGTCGCTGAGCGGGTTGGCCGGATCTTCCGCCCCCACCACGCGCTGCACGAAATCGAGCGCGGAATCGCGCGAGATCGCCTCGCCTCCCGCCCCGGTCGAGACCGCGCGGGAAAAGAAGGCGCGCAGCGGCAGCGCGCGCACCGGGGTCTGGATCATGCGGCCAGACACGGCGCGCGAGATCGTCGAGGCATGCAGCCCCAGCTCGGAGGCAACATCCTCAAGCGTGAGCGGAACAAGATGCGCCGTCCCCTTTTCCAGAAAGGCGGATTGGCGCGCCACAAGCACCGCCGCGGTGCGCAAAAGCGTGTCGCCGCGCCGCTCCAGCGCCAAAGCCAGCGCGCGCGCCTCCGCCAGCGCCTTGCGCCGCTCGGCACGGGCGGCCTTGTCGGCCTTGCCATCGGGGAGCCGATCCTCCCGCACGGTGATGCGCGGGGAAGTGGCCCGGTTCAACTCCACCGTCCAGCCCTCGGGGCCGCGCAGGGCGATCAGGTCGGGCGGAAACACCGGGGTCGGCTGATGATCGAAGGCCAGACCCGGCTTCGGGTTCAGATGCCGGATCAGCTTGACGATCTCGGGAATGTCGGAGGGCTCGCAATCGCACAGATCGGCCAGCTCGGCGAGCCGGTTTTCGGCCAGCAGGTTGATGTGGCGGATCAGCGTCTCGACTTCCCAGGTCAGGATGTCTTCCTCCCGCGCCTGCAAGATCAGGCAATCGGAAAGGTCGCGGGCAAAAAGCCCCACCGGCTCAAAGCCCTGCAGCGCGCAAAGCACCGCCTCGGCGCGCGGCATCGCCACGCCCGCCCCCAAAGCGATGGTTTCGACCGGCTGGCTGAGCCAGCCCGACGGGTCGAGCGCCTCGGCAAAGCGCAGCGCAATCATCCGGTCGCCGGGGTTGGTGAAGGTCATCTCGATCTGATCGACCACATGCGCCATCAGGCTCGGGCGATGCGCGGCAACGGCCGCCACCGCATCAAAATCAGCCCCGCCGCGGGCGATGAAGGCCGAGGGGGCGCGATAGGCGAGATAGGGGTTCGAGGAGGCCTGTTCGACCAGATGATCGGAGAGATCTTGCGACGACATGCCCAAGATGGCGAGGGAGTGGAGCATCTGCCCCCCCATCTGCATCGACTGGCGTTGTGAAAGCGTCTGCACGAGGTCCATGGTCTTACCCTATCTCATCGGGGCGCGCCCGGGGGGCGGCAGGGCGGGGCTGCGACACCAAGGCCGCGGCGCCCGGGGGGAATTGCGCAAATAAGCGGCGGATCTGGCTGGCGCGCGGAAATTCCGGGCACCCCTCCGCTCAGCGCTGCACGATTTTCAGGCTGTCGAGCCCGACAAACTTGTTGGCCTGCCGCGCGGCCTGGGTTTCGAACACTTTGAACACCTTTTCCGCGAGCGGCGTGGAGGCGACAAAATCATCATGCGCCCGGGACAGCGCCTCGCGGGTCAGCGCGAGCACCTCCTCTTCGGAATGGCCCGAGAAATCGGTCTCGCGCAGATAGGTGCCAAAGCGCTTCATGATGTGGAGCCGCGCCACGTTGAGGATGTGGCGGTCGGGCTCAAGGCCCAGATGGGCGAACATGTCCTCGGCAGAGGAGAGGCGCGAAAGCGCCTCGAGCGTGGGGCTTTGGGGTTCCGTGGTCATCTCTCTCTCCTCAGGTCGTGGGCTGGCTGCGGGCGAGCCGCGCCACCATGCGGCGCAGATCTTCGGGGCTGGCGGGACGTTTGGTGCGAATGGCATGGGCGCGCAAAAGCGGCTTGAGCCGGGCGGCCATCTCGGGCGTGGCGGGCAGGCCCGCGGTCGCGAGCGCGGCGCAAAGGCCCGCGGCGCCCGAATGCTTGCCAATCACGATCTGGCGTTCGCGGCCAAAACGGGCCGGGGCGCAGCGCGGATCTTCATAGGTGTCGGCGCGCTTCAGGATCGCATCGACATGGATGCCGCTTTCATGCGCAAAGACCAGCGCGCCGGTGATCGGCTTTTGCACCGGAAGCGCGCGGCCCGAGGCTTTTGCGACAATGTCGGAAAGCGGCTGCAACGCGGTGAGGTCGATGCCGGTGCCGATCGCCCCCGCCTCCAGCGCGGCGCTCACCTCTTCGAGCGCGGCATTGCCCGCGCGCTCGCCAAGCCCGTTCACCGTGACCGAAAGATGCGTGGCCCCGGCATGGGCCGCCATGATCGTATTCGCCGTCGCCATGCCAAAGTCATTATGGGCATGCATCTCGATCGGCAGCGCGATCCGGGCCGCAAGGTGGCTGATCAGCCGGTAGGCGCCCAGCGGATCGAGAAGCCCGAGCGTATCGGCGACGCGAAAGCGGATCGCCCCCGCCGCCTTCGCCACCTCGGCGAGGCGGACAAGAAACTCCGGGTCGGTGCGGCTTGCATCCTCGGCGCCAACCGAAACCTCCAGCCCGCGCGTCGTCGCGCAATAGACGAGCTCTGCCGTTTCGCGCAGGATCCAGTCGCGGTCGACGCGGAGCTTGCCCTCAAGCTGCGCGGTCGAGGTGGGGGCGGCAAAATGCACCCGCTTGGTGCCGGTTTTCTGCGCCATGTCGAGATCGCCCATGCGCAGCCGGCACCAGACCACCGGCGCCGCGCGGGAAATTTCGGCCATCACGGCGCGGATCTCGGCCACTTCGGCCCAGCCCATCGCGGCGATGCCCACCTCGATCTCGGCCACCCCGGCGCGGTCGAGCGCACGCGCGATGGCGCGCTTTTCGGACAGCGAGAAGGCGACGCCCGCGGTCTGTTCGCCATCGCGCAAGGTGGTGTCACACAGCGCAAGCGTATGGGGCGTGAGGGGGCGCGCATGGAGCATTTCAGATCTCCTGGAGCGAGGCGGGCGCGAGGCCCGGCAGGTTGGGGCCGTTGTCCGACCAAAAGGGGGAGAGCGCGCGCAGATCGGCCACGATCGACGGCAAGATCTCCAGCACGCGGGCGATCTCGTCTTCGGTGGTGAGGCGCGAAAGCGAGAGCCGCACCGCCCCATGGGCGGCGGTGAAGGGCACGCCCATGGCACGGATCACATGGCTTGGCTCCACCGCGCCCGAGGCGCAGGCCGAGCCCGTCGAGGCGGCGATGCCGGCGCGGTCAAGCTTCATCACGATGCCTTCGCCCTCGACGAGATCAAAGGCGAGGCAGAGCGTATTGGCGAGCCGGTCGCGCCGGTCGCCGAGCACGCGAACATGCGGCACAGCCTCCAGAATGCCCGCCTCAAGCCGGTCGCGCAGCCCGGCGATGCGCGCCACATCCTGGGCCATGCGGGCGGCGGCAAGCTCGGCCGCCTTGCCCGCGCCGGTGATGCCGGGGGCGTTTTCCGTGCCCGCCCGGCGCCCGCGCTCTTGCTTGCCGCCGCGCAGAAGCGGCTGAAACGGCGTGTTTTTCTTGAGGTAAAGCGCGCCCACGCCCTTAGGCCCATGAAACTTGTGGGCCGAAAGCGAGAGCATGTCGACACCCGCAGCGCGCACATCAACGGGGGTCTTGCCGACCGCCTGCACCGCATCGGTATGAAACAGCGCGCCAAAGTCATGCGCCAGCTCTGCCAGCCCCTCAACGGGGAAAAGGACGCCGGTCTCGTTGTTCGCCCACATCAGGCTGACCACCGCCACCCGGTCCGAAAGCGCGGCGCGGTAGGCGTCGATCTCAAGCCGCCCCTCCCCGTCAACGGGGATGCGGTGCACCTTCACGCCCTCATATTTCTCGAGCGCGTCGCAAAGCTGCAAGATGGCGGGATGTTCGACCATGGAGGTGACGATCTCGCGCCGCCCCTCCTGCACGGCAAGGGCCGCGCGGATCGCGGTGGTGTTCGCCTCGGTACCGCCCGAGGTGAAGATGATCTCCGCCTCGCTCTCGGCGCCGATCAGCGCCGCCAGCGCCTTGCGTGCTGCCCGGATACCCGCCGCCGCCTCGGCACCAAAGCCATGCGCCGAAGAGGCATTGCCGTAGCTTTCGGTGTAAAGCGGCCACATCGCCGCCAGCGCCTCATCCGCAACCCGGGTGGTGGCGTTGTTGTCAAGATAGATGCGGGGGGCGGCAGCGGGATGGGTCATTGCTCTCTCAGGCGCGGGCGGTGGAGGGGATCAGCCGGAACGGCCGACCGAGGGTTTCCATGATCCGTTTTTGCACCCCGGCAAGCGTCTGGCTGGCCATCATGCAGCTTGCGCAGGTGCCCGAAAGGCGCACGAAGACCTGACGGCCCTTGATGTCCAGCAGCTCGATATCGCCCTTGTCGCGCTGGAACACCGGGCGCATCTCGGTGATGATGCGGGAAATCGCCTCGGCATCGGTCTCGCTCACGGGCTCGACGGGGCCGGTCTCTTCCGCCTCCGCCATCGCGGCAAGCGGATTGTTCTTGGCGATCAGCTCGCGCAGCGTCATCCCCGGCGCGGCGCCCGCTTGGCGCGCGGCCAGGGCGGCGGCGGCAGGCGGCGCGGCGCGGCGTGGCTTTGGCGGCACGGCGATCGTCACCAGCGCAGGCTGCGCCGGGCGACGTTCGGGCGCCACGGGCGTTTCGCCGCGGAAGGCCGCAATCGCCGCGGCCAGCGCCTTCGCGCCGCTTTCCGTGCAATGCATCTTCTCGGGCGGCAGCCCGTCGAGGAACGCGGCAATATCGGCCGGGGTCAGGCGCGAGGCCGCATCGACCGATTTGCCGCGCACCAGTTCC
Source organism: Rhodobacter lacus (assembly GCF_042683065.1). Classification (NCBI taxonomy): domain Bacteria; kingdom Pseudomonadati; phylum Pseudomonadota; class Alphaproteobacteria; order Rhodobacterales; genus Rhodobacter; species Rhodobacter lacus. The sequence goes on along the minus strand of NZ_JBHUIX010000013.1, from coordinate 405,196 downwards.
GTCAGCGCCGAGGAACAGGCGATCATCGAGCCGCCGCCATGGCTGAGAAACCGCGCCTCTTCGATCATTTCCGAAAGCGGGTTGATGCGCAGCATGAGCTTGAGCGCATCGCCGCCGGCAAGCGAGCCCGCCTCCCCCACGGCATTGGCATCTTCGAGCACGCCCGCGTTGCGGGGCTGGAAGAAATATTCCTTCACCTTGTCGGAATAATCGAACATCGCGCGCTCCTCAGCAGAAGGATTTGCCGCAGCCGCAGCTGTTCTTGGCGTTGGGGTTGTCGAACACGAAGCCGGAGCCCTCGACATTGGTGACAAAGTCGATCTTGGCGCCGGTCAGATGCTCGCGGCTCGACGGGTCGATCAGCACGGTCACCTCGCCAAAGCTCACCACCTCGTCGTCGGGCTGGGCTTCAAGCTCCAGCGCCATGCCGTATTTGAGCCCCGCGCAGCCCCCCGATTGCACCATCAGGCGCAGCCCCGCGACGGGCTGGCCCGCGCCGTCGATGGCGGCCTTGATCGCGGATTGGGCAGGTTCGGTGATATCAATCATGATGCTCTCCTGTGGTCCGGGCCCGTGTCTGGCCTGTGGGCCGGGGCTCACCAGAGATACAGCAAGAAGCGTGCCAGGTTTCGGCCCCTTCCCTGCGCGGTTTGATGCAAGTTTCGGGCCGACATTGTGGGGGCATTGTGGGGCTTGCGACAAAAATCGGGCCAAGTGGCCAATAGCGCGGGCTCAGAGCTCCGTGTCTTCGCCCGCCTCAAAGCGATCAAGCAGCCAGGCGCCGCCAAAACGGTCCGTCGGGTCGAGCGCTCCGGCCTTTGTCAGCACGGCGCGGGCCAGATCGGCCTCGCCCATCCGCACCGCGCAATAGCCGATGCCGACAAGCGCCTGCAGATAGAGGCCGGGCGCAAAATCATGCGCGGTAAAATCGGCATCCGCTGCGCCCACCGCCTGCCAATCGGTGGCGATGTTGAGCCGCCGCGCGGCAAGGCGCAAGATCGCCTCGGCCTGCGGCAGCGCCGCCGTGTAATCATGACCGTAAAAATGGAAGCGATAGGCGGCGAGGCGCACCTCGACATCCTCTGGCGCAGCCTCAAGCGCGCGCGCAATCGCCTCCGCGCTCTCATAGGGGCGCGAGCGCGCGGAGGCGGCGCCCGCGAGCAGGGATTTCAGATCAATCGGGGGCAAAACAGGCGGCCCGTTCGTCGCATTCGTCGCAAGAGGGCGAAAGGCAGAGCGAGAAGGCCGCATCCGCGCAAATTTGCCGGTAGAAGAATTTTTTCCAGCGCATGTTCTGGTGGTTTGCCGCCGCAAGGCCCGGCAGCTCGCGCCGGATGAGCGCGCCCAGATGCGCGCGCGACGGCAGGCCCAGATCCTCCCACAGATGGCGCGCTTCCTGTGCGCGGCGCGCCAAAATCATCGCCAGCCAGCGCGCCTGCGGTGTCGCCACCCCCGCGCGCCACAGGATAAGGAGCGTGATCGCCTGTTCCTCGGCGCTCTGCACCGGGGCCGGCAGGTCGAGATCGGGAAGCTCAAGCCCCGGCACGAAAAGGTCGCGCAAGGCGGCAAGATCGGCGCCCGAAAGCCCGAGCCGTTCCGTCAAAGGCCCCTGCCCCGCCGCGCGCTCGGAAAGCGCATGACCGAGGATGCAGGCGTAATCGGCCTCCCCCGCCGCCAGAGGCGCGGGGGAAGCAGGCGCGCTGCAGGTCTCAGGACAGGGCCGCATGGGTCTGGCACTCCGAGGGGCAAACCCGCGCGCAGGCGCCGCAACCGATGCAATTGTCGGCTTCCGACATCTGCATCACCTTTTTCACGATCTCGTCTTCGACGTCATCCCATTCTTCGGTGCCCGGCTTGACGATGTCGCCATCCTCGGTCACGCCGTAAAGGCCCATCACATCGCGCCCGCAAACCTTGAAGCAGCGCCCGCAGCCGATGCACTTTTCCGCATCGATCGACATGAGGTAAACGGGGGTATATTCCGCGCCCCCGCGCGTATAGGCGACATTCGACATTCGGTTTTACTCCTTGGCTTGCTTGGCGATTTTGATCGCCTTGCGGGCTGCATCCAGATCTCGATAAATTTCAAAGGTTTGCTGCGCGACATCGGGGATCTTCTGCCAATCTGTCGGCAGCTCCTCCGACAGATCATGCAGCTCCATCTTCGCGTTGGTCGCGCGCATCGACAGCTTTTTGGCGTGGGCTTCCAGCTCTTCGAGGCTCATGTCTTGAAGGCTCATGTTCAGTCCTTGCTCTTGGGTTTGGGCGGAGCTTCGCGCAGCCAGCGCGAAAGCGCCGTGCGCCCGCGCGAGGGGTGCAGTTTGACGGGTTCGATCACACGCGGCTTGCGCTTGGGCTTGAGCGGCGGGATCTGGATCATGCGCGGGCCGCTTCGGGGAATTGCTCCACGAGTTTCACCGCCTCGTCGACGAGCTTGTCGCCCGCTTCCGCAAGCTTCGCCCAGGTTTCAAAGCCGAACCGGTGCACGTCGCGCAAGTGCTTGGACACCACCACCAGCCGCCCCGCAATCAGCACCACCCGGCCAAAGCCTTCATGGTGCATTTTCTGCATTTGCGTGGCCATGCAGCCGGTGCGCTTTTCCACCATCAGCCCGACCGCGTCATAAAACCGGGTGAGGCGCCAGATCAGCTCGGGCTCCGGGTCGCCGATGATCGGCATCTCGCGGCGCTCTTCCTTGGTGACGATGAACTCTTCCAAGAGCTCAACGTCGCTCTTCATGTCCCATTGGCCGTGCGAATCCTCGGCGCGGATCACCGCAACGAGTTGGGTCAGGAACGGGCTTTCCACCATCTCACCCCCACGCGGGATCTCGGGCGGCGCTTCGGTCGCAGTGTCCATCAGGCGTTTTCCTCTTCGTCGAAATCGGCGGCGAAATCCGGCTTGTGATAGGTGCCGAGGATCTTGCGCAGGAAGGGCGGCGGGCTGCCGGAGAGCATTTCTTGCACCTGCGCGATCACCGCGGTGATCGGCTCGGGCTCCTTGCGCTTGATCGGATGGCAGCCAATCTTGACCACGCGCGCGGCCGAGGGCCCGCCGATGGCGAGCGCGAACACAAGCGCGCATCCGGTCAGCGCCTCGACCTTGGGTGCGATCCGGTCGTCAATATCGTCATGCTTGCCCGATTGCTCGGTCGCATTGGAAAACTCGTGCACTTCGACAAAGCGCGCGCCAGTGCGCCAGATATCGAACACGACAATCTTGCTCGCCGAGCCGAAATGGGCGTCGAGGGTTTCAAGGTCATTCGAGGCAATGGCCACGCGCAACGGCTTCTCGCCGGGCGCGGGGCCAGCCTCGGGCTCAACAAGACGCAGGGTGCGGGACATGTGAAAACTCCTCAGGCAGGGGGGTTGCGCCGAAATCTTCCGGACGGGGGGTGTGGTGAACCGATTGCACGGCATTGGCGATCTCAAAGAGGAACGCGCGGGTGCCGCGATAGCCGACGCGGCAGGCATCTTGCGCGCCGATCCGGTCAAAGACCGGAAAGCCCACGCGCACGAGCGGCAGGTGCAGCGCATCCGCCGCCATCCGGCCATAGCTGTTGGTGAGCAGGATCTGCGCCCCCGCGGCCTTGGCCCCGCGCTCGAAATCGCCCAGATCGCCAAGGATCACCTCGTCACAGGGCATCTTTTCGATCATCGGGCTGTGTTGCGAGGTGGTGACGGCGGTGACGATCTCCGCGCCCATCTGGTTGAGCGTGGTGGAGAGCGCGAACATCAGATCCGGGTCGGCGCCAATCGCCACCCTGAGCCCGCCGGTAAAGAAATGCGCATCCAGCATCGCATCAGCCAGCCGGGACCGGTCGCGCTCGACCGAGGGCGGCGGCGTCTGCGTGCCCGAAAGCTCCATCAAGACCCGCACGAAAGCATCGACCGCCTTGAGCCCGGTGAGGGAGGGAAAAACGCGGTAGGGCACCGAGGCCTTTTCCTCGATGATCTGCGCGGCGCCGCGCATCTGCTCGCCCACGGCGAGCGTAAAGGCGGAGCGGGTGACATCGGCGATCCGGTCGATGGGCGTGCCGCCCAGCGAACAGCCGGACCAATCCTCCGCCAGATGGCCATCGAGCGAGGTGGAAATATCAGGCAGAACCAGCGGGTTGAGACCAAAGGCGCGGATAAGGCGCACCAGCTCGTCGATCTCTGCGGGGGTGAGATGAGATCCGGTGAGCAGCGTCACCTGCCGCAGATCCGGGTCAGGCGCGGGCGTCACCGGCACGAGCGCGCTCAAGATCGCCTCGACCGCCTTGGTCCAGCCGTCCTGCAGCCCGCCATCAAAATCGGGCGTCGCGGCATAAACCACCTTGGTCTCGGCAAAATCCTTGCGCCGCGCCAGCATCTCGCGCAATTCGCCCGCCACATCTTCGCCGCGGGTTTCCGTGAGCGCGGTGGAGGCAATGCCGATAAACTTCGGGTTCGCGCGTTTGCGCAGGTTTTCAATCGCTTGCTCAAGCTGATCGGAGCCGCCGAGGATCGTGGTGATCTCGTTCATCGCGGTCGTCTGCAGCGGGATCGCCTCTTTGAAATGGCGCACCAGATGCACCATGCCAAAGGCGGTGCAGCCCTGCGCGCCATGAAAGAGCGGCACGGCACGTTCGATGCCGAGATAGGCCAGCGCCGCACCGAGGGGCGCAGAGGATTTCAAGGGGTTGGTGGAAAGCGCACGGCGCGGATGAGTCAGGGCGGCCATCTCAGTCATCCTCGAAATCGGTGGGGGAATTGGCGAGCCCGTCCAGCAGGCCCGCTTCGGGCGCGGCAACGGCGGCCAGCGGCGCGGCGGCAACTTGCGGCAGCAGCGTCGGCGCGCGCTCGGCGCCTTTCATGTTCGTGACCGGACAGGCGCCCTTCGGCGCGGGCAGCACCACGCCGCCGGTGAGCGGGGTCTCCCAGGGCGCGGGGTCGCGCAGCTCCGCCCAGATCGGGTTGTTCACCGAGCGGTCGATGGCGCGCACCAGATCGACCATGCCCACATACCCCGCATAGGGCTCATGCTTTTCCTGGTTCACATCGACCCAGGGCATGCGCGCTTTGAGCGCCACGAACTGGCTGCGCCCGCCCGACAGCAGCACATCGGCCTTGGCGGCGGCAAGCGCGTCATACATCTCGCGCGGGGCCATGTTCTCATACATGTGGCTCGCATCGCCCATGATCTCGACAACGCGGGCGCGGTCGTTTTGCGTGGCCTTGCGCATCGAGGTGCCCACCACCTCCATGCCCAGCTCCTGCAGCGCCGCCACCACCGACCAGGTCTTGTGCCCGCCGGTGTAGAGCAGCACCCGTTTGCCCGCGACACGGGGGCGGTAGGGCTCCAGCGCCGCCCAGGTCTTTGCCTCTTCCTCGGCAATCAGCGCCTCGCAGCGGCTCAAAAGCTCGATATCCGCCCCCTGCTCCACCAAAAGCCCGCAGATCTTGCGCAAAGCCTCGGAGGTGTCGGCGATGCCGTAGAACGACCCCTCGAAATAGGGCACGCCCCAGCGCTCCTGCATCTTGCGCGCGACATTCACGAGCGCCTGCGAGCACACGAGCATCGTGGCCTTGGCGCGGTGCATCTGCGCGATCTGGCGGTAGCGCGCATCGCCCGAGATCGAACCAAGAATGCGGATGCCGAGCCTGTCGAGCAGCGGCTTCACCTGCCATTGCTCGCCCGACAGGTTGAAATCGCCGATGATGTTGATGTCATAGGGCGTTGTCGTTTCCGGCTCGATGGTGCCGATGACATGATCGAGCAGGGCCTCGCCGCCGAGCTTGTTGCCGAGGTTCTTGGAGCCCACAAAGCCCGGCACATTGACCGGAATGCAGGGCGTGCCCCATTTCGCCGTGGCGGCCTTGCACACCGCCTCGATATCGTCGCCCACCAGCGCAGTGACGCAGGTGGCATATACAAAAACCGCAGCCGGAGATTGCTCCTTGATGACCTCATGGATGGCGCGGAAGAGCTTTTTCTCGCCATGGCCCATGACAATGTCGAGCTCGCTCAGATCGGTGGTGAAGCCCTTGCGGTAAAGATCCGAGCCCGAAGAGGCGGAGGAGCGGTTGTCCCAGCCATTGCCCCAGCAGGCGAGCGGCGCATGGACGAGGTGGGCGACATCGGTGATCGGTTGCAGCGTGATCATCGCGCCGTCAAAGGCACAGCCGCCCGCTGCGGCGCCCGGGGTGAGCTGCTTGGTGCAGCCCTTCTTGCGCGCACCCTCCGATTTCGCCGAATTGGTGGCGCAGCCGGGCTCGTTCAGGACTTCGGCAACTTTGTTCTTCAAGGCTTCGGACATGATGCGCTCCCCTGTTACGAACCATCAAGCAAGGAGCGTGCCAAGTTTTTTGCCCTGCAAAATGCCCGCCAAGCCCCTGCCCTGTCGTGATTTTTCGACTTGGCCCGATTTTTGTCGTTTTGTCGGGTTCACGACATGTAGCCAGACTTCATAACGACATTGCGCAAAGCAAAGGGCCGGCGGATCTCCCGCCGGCCCCTGTTTTTGTGCTGATCCCTTAGCGGGTCAGGTCGAAGCTCATGTCGGTCTCGCCGACCTTGCCCGCATCCTGATCAGCCTTGAGGAAGATCGCGTCGAGGATCTTCACGAGGACCGTCAGGCCGCCCTGATAGCCCCAGGTCGGGAAGCGGTGGTGGTGGTGACGGTCGAAGATCGGGAAGGTCAGGCGGATCAGCGGCACGCCGGTGTCACGCTCAAGGTATTTCCCATACGACGAGCCGATCAGGAAGTCGGTCGGTTCGGTGTTCAGGAAGGAGCGCATGTGCCACAGGTCTTTGCCGGCCCAGACTTGGGCTTTTTGACCAAACGGCGAGGCTTTCAGCACTTCGTCCATTTGCTTGGCCCATTTCTTGCCGCCGTTGGTGGCAAGGCAATGGATCGGCTCGCCGCCCATCTCCATGATGAACTTCGCCATGCCGAGCACGAAGTCCGGGTCGCCGAAGATCGCGAAGGTCTTGCCGTGGAGGTAGGCTTGGCTGTCGGCGATGGCGTCGACAAGGCGGCCACGCTCCAGTTTCAGCGCTTCCGGGATCGCCTTGCCGGTGAGCGCAGAGACTTTCATCAGGAAGGTGTCGGTCGCCGACACGCCCATCGGATAGTTGAACACGGCGGTTTCCTGGCCGGTTTTCTCAACATATTCGAGCGTTTTGGGCGAGCAGTATTCCTGCATCGAGAGCGTCGCCTTGGCGTTGACCGCGGCTTTGAGGTCTTCCAGCTTGGTGCCGCCGGCATACATCCGGTAGGTGCCGTCCGAGGGGGTGTCATAAACTTCCGACACATCGCCAAGGAAGGTGAAGCCCACGCCCATCAGGTCGAGCATGCGCTTGATTTCACGGTTGTTGGCAACCGCATAGCCGTCAAAGCCCGGGATGATGTTGAGGCTTTCGTCCGCTTGACGCTCGGCACCGTTCCAGAACAGTTCGAGGAAGCCTTTTTGCGCGTTGTCGTAGCCGTCGACATGCGAGCCGACAAAGGCCGGGGTATGCGCGAAGGGCACCGGGAAATCTTCCGGAACCGAGCCTTTTTCCTTCGACTGGATGATGAAGGAGTTGAGGTCGTCGCCGATCACTTCGGCCATGCAGGTGGTCGACACGGCGATCATTTTCGGCTTGTAGAGCGCATAGGCGTTGGCGAGGCCCTCGACCATGTTGGTCAGACCGCCGAACACGGCCGCATCTTCGGTCATCGACGAGGACACCGCCGCCGAGGGCTCTTTGAAGTGGCGCGAAAGGTGCGAGCGGTAGTAGGCCACGCAGCCTTGCGACCCATGCACGAAGGGCAGCGTGCCCTCATAGCCTTGCGCCGCGAACACCGCGCCGACGGGCTGGCAGGCTTTCGCCGGGTTGATCGTCACCGCTTCGCGGGCGAGGTTCTTTTCGCGATATTCCCAGGATTTGGTCCAGTCGCCAATCTGATGAACGGTTTCGGCGGTGTGGCCGCATTCGAAAACCGCTTTTTTGTTGGCGAGCATTTCCTTGTATTCGGGCTCAAAGAAGAGCTTCGAATGGTCGAGCACCTTATCTGCCGACTGGGGCATGGGTCTTTCCTTTCATGGGCCGTCCGCATTCCGGGACGTGGCCAGCAGGAGGGAGGGATGGGGGGCGGGTCGCCCCCCGCAAGCTCAGGAGAGGATCACTCGGCCGCGACGGCCGGGGTGTCCCAGGGCGCGTTGAACAGGCCCCAGACGGGGTTGTTCACGGCCATGTCCATGTCGCGCGCGAAGATCGCGAACCCGTCGTAGCCGTGGTACGGGCCGGAGTAATCCCACGAGTGCATTTGACGGAACGGGATGCCCATCTTCTGCACCGGATATTTCTCCTTGATGCCCGAGCCGACGAGGTCGGGGCGGATCTTCTCGATGAACTTCTCGAGCTCGTAGCCGGTCACGTCGTCATAGATCAGCGTGCCTTCCTTGACGTAGTGGCCGGTGCGTTTGTAGTCGTCGTTGTGGGCAAATTCGTAGCCCGTGCCGGCGATCACCATGCCGAGGTCGTCATAAGCGGTGACAACGTGGCGCGGACGCAGGCCACCGACATAGAGCATGACCGACTTGCCTTCGAGGCGCGGCTTGTATTTCGCCAGAACCGCATCGACGAGCGGTTGGTATTTGGCGATCACGGCTTCCGCTTTTTCCTGGATCGAGGCGTCGAACTTCGCGGCGATGGCGCGCAGCGAGGCGGCGATCTGGGTCGGGCCGAAGAAGTTGTATTCCATCCAGCCGATCGAATACTTCTCTTCCATGTAGCGGCAGATGTAGTTCATCGAGCGGTAGCAGTGGATCAGGTTCAGACGCGCTTTCGGCGCGCGTTCCATTTCCGCCAGCGTCGCATCGCCCGACCAGCAACCGACCACGTTCAGGCCCATTTCCTCAAGCAGCATGCGCGAGGCCCAGGCGTCGCCACCGATGTTGTAGTCACCGATGATGTTGACGTCATAGGGGCCGGGCTCGTAGCTCTTCTTCGCTTCGCTCTCGCCCGCTTCGATGACCCAGTCGCGGATCGCGTCGTTGGCAATGTGGTGGCCGAGCGATTGGCTCACACCGCGGAAGCCTTCGCAGCGCACCGGCACGATGGTCTTGCCGATATCTTTGTTTTTCTTTTTCGAAACGGCTTCGATGTCGTCCCCGATCAGGCCGATCGGGCATTCCGACTGGATCGTCACGCCATTCGCCAGCGGGAACAGCTCGTTGATCTCGTCGATGGTTTTTTCCAGTTTCTTGTCACCGCCGAAGACGATGTCTTTTTCCTGGAAGTCGGTGGTGAACTGCATCGTCACGAAGCTGTCCACGCCGGTGGTGCCGGTGTAGAGGTTGCGGCGCTGGCTCCACGAATACTGGCCACAGCCGACCGGGCCGTGCGAGATGTGGACCATGTCCTTGATCGGGCCCCAGACCACGCCTTTCGACCCGGCGTAGGCGCACCCGCGGATCGTCATCACGCCCGGAACGGATTTGATGTTCGATTTCGTCGAGTCGCATTTCGAGGCGATGCCGGTAACTGCATCGGGCTCTTCGTCGGTCGCGGTGGTCACCGACAGGTGCTTGGCGCGTTTTTTCTGGGCTTTCGCGGGATAGGCTTCGAGCACTTCCTTGATCAGGTTCTCGAGGTCTTCCGGGCCGCTCACGTGATCTTTGGCCATCCTTTTGGCACTCCTCTCACTGGCGTTTCGTTGGGCTTGTTGGGGAGGTCGGGCGGGCGCATCAGCGCCCACCCCGTCAAGATCGGCCTCAGGCCTTCATCTTGGCTTCCATTTCGGCGATTTGCTTTTCGCGATCTTCTTCCGATTGCATGATGCCGAAATCGAGCAGCATCTGCTCGAGTTCTTCCATGGTGATCGGGGTCGGGATCACGCCCTTGCCCGAGTTCTCGTGGATCTTGCGGGCCAGTTCGCGGTATTCTTGCGCTTGCTGGCAGGTCGGATCGTATTGGATCACGGTTTCACGACGCAGCTCGGCATGTTGCACCACGTTGTTGCGCGGCACGAAGTGGATCATCTTGCAGCCGAGTTTGGCCGCGAGAGCTTCCGCGAGCTCGAGTTCGCGGTCGGTCTTGCGCTCGTTGCAGATCAGCCCGCCAAGGCGCACACCGCCGGAGTTCGCGTATTTCAGAATGCCCTTGGCGATGTTGTTGGCGGCATAGAGCGCCATCATCTCGCCGGACATGACGATGTAGATCTCTTGGGCCTTGTTTTCCCGGATCGGCATCGCGAAGCCGCCGCAGACCACGTCGCCGAGCACGTCGTAGGAGACGTAGTCGACATCGTCATAGGCGCCGTTTTCTTCGAGGAAGTTGATCGCGGTGATCACGCCGCGGCCCGCGCAGCCAACGCCCGGCTCCGGGCCACCGGCTTCGGTGCATTTGATGCCCTTGTAGCCGATTTTCACCACGTCTTCGACTTCGAGGTCTTCCACCGAGCCGGCTTCGGCGGCGAGGTGCAGCACGGTGTCTTGCAGCTTGGTGTTGAGGATCAGGCGGGTGGAGTCCGCCTTGGGGTCGCAGCCGACGATCAGGATCTTTTGACCCATCTCGACCAGCGCGGCGAGGGTGTTTTGCGAGGTGGTGGATTTACCGATACCACCTTTGCCGTAGAAGGCGATCTGACGGAGTTGGCTCATTGGTCTGGCTCCCTTGGGGTTGTGCATTCATCTGTGGGTCGAGACGGTGCGCGACCGCGCTCACAGCCTATTCAGCAGGGAGTGTGCCAAGTCAGAATTTCGAAAATATTCTTTTATTATCAATATACTACACGAATTGTAGGGTTTGGAGCAGACCCGACAATTTGTCGACTGTCAGGGCGAACGTCGTATTTTTCTCACAGCTTTCGCTTCGGCAAAGCCGAAGCGACCCGCCGAGGGGGGAGCCGGGGGCGCCGGGGG